>JAFLRX010000004.1 GCA_022511265.1 Eubacterium sp. | reverse complement strand
TCTGAAAGGAAACCTTGGGGAGGGGAAGAAATCCCGTAGGGTTTGCTTCCCCTCCCCAGGGTGTCCTTTCAGATAAATGCACCTAAGACCGATATTAGTATAGCAGGCTCTACAGCAATCAAGACGCATTCTTACAACAAAGCTTAGTTGACAACCCATAACACCCTTTTTTGAATAACGAATAATGAATAATTATAGTGCGCATTATGCCTTTGGCATTATGCATTATAAAGTAAATTGCTCCTTACAGGAGCAATTTACTTTCCGTATTATACCCTGCGGATAATAAAAAACCTCTTTTTTAAGTTGAAAACCCCGCAAGTTTTCCACATGTTCTTACTTTTGTATAACAAAATCGGTGGAAAACTCGGTTGAAAATGTTAAAAATTGCGATTATAAAGCAAACAACCAAATTTTACCCCGGGGTTGAAAATATTGTCGTATTATTTAAGTAAATTTATCAAATTGGAAATTAATGTGAAAAAATAAACAGATAAAATTTATATAAAGCGCGAAAATTTTTCATTCTGTATAATGTAACGGAAGTTACATTTTTCCGAAAAATTTACTGTCTGTATAACAGGAATTTTTAACATTCTTTCAACAGCTTTTCTGTTGAAAGTGTTGAAAACTTTAAGTTTTCAACCGAAAAACGGTACAATGCGGGTTTAAGTCGTGGAAAAACCTGTGGAAATTGTTAACTAATCCGCATTTTAAAGGGGTTTTCGGGGTGGTTTAAAATTTGTCCCCTAAAAGTGACGGATAAATTTTTGTGTAGAAAATTCATATCTAAATCAACTTTTTTATTGACAAAATGTATAAAATATGTTATACTTCAAAAACAGACTTTCTTAATAAGTTATTCATATTATAATATACAGGCTATGAAGGGACAAATAGCTGCGCCCAATTTTTCAGAGAGCTGCCGTACGGTGCGAGGCAGTAAACGGCGTATGTGAAGTTACACCCCCGAGCCGGCACGGTGACAAGCCGCGCCCGTCTGCCGCGTTAAGGCTTTAGAGATTGTCGGCAGCTATTGCCGATAAATTGAGGTGGTACCGCGTGACATACGCCCTCTGCAATGCAGAGGGCGTTTTTTAGTGAATAATGAATAGTTGTTGTTGCGGCTTCGCCGCGAATTAAAAATATACCGTAAAGCAGATTAAAGGAGAAAAGCTATGGGAATGAATTTTATCAGAAAGCTCCCCGTACCTGAGGAGATAAAAAAGCAATATCCCGCGAGTGAGAAGGTAAAGCAGATAAAGGCGCAGCGGGATAAAGAAATCGCCGATGTTTTCACCGGCAAGTCGGATAAGTTTATATTGATAATCGGCCCCTGCTCTGCCGACAAGCCTGAGCCGGTGCTGGACTATATCGGCAGACTGGCGCGTGTTAACGAGCAGACCAAGGACAAGCTGGTGATAATCCCCCGCATATATACCAACAAACCCCGCACCACGGGAGAGGGCTATAAGGGCATGATACATCAGCCCGACCCCACCCGCGCGGAGGATATGCTGGAGGGACTGATAAACGTGCGCAGGCTGCACCTTGACGCGGTAGAGCAGACCGGCTTTACCTGCGCGGACGAGATGCTGTACCCCGAAAACGACCGCTATCTGTCCGACCTGCTGGGTTATGTCGCGGTCGGCGCTCGCTCGGTAGAGGATCAGCAGCACCGCCTGACCGCCAGCGGACTGGATATCCCCGTCGGCATGAAGAACCCCACCAGCGGCACACTGTCGGTAATGCTGAACTCGATAAAGGCGGCGCAGTCGGCGCATACCTTTATATATAGAGGGTGGGAAGTCAGCACCGACGGCAACCCCCTTACTCACGCGATTTTGCGCGGCGCGGTGAACAAGCACGACCAGGCACTGCCCAACTATCATTATGAGGATCTCAGCCTGCTGTACGAGCTGTACAGCGCAAAGGGGCTGGCAAACCCCGCGGTGATAGTGGACACCAACCACTCCAACTCCGGTAAGAAGTATCTGGAGCAGATAAGGATAGCCAAAGAGGTGCTGCACTCCTGCCGCCACAGCAATGATATCAAGCGTTTTGTCAAAGGTCTGATGATAGAAAGCTATATCGAGGACGGCAACCAGGGCGTGGACGATACGGTCTACGGCAAGTCGATAACCGACCCCTGCCTCGGCTGGGAAAAGACCGAACAGCTGATACTTAATATTGCGGACGCACTATAATAAATGAAAGGAAATATTACAATGAAAATTTACGAAGAACTCAAAAGGCGCGGACTTATCGCGCAGGTGACTGACGAGGACGAGATAAGAGAGCTGGTGGACAACGGAAAGGCGGTATTTTATATCGGCTTTGATCCCACCGCCGACAGTCTGCATGTCGGACATTTTATGGCGCTGTGCCTGATGAAAAGATTGCAGATGGCGGGCAACAAGCCGATAGCGTTGCTGGGCGGCGGCACCGGCATGATAGGCGACCCCTCCGGCAAGACCGACATGCGCAAAATGCTGACAGTCGATGACATCAACCATAACATCGAATGCTTTAAAAAGCAGATGAGCCGCTTTATCGACTTTTCCGAGGGCAAGGCGATGATGGTAAACAATGCCGACTGGCTGCTGGACCTTAACTATGTCGAGCTGCTGCGCGAGGTAGGCGCACACTTCAGCGTCAACCGTATGCTGGCGGCAGAATGCTATAAGCAGCGTATGGAGCGTGGTCTTACCTTCCTTGAATTCAACTACATGATAATGCAGAGCTACGATTTTTATATGCTGTACCAAAAGTACGGCTGTAATATGCAGTTCGGCGGCGACGACCAGTGGAGCAATATGCTGGGCGGCACCGAGCTTATCCGCCGCAAGCTGGGCAAGGACGCATACGCGATGACTGTCACATTGCTGCTCAACTCTGAGGGCAAGAAGATGGGCAAGACCGAAAAGGGCGCGGTATGGCTGGATCCGAACAAAACCTCTCCGTTTGAGTTTTTCCAGTACTGGAGAAACGTCGCCGATGCGGACGTTATCAAGTGCTTGAAGATGCTGACCTTCCTGCCTATCGAGCAGATAGAGGAGATGGAGGCGTGGGAAGGCAGCCAGCTGAACAAGGCGAAGGAAATACTCGCCTATGAGCTGACCAAGCTGGTACACGGCGACGAAGAGGCCGACAAGGCACTTGACGCGGCGCAAAAGCTGTTTGTCTCCGGCGGCGTCAGCGAGGATATGCCCACCACACAGATACCTGCCGAGCTTATCACAGACGGCAAGGTAAGCCTGCTTGAGGTGCTGGTATTGACCAAGCTCTGCCCCTCTAAGCGTGACGCGCGCACCAACATCGCAGGCGGCGGCGTCTCGGTAAACGGCGAGAAGATAACCGACGAAAACGCGCAGATAGAGATAGGCGAATACGCGGTAATTAAAAAGGGCAAAAAGAGTTATCATAAGATAACGCAATAATAAAAAATCCTTCCCCCAAGGGAAGGATTTTTTAATTCATAATTCATAATTAAGGAATGCCTTTACGCCTGACGGCATAAAGGCATTTATTTTAATAACGTGCGTAAGCACACCACACTTATTCACTATTCACTATTACTTATTCACTTAAATAAAAACCAGCCCATATGGGCTGGTTTTTATTTAAGTATTTCTCTGTAATCCCATATATACTTTACACCCGAAACTACCGTCAGCAGCACCGATATGTATATCAGCACATCGCTGATCAGCTGCACCGGAAAGGCGGTCGGGTCTATCACCGACAAGCCGACAAATATATGCATAATGATTATCACCGAGACAGCTATCATGGTAGAGGCGGTCTTCAGCTTGCCCCAGATGTTGGCGGCGATCACTATCTTCTTCTCACTGCCCGCCGCCACAAGGCGCACGCCGGACACCGCGAACTCTCTCGCGGTTATCAGTGCCGCCGCCCACGCTGCGCACCAGCCCAGCTGGACAAAGCAGATAAGCGCACTGATAACAAGTATCTTGTCCGCCAGCGGGTCAAGAAACTTGCCGAAATCGGTGACTATGTTCCGTTTTCGCGCTATCCTGCCGTCAAACAGGTCGGTTATGCTCGCCGCCGCGAACAGTATCGCCGCCCACAGATAGTTTTGCGGTATAATGCCCTCGGTCAGCATAAACAGCACGAAAAACGGCACAAGTATTATTCTCATCAGTGTCAGCTTGTTTGGCAGATTCATAAGTTTTCCCCTTTAGGTCCGTTCTCCGAGCAGATTGTTTTCCAGCAGGTCGGTTATCTTTACTTCAACAAAGTCGCCGGTGCGGGCGCGCTTGCCCTTGCCGCAGGTGAAGTATATCATACCGTCTATCTCCGGAGCAAAATGCATACTGCGGCCGAAATACATCTCCGACAGTCTGTCATATCCCTCGCACACCACCTCAAAGGTCTTGCTGACAAAGTCCGCATAGTATTCGCCCATGCGTATCTCCTGCTCTTCGGTGAGTATGTCGGCGCGGCGCTGCTTTTCCTTATCGTCCAGCTGACCCGGCATTTCCGCCGCGGGGGTGTCGTCCTCCGCCGAATACGCAAAGCAGCCCATCCGCTCGAATCTCATATCATTGGCGAATTCCGCCAACTCCTCAAACTGCTCCTCTGTCTCCCCGGGAAAGCCCACCAACAGCGTGGTGCGGATAACAATACCGGGTATCTCGCGGCGCAGCTTGGCGAACAGCTCTCTCAATGACTGCTCGTCGCCGCTGCGGTTCATCGCCTTTAATATATCCGCGTTGCAGTGCTGTATCGGAATATCGAGGTAGTTCAGCACCTTGTCCTCGGTCTTTATCGTCTCTATCAGCTCGTCGGTTATGCGGTCGGGATAGCAGTACAGCAGACGTATCCACTTGATGCCGTCTATTTTGCACAGCTCGCGCAGCAGCTCGGGCAGTGCGTATTTGCCGTACAGGTCTATGCCGTAGGCGGTGACGTCCTGCGCCACCACGATAAATTCTTTTACCCCGTCCTCGGCAAGCACACGCGCCTCCTCAACGATATCCTCTATCTTACGCGAGCGCATATTGCCGCGTATCAGCGGGATAGCGCAGTATGAGCAGCGGTTAGAGCAGCCGTCCGCAATGCGCAGATACGCGTAGTGCGGCAGGGTGCTGAGCATACGTTTGCCCTCCATATTGAAGTCCTTGTCGCCGAACGAGATAACACGCTTGTCCAGCATGACGGAATTTATCGCGGCAACGATGTCATCGTTTTTCGCAATGCCCAGTACCGCG
Organism: Eubacterium sp.; assembly: GCA_022511265.1. GTDB lineage: Bacteria > Bacillota > Clostridia > Oscillospirales > Ruminococcaceae > Ruminiclostridium_E. The sequence continues at coordinate 118,014 of JAFLRX010000004.1, read as the reverse complement.
TCCACCTCGGGAAATTCCTCCTCCATCTGCTGCTGATAGCGCTCGGCAAGGCATCCGGTGACGATTATCTTTTTGTTTATGCCGTCGTTTTTGCGGCTTATCGCTTCCATTATCTCCTCGATAGCTTCTTCCTTGGCACTTTGGATAAAGCCGCAGGTGTTGATTATCACCACATCGGCAAGACCCGCCTCGTTTACTATCTTAAAGCCTGCGTCGCCTATCTTCGCCAGCATCAGCTCCGCGTCGCACTGGTTCTTCGGACAGCCGAGAGAGACCATGCCGACCTTTATTGTATCTGCCATACTGAATGTTCCTTCCTTTATATTATTCCTCGTTTTCTTTTACCTGTCTCATGGCAACCTTAATGTCTTCATACCCATACCCCCTGCGGGCGAGTGCGGCGGTCACCCTTTGTACGCTGGCGTAGTCGTCAAAATCCAGCTTGTTTATGTATTTCTTTTCTATCAGCTCGGTTATCTGCTCGATAAAATCCTCGCTGTCGTATTCGTCCTCATTTTCCCGTATACGGCTGTCGGGCAAGCCCCTCCGCCTTAATTCAAAGCGGATCTTAGACTTGCCCCAGCCCTTATTCATATACTGTCGGTACAGCTTGCGCGCGTATTTTTCCTCGTCTATGTAGCCGAATTCCTCCATCAGCGCCACCACCTCTTCGCACAGGTCGGGCGGATAGTTTTTTATCAGCTTGTCGTACAGCTCTTTTTTTGAATGGTCGTGCGCCGCTAATATGTACAGCGCCCTGCGCTTGGCGCGTATGCGCTCGTCATCGGTGTACATCTATTTCTATCTCTTAGCTGTCGAGGTCCTCAGGTGAGAATTCCTCAAAATCGCTGTCCGCCTCTACCACAACGCTCTTTTTACCGCTCTTCTTGGCAGGCTTTGCTTCTTCTGCGGGCGCTGTGTCTGCGGCAGTGTCGAGTACCTCTGCCTCGTCCTCATCGTCGTCTTCCTCCGACGCGGTGAGGTCCAGCTTTTCCATGTTATCCATTATCTTCTTTTCTATCTCTAAACGCAGCGATTCGTTGTCGCGCAGGTATTTCTTGGTGTTCTCCCTGCCCTGACCGAGACGCTCGCCGTTATAGCTGAACCACGCGCCGCTCTTCTTGATAAAGCCCAGCTCTTCACCCATGGTGATTATCTCGCTGAGACGGGAGATGCCCTCGCCAAATATCATATCAAACTGCGCCTCTTTAAACGGCGGAGCCACCTTGTTCTTTACCACCTTGCACTTGGTGGTATAGCCGATTATCTCGCCGTCGTCCACTATCTTTTCGCCCTTGCGTACTTCAATACGAACGCTGGCGTAGAACTTCAGCGCGCGTCCGCCGGGGGTGGTCTCGGGGTTGCCGTACATTACGCCTATCTTTTCACGCACCTGGTTGATGAAAATGGCAACCGTGTTGGATTTGGATATAACGCTGGTCAGCTTTCTCATTGCCGCGGACATCAGTCTTGCCTGCACGCCGACAAACGAGTCGCCTATCTCGCCGTCTATCTCCGCCTTGGTCACCATTGCGGCTACCGAGTCCAGTACCACGATATCCACCGCGCCGGAGCGTGCCAGCGTCTCTATAATCTCCAGCGCCTGCTCGCCGGTGTCCGGCTGAGAAACTATCAGGTTGTCGATATCTACGCCCAGCGATTTTGCGTATACGGGGTCGAGGGCATGCTCTACGTCGATGAACGCCGCCTGTCCGCCCAGCTTTTGGGTCTCGGCTATCGCGTGCAGCGTTACGGTGGTCTTACCGCCCGACTCAGGTCCGTATATCTCTACAATTCTGCCCTTGGGCAGTCCGCCTATGCCCAGCGCCAGATCAAGTCCGATAGAGCCGGTGGGCACTGCTTCGACGTTCATCTTGCGGTTGTTTTCCGCACCGAGGAACATTACCGAGCCTTGTCCGTACTGCTTGATTATCTGCGCCATCGCGGTGTCTAAAGCCTTCTTCTTCTCCTCCGGGGTGGCGGGATGATTGACGGTAGGTGTAACCTTGGTTTTTGCTTTTGCCATTTTCGTATTTTCCTTTCTTTCAGCTTTCTATAGCTATTTTAATATACAATGTGTACTATAAAACGGACAGAGATTAACGCATTAATCCTGCCACCGCGCGGTCCAGTCCCGCAAGGTCCTTATACACGGTCGGGGCAAAGCCCTCGGCGCGCATTAGCTCACACACCGCCTGCGCCTGTCCGTCGCCTGTCTCCACCGCGAACAGTCCGCCGTCCTTCAGCTTTGCTTTCCATGCGGAAAATATTCTGCGGTAATAGTCCAGCCCGTCCTCGCCGCCGTACAGTGCCAGCGACGGCTCGCGCCGCACCTCCCGCTGGAGCTTGTCCATTTCCTCCTTGGTGACATACGGCGGATTGGAGACGACGACCGTAAGACTGCCGTCGGCAAAGCGGTCGATGATCGCCTTATCAAAAATATCTCCCTGTATCAGCGTCAGCCTGTCATTCAGCTTGTGCTTTTGGATATTCTCGGCGCAGTATTTTGCCGCCACATCCGATAATTCGACACAGTAACCGCGGCAATTGCCGTATATTGCCGAGGCAATACCTATACATCCGCTGCCCGCGCACAGGTCAACGTACTCGCCGCCGTGCTGTTTCAGATGCCGTATCACAAGCTCGGTCACCGTCTCGGTGTCGGCACGGGGTATCAGTACCCCCTCGCCTATCGTAAAGTCCAGCCCGTAAAACTCCCAGTGTCCGAAAATATACTGCAGCGGCTCGCCGCCGATACGGCGCTTTACCGCATCGGTACACCGCGCGAATTGCGGCTCGCTTATCTCGCCGAACGGCAGGACATTTCCGCAGTATTCTCTTACTATCTCACGTGCCTCAAACTCCGCGTCCTCGGTTATGTCTTTCAGCCGTTCCGCGAGGTCGCGCACCGCGTCGGTCATTACCATTTCGCGTCGTCCGGATTTTCCGGCAGTACCGGCAGCATAGAAGCGATGGCTATCTCTATCATATCGTCCTCCGGCTCTTTGGTGGTCAGCCGCTGTACGGCAAGACCCGGCGCGGAGATTATCCTTGTAAACAGGTTATTGTATCTGCCCGCGATACGGATAAGCTCGTACGCTATACCCACAACTACAGGCAGAAATACCAGCTTGCAGGCTATTCTCAGCAGGTCGCCGACAAACTGCGACACACCGAACGAGTTGACAAACAGCTCGCTGTTTATCGGCAGTATTGAGTATACCAGTATGCTTATCGCCAGCGTCAGGAAGATAAAGCTGGTGCCGCAGCGCGGATGAAACCGCTTGAACTTTCTGACGTTCTCCACCGTCAGCGGCAGACGGTTTTCATAGCAAAATATCGTCTTATGCTCTGCGCCGTGATACATGTACAGCCGCTTCATGGTCTTCATCAGCGAGGTCAGCCACATATAAAAGAGGAATATCCCTATCTTCAGCACGCCCTCGATAAGCGAGCGGAACATTGAAATATCGGTGTCGCCGCACAGATACTGTATGCCGGTAAAGATAAAGGTCGGCAGCATCATGAACAGAAATACCGCCATAGCGATACCGAGTATGCTGGAAATTACCATTATCACCGTAGTCATCGGGTCGGACTTTTCCTTTTCCGGCTTTTCGGTGTTCTCTGTTTTTTCAGTGACGGGTTCGGCAGTCTCGGTAACCTCGGTAGTTTCAACTGCCTCGGCAGGCTCTACAGCTTCCTGCTCTGTTTTTTTCTTTTTGTCCTTTTCCGGCTCGTCCTCGTCAAACATACCGCTTATCTCGCCGGATTTGTTGATGTACTTATAGCCGTCCTTCAGCTGTCCCACAAAGTTAAAGCATCCGCGGATAAAGGGCGCCTTGTTGTACCACTTTTTCCCTTTCAGCGTCCATTCTTCGGTATAGATCGTCTTGTCCGGCTTTCTTACCGCCATACAGCCCTTTTTGGGGCCTAACATCATTACGCCTTCTATCAGTGCCTGTCCGCCGACCTTGGTCTTTAATGCGGGGCAGGTGTTATTTTCCTTATTGCTCATTTTGCTCCTTTGCCGTTGTCTTTTTCAGCGGGAGGATTATCTCCACCCTTGTATATTTTCCCTGTTCGCTGGATACATGCAATGTGCCGCCGTGGGCGGTCACTATCTCGTCCGCCACCGCCAGCCCTATGCCGCTGCCGCGGACGGTGTTGTTCGCCTTATAGAATTTGGATTTTATCTTCGGCAGGTCAGCGGGGGCTATGCCGCAGCCGTCGTCCTCTACGGTGACTATCACGTCGCCGCCGTCTATTGCGGTATCTATCTGCACATGCCCGTTTTCCTGCGAGTATTTCACCGCGTTGTCGATTATATTTATAAACACCTGGCGCATACGGCTGCGGTCGCCGTATATCATTGCGACATGCTCGGGGTCGTCATAGCTAATTGTTTTGTTTTCCTTTTTAGCCCGCTCGGAGTAGATTATCACCGCGTCGGTCAGCTCTGCGAACAGGTCCATGTTTTCCTTTGTCAGGCTGAAATGTCCGCTTTGTATCTTGGAAAAGTCCAGCAGCTCTTCTACCATGTCGGACAGTCTGCCGGTCTCCTGCGAGATTATCGTCATGCCCTTTGAGGCGGTATCGCGGTCGTCAAGGCTTTGCGCCACCGTCTCGCTCCAGCCCTTTATCGCGGTCAGCGGCGTGCGCAGCTCGTGCGACACCGACGAGATAAAGTCGTTTTTGATACTCTCGGAGTTTTGCAGCTCGCCCGCCATATAGTTGAATACCCCGCACAGCTCGCCCAGCTCGTCGTCGGTCTTGGGCTCGATACGCACCGAAAAGTCACCCCGCGCTATCTTTTGCGCGTTGGTGCTTATCTGACGCAGCGGCCGCACTATCGAGCTGATAAAGTACAGACCCAGCACCAGCATCAGCAGCAGCACCGCGCAGCTGACCGCGATAATGAATATCATGGTCATGCCCAGCTGTACGTCCACCTTGGACAGCGAGGTAACCACCCGCACCGCATTGTAGTTGTCGTCCGGGATATCTATAAGTAAGGTCACCGCCATCACCTTTTCGCCGTTAGGCTGATAGCCGGTAAATATGCCGCTGCCGGATTCGTTGTCCTGTGCCGAATGTAGGTCGGGCATGGAATAATCGGCGTCCGGCGCAAAGCCGCTGGAGGTGATTATCACCTCGTTGTCGGCGTTTATCACCATCAGCTCCATGCGGTCCTTATCGTCAAAGCTTTCTACCGTGCGGCGTATCTCAGCGTTAGAGTTGACGGAGGTCGAGCTGTAATAGCGCGTCAGCACCGTGGAGATGACGTTCAGCTCGCCGCGCAGCGTCTGCTCTACCGTGTTGTAGTAATAGGTGCGCAGCACCGCGTACAGTGCCGCGTCTATCAGCGCCAGCACGATTATTACCACGCTGAAGCTTTTCAAAAACCATCTGTTGGCTATCGTGTTTCTTCTTGCCACGACTGTTTCTCCTATGTCAGACTGCTGCCGTTGTTAAACTCTCCCGTAGCGGCAAGCTCGTCCACGCACCACTTATAGCCAAAGCCCCATATTGTCGAGATATACCTCGGGTTAGAGGGGTCTTCCTCAATCTTCATGCGCAGTCTGCGTATATTTACGTCCACTATCTTATCGTCGCCGTAATAGGCGTCGCCCCAGATATGGGTAAGTATGCTCTTTCTGTCCAGTGCCGAGCCGGAGTTTTCCATAAAATACTCCAACAGCTGATATTCTACCTGGGTTATCTCTATATTCTGCCCGTTTTTGGAAAACAGGCGGCTTTTCGTATTTATCGAGAACGGCCCTGAGATAAGCGTCCTGCCCTTGTCCTCGGTCTTTGCGCCGGTCACCGCAACACGGCGGTATACCGCGTCCACCCGTGCCACAAGCTCGGTAGGTGAAAACGGCTTGGTAACGTAGTCGTCCGCGCCCTGCGTCAGGCTGCGTATCTTGTCCACCTCCTGGCTCTTGGCGGACAGCATGATTATACCCATCGTGTCGCTCTTCTGTCTCAGCCAGCGGCACAGCTCGGTGCCGTCCATGCCGGGCATCATAATATCCAGCAGCGCGATGTCTATCATGCCGCCGTAATGTATGTACGCGTCCATCGCCTGCGCGGCATTGGTGACGTCTATCACGTCATAGCCCGACCGCTTTAGGTTTATCACCACAAAGTCGCGGATAGCGTCCTCGTCCTCGCAAACCAGTATTCGCTTCATAAACATCCCCCTTTACGGTTCTTTATCCGAGATGACGTACAGTGCCGCCGCCACCTCGTCATACGTCAGGGACAGTCCCTGATACTCTATATTTTTTACATATACCGTTATATCTTCATTAGCGGCGAACAGCTTAAAGCTGTCCTTTGCAGCCGCGTTTTCGTCATAGTCGTTAATATTTTCCGTTGCAATGGTCTTTATCGTAAGCAGGGCAAATTCGTGCGAGCCGTCCTCCTCCGCCCGCCAGAAGGTGACGGTATTTTCCTCCGCGTCCCATGTCACGGTAACTACGCCCTCCCACCTGCCGGGAAAGGTAAAGGTGTAATTCATCTGCGGGTCGACAAACATAGTCGCCACCCGCTCGATATTACCAGACTCTTGCGAGAACCACCATACTGCGTTCAGCTGTTCGGGAAAGGTAAGGCTCTCATACCCCGGCAGCACCGATGTCATCGGCACGTCCAGTATCCCGTCGCCGTTTATGTCGCGGCTGTTCAGCTTGGGAGTATAAGAGTTGGTGCGGCGGATGTAGGAGGTCTGATTTCCGCTGAACAAAAAGCTGTTGGCGGTGACAAACCCGTTGCCGTTGAAGTACACCAGCTCGGTGGAATATTGGTTTTCCGCTTGCAGATAATCTATCGCCGCGCAAAACATCGGCGTGCCGTTAAGGCTGTAATATCCCGTGGTAAAGCGGTCAAAATCCGCGATGTTGTTGCTTAAGGCGATCGGGGCATACAGCGGTGTAAAGCTTCCGTCGCTGTTAAAGCCGTATACGGTAAAAAACGGCGGCATTGTCTGTGTCGCGCGGGTAAGGGTCAGCAGCAGCTCTCCGTTGTCCTCCGAAACGGCGGAAAGACAAAATTGCGACACCGTCATCTGATGTGCCTCATACGGCGCGCCGTCGCTGTAGCCGATTATCGACAATCTCTTTTCCTGAGAGCTTAAGCCCGCGTAGGTGATTATCGCCTTCGGGCTGTCGCTGCCCAGTGTGGAGAACTCAACGCTCTCAACTTCGGTACCGGACGCCGCCATCTCGTATACGCTGCGCCAGTCGCCGTTCTCGTCACGGTCAAGAAAGCCTATCCGCAGACCTGCCTCTCTTTCGGCGGGAACGTTGACGTCAGAGCTTCTCCGCTCAAAAAACACCATCGCCTCCGGCGAGCCGTCCGCGTCCAAATCGTTTATTACAAATGCGCTGAGGTATTCTCCCATACGGGGATAGCGCAGATCGACGTTTCCTGCCGCCTCGGTCAGCGCGGTGTATATTTCGGTCTGCTCGTCCGACAGCTTGGGCGGAGAAAGCAGAGTATCCACCGACATGTTCATCGAGCAGCCGGACAGCATTACACAAAACGCCGCCGACAGCAATGCCGCCTTTTTCATGATACTCATTTTTCCACCCCTTTCCGCAGACGTCAGAAAATTATTTCTTCGTGTATTGCTCGATTATTGCGTCAATGTCGTATTTATCGTATTCCTTTGCCTCCGGCTTTTCGGCGGGGGCGGGCAACTCCGGCTCGGCAGCCGATGCGGGTGTCTCCGGCTCGGAAACCGAAACAGGGATTTCCTGCTTGGGTTCTTCGACTGTAACAGCATCTTCCTGCTCGGGTTTGGGGATTTCGGGTTTGCTGTTTTCCTGCACGACCTCTTGCTTTACCGCCTTTTCCTCGGCGGCTTTACGCTGTGCGGGCTGCGGCCTTTTACGCGCGGGACGGTCTGCCCCGACGGGCGCAGCCGCCCTTTCGGATGAGGGTCTTGCGGGTCTGCGTGCCTTTACGGGCTTTGAGCAGAACAGTAATATCAGCGTCAGTACCGCGGGTATCGCGCCGATAACTATTAATTCAAGATCCGGTGTATCGTCCAGCAGCAGCCATTTTTCACCGTCGGTCAGCATCAGCAAAAACGAGCTGCCGACATACGCCAGCCATGCGCAGCCCAGCGCCAGTCCCGACGCGGTCGCGGCGGTACGGGTCAGCTTTTTCTCGCCGTCGGAGATAAGCCTGCCCATGTTTATCCAAAACAAAACCGACAGCACGTATATCATCATCACCATCAGCTTTTGCGGTATTCCGGTGATTATCGGGTTGGATATGAAAAAGAAAATGCACTTGATTATAAAGCTGATTATCATCAGCACAACGGGGATACAGCACATCGGCCTTATCTTTCCGTTTGCCAGTATCAGCATGCCCAGCCCCACCGCGGACAACGCGCCTATCATGCACACTATCCCGTAAAAGCCTATCTCGGCGGAAAGCTGTGCCAGCGCGTAGGACGCCATTGCCGCACCGTAGATTATCACCGCTATACCGTACACGGATGCGGGCTTGGTCGGCAGCAGCTCTAACTTTCTGCCGCGCAGCGGCTTGCAGTCAAGGTACGCGGTATAGGCAACTGCCGCAGCCGCGATTATCATCAGCACCGTGTAAACTATATTTATCGCCCCGCCGCTCGGCAGATAAAAGCCTGACGGATACTCCACCGCGACAGTCAGCTGTACCGTCCGCAGTATCAGAAGTATCAGTGCCGAAGCCGCAGCGCATATCGGGGATAGTTTAAGCTTAGTTTTTGTCATTGTACACTTTCTTTCCTGTAAATATATCTGTCTGTATTATATTTAACGTTCGCTCAGCGCAATATATTCTCTGTTCTTCGCCAGCGTCTTATACGCGGGACGCATAATGCGCTTGCCGTTGTGCAGCTCTTCCATTCTGTGCGCGCACCAGCCGGATATACGGGCGCAGGCAAACAGCGCGGTATACATCTCCACCGGTATTCCCAGCAGCTTGTATACCAGTCCCGAATACATATCCACATTCGCGCACATGGTCTTTATGTCGCCCTTCGCGTTGGCAAACAGTTCGGGGGTCAGCCGCTCTATTTTGTCCAGCAGCTTGAATTCCGGCTCCAGCTCGGTGCCCATAGCCAGCTTCATCCCCGCCTCTTTAAGTATCAGCGCCCTCGGGTCGGACATGGTGTATACCGCATGACCCATACCGTAGATAAGTCCGCTGCGGTCGTTTTCTTCCTTTGCGAGTATGCGGTTGAGGAAGTCCGCCACCTCGCCGTCGCTCTCCCAGTTCTTGACGTTTTGCTCTATGCAGTTAAGCATTTCCATCACCTTGATGTTCGCGCCGCCGTGACGCGGACCCTTCAGCGAGGATATCGCCGCGGCGTATGCCGAATACGCGTCGGTGCCCGATGAGGTAACGCAGCGGCAGGTAAAGGTAGAGTTGTTACCGCCGCCATGCTCGGCATGCAGCATAAGGCACAGGTCAAGCAGCTTTGCCTCGTCCTTGGTGTACGCGCGGTCGGCGCGCAGGGTAGACAGTATGCTTTCGGCAAGGCTCTCGTCAAGGTTTATCGGGTGCATTACCATGCTCTCGTTATACACGTAACGGCGCATTGCCTGATATGCGGTGACCATTATCGCGGGCAGGCGGGAAATGACCGATACCGCCTTTATCATCTCGCTCTCGGTAGACTTATCCTCGGGGTTTTTGTCATAGGAATACAGGGCAAGTACCGACTGCGCCATCTTGTTCATTATATTCGGCGAGGGGGTGCGTAATATCACATCCTCCTCAAAATACTGCGGCAGCTCGCGGAAATGGGTGATAAGCTTCTTAAAACCCTCTAAATGCGATTTGTCAGGCAGATGTCCCAGCAGCAGCAGATAGGCGGTCTCCTCAAAGCCATAGCGGTCGTCCGCCGTCTTGCCTGCCACAAGGTCGTTTATGTCATAGCCGCGGTAGATAAGCTGTCCGGGGATAGGGTGCTTTTCACCCTCGTTCAGCATATAGCCGTGTACGTTACAGATATGGGTGAGCCCTGCCACCACGCCGCTGCCGTCGGCGTTGCGAAGTCCTCTCTTTACCGCGTATTTTTCGTACAGATGCGGGTCTATCGCGGTGTTTGCGGCGTAATCGTCACACAGCTGCTTTAATCTTTCTTCTCTCTCTGTCAAAATGTATGTCCCCTTTCGTAAGGTTTTATGTTCTGCACCATACTATTTCAGGTAGTTTGCGAATATATTTTATTAACTCTTTGTTCTTGTCCTTTAGGACATATACACTATTAATTATATCATAGTATTACACAAATGTCAAATAAATTCGTTGCAGCGCAGGAGGCGTATATGAAGGTAAAAATTCCTGTCCTAATAGTTATTGCGATACTTATTGCGGGCATAGCCGCTGCGGCGGTAATCGCCGCAGAACCGCAATTGCCCGAAGAACCGCCGCCGCCCGAGCAAATAACCGTCGGCGATACGCCGTACATCACCGCGGATTATCTTTCCGGCTGCATATTCGCCGCGCTGAAAAACTATTCCTCGGTGTCGCAGATAAATCAGCAGGGGCTGAACGCGACTGCGGCGGTGCTGTACAGCTCTCTGCTGTATCTGTACGAGATAAATTCTCTCGACCGTGACGTCTTTCCGTGTGTGGAATACATGAGCATGGAAGAAGCGGCGGAATATTACGGCAGCGCGTATCAGGAATTTAACATTATGGTGCGCAGCGCCGCAAAATACGCAATGAACGTAAATGTCACCTACGGCGGCGAGAACGTATTTCTGCCGCTTTGCCGCATTTCCTCCGGCGCGCTGATAGACCCCGCGGAATGTAATATGAATATGCCGTGGTGCAAAAAGCTGTACTGCCTCACCGACCGTGACGAGCCGAGGTACAGCGGCGGCTGTCAGCTTACCTCCGACGGCTTTACGGCGGTGTTTTTGACCCGCTTTCCCTCTGCCGTGCTGCCTCCCGACATCGGGGGCTGGATATCCGACATAAAAACCGACACAGACGGCAACGTGCTGTCAGTGTCGGCGGGCGGGGTAACTATGTCCGGCTGGGAATTTTGTCAACTGTTCGGCATACGGTCGGTCTGCTTTGAGATGACCTACACCGACAGGCTGTTTTCCTTTACCTCAAAGGGGGACGGCGGCAGTGCCGGCATCAGCGTCGCCGCCGCTATGCAGCTCGGCGCAAGGGGCGACAGCGCGGAGGAGATAATTAAGACTTTTTTTGAAGTTGACATAAATGCTGCTTACACAGGCTAGGAGATTTTTGAGTGAATAGTGAATAGCGAATAAGATTGGTGTGCGCTTTGCGCACTGATTAAAAAATTCTTTTTATATTTGCGGGCGCAGTCCGCCACATTACTTCTTCACTATTCACTATTACTTATTCACTAAAAAAGCAGCCCTCAGGCTGCTTTTTTAAGTATGTGTTCCAGATTTTTTCCGTTGACTGGGGCGGTGTATCTCAGCGTGTCATAGCCCGCGTCGTATTTCACCTGCGCGCCGCCGATTATGCTGTCGTCCTCAAAACGAAAGCCGTTGTCGGTATAGGTTATCTTCGCGTCGGAGAACAGCGTCACCGCGCCTATTCTGCCGGTCACGCGGTCATCCTTTAGCGTCCATACGATATTCAGTCCGCCGACGTCTATCCCGCTTTGCTCGGAATATTCCTCAAGACTTAATCCGCCTACGCTGTCCAGCTGCCAGCTGCCCTGCACCTGACTTTTCACGTCCGAGCAGGAACAAAGCAACAGCAACGCCGCCGCCATAGCGGTGATTATAAGCACAATTTTTCTCATATATATCTCCTTTACAGCATATGCAGCTTTTTGGTGGCAAAGGCGTTCAGCGACATATCGGCGGTGTTGCCCGCAAGATATTCATAATAACCCTGACAGCCTATCATCGCCGCGTTGTCGGTACACAGCGACAGCTCCGGCACATAAAAGCTCATGCCGTTTTCGTCAGCCGCCTGAGCCAATGCCGAGCGCAGTGCGGAATTTGCCGCCACGCCGCCCGCAAGGGCGATTTTTTTATATCCTAAGTCATTTGCCGCCGCGATAAATTTATTTTTCAGCATAGTTACCGCCGTCTGCTGAAAGCATGCCGCCAGCGAGTTTACGTCTACTTCTTCACCCTTTTGCCGCGCGTTGTGGATAAGGTTTATCACTGCGGTCTTCAGTCCCGAAAAGCTGAAATCATACGGGTTTTGGGTGTTGGGTATCGGCAGCTTGTACTTGGACGGGTCGCCCTGCTTTGCCGCACGGTCGATGTATACCCCGCCCGGATACGGAAAGCCCAGCGCGCGTGCCGCCTTGTCAAACGCCTCGCCCGCCGCGTCGTCCACCGTCTTGCCGACTGTCTCCAGCTCGGTATAGCTTTCTACCTTGACTATATGGGTATGTCCGCCGGACACCACCAGACAGAGATACGGCGGCTCCAGCTCTTTATGCGTTATATAATTTGCCGCGATGTGTCCCTTTATGTGATGTACAGGCACCAGCGGCAAGCCCGCCGACATCGCCAGCCCTTTCGCAAAGCTGACACCCACCAGCAGCGCGCCTATCAGCCCCGGCGCGTTGGTGACCGCCACCGCGTCCATATCTGACAGCTGTGCGCCCGCCTTGTCCAGCGCCTCTTTAATTACCCCCGTGATATTCTCGCAGTGACGGCGTGAGGCTATTTCCGGCACTACTCCGCCGTACAGCTTATGCTCGTCTATCTGTGTCGCTATTACAGAGGACAGGACTGTCCGTCCGTCCTCTACCACCGCCGCGGCGGTCTCATCGCAGGAGCTTTCTATTGAAAGTATCTTCATATTTTTTCCTTAATTATTCACTTTTCATTATTCACTAAAATGCTTTCCCTAAAAGGGAAAGCATTTATTTATCATTCCGCATCGGGGTCTGCCGCGTATTCACCCCTATAGTTGTTATCCTCGTCATACAGCCCAAAGCCGAGGTCCATCAGCTTTAGCGTGTCATCGTATCTGTATTCTATATCGCAGTCAAAGGTCAGCGTGATTATCTGCTTTCCGTCCAGCTCGGCAAGCCCCGCAAAGCAAAAGCCCGCCTCGTCCGTGTACCCTGTTTTCAGCCCCTTGGAGACATATTCAGTATACGGGTCCCACAGCAGCATATTGCCGTTTTCCCAGCTGTGGGTATAGCCGTCAAGGTCGTACACCACCGCTAAGTCCTGACTGGTTATGCCGACTATTGCGGGGCTGTTCGCGGCGGCCTCGGCAATCTTCAGCATATCGCCGCAGGTGGTGATATGCTCGTCCTCATGATAGCCGTCCGGCACGGTGAAATGGGTGTTCTCACAGCCTATCGACTTGGCGTAATTGTTCATCAGTATCGAGAAATACGCCGTTATATCCTCATCGTATATATCCGCGCCGTATACCTTATGCACCACGTTAGCCGCCACGGAGTATGCCGCGTCGTTGCCGGACGGGGTAAGCATTGCGGTCAGCAGGTCGTTTCTCATATACTGCTCGCCCTCGGATATCCACGAACGGGTGGAATCGTATGCGATAAGGTCTATCTCGCTGCCGACAGTGCAGACGTAATTCTCATCCAGATATTCCACGGCGACCAGCGCGGTCAGCAGCTTGGTAAGGCTGGCGGGATAGATAGGCAGATCGAGATTTTTCTCATATATAATCTCTTTATTCGTCAGGTCATAGCAAACCGCCGCACGGCAGCCCACAAAGCTGTCGTCCGGGGTAAAGGTCGGCTCGTTGACGGTGCTTTCCTGCCCGCTTGGGTTGAACACATCAACTACGCTTTCCCCTGACTGTGACGCAGCCGAATTCTGTGACGGGTCGCCGTTCGACGTGCCCGAGGTGAGATCTATACTGCCGCAGCCCGCCGATAAACAGCATATCGTCAGCGCGGCGGCAAGCAATGCACAGTGCTTTTTCATTCGTCCTCGCTTAATATATTTTCCGGCAGCTTCAGGCTGACCTTCAGCTTGTGGGGCAGCCCGTTGGCGATAAGACCCACCGTCTTTTTGTTCGGCGAGAAGATGAGCATCGTCCTGCCGTGTGTCTTATGCTTTGCGATAATGTACCACGCGTTGATGCCGGTCGCGTCGGAGGCGATAACGGTTGCCTGCGCACCCTCTCCCTGCGTGCCGTCGTAGATGCCGAAGTCCTCTACCGTGTCCAGCTTTACGGTGATAAGGCGCTTTCTCTTGCGCTTGCCCATTATCTTGTCTATGTCAAGGTCCTGATTGGTGATTATGTATTCGTATTCGCAGCCCAAGCCGGTCAGCAGCCATCCCATACCGAAGATAACGCCCACCGCCAGCAGCGTCAGCACATAAAAGTTTGTCAAAAACGACGCTGTCATCAGCGCGGTCGCAAGCAGCAGTCCTCCCACCACCAGCGCGACCCTCTTAATTATATCCGCAGACGAGGTCTGCTTTCTTACAAGCTGTTCTCCAAAGCTGTCCATATTATTCTCCTTGTATTACAGTATATATTCATTATTGTATCATAATCCGCGGGCTTTTGCAAGTCCTTTTGGAAAAACAGCCCGGTAACCTTATAAGAACAGACGCATAAACTAAATAAACCGCTGAATTCGACCAAAAGCGATTTGGCTGAGGAGAGACAGACTCTCATTTAACGAAAGGAGAACATTATGAGCAACGAAAAATGCGGGCATGACGAGAAGATGAAGTTCCGTCCCGGCTACAGCTATGTGCCGTTTCAGCAGCTGGGCAGACTGTATTCGCCAGAGGCGGCGCTGAAAAACGGCACGATATTCCCCGAGCTTAATATTACCATCGAAGAATATGAAAGGGGGCTGTACAATGGTAGGTAACACCACACCCCAGTGCGCGCGGCTGATGCAGCAGCTGGCTGCGGCGGACTTTTTCGCACTGGATATGCAGCTTTATCTCGACACACATCCCGACGACACGAAGGCACTGGAAATATACCGCGAGGCGGTAAAACAGGCAAAGGCATGCAGACAGGCGTTTGAGGCGTCCTGCTATCCCCTGCGCGCGACCAGCGCGGGCGAGGGCTGCACATGGAACTGGCTGAACGGGCTGTGGCCGTAAGGAGGAGTTATGTTTATATTTGAAAAAAGACTTCAGTTTCCTGTCGTTATAAAGAACAGGAATCCCAGGCTGGCAAGCTATATTCTGTCTCAGTACGGCGGACCTGACGGCGAGCTGGCGGCAAGCATGCGCTATCTGTCCCAGCGCTTTGCCCAGACCGATAAACGTGCGGTGGCGGTGCTGACAGATATCGGCACCGAAGAACTTTCGCACTTAGAAATGGTCGGCTCTATCGTGTCACAGCTCACCACCGGAGAGGGTGCGCGCAGCTTTGACCGCTACGGTGTAGGCGACTATTACATCGACCACGCGAACGCCGTATACCCCGCCAGCGCGGCAGGAGTGCCGTTTACCGCGGCGTACCTCCAGTCTAAGGCGGACCCGATAGCCGACCTGACCGAGGACCTTGCCGCCGAGCAGAAGGCACGCGCGACCTACGACAACATACTGCGTATGTGCGACGACCCCGACGTCACCAACGCGATACGCTTTTTAAGGCAGCGCGAGGTGGTACACTTCCAGCGCTTCGGCGAGCTGCTGGACATTTTGCAGGCGAAAATAAAGTGCTGAAAAATCGGATAATATCAAAGGCTTTCCCTTTTGGGAGAGCCTTTGTCGTTTCCGAGAAATTCCGCAAAAAACTTTTTCTTTTTTATGGACAAATCGCAAAAAAAGTGATATACTAAAATATATATACAGTTTTTCGGAAAGGGAAAGGAGAGGGTGACGTGATACGGGAAAAATCCTGCGGCGGAATTGTTTACAGGAAGTTTCACGGAAATACGGAGATATTGCTGATAAAGCATATCAAATCCGGCTATTGGTCTTTTCCGAAGGGTCATGTTGAGGACGGCGAGACCGAGGAGGAGACTGCCGCCCGTGAGATAAAGGAAGAAACCGACATCGACGTGATGATAGACCCCGGCTTCAGAGAAGTGGTTACCTATTCGCCGCGCCGCGATTCGGTGAAAAATGTCGTTTATTTTGTGGCAAGGGCAAAGAGCTTTGACTTTACCCCGCAGGAGGACGAGATAGCAGAGATACGCTGGATAGAGATAGATCAGGCGCACAATTTTCTGTATTACGACAACGACAAGGTGACCGCCAATAAGGCGAAAAGCTTTATCTCTCATTTGAATATTTAAGCGGAAGGACAGCATACAATGACGTATGAACAGGCTATGGAATATATCGGCAGCTTTACCCGCTCAGGCGCTCCGGTGACCGATATTGACCGTTTTATTATGCTGATGAAAGAGCTGGGCGACCCACAGGACGGCTTTAAGTCCATACACGTTGCGGGCACCAACGGCAAGGGCAGCGTCTGTGAATATATTACCTGCGCGCTGCGTGCGTCGGGCAAGCGGGTGGGGCGTTTTACCTCGCCCTACATTACCTGCATTGAAGAGCGCATACAGATAAACGGTAAGAACATCTCCAAGCCTGCCTTTGCGCTGCTTTGCGAAAAGGTGCAAAACGCGGTTGCCGCGACGGATATCACAGGCTATTCCCAGTTTGAGATACTATGCGCGATAGGTTTTTTGTATTTTTCCGCCGAGCAGGTGGATTATGCCGTGATAGAAGTAGGCATAGGCGGCACGCTGGACTGCACCAACATTTTATCCCCCGTTGTGACCGCGATAACCTCGATAGGGCTTGACCACACCGATCTGCTGGGAGAGACGGTGCGGGAGATAGCGTCCCACAAGGCGGGGATAATCAAGCCGACCGTGCCCTGTGTGTCCGCGCACGACCAGCCGGACGAGGCGCAGCAGGTCATCACGGAAAAATGCAGCGAAAGCGGCAGCCGTCTTGTGATACCCGACGCGGGCAGATTACAGCTGCTGCATATGGATGTCAGCGATGTGTTTTTTACATACAAGGCGCAAAACTACCACGGCGTTATGCCGGGCAGACACCAGTTGGCTAATCTTATCTGCGCGATAGAGGTATGCGAGCTGCTGGGGCTGAAATACAGCGACATATATGTCGGCATAGAGAAAGCTAGGCTGCCGGCGCGTATGGAATATATAAAGACCGAACAAGCGACATACATAGTAGACGGGGCGCACAACCCGCCCGCTATGCGCGCCTGCGCGCAGCTGCTGGGCTTGTCGGACAAACCGAAGCACGGGATAATCGGTATGCTGGGGCGCAAAAATTGGCAGGCCGCGCTGGCGGAGTTGTTGCCGTCGCTGTCGGGTGTTACCTTTGTGGAGGATTTCGCCGAGGGCGCAGTCCCTGCGCATACGCTGGCGGAATTTGCGAAAGAATACGATATACATGTCCGCACCTCGGAGAGCCTTGAACAGGCGCTTGCCGAGGCGAAGACCGACGGACTGACATTGATAACCGGCTCGCTGTATCTGGCGGGAAAAGCGAGAAGTCTGATTATAAAGTAAAAAATCCGTCATTTTGCCTTGCAAAATGACGGATTATACCGTAGCGTCAGCTACGCGTGGCATCTTCAGATGCCCTAAAAACCGTAGCGTCAGCTACGCGTGGCATCTTCAGATGCCCGCAACTTTATCTATAAGCCGAGTTCTGTTGTGTACGGTCATCTATCTACGCCTTTCGTCGCCGAAAGGCTCAAGCCGCCTTAATCCGGGACCGCCGAGCAAGCGGTTTTATCCCGAAACCAATCGGCGTTGCATCGGACAGGGTTTACAGGCGGGAGCGGTCTCCCGTCCCGCGGTGAGCTCTTACCTCGCCTTTCCACCCTTACACCCACGAGGGATGCGGTATATTTCTGTTGCACTCGCCCTAGAGTCGCCTCCGGCTGCCGTTAGCAGCTGCCCTGCTCTGTGATGCTCGGACTTTCCTCACGGATAAATATCCCCGCGACCGCGCAATAAAGTTGCAGGATTAATTCTAACATAAAAGATATAAAAAGTCAAATCCGATAAAGAAAGGAATTTATTTCCACCGTATAAAATGACAAGAGAACGGATACACAGCATATGGCTTGCGCTGTTCGGCGCGGGACTGATAGCCTTCGGCATAACTATACTGGTACAGGGCAGGTTTCTGCTGGTGCCCGCCGCCCGTATCGGCGGCGCGGTCATTATGCTCAGCGGGCTGAACCAGATGATCAGAGCATACGTTAAAAAAAGGCGCATACCGCTGATAAGCGGTCTGGGCTTTATTTTGATGGGTCTGGTGACTGTGTTCCTGCCGGGCATGACGCTGGGCATACTGACTATGGCGTTTTCGCTGTACCTGCTGCTTAACGCCGCGGTAAAGCTGATAGACTTTATCGCCGCGGTGAGAAACAAAATACCGCCGGACGATATTTTCGCGGATTTTTTCGCGTTTGCCGCGTTTTTGATTTTCGGGGTGATAATGCTGTTCGGCTCGTTCTACACCCGACGTATGCTGCTGCTGATAAGCGGCATTTACTGCGTGCTGTACGGGCTGACCGCGCTGGCGGATTTTGTGCGGGAGATACTGCCCAACCGCGCCAAGACCGCGGTGCGCCGCAAGATAAGGGTATCTTTACCGCTGTTTATTTCCACCTTTTTCCCGTTCGGCGCGTTAAAGAATTATCAGAAACGCCTGGATTCGCGCGAGATAGATATTGAAAAGCTGCTGGCCGAGGAAAAGCAGCTTGACAAGCAGTACCCGCCCAACATACACGTGCTTATCCATGTGTCCGGCGACGGTGTCGGGATAATGGGACACTGCGACCTGTATGTAGACGGCGAGGTGCTGTCCTACGGCAACTATGACGAAAGCTCCGCCCGTCTGTTCAACGCATTGGGCGACGGGGTGATGTTTGTGTCGGAGTTTGAGCCGTATATAGAATTCAGCGTCCGCAGCGACAGGCAGATGGTGTTTGATTATGGACTGAGGCTGACCGACGAACAGCTGGAACGCGTCCGCGCCGAGATAAGGCGGATAAAAAGCTCCGTCTACAGGTGGAAGCCGCCGTATCAGCGCGCGCTGGAGCGCGGGGAAAAAGCCGCCGTCACCGACTTTAAGGACTATTGCAGCGGACTGTGGGGCGGCACCAAGGCTAAATTCTATAAATTCCGCAGCGGCAAATTCAAGTCCTACTGCGTTATGAGCACCAACTGTGTGCTGCTTGCCGACAGCATACTCAGCAAGGCGGGCACCGATATTATAAAGGTAGTCGGCATAATCAGCCCCGGCGCGTATTATGACTATCTGCAAAAGGAATATCTGCTGGAAAACGGGCTGGTGGTCAGCCGCGATATTTACAGTAAGTACAACATCAGCGGCGAAGAAGAGGAAAATTTGATTAATTTGTAGAATAAATATGAAAATTGTGTGATTTTGTGATAATCTCTTGTATTTTAAAAAACGGTGTGATATACTTATATATTAGCAAAAAACTTTCTTTTTTGAAGGAGTAATATATTATGAATAGAAAGATAAAGACAATAACGGCGGCGGCATTGTGCGTCAGCCTGTTGGCGGGCTGCGCGGAGGAAACGGTCGGCAGCACCGCATCCGTACCCGAAAGCTCTTCGCAGGGCGAAAGCAGCACACAGCAGACAGAAAGCTCGGACGCGGGCAGTGGGGATATAATCATTTCTTTCCCCGGCTCGGATGACGAGTCCTCGGTAGAAAGCTCGGGCGGGCAAGACAGCGACGTCTCCGGCGAGGTAGAAAGCGGCGATAAAGAGCTGGTGGGCGTTGACGGCGTAGAGACCAACGGTCTGCTGAAGATGACCGACTCCGAAGGACATGTATGGGGCATATCCTTTTACGGCGGCGGCAGCGGCGATGATTACGCCGCTTACCTTAACGAGTTCAAGAAAAAGGTAGGCGACACCGTTAACGTATTCAACATGGTTGTCCCCACCCAGAGCGCGTTTTATCTGCCCGAAAAGTTTGAATCCTACAACGCAAGCCATCTCAATTCGATAAACAATATTGCGAACCAGCTTGAGGGTATTATCAATGTAGACGCGTACAGCGCGTTGGAGGAGCATAAGAACGAATACATCTACACCCGCACCGACCACCACTGGATGCCGCTGGGCGCGTATTATGCCGCAAAGGCGTTCTGCGAGATGGCACAGATAGAGATAAAGGACCTGGACGAATACGAAAAGAAAGAAATAGAGGGCTTTGTCGGTACTATGTACAGATTTTCGGGCTATGACGTCGACATCAAAAACGACCCCGAGACCTTTATCTATTACAAGCCCTCCACCGACTACACCGCCACCTATTACACCACCGAGTTTAAGGAAGACTACAGCGCGAGATACCTTGACAGCATATTTATCTACAAGGATGACCCGGGCGAAAGCTATACAATGTTCCTCGGCGGCGATGAGAAGATAGTCAAGATAGAGACCGAAAACAAAAACGGCAGAAAACTCTGCGTGTTCAAGGACAGCTACGGCAATGCCGAGATACCGTTCTTTGTTGACGGCTTTGAGGAAATATACGTCTGCGACGTAAGATACTTCGACAACCTGAACGGACCTGATTTTGTCAAGGACAACGGCATAACCGATGTGCTGTTTACTATGTGTACCTTCTCTGCCGTGGGCGAAAACGCAGAGAGAATGGGAGAGAACCTGTTAGGAAAATAAACAGATTGCGCGGCTTTGCCGCGCAATTCATTATCATAAAAACGGTGATATTATGAAAAAACGACAGATAATATATTCCGCGGCGGCACTGGTGCTGGCGGCGGGCTTTGCGGCACTCGGCTCAGGCTGCAATACATACGACCTCAGCGGCGTGCCGGAGCCGGAGGATACACCGCAAAGCGTGGTTTCCACCACACCGCAGCCGACTGCGGCGGTAACGGAAAGCGGCGCGCCGGAAACCTCGGCAAACGCGTCAGAGTCGGCGACCGCCCCCGTATCGGAGTCCTCCGTTACGACGGTGCCGCAGATAAGCCTTACCACCACGGCGGCGACCACCACCGCGCCGGAGACCTCCTCTACCCCTGCGACCGAAAAGCCGAACGACAAAATAAACAGCTACCGCAAAATAGGCGAAAGCGGGATACTGGTGGCGGGTATCAATAACCATTATTGGGGAATAATGTTCTTCGGCGGGACATACGGATATTGCGATATGTATGTCGAGAATGTAAAGGAATTTCAGGCGGCACTGCCTGAGGTCAATGTCTGCTCGATGGTGATACCCACCTCGGTGGATTTTTACAACCCCGACGATTATAAGGGCTACAGCGAGCTGCAAAAGGACAAGATAGAATATGTGGAGAAAGAGCTGTCCAGCTCCGGCATAACCAACATAAAGGTATACGATGTGCTGAAGTCTCACACCGACGAGCCGATATACGCGCGCACCGACCACCACTGGATGCCGCTGGGCGCATATTACGCGGCGGAGAAATTCTGTAAGGACTTAAAGCTGACTATTTCCCCGCTGGATAAATACAAGGCGGTCACCTGCCCCGACTATGTCGGTTCGATGTATTATTACAGCGAGGACGAAAAGCTGAACAACGACCCGGAGGATTACACCGTGTACTATTCTCCCAACGCGTCCAAGCTGGAGACAAGCTATTATGACCGCAAATATTCCAACGGCTATGACGGCAATCTGTTCATCGTCAGCGACGCCAGCAGCTATTATCTTACCTTCCTCGGCGGCGACGACAAGATGACCCATATAAAGACCGACGTCAAGAACGGCCGTAATCTTGTTGTCATTAAGGAAAGCTACGGCAACGCATTGATACCTTTTTTGACCGAGGCGTTTGAGAATATCTACGTCATAGACCTGCGCTATTGCGAGATAAACGCGGTGGACTTCTGCAAAAAGGTCAAGGCGACCGACCTGCTGTTCGCCAACTGCGCCTACACCGTCGCGGGCGGCAACTGCGAATACTTTGAGTATATAAGAACGGTCAAAGCGAAAGCAAATATATAATGCGGAATTCATAATTCCGAATTGTAAAAGATTTCTACTTAGCAAGGGGGATACCCGTGAAAGAATTAGAATATCCCTTCGACGCGGGGTATATATTAAAGAAAAAGCGCTCGCTGCGGCGCGCACTGCTTGCGGACGGCAGACCGCGCATCGCCAAGAAAATAGCGGTGCTGGGCGGCTCTACCGCCAACGAGATAGTAGACATGCTGGAATTATTCCTGCTGGACAGCGGCATACAGCCGACCTTTTATCTGTCGGAATATAACCGCTGGTGGCAGGACGCGGTGTTTGACAACCCCGAGCTGGAAGAATTCAACCCCGATATTGTCTTTATCCACACCTCCTCCCGCAATATCACCGAGTTTCCGAGTATAGGTGCGGACAAGGCGGCAGCCGACGCGTTGCTTAACGCCGAGCTGGAAAAGTTCTCCGCCGCGTGGAGCGCGATAAAGAGCAAATATAAATGCCCGATAATACAGAATAATTTCGAGCTGCCGTATTTCCGCATAATGGGCAACCGTGACGCGTACGACCACCGCGGCAGGGTGAATTTCGTCAATCGCCTGAACACCGCGTTCGCGGCTTATGCCGCCGAAAATGACGGCTTTTACATCAACGATATAAACTATCTCAGCGCGTGCTGGGGCTTGGACGAGTGGAGCGATCCGTCCTACTGGCATATGTATAAGTATGCTATGTGCGTACCCGCGATACCGGACTTCTCTTTTAATGTAGCGGCAATTATAAAGTCGGTTTTCGGCAAAAACAAAAAGTCGCTGGTATTAGACCTTGACAACACGCTGTGGGGCGGTGTTGTCGGCGACGACGGCGTAGAGGGCATCGAGATAGGACAGGAGACCCACATGGGTCAGGTGTACAGCGAGTTTCAGAAGTATCTGGGGCTGGTACGCGACAGCGGCGTAATGCTGACCGTCTGCTCGAAAAACGATGAGGAAAACGCCCTGGCGGGACTTAACCACCCGTCCGGCAGCCTGAAGCCCGACGATTTTATCATAATAAAAGCCAACTGGGAAAACAAGGACAGAAACATCGCCGACATTGCGGCAGGGCTGAACATCGGCGAGGACGCGCTGGTGTTTGTGGACGATAACCCTGCCGAGCGAGCGATAGTGGCGGCGCAGCTGCCCGCAGTTGCGGTGCCTGATATCGGCGAGCCGGAGCGGTATATAAAGAACCTCGACCGCTCGCGCTTTTTCGAGATAACCGCCTTTTCCGGCGACGACCTAAAGCGCAACGAGATGTACAAACAGAACGCCGCCCGCGCGGCGCAGCAGTCCAAATTTGCCGACTACGGCGAGTATCTGGACAGCCTTGAGATGACGGCGGTGATAGACGATTTTCTGCCGATATATATTCCGAGGATAACCCAGCTGACCAACAAGAGCAACCAGTTCAACCTGACCACCCGCCGCTTTACCGAGGACGAGATGCAGGCGGTGTTCGGCGATGATTCTTACATCAGGCTGTACGGCAGCCTGACCGATAAATTCGGCGATAACGGCATCGTGTCGGTGGTGATAGGAAAGGTCGACGGCGACAGGCTGGATGTGATATTATGGCTGATGTCCTGCCGCGTGTTAAAGCGGGAGATGGAGCTGGCAATGCTTGACGAGCTGTGCGCGCGCGCACAGGCACGCGGGCTGAAAGAGATAATCGGGCACTATTACCCCACCCCGAAAAACCGCATGGTAAAGGATCTTTATCAAAGCTTCGGCTTTGAACAAATAAGCTGCGACGACGCGGGCAACACCGACTGGCGGCTGACGCTTGACGGTTACGCAAGGCGCAGCACCCACATCAAAACAGAAAGGAACGAATGACATGGAAGAACAGGAAATATACGAGCGGCTGAACGAGGTGTTCAGAGACGTTTTTGACGATGACGAGTTAGAGGTGGAAGAAGGCACCACCGCCGACGACATAGACGACTGGGACAGCCTGTCACACATCACGCTTATCAGTGCGGTGGAGGACGAGTTCGGTATCCGCTTTAAGATGGGCGAGGTATCCTCGATGAAAAACGTCGGGGAAATGGTCGAAATAATAAAGGCAAGAGCATAAAAAATCCGCCCCGCAGGGGGCGGATTTTTTGAAGTAATAAGTAATAGCGAACAGTGAAAAAGTAAGATGTCTCGCTTTCGCGGTAGAATTTTATTTATGTGTTGCCGTCCGTACCTCATACATATCATACTTTTTCAAAAACCTGCTCAGGTCAGTTCCGAGCGACATATAGTGCAGCAGCAGCCCGGCGCAAGCGCGGCTGTCGCTGGCGGCGTTGTGGTGGTCAAGATCGATGTTAAGATATTCGCACATGGTATTCAGCTTGTGGTCAGGCAGGTCGCGCAGCACGCGGCGGCCTATCTGGCAGGTACACATATAATTGCGGTGCCGCACATATTGCTGTCCGTATGCTTTCAGACATTTTGCCAGCACGCTCATGTCAAACGGGGCGTTGTGCGCGACCAGTATACCGCCCGACATCAGCGCGGACAGTTTGCTTTCCCACAGCTCGCCGAAGGTAGGCGCGTCAGCCGCCGCCTGCGGGGTTATACCTGTAAGACGGATATTGAAATAATCAAACGGCTGTTCGGGATTTACCAGCGAGTAAAACTCATCGGTTATTTTGTTGTTTTCAACAACGGTGACCCCTATTGCGCTCATTCGTTCGCTATAGCGGTTGGGTGTCTCTACATCAAAGACTATATGTATTTTTGCATAAAATCACCTTAAAATATTTTAACAAAGACATCTATGACCGTGACCTTATTCCCACTCGCGGTTTTCTACCGGTACACCGTGGCCGAAATATACCGTACGCTGACCGAGGGCGCTGATTTTTTCAGCACTCTTTTTCATTGCGTCCTTATTGTGATATATTACCGGCAGGGTGGGCGTGCCTATGTTGAACAGCGCGTCGCCGACAATGACCGCGTCGCCTGTGTCTAATCCTACCGAGCCGTCGGTGTGCCCCGGCAGGGCGATTATCTTCGCGTTTATCCCGTATTGCTCCAGCGTGTCGTTGTCCTGTACAAACACTGACGGCGCAAACGGCTGCGTGGTGTCTTTACCCGCGTTTTGCTTTATATGCGTCAGCATATTTTCGCCTATCATGTTATAGGCGGACATAGGCTGGCACTGCGGGTCGGTCAGCAGATTGGCGTCGGCTTTGCCCATGGCTATCGGGACGCCCAGCCTTTCCGCCAGCAGGGCGGCGTTGCCGGTGTGGTCCTTATGGGCGTGGGTGATAAGTATCAGCTTTACGGGGTATTGCTCACATTCTTTGACAAGCATATCGCCGTACGGCGGCTCTGCCGTGTCTATCAGCACCGCCGCGTTGTCGTTGTAGACCATATAGCAGTTTACGTGTCCGCATTCTATCCTTTTTATATGTTCCATAAAATCCCTCTTTTCATTTTATCATATTATGAACATTATACCCCTGAGGAATAATATTGTCAACCGTGGCTACATTTGATATTTATTTTGCGTAATGTAGTGTAAAATTAACAAACACACTAAATAACAACTCTCTTTTTTGTTCAAAATGATAATTGTTTTTATCAGCGAAGAATGTTATACTAATATAGTAAGTCGGTGTGTCTAACCGCCGGCAAAATTAAAATTTTATTGGAGGATAAAAACAATGAAGCTTAAAAAGATTATGGCCGGTCTTGTTGCTTCTGCTACCGTTGTTAGCGCACTTGCTCTCGGCGCAAGCGCTGACTGGGACGTAAGCGTTAAGGATCAGGCTGCTCCCGGTCTGGACATCTCTACCGGCAACTGGCTGGTACAGGTTTACAATGTAGGTAATGAGGCAGAGAACAAGCCTGCAACCGATTACGGTGTAGATCTTTCTCAGATCACAGGTGCAAGATTTACCTTCTCCGTAGTTGATGACGATTTCCGTGCATTATGGGATGGCAGCATCGGCGGCGGCGTAGTTCTTTCTACCAACGGTGGCGACCTTGGTGACGGTGGCGACTACAACTGGCCCAGCGTACAGTGGTGGGGCGTTATTGACGAGGAATTAGGTATTGAGACCATGGACGAAGGTCAGGGTACTACTGTTAAGACTCTCGGCAACTACACTTATCAGGTAGAGGCTAACGGCTTTGCTAACCCCTTCGTAGAAGAAGGCATCAGCGAAGTTGGCTGCTATCAGATCTGCTTACAGCAGTGGAGCTCCATGTGCAACTGGCAGATGGAGAAGTGCGAAGTTCTTGACAAGGACGGCAACACCCTTATCGAATTTGACGGTCTCGGCAATGTAACCTACAACAAGTTTGCAGGCGCTACTGAAGAGCCTACTGAAGAGCCTACCGAAGAGCCCACTGAGGAGCCTACCGAAGAGCCTACCGAAGAGCCTACTACCGGCGACAGCAGCAAGCCCAACACCAACACCGGTGCTGAAGGTATTGCAGTTGCAGCAGCAGTTGCAGTTCTCGCAGCAGGCGCAGCAGTAGTTTCCAAGAAGAGAAAGTAATCTATCAAGATTAAGCTCTTAATAATTAACGTAACAAAGCCCGTTCTCTTTTGAGGACGGGCTTTATGTGCTATTTTGTACAAAACGCTGTGGTAAATCCACTCTTTTTTGGCAATATTTTATATTGAATTTTATTGTTTTGGATGGTATACTAATAATGAAATCGGTATGTACCGATAAAATTTTTATGGAGGACAAAACCAATGAACATGAAGAAGATCGCAGCTTTTGCAGCAGCAACAGTTGCAGCAAGCGCACTGGCAGTAGCTGCAAGCGCAGCAACCATCACCCCTGCTTTTGAAGGAGACTACATCAACATTGATGCAAACGGAAATATGCAGGTATTCGTATTAGGCAACGACGACAAGGTTGTCGCAGACGTTAACTTTATCGACATCGCTTCCGTAAACGTAGTTATTTCTTGGGAAGACGGCGAAGATGTATGGGCAGGCGGCTCTGTAGTATTCCAGTCCGAAACTGCAGGTTGGAACCAGACCAACTGGTCCAGCACCGGTGACGACGGCGCTGTTCTCGTTGAAAACGGCGTTAAGGTAAACTTTGAAAACAGCAAGCCTTTTGCTGATACCGACACCTACGCTTGCGTTGCTTTCCAGAACTGGGGTGCAGATTACACCGTAGAGCTTATCGAATTTGTTGACGCAGACGGCAATGTTCTTGCAACCGTTGGCGGCGAAGCAGCAGAAGAGCCCACCGAAGAGCCTACTGAGGAGCCCACTGAGGAGCCTACCGAAGAGCCTACTACCGGTGACACCACTGAACCCACTGAAGAGCCTACTGAGACTGAAAAGCCCAACACCAACACCGGTGCTGAGGGTATCGCAGTTGCAGCAGCAGTTGCAGTTCTTGCAGCAGGCGCAGCAGTAGTTGCTAAGAAGAGCAAGTAATTTAATTACTGACTCTGAAAACAAGTAAAATTAAGGCTGTCGTGTATGCGACAGCCTTGTTTTTGTTTATTGTCAGGTTTATTACATTATCAAAAATCCGTTTTGAACACCACAACTATTCACTATTCACTAACAATGGCTGTTGCAAAGCAACAGCCGTTGTTAATCTTCCGCCATATCGTAGATGTTTACCACATCTATCCCCTTTTCCCGTGCCATCCGTACCGTCTGCGCCGTGCCGCTGCGGACGGTGCTGCCGTCATAATAGCATACGCAGCAATCGGCGTTCGCCACAAGGCGGGCGTTGCGCTTTTTCATGCAGTCATCGGTATAGCTGTCGCTGACTATCTCCGCGTCGTCGGCGTTTTCCAATATCATATAGTACAGCCGACGGTCGGCGTCCTGCCACTTCAGCGTCTGCTGCTCCGGCGGACAGGGCAATATCATATGCAGCCTGATGTGCGGCGCGCGCCGCTTTTTATGATACAGTATCAGGTTGGCGCAGATGGTGTCCCAGCCCATTGCGCCGCCGCAGTAAAAATTCACCGCGCCCTTTCTGATAAGCTCGGTCACTACTTCGTCCAGCAGCCGCCTTATCTGAAACTCGTTATCGCCGCGCAGTGTGCGGTGGCCGGTAAAACAAACATTTTTCAATTCTTTTTATACTCTCCTGAAAGCCCGAAAGTAAAAAATCAGCCGTATCCGTTTTAGATACGGCTGACTACAACTATCTTGATTAGTTGTCGGTGTTTTCTTCGATGAACTTTACAATATCGCCGACAGTCTTGATCTTAGCTACCTGCTCGTCGGGGATCTCAAGATCAAATTCTTCTTCAAAGCTCATTACCAGGTCAACAACGTCTAGTGAATCAGCGCCCAGATCATCAGTGATGGAAGCGGACTGAGTTACCTTATCCTCATCAACGTCCAGCTGGTCTACGATGATGGATTTTACCTTTTCAAATACCATTATATGTTTTCCTCCGTTTCTTAAAAAATCAAATAGAGCTTGTATAAACGCACTCTGAGATCTTTCGTTATTATTATACGGCATTACAGCGAAATAATCAAGCCCGTTTGGAACAAAAAAACCAAAAAAATTGCATAAAAATCTTGACCGTATTTCGTCAGATTATACAATTTTTCCTTTTTTCGACGAAATGTTGCAAAATCTTAAGTTGTTATTCGCTGAATACGCCTATCTTGCGGAACTTCTGATAGCGGTTGTTAAGCAACGTATCTATATCCAATGCGGACAGCCTTGCCACCGCGTCCATAAGATATTCCGAGATATTGTCGGCGGTAAGGTTGGGGTCGCAGTGCGCGCCGCCTACCGGCTCGGCGATTATCTTGTCGCATACGCCAAAGCGCATCAGGTCGTCGGCGGTTATCTTCATCAGGTCGGCCGCCTCTTTCTCGCGCGAGGGGTCTTTCCATAATATCGAGGCAAAGCCGCGCGGCGAGATGACCGAGTACAGCGCGTTTTCCAGCATTGCCAGCTCGTCACAGACAGCCAGCGCCAGTGCGCCGCCGCTGCCGCCCTCGCCCAGCACCACCGAGATGACCGGGGTCTTGAGGGTCATAAACTCCATAATATTCTCCGCGATAGCCTCGCCCTGTCCGCGCTTTTCCGCGTCCACGCCGCAGAACGCGCCGGGGGTGTCAACAAGGCATATCACCGGGCGGTGGAATTTTTCCGCCTGCTTGGCAAGACGCAATGCCTTTCTGTATCCCTCGGGGTGCGGCATCGAGAAATTGCTCTTCTTGTTTTCGTCAAGGTTTCTGCCCTTTACCTGCGCGATAACGGTGACAGGTACGCTGTTAAGGGTAGCTATGCCCGCCAGTATCGCCGCGTCATCGCCAAAGCGGCGATCGCCGTGAAACTCGGTAAAATGGTGAAATATCGCGGGGATATAGTCGTTTACCGTCGGGCGGTCCTTCTGACGTATTATCTCCAGACGTTGTGTTGCGGTCAAATTTGACATATATATCCCCCCTTACTGCTTAGGCTGCTCTTTCTTGAAGTTGTGCAGTCTCAGTATGTTTGACAGTGCCTTTCTCATTGACTTTCTGTCCACTATTGCGTCTACAAAGCCGCTCTCCAGCTGAAATTCCGACGTCTGGAAATCGTCCGGCAGACGCTGTCTTATGGTATCTTGTATTACACGCCGTCCCGCAAAGCCGATGATTACCTTAGGCTCGGCAAGGATAATGTCGCCGAGACTGGCAAACGACGCGGTAACACCGCCGGTGGTCGGGTCGGTCATTACGGCTACGTACAGCCCGCCCGCGTCAGAGTGACGCTTTACCGCGCCGGAGGTCTTAGCCATCTGCATCAGCGAGATGATACCCTCCTGCATGCGCGCGCCGCCGCTGGCGGTGAACATTATCACAGGCAGACCGTGCTCGGTAGCGTACTCGAACGCCCTTGTTATCTTCTCGCCTACCACGCTGCCCATGCTCGCCATCATGAAGTTGGAATCCATGATACCGATTACCGCGCGATAGTTGCGTATGGTACATTCTCCGGTGACTATCGCGTCGTTTATGCCGTTGGCGTCCTGTAGGGCGTGTATCTTCTTTTCATAATCGGGAAACTCTATCGGGTTCAGCGAGGTCATATTCTCGTCGAACGGCTTAAAGCTGCCGGGGTCAACGGTTATCTCCAGACGCTCTTTCCAGCTGAGACGCGCGTGATAGTTGCAGGTCGGGCAGGTCTTGCGCCGTGCCACAAACTCGTCCATATAAAACACGCTCTGACAGCGGGGACATTTGAACATTAAGTCCTTGGGTATTTCAGGCGCGGTGTCCTCCGCATGCTGACTCTTTTCCTCGTTAAAACGGTCCTTGACCATTTTGAACAGATCTTCAAGCATATAATCGTTCCTCTCGTTTATGAGTTTGCTTCTGATTAGCAAAAAGAAATATTACTCAGCTAAAAATTTCCTATTAAGGAATCCTATATCGACGTTGCCGCTTTCGACGTCATCGTCTCTCAGCAGCTCAAGCTGAAAGTCTATATTGGTGGTGATACCCTCGATAAGGAACTCACCCAGCGCCACCTTCATCTTCTGTATCGCCTCTTTGCGGTCTCTGCCCTTTACCAGCACCTTCGCTATCATGCTGTCGTAATAGGGCGGTATCTCATATCCCTGATAAACCGCCGTGTCGATCCTTACGCCGAAGCCGCCCGGCATATGTATCGACTTTATCTTACCCGGACAGGGTCTGAACCCGTGCGCGGGGTCTTCCGCGTTGATGCGGCACTCGATAACGTGTCCGCGCAGCTCGATATCCGACTGCGCGTATTCCAGCGGCAAGCCTGCCGCGATATTTATCTGCGCCTTTAACAGGTCAACTCCTGTCACCATCTCGGTGACGGGGTGCTCTACCTGTATGCGCGCGTTCATCTCCATAAAGTAGAAATTGAGGTCTTTATCAACAAGAAATTCCGCTGTGCCCGCGTTGGCGTAGCCGCACGCCTTTGCCGCGCGGACTGCCGCCTCGCCCATCCTGCGGCGCAGGTCGGGGGTCATTATCGGGCTGGGGCTTTCCTCCAGCACCTTCTGATTGCGGCGCTGCAACGAGCAGTCACGCTCGCCGAGGTATATGGTGTTCCCCTGCTCGTCCGCAAGTATCTGTATCTCAACATGGCGCGGGTTGACAATGAACTTTTCGAGATAGATATCATCGTTGCCGAAAAATTCCTTTGCCTCCTGCTTTGCGGCGTTTATCGCGGACTCCAGCTGGTCGGGTGTCTCGGCAAGACGTATGCCGCGTCCGCCGCCGCCCGCGCTGGCCTTTACCATGATAGGATAGCCTATCTGCGCGGCTATCTCTGCCGCCTGCTCAAGGCTCTCAACCACGCCGTCCGAGCCGGGGACAACCGGCACGCCCGCCTCTATCATGGTCTGCTTTGCGTTGGCTTTATCACCCATTGCGTCCATAGCGTCGGCAGAAGGACCGATAAACTTTATCCCGCATTTGTCGCACAGCCGCACGAACGCGCTGTTCTCCGACAAAAATCCGAAGCCCGGGTGTATCGCCTGCGCGCCGGTCACCTCGCACGCCGCCAGCAGCGCCTTGGTGTTAAGATAGCTGTCTTTGCTGGGGGCGGGGCCTATGCAGACAGCCTCGTCCGCTATCTGCGCGTGCAGGGCCGTCCTGTCCGCCTCGGAATAAACCGCAACGGTGCTTATACCCAACTCACGGCAGGCGCGTATTATGCGCACCGCTATCTCACCGCGGTTGGCTATCAATATCTTGTTAAACATGAATTTTCCCTCAAAAGTTTTT
Organism: Eubacterium sp.; assembly: GCA_022511265.1. Taxonomy (GTDB): domain Bacteria; phylum Bacillota; class Clostridia; order Oscillospirales; family Ruminococcaceae; genus Ruminiclostridium_E. The sequence goes on along the minus strand of JAFLRX010000004.1, from coordinate 86,350 downwards.
ATTTAATGGCGAAAGAGATCTCTGCCGAAACCGCCTTTTCTCCGTTGACGGTGGCTATCGCCTTGCCCACGCCGACAGGTCCTTTTACCTTGATTATCTCCACCTCAAGGCGCAGCAGGTCGCCGGGGACTACCTGACGGCGGAACTTTGCCTCTTTAACGCCGCCGAAAAAGCCTATCTTGCCCTTGTTTTCCGGCAGGGCGAGCATAGCTACCGCGCCCGCCTGTGCCAGCATCTCCAGCATCAGCACACCGGGGACAACGGGATATTCGGGGAAATGCCCCTTAAACCAGAACTCGTCCTCGTTCATGTATTTGGTGGCGACCACACGCTGACCCGGCTCCATCTCCTCGATGGTGTCTATCAGCAAAAACGGGTCTCTGTGCGGGATTATTTCTTTTATCTGTTCCTTATCCATTAAAGGCATAATGTTACCTCTCCTTGGCTTATTTCAGTATGATAAGCGGCTGACCGAATTCCACAGCCTCGCCGTCGGCTACCTCTATCTTCTCCACGATGCCGGAGAATTCCGCCTGTATCTCGTTCATGACCTTCATGCTCTCGATGATGCAGACAACGTCGCCCTCGTTCACCGCGTCGCCTATCTTTACAAACGGCGGCTTGCCGGGTGCGGGCGCACTGTAGAATGTACCCACTATCGGGCTGGTTATCGCCTTTCCGTCCACAGCGGGGGCAGCTGCCTGAGCGGGTGCGTCGGCAGTGTTTGCCGCGGCGTTGACGGTCACGTTCTGCGCCTGCGGAACAGGTATCGGCAGCGGCATCGGAGCAACTGCGGGTGCGGGCGGGGGATTCTTCGGCTTGCTGCCAAGCTCTGCCTCAAAGCTGTCGTTCTTGACCTTGAGATAGTCAAGTCCGCTTTCCTTCATAAGGTCTATAAGCTCTTTTACTGCGCCTATAAGCTCTTCCTTTTCGTATTGCATGTCTTTTCTCCTTAATATGTTATCAAGTACTCAACTTATAAATTAATCCTCAACAGGGGCGAACGCTATGCAGGCGTTATGTCCGCCAAAGCCCAGCGAATTGCTGAGCGCGCCGGTTATCTTCATCTCCCTGCTGCCCTCGGTCACATAGTCCAAATCACAGTCGGGGTCAGCTACCTTATATCCGCGGGTGCGGTGTACTATGCCCTTGCTTATCTGTAACGCGGTGGCTACCGCTTCGACTCCGCCCGCTGCGCCCAGCAGATGTCCTGTCATGGACTTGGTGGAGTTTATCGCGATGTCCTTGGCGTGCTCGCCGAACACCAGCTTTATCGCCGCAGTCTCGGTGCGGTCGTTTATCGGGGTGGAGGTGCCGTGCGCGTTGATGTAGTTAAATGTCTCGGGCGCTCTGCCGGATTCCTGTACCGCGAACTCCATAGCCTTTGCGCCGCCCAGTCCGTCAGGGTCGGGGCTGGTCTCGTGATATGCGTCGCAGGTCGCGCCGTAGCCGATGACCTCTGCGTATATCTTTGCGCCGCGCGCCTTTGCGTGTTCGTATTCTTCAAGTATCACTATGCCGCAGCCGTCGCCCAGTACAAATCCGCTGCGCTCTGCGTCGAACGGTATGCTGGCGCGGTCGGGGTCGGTGGACTTTGTTATCGCGTGCATGTTGTTAAAGCCCGCGTACGCAAAGCCGATAGAGCATTTTTCGGTGCCGCCTGCAACGGCTACGTCCATGTATCCGTTCTTTATCGCGTGGAACGCCTCGCCTATCGCGTGTGTGCCGCTGGCGCAGGCGCTGACGGTGCAGTAATTTATACCCTTAAAGCCGGTCTTTATCGCAACCGTGCCCGCCGCCATGTTTCCTATCATCTTCGGGATAGTAAACACCGAAACACGCTTGTTGCCCTTGTTATGGTATGCCAGCATTTCCTCCTGTGTGGTCTCCATGCCGCCGATACCCGAGCCGATGATAACGCCGCAGCGGTAGGGGTCAACGTCCTTGAAATCCGTGCCCGCGTCGGCAAGCGCCTTCATCGACGCGTATACCGCGAACTGGGTAAGTATATCGGTGCGGCGCAGGTCCTTCTTATCGAAATATTCCTCCGCGCTGAAATCCTTGACCGACGCCTTTATGTTCAGCTCTTCGCTCTGTCCCGGAAACCACTCTTCAAGGGTAAAGCCGTGCTTGCCCTCGTTAAGGCTGTTCCAGAATTCCTCGACGGTATTGCCCACAGGGCTTACTACGCCGAGACCGGTAATTACAACTCTGCTCATTTTTCTGTCCTCTCTTACTACATTGATAAGCCGCCGCTTATCTCAATGACCTGTCCGGTCACATAGCTTGCGTCGTCGGACGCGAGGAACGAGACAACGCCCGCTATCTCCTCTACCTGTCCGTATCTCTTCATCGCTATCATATTAAGTATTGCCGACTTCATCTCATCGCTGAGTTTGTCGGTCATAGGCGTCTCGATAAATCCGGGCGCGACCGCGTTGCAGGTAATGCCTCTCGACCCCAGCTCTTTGGCGGTGGTCTTGGTCATGCCGATTATCGCCGCCTTAGACGCGGAGTAGTTCATCTGTCCCGCGTTGCCGTACAGTCCGGCAACACTGGCAAGATTGATTATCTTACCGCTTCTCTGCTTCATCATTACCGCGCCGGCAAACTTGGTCATATTGAATACGCTCTTCTGATTTACCGAGATGACAAGGTCGTACTGCTCCTCGCTCATACGCGCAAGCAAGCCGTCACGGGTGATGCCCGCGTTGTTTACCAGCACGTCTATGCTGCCGAAGTCCGCCTTTACCTTCTTTACCATTTCCTCGCACTTGTCATGCTTGGACACGTCGGCGATGTAAATTTCGCACTTTACTCCCAGTGCCTTTATCTTGTCGGCGATGTCGTTGTTTTCAAAACAGCTTTCAGCTACGTCGTTCAGTGCGATGTCATAGCCGTCCTTTGCCAGTCTCAGCGCGATAGCCGCGCCTATGCCCCGTGCGGAGCCGGTGATGATTGCAGTTGCCATAAATTTACCCTTTCCGTTATATTACTTGCCCAGCAGCTTTTCAGCCTCGGCAAACATTTCTTCCACTATTTCCTTGGCGGGCTGTATTTTCTTTACCATACCCGCGATAGCGCCGCATAAGAACGAGCCCTCTTCAAGGTTGCCGTCCTGAACAGCTTTTCTCAGCGAGCCTACCGTCAGCTCTTCAAACTCCTCGGGGGAAATAGAACCGCTGTTCTCGCCGGTCGCCAGTTTCTTGGAAAACTTGGTCTTGAGATTGCGGCAGGGATGTCCGGTATAACGTCCCGTTACTATGCTGTCGGTATCCTTTGCGTCCACCACCAATTGCTTGTAGGTGGGATGTATCTGACATTCCTCAGCGGCAAGGAAACGTGTGCCTACCTGCACACCCTCCGCACCCAGCATAAAGCTTGCGGCGATACCTCTGCCGTCCGCGATACCGCCCGCCGCGATGACGGGGATAGATACCGCGTCAACTACCTGCGGCACAAGGCACATGGTGGTGTTTTCTCCTATATGTCCGCCGGACTCTGTACCCTCGGCAATGACAGCCGCCGCGCCGGAACGCTCCATACGCTTTGCCAGTGCAACGCTGGGCACAACGGGGATAACCTTTATCCCCGCGTCATTCCACGCCGACATATATGTGCCGGGGTTGCCCGCGCCGGTGGTTATTACAGGCACTTTCTCGTCGATTACCAGCTGTGCGAGGTCCGCCGCGTTGGGTGACATCAGCATTATGTTTACGCCGAACGGCTTGTCGGTAAGAGACTTCGCGCGTCTTATCTGATCTCTCAGATAATCTATCGGTGCGCTGCCGCCCGCGATAAGGCCTACGCCGCCCGCCTCGGACACCGCAGCGGCAAGGGTGCTTTCCGCCACCCATGCCATACCGCCCTGAAATATCGGGTATTTGATGTTTAAGAGTTCGGTGATTTTCGTCTTCATATTTTTAATTCCTTTCGGGAGTTTAATATTCAAATATGCACGCGCCGTAGGTCAGCCCCGCGCCGAATCCGACAAGGCATATCTTCATGCCGCGCTGTAATCTGCCCGCCCTGTCAAGCTCTGACAAGCACATCGGTATGCAAGAGCTGGAGGTGTTGCCGTGGGTCTCAAGGTTGGTGTACACCTTGCTTTCGTCCACGTCCATTTTCTTCAGCGCGGACTGGATTATCCTGATGTTAGCCTGGTGCGGAATAACTAAATCGAGGTCGTTGATGTTAAAGCCGGACTGCTCGCACACCTTGTCCACCGCGTCCGCCATTGCGTCCACCGCGAATTTGTACACCGCCTTGCCGTCCATTTGCAGATAGCGCTCTTTCTGAGGTGTGTTTATTATATCCTTTAATATATCGTCGCCGGTGTAGAACGGGTTGTTGCGGTTATATTCCACCTTGCAGTAAAGGTCCTGTAACATATCGCCCTTTGCGCCCATGTGGCTGTAATAGATGCCGTCGCCCTTTTGCACCACGGCCGCGCCCGCGCCGTCGCCGAACAGTATGCAGCTGCTGCGGTCCTCATAGTCTATCTGGCTGGTCAGCCGCTCGCCCGCTACCACTAAGACAGTCTTGTATATGTCGGCAGCAAGGTACACCCTCGCTATATCAAGGGCTGTGATAAAGCCGGTGCAGGCGGTGTTTATATCAATTGCCGCACAGCCGTCCGCGCCTATTATGTGCTGGATAAGGCAGGCGGTGTTGGGGTAGAAGAAGTCCGGCGAGCAGGTGGAGACGATTATCGCGTCTATATCCGACGCGGAAATCTTCGCGTTGGCAATAGCCTCTTTAGCCGCCTCTGCCGACATCCAAAAATTCGGCTTGTCCGGGCTTATCCTGCGCTCGGATATGCCGGTGCGGGTGGCTATCCACTCGTCGCTGGTGTCGATAAATTTCGTAAACATCTCGTTGGTGGCGACAAACTCCGGCACATACGCGCCGGTGCCTATTATTTTTATTCCGCTCATCATATACCCTTTCCCTTTTTTCCGTTTTTTCGCTCAGATCAAGATTAACGGTTGATTTTATCTTTCATTTGTTGTATAATTAAATCAGTTGGTTTTTAATACCAAAAAAACAGAATGCTCCACTCTCTATTTTAACCTATTTATGGGTGCTTTGTCAACCTTATTTTAATTGTTTTGTCAGGAAACGGACAATTTTTGATAAAAAATGAAATATTAAATCACAAAGGAAGTGTTTATTATGTCAAACAAAGAAAAAACCGCGTTTCTTTTCTCGGGACAGGGCTCGCAGTACCCCGGCATGGGAAAGGAATTTTACGACAATATCCCCGCCTGCAAGGCTATCTTAGACACAGCCGAACAGGTGCTGGGCTTTCAGCTGTCCGAGCTGATGTTCAATGCCGAGCCGGCAGAGCTGGCGCAGACCACCGTCTCCCAGCCAGCCATTCTTGCGGTGTCGCTTATGGCGTTGACCGCCGCGCGTGAAAAGGGCATCGACGCCGCTGCCGTGGCGGGACATTCTCTCGGCGAGTACGCGGCGATGACCGCCTGCGGTATGCTGACCGTTGAAGAGGCGTTTAAGGCGATAAAGCTGCGCAGCGAGGCGATGGACAAGGCGGCAAAGGCTAACCCCGGCTGTATGGCGGCGGTCATGGGACTGTCCGCCGATGTTATCGGTGCGACCTGTGACGAGATAGCGGCAGGCGGAGATTACGTCTGCGCGGTAAATTACAACTCCAACGCGCAGACCGTTATCGCGGGTACTGCCGACGGTATCGCCAAGGCGGAGGCCGCACTAAAGGAAAAGGGCGCAAAGCGCGTTGTACCGCTGGCGGTCAGCGCGGCGTTCCATTCAAAATTGATGGAAAGCGCGGCGGTAGAGTTCAAGGAAAAGATAGCGGACTTCCAGTTCAAGGCTCCCGACAGGGCGTTTTACTGCAATCTGCACGGCACAAGGCTGACCGACTTTTCGGATATGCCGGAGTATCTTTCCCGCCATATCTGCTCGCCCGTGAGATTTACCGCCGAGCTTAACGCGATGAAGGCGGACGGCATAGACACCTTTATCGAGCTTGGCCCCGGCAAGGTGCTGACCGGATTGGTAAAAAAGACCCTTGACGAGGTAACCGCCGTAAATGTCGAAAACATTGATACGCTTAGCGCTGTTGAATAATGGACATCGTTGCGCTGGATTTTTCAATACTTGACGCTATACGGGAAAACGTAGCCAACCCGCTGCTTGACGCAGTGATGAGCTTTGTCAGCTTTACGGGAAATGCGGGAGCGATATGGATATTGGCGGCTATAGCCTGCCTGTGCTTTCGGCAGACCCGCAGGGCGGGCGTATGTATGGCGGTCGCGCTGGTGCTGGGACTTGTGATAGGCAACCTCGCGCTGAAAAACATCATCGACCGACCCCGCCCGTTCGAGCTGCGTGAGTGGATAACTCTTATCGTCCCGCCGCCCGGCGACCCGTCTTACCCGTCGGGGCATACCTTAGCGGCATTCAACGCGGCGATACCGCTGTTTGTGTATCACAGGCGGCTGGGCGCGCTGGCGCTGACGTATGCGGCGGTGATGGCGTTCTCGCGGCTGTATTTGTATGTGCATTATCCCACCGATGTGCTGGGCGGGCTGATACTGGCTGTCATCTGCTCGGTCGCCGCGGTGGTTATTGTAAATGCTTTTTATGACAAGCTGACATATCGTCTGACAGGAAAGGACAACTTATGAAACAATACGCGATTATAGGACACCCTATAGGACACACACTCTCCCCGCCGATACACAGGCGGCTGTTCGAGCTGGTCGGGGTGACCGACTTTGAATATCTTATAAAGGACATACCGCCCGAGCGGCTGGAGGACAGCTTTGCGGAATTAAAGACCCTTGCGGGCTTTAATATCACGATACCGCACAAAATAAACATCATAAAAATGTGCGACGAGCTGGACGACAGCGCAAAGCGATATAACAGCGTAAACTGCATTTCTGTCGGCGAAAAAACCGTCGGATATAACACCGACTGCGTAGGCTTTAACCTGACGGTGAAAATGCTGGGCGCGGACAATGCGCAGCGCGTTATGCTGCTGGGCTGCGGCGGCGTCGGCAGAATGGCGGCGATAGAGACCGTGCTGCGTAACGCAAAGCTGACTGTTGCGGTGCGCCCCGACGACGTACCCGTCGCAAAGGCACTTTGTGAAGAGCTGAACGCGCTGAAGCCTGACAGCGCGGATTATTGTCTGCTTGCCGACGCAAGCGGCGAATATGACCTGATAGTCAATGCCACACCCGTGGGAATGAGCCCGAACATTGATGCGTCTCCGCTGGGCGATGAGGCGCTTGCGCGGATCTCGGCAGGGTGCTTTTTCGACCTTATATATAACCCCGGCGAGACCAAGCTGATGAAGCTGATGAAGGCAAAGGGCGCAAAGGTCTGCGGCGGTATGAATATGCTGGTATGGCAGGCGGTGGCGGCGCATGAGATATGGGACGGCTCGTCCTATGACCTAGCCGACATCGAGCAGCTGGTGCGCGACATGGAGGCGCTGGTATAATGCGGACAGTGTATTTATGCGGCTTTATGGGCTGCGGCAAAAGCCATATCGGGCGCATGCTGGCACGGGCGCGCGGCGTGCGGTTTGTGGACCTCGACCGTTACATTGTCGAGCAAGAGGGCATGACCATACCCGAGATATTTGAAAAGTACGGCGAGCCGCATTTTCGCGAGCTGGAGGTAAAGTACATACGCTCGTTTTCGGGTGACGCGGTGGTGGCGACCGGCGGCGGCGCGATGCTGCGGGACGAGACCGCCGAGTTCGCGCGGGAAAACGGCACGGTGTATTTTCTCAACACCGCGTTTGAGACCTGCTATAACCGCATAAAGGGCGACGCCAACCGCCCGCTGGTACAGGCTAACACCAAAGAGCAGCTGAAAGAGCTGTACGACAAGCGGTTTCCTGTTTACAGAAAAAACTGCACCTATGAGATTAACTCTAACACCGAGGACAGAAATATCGTATCGGAGATTACAAAATTTGTTGAGATGGAGAGAAAACAATCGGAATGCTGATTTACAACGTAAAAATTTTCACCGCCGCCGACAAGGATTATGAGCGCGGCTATATAAAAATACAGGACGGAAAAATCGCCGAGGTCGGGGAGATGACGGCTGACGTCATTCCCGCCGAGGGAGACATAAACGCGGAGGGGCTGACCGCCTATCCCGGCTTTATCGACTGCCATACCCACATCGGCGCGTGGGAGGACGGACTGGGCTTTGAGGGGGACGACGGCAACGAGATGACCGACCCCGCCACCCCCAACCTGCGCGCGATAGATATGATAAACCCGCTTGACCGCTGCTTTGACGAGGCGGCGGCGGCAGGCGTCACCTCTGTCGTCAGCGGTATGGGCAGCGCAAACGCCTTGGGCGGTACGTTTCTTGCCATGAAGACCGCCGGCGGCAAGCGCATTGACAGCCGCATAATAAAACAGCCGATAGCGGTAAAGTTCGCCCTCGGCGAAAACCCGAAATCGGTATACAAGGACAAGGACTGCGCGCCTATCACCCGCATGGCGACCGCCGCGATAATCCGCGAGCAGCTGCATAAGGCAACGCGTTATGCCGAGGATATGGACGCGTATTTTGAGAGCATCGGCAGCGAGGACGAGCTGGACAGACCCGACTATGACGCAAAGTGCGAGGCGCTGCTGCCGCTGCTGAAAAAAGAAATACCCGCCCACATACACGCCCACCGCGCGGACGATATCTTTACCGCGATACGGCTGTGTAAAGAGTTCGGGCTGGATTATGTCATTATCCACGCGACCGAGGGACACCTTATCGCACAGGAGCTTGCCGAAGAGGGCTGCCCCGTCGTGGTAGGACCGATACTGTCCGACCGCAGCAAGCCGGAGCTGAAAAACCACACGATAGAAAACGCCGCAGTGCTGCATAAGGCGGGCGTACCGTTATCTATCTGTACCGACCACCCGGTCGTGCCGCAGCAGTACCTGCCGTTGAGTGCGGCGCTTGCGGTGCGCGGCGGGCTGGACAAGACCGAGGCGCTGCGCGCGATAACCATAAACCCCGCCAAGACCGCAGGCATCGCCGACCGCGTCGGCAGTATAGAGGTCGGCAAGGACGCGGATATAGTACTGTTTGACGGAGATCCGCTGGACGTGCAGGTCACCCCGAAAATAGTGATAATAGACGGAATTGTGAGGAAATAACAATGCGTGAAATAGACGTCAGCGTAATAAAAGAGACGGTCAGCCGCCTTTGCGTGCAGGCTAACCTTTATCTCCCCGACGGCATGAAGGAGAAGATAGATTCCTGTATCGGGTGCGAGCAAAGCGAGCTTTGCCGTTCGGTACTGGGTGACATCGTCAGAAACATCGACTGTGCCGCCGAGATGGGCGTGCCTGTATGTCAGGACACCGGCATGGCGATAATCTTTTTAGAGATAGGGCAGGATGTGCATTTTGTCGGCGGCAGCCTTACCAAGGCGATAAACGACGGTGTGGCGGACGGCTACATCAACGGCAGGCTGCGCCTGTCGGTGGTGGGCGACCCGCTGGAAAGAAAGAACACCGACTGCAACGCACCGGCGATAATCTACACCGACATAGTCGAGGGCGACAAGGTAAAGGTCACCGTAGCGCCCAAGGGCTTTGGCAGTGAGAATATGAGCGCGCTGAAGATGTTCACCCCCTCCGCCACCAAAGAGGATATAATCAATTTTGTCACCGAGACGGTTTCCAAGGCGGGTAGCAACCCCTGCCCCCCGATAGTTGTCGGGGTGGGTATCGGCGGCGACTTTGAGTACAGCGCAATGCTTGCTAAAAGGGCGCTCTGCCGCGACCTTAACCTCCGCAACCCCGACCCGACCTACGCCGAAATGGAACAGCGGATGATGGATAAAATAAACGCGCTGGGCATCGGCAGCCAGGGCTTTGGCGGCACGGTGACGGCATTGTACGTCAATATCGAGCAGTACCCGACCCATATCGCGGGTCTGCCGGTGGCAGTCAATATCGGATGTCATGTGACAAGGCACGCGGAAGAAGTGATATAAAAAAAGCAGCCCGTGGGCTGCTTTTTCAATTTCTCCATCTCCTGCATATATTATAAAAAACGCAAGGAGAAAAATATGCTTACTTACCCTCTCAACATTGCCGCCGAAATAGAGTACGCCCGCAAATGGGCGTTTGACCGCAACCCCGCCTATTACAACTTTGACGACCTCGGCGGGGACTGCACCAACTTTATCTCTCAATGTCTGTACGCTGGCGGCGCGGCAATGAACTACACCCCCGACACAGGCTGGTACTACAGTTCACTGAACAGCAGAGCCGCAGCCTGGACGGGGGTGGAGTTTTTTTATGGATTTATGGTAAATAATAATGAGGTCGGACCTTTTGCCGAAGAAGTACCGCTCGGTATGGTACAAGTCGGCGACGTTATCCAGCTGGGCGGCAGCGACAGGTTTTACCACAACCTGTTGGTTGTGGATATCAAAAACGGTATGCCGTATATCGCCTGCCACACCAACGACGCGTTTAATATGCCGCTGTCGGCATACAGATTCAGCCTGAAAAGATGTCTGCACATCATAGGCGCGAGGAGGTATGAATAGCCGTCTTACTTACCCTTTATAAACACGGGGTTTTCGCCGTTTTTGTCCAGGATGAGAAGGTCAGGACATTCGTACGAATATCCGTTATGCGGGTCTCTGCGGATAAGCTCTAATACCAGTTTTTGCGATTTCGGCAGATAGTTTATTGTACCCATTAGCCGTAAACCGTAAATGGAATCGGGGTAAAGCCCATCGCTTGACAGCTGTTGGGAAACGTCTCTTGTGTCCAGTATCTTTTCAATCTCTGCTGAAGATACGTTGTATCTGTAGAGCGAACAATCGTCTTTTTCTGTCATAAAAAAGATATATTCGTCAGAATAGCAGTAGGGATAGCAGTCGTTAAGCAGTGTTTCGGTATTCTCGCCGTTAAGGTCGCAGCGGGTCAGCCTGAACGGCTCGGGATATTTCGAGTTGTCCAGATAATATATTTTGCCGCCGACATACGAGCCGTATATAGCGTTGTGCGCTATAGATGCCAAAGTTCCGGCTTTCAAATCAACAACCGACAGGGTGTTGTTTATATCTCCCACCAGCACTCTGTTGTTGTCTATCAACGCCATAGACAGACCGTAGCCGTCTCCCCATTCGACAGGCTCGCATATCAGCTCGCCGTCATAGCCTATTTTGAATGCATAGTTCACCCCAAAGCATATAATGCCGTCATCGGTCAGAAAATAATGAACGATCGTGTTGGTGACATCGTAGTTTGCGCTCTCATAATCCGACACATAACTGTTTTGATATATCGCCTCATATCTTCCGTCTTTATAATACATCAAAAAGCCGCTGACAGGTGAAATATAAAAAAATCCGCCGTCATAATAGTTTTTTCTGAGATGATACTCGCCGCGCTCGCACTTGGCGCCGATGTGGTCGCAGTTCTCACGCAGGCAGGCGTCCGCGATGACGTATTCCTGAATATCCAGCTTATATTTATCATTACCGAATTCAAGATATTTGCCGTCGCTGGAAATACTGCCGCCGGCAGGTGTCCACCATAACGAGTTGTCGCATAACGGTCTGGCGTCAGGATGATATTCTGTGCCGTAGTTTGGGTCTTGATATATTATTTTCTCACCGGGCATTACTGCATACAACGCCACCGCCCCGACACACACCGCGCATACGCAGGCGGCGGCAGCGGCAAATTTAACGAAAAAGCTCTTTTTGCTGCGGGCGGGGGCGCGGTATTGCTCCGCCTCGGTTATATAGCCGTCGCTTATGTTGCCGACAGCCTTTGAAAGTTTTTCGGGTGTCATATTTTTTCTCCGTGTTCGTCTAAGTAGTTCTTGAATTTCGTCCTTATCCGTGACAGCCGTATGGTCGCCGCGTGCGGGGATATGCCCATCCGTGCGGCGATGTCCTTTACGCTGTCTGAATGCCAGTACCGCCGCACGAACATCACGCGGCTTTCCTTATTGAGGGTGGCGAGAAAAGCGTCAATGACGCGTGACAGCTCGTTCGTCTCCAGCTCGTCTTCGGCGGTGCGCCCGTCGGTGACGGTGTCGTACAGCTCGGACAATGCCGCGTCATAATAGCTGTTACGTTTTTTGGCGGTGTTTGAGTGGTATTTGTTTATCGCGATATTACGGACAATGCGGCAAAGGTAGGTCAGCAGCGGTTTGGGCCGCTGCGGCGGCACGGTGTTCCATACGCCGAGGTATGCGTCGTTGACGCATTCTTCCGCGTCAGGGTGGTTTTTAAGGATGTTTTCGGCGGTCTTTATGCAGATATGCCCGTATTTATCAGACAGCTCGGCTATAGCCTGTTCCGAGCGCGCATAGAACAATTCGATTATTTCGCTGTCGTCCAAATCACCACCGCCTTTTTGCCCCTTCAACTATATACTAAGGATTTTATTAAAAATGTCTCGGAGAATAATTCATTATTTAAAATCCGCGCCCGTAGGGCGACAACACCTATTCACTATTCACTAAAAAAAGGGAGCAAATGCTCCCTTTTTTCATATCGCCTTAGCTATCAGGTCTCCCATTTCGCTGCAGGAAACCTTGGTCATTCCCTCGCTCATGATGTCGCCGGTGCGATAGCCGTCCTTCAGCGCCTTGTTTACCGCCGCCTCGACTGCGTCCGCCTCTTCGGTCATATCAAAGCTATAGCGCAGCATCATCGCCGCGGAAAGTATCGTTGCTATCGGGTTTGCCTTGTTCTGTCCCGCAATATCGGGGGCAGAGCCGCCGCTGGGCTCGTACAGGCCGAACTTTGTCTCGTTCATACTTGCCGACGCCAGCATACCGATAGAGCCGGTTATCATGCTCGCCTCGTCCGACAGAATGTCGCCGAACATATTCTCGGTCACCATTACGTCAAACTGCGCGGGATCCTTTACCAGCTGCATTGCGCTGTTGTCCACCAGCATATGCTCCAGCGTAACCTCGGGATAATCCTGCGCGACCTCGGTAACCACCTTGCGCCACAGACGGGAGGACTCCAGCACGTTTGCCTTGTCCACGCTGGTGACCTTCTTTCTGCGCTTCATTGCTACGTCAAAGGCCTTTATGGCTATTCTTCTTATCTCGTTTTCGCTGTATACCAGCGTATCGGTCGCCACCTGTGCGCCGTCAATTGTCTCGGTCTTTTTCTCGCCGAAGTACAATCCGCCGGTCAGCTCGCGCATGATAAGCATATCAAAGCCCTTGTCGCTTATCTCCTTTTTCAGCGGGCATGCACCCGACAGCTCGGGGTACAGCACGCAGGGACGGAGATTGGCGAACAGGCCCAGCGCCTTTCTGATGCCCAGCAGTCCCGCCTCGGGTCTTAAGTGGGGCGGTAATTTATACCACGGAGATGTGGTGGTGTCGCCGCCGATAGAGCCCATCAGCACCGCGTCGGACTTCTTGCACTCGTCAATGGTTTCCTGCGTCAGCGGCTCGCCGTTGGCGTCTATCGAGCAGCCGCCCATCAGCAGCTGGGTATACTCAAATGTATGTCCGTACTTTGCCGCAACAGCGTCCAGCACCTTCATAGCCTCGGTTATTATCTCAGGGCCGATACCGTCGCCCTTTATAACTGCGATTTTCTTGTTCATAGCCTTTTCTCCCTTTTTATTTGAGTGAATTGAGCAGTCCGCCCTTGTTTATTATATCCTTGATAAATTCCGGGAACGGCTCTGCCTGATAGGTGCGGTTCTTGGTGATATCGGTGATGATACCGGTGTCGAAATCCACCGAAACCTCGTCGCCCGCGTCGATGTCCTTTGCCGCCTCGTCACATTCCAGTATCGCGAGACCGATGTTTATCGCGTTTCTGTAGAATATACGCGCAAAGGTGCTTGCTATTACGCAGGAGATACCGCTGGCTTTAATAGCTATCGGCGCGTGCTCGCGCGAGCTGCCGCAGCCGAAGTTCAGACCCGCTACCATTATATCGCCCTGCTTTACGTTGTTTACGAAATCCTTGTCGATATCCTCCATACAGTGGCTTGCCAGCTCTTTATGGTCGGAGGTGTTAAGGTATCTCGCGGGGATAATAACGTCGGTGTCAACATTGTCCTTATACTTATGTACAGTGCCCTGTGCTTTCATATCTATCTTTCCTTTCTATATTTCAAAGTCCGCGCATTTTCTCTGTGCGGTGTAGGGACGGACGGTGCTGTCTGCGACCTTTACGTGCTCGGGATGTACCGAGTATGCCTTTAACGCCGCCTCGCTCTCAAAGCTGCTGTCCAGCATCAGGTCGCCGTTTGACGAGCCGAGCAGGTCGGTTATCACCTTTATCTCCAGCAGCCCGTCTATCTTGCCCTTGAGGTTTTCCAGCCCCTGCTTTATCAGCTGCTTTCTTTCCTGCTTTTCGGCGTCGGACAGCTCGTCCTTTAAGTTCCAGATTATAATATGCTTAACCATAATTTTTACCTGTTATTACTTGATACCCGCTATCTTACCTGCTATCGCGCTTGCCGCGGCGACAACAGGGCTTGCGAGATATACCTCGCTGTCAACGTGTCCCATTCTGCCGACAAAGTTGCGGTTGGTGGTGGATATTGCGCGCTCGCCTGCGGCGAGTATGCCCATATGTCCGCCCAGACAAGGACCGCAGGTCGGGGTGGAGAATACGCAGCCCGCGTTGATGAATATTTCAGCCAGCCCCTCTTTAATGCACTGCATATAGACTTTCTGAGTTGCGGGGATAACTATGCAGCGTACGCCCTTTGCGATGTGTTTGCCGTTCAGTATCTCGGCTGCGGCGCGCATATCGCTTATTCTGCCGTTGGTGCAGGAGCCTATCACCGCCTGGTCTATCTTGATATCCTCGCCTATCTCGTCAACGACCTTAGCGTTTTCGGGCAGGTGCGGGAAGGATACTGTCTGCTTAATCGTGCTGAGGTCAATGTCATAGGTCTCTGCGTAAACCGCGTCGGGGTCAGCCTTGAAGGATTCGTACGGGCGGTTTACTCTGTCCTTTACGTATTCTTCGGTTATCTCGTCTACCTCAAAGATACCGTTCTTCGCGCCTGCCTCTATTGCCATGTTGGCAATGCACAGTCTGTCATCTATTGACAGGGATTTCAGCCCTTCGCCGGTAAACTCCATCGAGCGGTACAGCGCGCCGTCAACGCCTATCATACCGATGATGTGCAGTATAACGTCCTTACCGGTGACGTACTTGTTCAGCTTGCCGGTCAGGTTGAATTTTATCGCCGCAGGCACCTTGAACCACGCCTCGCCTGTTGCCATACCCGCCGCCATATCGGTAGAGCCTACACCGGTGGAAAACGCGCCCAGCGCGCCGTATGTACAGGTGTGGCTGTCCGCGCCTATGCACAGCTCGCCGGGGGCGATAAGTCCTTTTTCGGGCAGCAGCGCATGCTCGATACCCATATCGCCTACATCGTAGTAGTTTGTAATGTCGTACTTGCCCGCAAACTCACGGCACTGCTTGCACTGCGCCGCCGCCTTGATGTCCTTGTTCGGGGTAAAGTGGTCCATGACAAGGGATATTTTATCCTTGTCGAATACGCCGTCAAAGCCTGCCTTGTTAAACTCGTTGATGGCGACGGGGCTGGTGATGTCGTTGCCCAGCACCATGTCCAGCTTTGCTTTTATCAGCTGTCCCTCTCTCACGCTGTCAAGCCCTGCGTGTTTTGCCAGTATCTTCTGGCTCATTGTCATTCCCATTATGATCTTCCTTTCTTTATATGTGGTTATTGCTTTTCAGCAGCATATATTCCAACGAATCTGTCAGTGCCGATACGCTCGCGCTGATGATGTCCTCCGACGCGCCGACGGTGGTCCATACGTCGTTTCCGTCGCTGCTCTCTATCAGCACCCTTGTTATTGCGGCGGTATCGGCACCGCCGATAACTCTTACCTTATAGTCTATCAGATGCATCCGCGACAGCTCGGGGTAGAATACCTCCAGCGCCTTTCTCAGCGCCTTGTCTATCGCGTTGACGGGACCGTCGCCTTCGTCGGCGGTTATCTCATAGCTGTCGCCGACCTTTATCTTTATCACCGCGTTGGCTTTCTCCGCTCCGTCATGACCCTGCGAGGAGATGACCTTGAAATGGTCTATCTCAAAATGCGGGGTGAACTTGCCCAGCTCGCGCAGTACCATCATATCAAAGCTTGCCGACGCCGCCTCAAACTGAAAGCCGCCCTGCTCCAGCTTTTTCAGCTTTGCGGCTATCGCCTTTGTCTCGGGGCTGTTTTTGTCAAGCGACGGGTCGAACCGCTTTATCGCGGACAGTATCGCCGCCCTGCCTGATACCTCCGACAGCGGCAGTCTGCGCTCGTTGCCGACAGCGTCAGGCGCGGTATGCTCAAAGCTGGCAGGGTTTTTCACCACGCCGTCCGCGTGCATGCCGCCCTTATGCGCAAATGCCGAGCCCCCGACATACGGCGCTGTGCCCGGCAGCTTGATATTTGCCACCTCGGCGATGTATCTTGCCGTCTCGGTCAGCGTCTGCAATTGTGCCTCGCTGACTGCCGAGACGTTGTATTTCAGCTGTAGGTTTGCGGTTATGGTCGCAAGGTTTGCGTTGCCGCACCGCTCGCCTATTCCTATAAACGTGCCTTGTATATGGCTTGCCCCCGCGCGGTATGCCGCAAGGGTGTTCGCCACCGCGCAGCCGCAGTCGTTGTGACAGTGTATGCCCAAGCCTACGTCGCATATCTTGCCAGCCGCCTTGACTGCCGCGGTTATCTCCTCCGGCATACAGCCGCCGCGGGTGTCGCATAACGCTATCACCGACGCGCCCGCCTTTTGCGCGGCCTTCAGCACCTCCAGCGAATAATCGGGGTTAGCCTTATACCCGTCAAAGAAATGCTCCGCGTCAAATATCACCGCCTTGCCGCGGCTTTTCAGATACTGTACGGTGTCGGTTATCATCGCGAGGTTTTCTTCAAGCGACGCGCCGATTATATCGGTCACCTGCATATCCCACGCCTTGCCGAACACCGCGACATGAGAGGTGTCCGCCTTTATCAGTGCGGCGACGTTTTCGTCGTCCTTTGCGGCGACGCCTTTTCTCGCCGTCGAGCCGAATGCCACCGCCTTCGCCCCGTAAGAGGATCTCACGCTCTTGAAAAACTCAAGATCCTTCGGGTTGGAAAACGGGTTGCCCGCCTCGATATAGTCAATGCCGAACCTATCCAGCGCGGCGAATATCTTCAGCTTGTCATCGGTCGAAAAGCTTATCCCCTGTCCCTGCGCGCCGTCTCTCAGCGTAGAGTCGAACAGCTCGACCTTTTTGCGCGCCATATCAGTCGCGCTCCAGCGCGCAGATACCGGTGCGGACGATCTTGTCTATCTTGAACGGCCTTAACAGCCCGATAAACGAGTTTATCTTCTCCGGCTCGCCTGTCAGCTCTAACATCAGGCTGTCCTCGCCCACGTTTACCACCTTGGCGCGGAACAGGTTTGCTATCTCGATTATCGGCTGACGTGACGAGGGAGAGTTGCCCGCGCGGATAAGTATATGCTCTCTGCATACCGCGTCGTGCAGTATCTTTACCTCGGATACGTCGTACAGCTTTAACAGCTGCTTTTCTATCTGCTCTATCGTGCGGCTGTCTCCCTCGGTGACTATCGTCATACGGGACAGCTCGGGGTTTTCGGTCTCCGCCACGTTAAGGCTCTTTATATTGTACCCGCGGCGGCTGAACAGACCCGTCACCCGTCCGAGTACGCCGATGCTGTTGTCTACCAGCACCGATAATACATATTGCTGCATATTCAGACCTCCAATCAGTCGTCTATCTCAATGTCAAGTATCGGCTCGCTTATCGGCTTGCCCGCAGGTACCATCGGCAGTACGTTTATGTCTCTGTCGATACGCGCCTCTATCAGTACGGGGGCGGTCTCGGATATCTCCAGCGCCTGCTTTAACACTTCCTCACAGTC
The DNA here is from genome assembly GCA_022511265.1 of Eubacterium sp. Taxonomy (GTDB): domain Bacteria; phylum Bacillota; class Clostridia; order Oscillospirales; family Ruminococcaceae; genus Ruminiclostridium_E. The sequence continues at coordinate 68,415 of JAFLRX010000004.1, read as the reverse complement.
CGCCGCCTTTGTCAGCGAGAACGACTTTATACCGAACGCCTCGCCCAGCTTAACATAATCGGTGGGGCGGTCAAGGGTGGTCTGTGAGAAATGCTTGTCATAAAACAGTCTCTGCCACTGGCGCACCATGCCCAGCACGCTGTTGTTTACCACCAGCTCTATTACGCGTATGTTGTGCTTTGACAGGGTGACAAGCTCGTTTAGGTTCATATGAAAGCTGCCGTCGCCCGCGATATTTATTACCGTGCGCTTTGGCAACGCGCACTTAGAGCCGATGGACGCGCCCAAGCCAAAGCCCATCGTACCCAGTCCGCCGCTGGTCACCAGCTGGCGCGGGTGCTTGTATTTATAATACTGTGCCGCCCACATCTGCGCCTGTCCTACCTCGGTGCAGATGACAGCCTCGCCGTCGGTCAGACGGTCCAGCGTCTCTATCAATTGCTGCGGGGTGAGGTCTAATTCCGCCGTGCCCTGCTGCTTTACGTTCAGCTCTTTGCCGCTGCGACAAATTTCATTTATCCAGTCGGTGTGTGACTGCTGCGTTAGCAGGTGTGACAGCTTTTCCAACACGTCCGCGCTGTCGCCTATCACCTTATGATAAGCGGGGATGTTCTTGTTTATCTCGGCGGGGTCAACGTCTATATGCAGCACCTTTGCCTTTTTCGCAAAGGTGTTGGGGTCGCCGATAACACGGTCGGAAAAACGCGTGCCCACCGCGATGAACAGGTCGCACTCGCTCAGCGCCTTTGCCGCGGTCGCGGTGCCGTGCATACCCAGCATGCCTATATAGTGTTCGTCGGTCTGATCAAAGCAGCCCTGCGCCATCAGTGACGAGGACACAGGCGCGTCCACCAGCTTTGCGAAGACCTTCAGCGCCGCCGCGCCATGCTCGCTGTTTATTCCGCCGCCGCAGTATATGTAGGGGCGGGCGCTTTCCTTTATCATCTCCGCCGCCTTTTGTATGCAGTCGTCCTGATGCAGTCCCGTCTTTACGGTGACGGGCTTTATCGGCTTGTTGGCAAACTCCGCCACGTGCGCGGTGATGTCCTTCGGCACGTCTATCAGTACAGGACCCTTTCTGCCCTCGTTGGCGATGTAAAACGCCTCGCGTATGGTATCTGCCAGCTTGTTTACGTCCTTGACGATAAAGTTATGCTTGGTTATCGGCATGGTTATGCCGGTAATGTCAACCTCCTGAAAGCTGTCAAGACCCAACAGCGCACAGGCAACATTTCCTGTGATGGCTACCATCGGCACGCTGTCCATGTACGCGGTGGCGATGCCGGTGACCAGGTTGGTCGCACCCGGACCCGATGTAGCTATTACCACGCCCGTCCTGCCGGACGCGCGGGCGTAGCCGTCCGCCGCATGGCTCGCGCCCTGCTCGTGCGCGGTAAGTATATGGGTTATTTTATCGCTGTATTTATACAGACTGTCGTAAATATTAAGCACTGCTCCGCCGGGGTAGCCGAAAACGGTATCTACTCCCTGCTCTATAAGACATTCGCAGATTATATCCGCACCGGTCAGCTTGCTCAAAATTATCAATCCTTTCCTTTGGCAGTTCTCTTTTTTATTTTTTCGCCTATTCTATATAATTCTATCACTATTACGGGTTTTTGTCAACCTTAAGCCGTGCCGATTTGACATCATGTATGTATTATGTTAAAATATGTATCGGTCAAGTCGGCTTAAACCCACTTGTATAACGGCATAGCTTTATGAATAGACTATAAAATAAATCTATATCAATACAGGAGAAACAATTATGGATATAATCAGCTTATCAGACGCGGCGCAGATAAAAAAGGAAATATCCGACCGTTTCGGCGTTGATCTGCATTTCTGCGACAGCTGCGGCGGGCAGAGTTTTGCGATGGACAAGACGAGCGATGAGATAAAGGAATATATTACGCAGTTTTGGGACAGCCGCAATATGAGCGCGAGATTTTCCGAGGATGGACTGCGGTTTACGGTAAGAGGAAAATAAAATGCATGAATTATGTGACATTATAAAAAGACAGGCTGCGGCAAATTTCATAAACCTTGAAACAGCGATAAAGACCTATGACCGCCATGCGCCCGTCTGCGGTACGCCCGCGTGGCGGTATGTTTACCACGCCATACACTCAGCGGATAAGTGGTTTTTCAATCCGTTTATTTATACCGAGCCTGACTTTCATGAGGACGGCATGGACAACCCCGACAACCACTGCGCGGCGGAGTTCGGCGATGAATTTTTACTGGATTATCTTGCGCAGGTAAAGCAGAAAACCTTTGATTATCTCGACGGACTGAATGATGAAATGCTGCTGCAAAAGCCGCCGCAGTGCGAGTATACGAGGTACGAGCTGGTGCTGATGCAGTTCCGGCATATTTCGTTACATACAGGTATGCTGAACGGTCAGACCATCGAATGCACGGGGAAATTTCCGATTTGTGTTGGACCGAACACCCTTGACAGATTGCAAAAAGGGTTGTATGATGAATAGAGAATTAAGCTGTTGAAAAGAGAGAGGAATTTATGCTTAACCAATTTTCCCGTACCGAGCTGCTGTTCGGTAAAGAGGCCATGGAAAAGCTTGCCGCGTCCCGTGTTGCCGTGTTCGGTATCGGCGGGGTGGGCGGATTTACCGTAGAGGCGCTGGTGCGCTCCGGCGTCGGGACGGTAGACCTGATAGACGACGACAAGGTGTGCCTGACCAACATCAACCGTCAGATATACGCCACCCGCAAGACGGTCGGCAAATACAAGGTTGACGTCGCCGCCGAGCGTATTGCCGAAATAAACCCCGACGCAGTGGTAAATACATATAAAACCTTTTACACCCCTGAGACGGCGGGTGAGTTTGACTTTACTCAATATGATTATGTTGTTGACGCGATAGATACAGTGACGGGTAAAATCGCGTTGGTGGAAAACGCGCAGGCGGCGGGCACGCCGATAATCAGCTCTATGGGTGCGGGCAACAAGCTGGACCCCACCGCGTTTGAGGTGACGGATATCTACAAGACCTCCGTCTGCCCGCTGGCAAAGGTCATGCGGTACGAGCTGCGCCGCAGGGGGATAAAAAAGCTGAAGGTGGTTTATTCCAAAGAGGTGCCCATAACCCCGGCGGAAAGCACCGAAGAGCAGTCGGTACGCCGTCAGATACCGGGCAGCAACGCCTTTGTACCGTCGGTGGTGGGACTTATCATCGCGGGCGAGGTAATTAAGGATTTGACGAAACAATGCTAAGGAGAACGTATGAAAGGATTTGAAAATATACAGTGGTTGTTTTTCGATGTCGGTTCAACCCTTGTTGATGAGAGCGAGGCGTACGCCCACCGTATACGGGACGCTATAGAAGGCACGGATATATCCTTTGAACAGTTCACCGAAAAGAGGATATTTTTTCAAAAGCAAAATCTCAAAGGCGACCTTGAGGCGATAAAGTTTTTCGGGCTGAAAATGACGCCGTGGCACAAGGAGGACGAGTTCCCTTATCCCGATGCCGCGGAGGTGTTGGAGTATCTGGTTAATAAAGGCTATAAGCTCGGGGTTATCGCCAATCAGTCGGCGGGTACTGCAAAACGGCTGGAGGGCTGGGACTTGCTGAAATACATAAGCGTAGTATTGTCCTCCGCCGAGGAGGGCGTGGCCAAGCCCGACCCCGAGATTTTTCTCCGCGCGCTGGACAAAGCCGCCTGCCGCCCCGAAAACGCCGTGATGATAGGCGACAGATTGGACAACGATATTTATCCCGCCAAAAAGCTGGGTATGAAAACAGTATGGGTAAAACAAGGCTTTTCGGTGTATGGTCACCCGCAAAGCTCCGAATATGAGGCTGACTGCACGGTCAATAACATGTCCGAGCTTAAAGTGATATTTTGATACGAACAGGACTAATTGAAAAAGTTTATAAAAAAAACGAACTCCTATAGGAGTTCGTTTTTATTTTCACAGCTTTTAATCGCTTAGTCTCATATAAAATTCCGCTGTCAGCTTGGGCAGCTGTACGCGGTATTTTTCGTCCAGCTGCGGGCCGCACGCGTTAGAGCCTACGCCCGCCATTTGGCTGTCGATACAGATGACGTTGCTGCCGCATTTTGTCAGCTCGAAGTTATGCCGCTTAAAGGCAAGCTCTTCCTGCGTGTATTCCGACGCGCTGAAGGAGAATTTATCTCCCTCAAATTTGACCTGAAGGTCGGGGCTTTTCAGCACCATATACCTACAGCCGTAGTGCGAGCCGTTCTCCTGCGGGCGGGTATAGTCCTCATGCATATCGCTGACAAGCGCGCTGAAATTACCTATGTAGGACGCCTGATGCTTGTCGATATAGCTTTCGTTGGGGCCGTAGCCGAAATAATCCACGCGATCAAACTGCTTGGGAACAAATAACCTTATGCCGAAACGCGGCAGGAACGTGAGCTTGTTGGTCGCCTCAAGGCTGCATTTTATTTTCAGCTCTCCGCCGTCAAAAATGCTGTACAGCACATCGGCATAAGCAAAGGGCTGATACATGCTCCAGCCGAAGGACTGCTTTACCGCTATCTCTATGCCGCCGTCAAATTTCCTTATCTCGGTGCCGTACACCTTGGTGACGTAATCGTGCAGGTGCGCCCTGTACCAGTCGCCGCGCATGGTGTCGTTGTCCACGGGCGCGCGGAAGAAGTTGAATTTTAACGGCTGCTCTAACAGCTCTTTGCCGTTGTATTTAACCGAATCAAAACAGGCTGTCCGTTTGTTGAAAACGTATACGGCTTTGCCTGCGGTTACCGTTGCCGTCAGCGGCTGTTCTGTAAATTCGGCTTTGCCGTCTGCGACTGAGGGAGCGGACTTTTTGTTTGCCATATGCAGGCAAAGCTGGTCAAAGCATACCTCGTACCCTTTTTCGCACCATGCGGTGTCCTGCTTTGCGGTGAAGATAAAGCGTATGTATGTGCTTTCGTCACAGTCTGCCGCCGCGTCGGGTACGGTTATCTCCGCACAGCCCATAGGCGGCACGCTGAACTGAAAGCTGCCTGTCGCCTTTACTCCGCCGTCATAGGTGATCTCATAGCTGCCGTCGAGGTATTCTCCCGCGTCGGCAAAATTCAGATAGCTTTTTATTGTAAACAAGCCCGGCTTGCCGCCCTTTTCTATACGGACGGGGCGGTATACCTGCTTTAATTCAAGCAGACCGGTGTGAGGTCTCCTGTCGGGATAAACCAGCCCGTCCATGCAGAAATTGCCGTCGTTGTGCCGCTCGTCAAAGTCGCCGCCGTAGCCGTATTTTTCCCTGCCGTCAGAGGTCTGTCCGAGGGAAAAGCCGTGGTCGCACCACTCCCACACCAGTCCGCCGACAAACCGCTCGCTCTTATAAAATGTCTCGCGGTAGTCCTCAAGGTCGCCCGGGCCGTTGCCCATGGCGTGGCAGTATTCGCACAGCATAAACGGGCGCTTTTCCTGCTCGTTTTCAAGGAATTTCATCATATCCGCGGGAGAGGTGTACATCTCCGACACCACGTCAAGAATATCGTCCGACGTGTCGTCCAGCCTGTGGGTGCTTTCGTAATGCACAAGACGTGTATCGTCGGTGCTTTTTATATATTCGGCGGCGGCGCGGAGATTTTCGCCGTAGCCGCTCTCGTTGCCCAGCGACCAGAACATCACGCAGGGGCGGTTTATGTCGCGGCTGACCAACAGTCTTGCGCGGTCGGTTATCGCGGTCTTAAAGCGCGGGTCGCGCGCCAGCAGCGCAATGCCGTTATAGCCGTTTTCCCAGCTCCAGCGGAAATCATTGTATACCTCAACGCAGCCGTGCGATTCTAAGTCCGCCTCGTCTATCACATACAATCCGTACTCGTCGCACAGCTGATAAAACAGCGGCGAGTTGGGGTAGTGCGAGGTACGAACCGCGTTTACGTTATGTCTTTTCATCATCTCAAGGTCATGGCGCATTTTAGCGACGGGGGCATAATATCCCGTATCGGGATAACTGTCGTGGCGGTTGACGCCGCGCAGCTTTATCGCCCTGCCGTTTATCTTTACCACGCCGTTTTCGACGCATATGTCACGAAAGCCCACCTTTTCTCCGATGACTTCGCCTGCGGCGGTCAAGGTAAGATCGTACAGATACGGTATCTCCGCTGACCATAAACGACAATTATCGACAGAGACGCTCAGCGTCTCGCCGTCGGCGGCAGTGCCGCTGAATATTATGTTTTTATCCCTGTCTGTAAGTGTTATTTCCGCATCCGCGCCGAATACCGTCAGCTCCAGCACCGCCGAGGTTTTATCCTCATTCAGCAGGGTTTTTATGCGGTAGTTTTCTATTCTTTTCTGCGGGCGGGAAAGCACGTATACGTCGCGGAAAATACCGGACAGTCTGAATTTGTCCTGATCCTCAAGATATGTGCCGTCGCACCATTTCAGCACCGCGGCGGTGATGTCGTTCTCCCCGTCCTGTAAAAGGTCGGTGATGTCAAATTCCGCCGTTGCGTGCGACACCTGCGAATAGCCTGCGAACACGCCGTTTATGTAAAGGTACAGGCAGCTGTCCACCCCCTCGAAAACAAGTATTTTTCTCATACAGTCGGGGGTGTATGTGTATTTCCTGCTGTATATGCCTACAGGGTTCTCGTCCGGCACATAGGGCGGGTCGTAGGTTATCGGATAGCAGATGTTGGTGTATTGAGGTCTGTCATAACCGTGCAGCTGCCAGTTGGCGGGTACGGGTATTACGTTATCTGCCTTGATTGATGTAAAATCATCCTCTAAGTCAATTATGCTGTCAAAATATCTGAATCCCCACTCTCCGTTCAGCAGCTCAAAGCGGTCAGAGCTTTCCCTGTCCGCGTACGGGTCTTGACCTGCCGCAAACGGGATAAAATAGCAGTGGCTTGCCAGTTCGTTTATATGCAATGCGTTAGGGTCTTCGTGATATATCATGTGACTTTTCGCGCTGTCGGGTCTTGCGATTTTAGTAATATCCATAACGGTTTCTCCTTATTTTTCGTATATGCCTAAAAAGGCTACGGTCGGTTCGGTGCGTGAGTCGGTTATGTTTATCCTTATGCTGTCGGTATTTATGTCGGTCAGCGGTACGATACGCTTGTACCCTATCACTGTGCCTTTGTATATTTCTTTATATTCGCCGTCAACGCGCGCCTCTACCGTGAAAGTCTCCACCCGCTGACTGCAAAGGATATTTTCCTTTATCACTATGTTGCCGACATTGACGGGGCTGTCCCATACCGCCGTTATCGAGGTGGTGTTTTTGCCTGTTTCCGCGCGGTAGTATGTGCCGTAATCATCGCTTAACACACCGTCAACGGTGTGCGCTGTGTCGCAGCTGTCGGCGGTCAGTATTGCCGTATCGGTGAGATTAGTCCTGAATGCCGCGCTGAGATACTCGCCTATCTCATTCAGCCGCTTGACGTCATTTTCGTGGAACACGCCCTCGTTTGTGGGCGGTATATTCAGCAGAAAGGTCGCGTTGCCGCCTACGGAATTGTTGTAGATGTTTATCAGCTCGTCCAGCGGGCGCACCTTGTCGTTCTCGCTTTCATGCCAGAACCAGCCGGGGCGGATAGAGGTGTTCACCTCGGCGGGGTACCATATCAGCTTTTCCTCGTTTTCAAGTAAGGTGCGGCTGCCGAGGTCGGAATCTCTCGCGTCCACCTTACGCTGACGGAATTCTTCATCGTCGCTTTGCTGGCTTTTCTCCGCTATCTTTTCGCTGTCGCGCGCGCGCTCGGGCACGACGCTCCACTCGGCGGCGCGGGTATAGCCTGCCTCGTTGCCGCACCAGCGGACATCAGGACCGCATACGCTGATGCAGGCGTTGGGCTGCAGCTCGCGTATCACGGCATAATATCTTTCCCAGTCGTAGTATTGCTTTTTGCCGTTAGGACCCTCTCCGCAGGCACCGTCAAACCACACCGAGAACACCTCGCCGTATTCGGTCAGCAGCTCGGTCAGCTGGGCGACAAAATAATCGTCATACGCCTTGCCCTGACCGTACAGCGGACAGTTTCTGTCCCACGGCGACAGGTATACGCCGAATTTTATCCCGTGCTTTTTACAGGCGTCGGCGGTCTCTTTTACTATGTCGCCCTTTCCTGATTTGTACGGAGAGCTTGCCACGGTATGCGCGGTATGCTTGCTGGGCCACAGGCAAAAGCCGTCATGGTGCTTGCAGGTGAGTATCAGCCCGCGCATACCTGCGGATTTTATTGCTGTTACCCATTGCTCGGGGTCAAGCTTTGCGGGGTCGAATATCGACGGGCTTTCGGTGCCGTCGCCCCACTCTCTGTCGGTAAAGGTGTTTACCGTAAAATGGACAAAGGAGTAAAATTCCAGCTGTTGAAATTCTACCTGCCGCTTGTCGGGAATTGTTTGTACCAGTCTTTCGTCAAGTGTCATAGGCGCGCTCCTTGCTTTATACTTTATAAATATTATAAGTGCTTTTTATCCATAAGTCAATAAAGAATTGAAATTAAATCACTTGACATTGCGGGCAAAACCGTGTATAATAAATACAATATCGGCGTTGAACGGGAAAAAAGCCCGCCAACCGCTTTCAGAGAGCCGTCGGTGACGACCCTAGTCGTCGTGGTGCGAGACGGCAGCGGCACGGGAAATAGCTCGCCCGGGAGCTTTGCGGCTGAAAGTATTCAGTACCATTAGGTCGCAGCGGTGTCCCCGTTATCGGACGGCACACAAACGAAATGTTTGTGTCATTGAGGTGTACGGCGCGAGCCGTGCATGAATCGGAGTGGTAACACGGGCATGGCTCGTCTCCAAGTGGGAGACGGGCGTTTATTATTTTAATCATGATTTTTAAGAAAGGATGATATTATGAGCGAAAACAAGTATGATTTTGCCGGCATTGAAAAAAAGTGGCAGACCTACTGGGACGAGCATGGGACCTTTGAGGCGAAGAACAACAGCGACAAGCCTAAGTTCTACGCGCTGGTAGAGTTTCCGTATCCGTCAGGCGCGGGTATGCATATAGGTCATATCAAGGCGTATTCCGGTCTTGAGGTGGTCAGCCGCAAGAGACGGCTGGAGGGCTATAACGTGCTGTTCCCGATAGGGTTTGACGCGTACGGACTGCCCACCGAAAACACCGCGATAAAGACCGGCGTACACCCCCGACAGGTGACCGACCGCAACATCGTAAAGTTCACCGACCAGCTTAAGCGCGCGGGCTTTTCCTTTGATTGGTCACGCACGATAGACACCACCGAGGAAAGCTATTATAAGTGGACGCAGTGGATATTCCTCAAGATGTTCGAGCATGGATTGGTGTTCCGTGACAAGACCATGGTAAACTACTGTCCGAGCTGTAAGGTGGTATTGTCCAACGAGGACTCTCAGGGCGGACATTGCGACATCTGTCACAGCGAGATAGTACAAAAGACCAAAGAGGTATGGTATCTGCGGATAACCGAGTACGCCGAAAAGCTGTTGGAGGGGCTGGAAAAGGTAGACTATCTGCCCAACATAAAGTTGCAGCAGCAAAACTGGATAGGCAAGTCGGTGGGCGCATTCGTCAACTTCAAGATAAAAGAATGTGACGAACAGCTGCGCATCTACACCACCCGTCCCGATACGCTGTACGGAGTTACCTTTATGGTTATCGCACCGGAGCATCCCATTATTGAGAAATACAAGGCTCAGCTGAAAAACTACGACGAGCTGCAGGCATACAAGGCAGAGTGCGCGAAAAAGAGCGAGTTTGAGCGTACCCAGTTGGTCAAGGACAAGACCGGCGTGAAGATAGACGGACTGACCGCGATAAACCCCGTCAACGGCAAGGAGATACCGATATACATCTCCGACTACGTAATGATGGGCTACGGTACCGGTGCGATTATGGCGGTACCCGCGCATGATACCCGTGACTATGATTTCGCAAAGAAGTTCGGTATTGACATTATCGAGGTAATAAAGGGCGGCGACATCTCTAAGGAGGCATACACCGGCGACGGCGAGATGGTCAATTCCGGAGTGCTGGACGGCATCGCCACCAAGAAAGAAGCTATCGAGAAGATGCTGGACGAGCTGAAAAAGCTCGGCTGCGGCGAAAAGGGCGTGCAGTACAAGATGAAGGACTGGGCGTTCAACCGTCAGAGATACTGGGGCGAGCCTATCCCGATAGTACATTGTCCCGAGTGCGGAATGGTAGCCGTGCCGTATGACGAGCTGCCGCTGAAGCTGCCGCCGGTGGATAATTTTGCCCCCGGCTCGGACGGCGAAAGTCCGCTGGCAAAGATAGAGTCCTACGTCAACTGCAAGTGCCCCAAGTGCGGACACGACGCAAAGCGCGAGACCGACACCATGCCCCAGTGGGCAGGGTCAAGCTGGTACTTCCTGCGTTATTGCGACCCGCACAACGACGAGCAGTTTGCCTCTCCCGAGGCGCTGAAATACTGGCTGCCGGTAGACTGGTACAACGGCGGTATGGAGCACGTTACACGTCATATGATATACAGCCGTTTCTGGCATAGATTTTTGTACGACATCGGTGAGGTGCCGGTTGACGAGCCGTACGCAAAGCGTACCGCGCAGGGCATGGTGCTGGGACCCGACGGCGAGAAGATGAGCAAGTCCAAGGGCAACGTAGTTGACCCGAACGACGTAGTTGACGTATACGGTGCGGATGTGCTGAGGGTGTATGTTCTGTTTATGGGTGACTATGAGCAGGCAGCGCCCTGGAGCGAGAGCAGCGTAAAGGGCTGTAAGAGATTCCTCGACCGTGTGTGGGCATTGCAGGATATTTTGGTTGACGGCGACGAATATTCGCCCGAGCTGACCGCAAGCATGCACCGCACTATCAAAAAGGTCAGCGAGGATATCGAAGCGATGAAGTTTAACACCGCGGTAGCCGCGATGATGACGCTGATAAACGAGATAAACTCCGTCGGCAGAATCAACCGTGCCGAGCTGAAGAGCCTGCTGACTATCCTGTACCCGTTTGCCCCGCATATCAGCGAGGAGATGTACAACAACCTCGGCTTCGGCATACTGAACGAGGGAGAATGGTGCAGCTATGACGAGGCACTCTGCGTACAGCAGACGGTCGAGATAGTCGTTCAGATATGCGGCAAGATAAAGGCAAGGATAAACGTACCCGCCGCCGCGGAAAAGGACGAGCTACTCGCCCTCGCGAAAGAGGCGGTAGCCGACCTGCTGGACGGCAAGACGATAAAGAAAGAAATAGTCGTACCCGGCAAGCTGGTAAATATTGTAGCAATATAAGAAAACTGCCGACCCTTTCGGGTCGGCAGTTTTAATTCGGAATTCATAATTCCGAATTAAAAAATCGCCCCGCAGGGGGCGATTTTTTATCTCGTGGTTTCCAGATATTTCTCTGCCTCTTCCACAGGCATCGGGCGGGCGTAAAGGAAGCCCTGCGCGGTGTCGCAGCCGCAGTCGGACAGAAAGTCCGCCTGCTCTACCGTCTCGACGCCCTCCGCGATAAGCCCCAGTCCTATGTCGCGCGACATGGAGATGGTGTGGGAGATTATCTTTTTGCCGTGCTCGGATACCATAAAGCTGGATAAGAACTCACGGTCTATCTTCAGCACGTCAAAGTTGGTGCTTTTCAACGTGTTCAGTGATGAATAACCCGAGCCGAAATCATCCATCAGCAGCGTATAGCCGTGATTTTTTATCTCCTGCATCATACGGTTGGTGTTGATGTTCTCAACGCTCTCGGTTATCTCCACCTCCAGCAGGTACTTCGGCAGACGATATTTTACAATAAGGCTATCCAGCGCATGGATAAAGTCTTCGTTTTTAAGGTGTACCCTCGATACGTTTATCGAGATGGGCAGCGGACGCAGACCTCTGTCTATCCAGTCGCGCATGACCTTGCAGGCGCATTCCCACACATACAGGTCAAGCTTTACTATAAAGCCGTTTTCCTCAAACAGCGGGATAAACTCGCCCGGCTGGATAACTCCGCGGGTCTCATGCTTCCACCTTACCAGTGCCTCAAAACCGAGCGCCTTTTGGTTGGATATACTGAACTTCGGCTGGAGCAGGATGTAGAATTCTCCGTTTTCCAGCGCGGTAAGCATATTTTCCTCGATGAACTTTCTTACCTTGCCGGTTTGCAGCATCTTGTTATCATAGAACGCGATATTTTCTATAGCGTTGTTTTTGATGGATATGCGCGCCTGCGACGCACGGTCACCCATTACGCGGGGTGATAACTCTTTATCGTCTATCAGGAACACGCCGAACGAAAACTCGTACCGCATATTTCTGAAGCCGGACAAGATCTCCTCGACCTTTCTTATCTCCGCGGTCAGGCTGTCAAGGTCCTCATACGGGGTGAGCAGCATAAACAGGTCCGCGCTTATCCGCGCGCTCATCTGTTTTGCGCTGCAATGTGCCGCCAGCGTCCTGGTGATATAGTGCAGCAGGTCGGTACCGGTCTCTTCTCCGTATGTCTCGTTGATGAACTTAAAGCGTCTTATATCCATATGTATCAGAGCCATCTTTTCGTCGCCGTATGTCTTTACCTTTTCGGCGATAAGCTCGTTCATCAGCACAGGGTTGTTGGTCTTGTAGAAGTTAAGCGCCTCTATCTTCATTGCCTCTTTCACCGTGGCCTTGCGGATGCTGCCGGCGATCTCGTTCATACGCTCGTCATTGCCGGTCATCCATATGTCTATCGTGTACCATTCCGGCTTTCCGTTCTCGGTAAGGCGCATGTTCACGCTCAGCTTGCTGTTATCTATACCCTCATCAAATGATCGCTTTATCTTATTCATAAATTCGGTGTACACGCCGACGTCATCGCCGTATACGTACCCGCTCTGCGCTATCGCGCGCAGCGGATTTACCGAAGTGGACATCATACATTTCGGGGTGTTCTCGTTTTCCGATACATGCCATCTGAAATGGATATAGTCGATGTAGAAATAGGTGGTGCTGGTATCCTCACGCAGTATCGCGTGTATCCTGTAGGCAAAGGTCGGGAGTATGTTCTCCTCCGGCTCGATACTCTTGAACGAGGCCGAGCCGCGCTTTTGCTCTTTTTGCTCGTACATCTTCCAGTCAGAACGCTTGAGCATCTCGGTTATCGCGTCGATGCTGTCTGCCTTTTCTATGGATAGGCCCATGCTGACCGATACGTCGTACGGCTTGCCTGAGGTGCTGTTGAAGTGATTCAGGTGGTCGTGTATCTTGTCAGCGACACGTATCGCCTCGCGCTGCGCGTCATTGCTGAAGCCGAGCAATATAAACTCGTCTCCGCCGAACCGCGCGCATATTATCGCGTCGTTGCATACCGACTTCATGGCGTCGGCGGTCTCTTTAATGGCGATATCGCCGTTGGTGTGTCCGTGCTTGTCGTTTATTTCCTTCAGCTTATCCATGTCGCAGGAAAAGACGAACGCGTCCATGCCCCTGTATTTTTCGACCATTTCCTCCGCTGCGCTGATAAAGCCGCGGCGGTTGTATACACCGGTAAGCGGGTCGCAAAAATGCAGCATCTCCAGATCGTTGTAGGCGCGCTTTAGCTCATAGCCGCGCTTAAAGTTCTCCATGATCTGGTTTGTCATATTCAAAAATCTTCTGGATTCGTGCAGCTCGTAATCGGTAAGACCGGACACCTGACAGTAATAGCCCATTATCGTTGACTGATAATGCATCGGCGTAAACATAAACCTGTCGTACATGCTGAGCTGATATTCGAAATCCGGCATAAGCTCTTCGGTCTTTATCGTGCTTATCTTTGCCGGCGTGGTGTCCGAGCGGTGCTGTAACGCGGTGACCTTCGTGGTATATACGCTGTGGTATGCCTTGGGTACGACGTCGCATTCTTTGGTGAGAAAGTCGTCGTTTATGCACAGCCAGGAAAAACGCGCAGAATACTTCAGCAGCGTTGCGGTAAGGCTGTCAAAGTCATCATCGCTGATAGCGGTGGCGTAATAGCTTATCATTGTGGACTCGTGCGACTGGGCGGCAAAGTTGTAATCGCTCATCTCCAGCAGCTGCTCTTCGGTTATCTCTTCCTTTTCCTCGACGCAGCCGCAGGAACGCGACAGGGTAAGGCTGAAATCAAGGTAAATGTCCTCCGCGCTTTCGCCTGAGACAAGCCTTTCAGCGGCAGCCGCAACGGTGTCCGCGAGCAGATTAGAGTCAAGTATCGCAGAGGTGAGATGCGTCAGCGATGCATAACGCTTTGTATACACCGCGTCAAAGCCGGTGACTATAATGTCCTCCGGCACCTTATACCCGCGCTCGTATAAAAAGCGCACCGTAGTGACCGCCATGCTGTCGTTGGCGCAGATTATCGCCTCCGGCAGTTCTTTGCCGGGCGCAAAAAATCTTTCTAAAACGCGTAGTGTCGGGTCGGACCAAAAATCTCCGTAGCCTATCTGCTCGTCGGTTACCGGCAGCCCGTGCTCTTCCATCACCTTTTTGAAGGCGTTCAGACGCTCGTCGGAAAAGCTGTTGTTTTTCAGCCCGGCGATAAAGTTTATCTTTTTACAGCCGTGCTCTTCCACAACGTGGCGCACCACCTGCTCGAACGAGGATACATAGTCAAAATTGATGTTGGTGCAGCCGTCCATATAGCCGTTGACGCAGATAACGGGACACTTATTCTGCTTTGCGTATCTTACGATAGTGTCTGATACCCAGCTGTTCTTCATCGTCTCAGGGAAAATGATAAGAACATCGGTTATATCGAAGTTGATGAGGTGATATATACTTGCCTCGCCCTTTATGTGGGGGGTGTCAAAGTAAAAGTCGCTGAACGAATTGAACAGCAGCACCTTATACCCGCTTTGTATAAGCGAGTCGGTCATTGTAGAGATTATGTGATCCAAATGTTCATCCTGCACACCTGCCGCGCAGATGGCCGCGATTTTATAGCTTTTGTTTCTGCCCTTGAACACTTAGCTCACCTCCCTTTGGAATTTTAATAAAACGCGCGCGAAAAGCGCAAATTATGATTATAGATATATAAGATATTCTAACATATATCGGTGTAATAGTCAATACAAAATAGTGTAAAATGCACAAAATGCACAATAAAAAATATATATCATAATGCATATTGACGGACGAGGACAAGGCGTTTAAAATACGATGTTTCGCTATGGTATATAAAGGCTTAGAAATAAAACAAAATTCATATTTTGCTTTTTTACTTTTTGCACAAACTCGCCCCCTAAAATTTAGTAAAATTCATATAAAAAAAGATTGACAAAACCGCTGTTTAGTTGATATAATAATCGGTAACACAGTATTGTTAAAAAAATAACAACTTTGTCGTATTTTCGGCAATTTTTACGGCTTTGAATGTAAATCGTCCGGACGGGGCAAAATAACCTAAATAATGCTCTTAAAGGCGTTTAATATAGATTTAAGTTTGAACTATTTCCCGAAATGGGCTAAGGAAAGGATACAACCATGGCAAAAAAGCAAATTGTCAGCAGAAAAAGAGCGGCGTCCGCAAAGGTCAGCCCGGTAATAGTTGACAGCGTAGACGCGTTAAGGCTGCGCATGGCGGAGGTAAGGGCCGCGCAGGAGGAGTTTGCTGAATTCTCACAGGAAAAGGTAGACGAGATTTTCCTTGCGGCTGCGTCAGCGGCAAACAAGATGCGTATCCCGCTCGCCAAAATGGCGGTCGAGGAGACCGGCATGGGCGTGGTCGAGGATAAGGTGATAAAGAACAACTACGCCAGCGAGCATATATACAATGCTTACAGGCGCACCAAGACCTGCGGCATAATCGAGCGTGACGAGGCATACGGCACCATGAAGATAGCGGAGCCTATCGGTGTTGTGGCGGCGGTAATACCCACCACCAACCCCACCTCTACCGCGATATTCAAGACGCTTATCAGCCTCAAGACCAGAAACGGTATCATAATCAGTCCCCACCCCAGGGCAAAGAACTGCACTATCGCCGCGGCAAAGGTTGTACTGGACGCCGCTGTAAAGGCGGGCGCGCCCAAGGGTATAATCGCGTGGATAGACGTACCCTCGCTCGACCTCACCAACGAGGTAATGCGTACCTCTGACATAATCCTCGCGACAGGCGGTCCCGGCATGGTAAAGGCGGCGTACTCCTCCGGCAAGCCGGCAATAGGCGTCGGCGCGGGCAACACCCCCGCGGTGATAGACTACAGCGCGGACATCAAGCTGGCAGTCAGCTCGATAGTGCATTCCAAGACCTTTGACAACGGTATGATATGCGCGTCCGAGCAGTCGGTCATCGTAATGGACAGAATATATGACAAGGTAAAGAAAGAGTTTGAGGCGCTGGGTGCTTATTTCCTCTCTCCCAAGGAGACCGAAAAGGTACGCAAGACCATTATTATCAACGGCGCGCTGAACGCAAAGATAGTAGGACAGAAGGCTGCTGCCATCGCCGAGCTTGCGGGTGTAAAGGTAGACCCCAAGACCAAGGTGCTTATCGGCGAGGTTGAGAGCGTAGAGTTAGAAGAAGAGTTCGCGCATGAAAAGCTGTCCCCTGTGCTGGCTATGTACCGCGCAAAGGACTTTGACGACGCGCTGAACAAGGCGGACAGACTTATCGCTGACGGCGGCTACGGACATACCGCGTCGCTGTACTGCAACGCCGTGACCGAGCGCAAAAAGATAGAGCAGTTCGGCGAGAGAATGAAGACCTGCCGTATACTGGTAAATACCCCCTCTTCCCACGGCGGAATAGGTGATCTGTATAACTTCAAGCTGCTGCCGTCGCTGACGCTGGGCTGCGGCTCGTGGGGCGGCAACTCCGTTGCGGAAAACGTCGGAGTAAAGCACCTGCTTAACATCAAGACCGTTGCTGAGAGGAGAGAGAATATGCTGTGGCTCAGACTGCCCGAAAAGGTTTACTTTAAGAAAGGCTGTATGCCGGTCGCTCTTGACGAGCTGGGTACAATAATGGGCAAAAAGCGCGCGTTCATCGTGACCGACTCGTTCCTGTTCCATAACGGCAACACCAAGCCGATAACCGACAAGCTGGACAGCATGGGTATCGTTCATTCTACTTTCTTCAACGTAGAGCCCGACCCGACGCTTGCCTGCGCTAAAGAGGGCGCGGCGCTTATCTCCCAGTTCAAGCCTGACGTGATAATCGCGCTGGGCGGCGGCTCGGCAATGGACGCCGCAAAGATAATGTGGGTGCTGTACGAGCATCCCGAAGCGGACTTTATGGATATGGCGATGAGATTTATAGATATCCGCAAGAGAGTATATACCTTCCCGAAGATGGGCGAAAAGGCGTACTTTGTCGCTATCCCCACCTCGTCCGGTACCGGTTCTGAGTGTACGCCGTTCGCGGTCATTACCGATGAAAAGACCGGCGTAAAGTATCCGCTGGCGGATTACGCGTTACTGCCGAATATGGCTATAATAGACACCGACAACATGATGACCCAGCCCAAGGGACTGACCAGCGCGTCCGGTATCGACGCACTGACCCACGCGCTGGAGGCATACGCGTCGGTAATGGCTACCGACTACACCGACGGTATGGCGCTGAAGGCGTGCAAGCTGATATTTGAATATCTGCCCGACGCATACGAGCACGGCGAGACCGACGTTGTCGCAAGAGAGAAGATGGCTAACGCCTCCACCATCGCGGGTATCGCGTTCGCTAACGCGTTCCTCGGTGTATGTCACTCGATGGCGCACAAGCTCGGCTCGTTCCACCATCTGCCGCACGGCGTGGCTAACGCCCTGCTGATAACACAGGTAATGCGTTTTAACGCCGAGCCTAACCCCCAGAAGATGGGCACCTTCTCCCAGTACGACCATCCGCACACGCTGGAAAGATACTGCGAGGTCGCTGACTTTGTAGGTGCGGGCGGACGCACCAAGGAAGAAAAGCTGGAAAAGCTTATCGCCAAGATAGAAGAACTCAAGGAAAAGATAGGCATCAAGAAGACTATCAAGGACTACGGCGTAGACGAGCAGGACTTCTTAGACAGACTGGATGAAATGGTAGAACAGGCGTTCGACGACCAGTGCACCGGCGCTAACCCGAGATACCCGCTGATGAGCGAGATAAAGCAGATGTACCTCAACGCTTATTACGGAACTAACGAAAAGGTATAAATAACGTATTCTCTCCAAGCTTAGCTTGGAGAGAATTTTATAAAATAAGGATATGTATACACTGACTTTTGAAATACCCAACACCCCGCACACCCTGACCGCCTATTCCGACGGCAAATATCTCACCGCATTGGCGTTCGACTGTACCGAGACCGATAATCCCGACGCGGTATGCTATGATACAGCAAAGCAGCTCGGAGAATATTTTGCGGGCAGGCGAAAAAGCTTTGACCTGCCCTACACGCTGGACGGCTGTAAAAGCGCGTTTTTCCGCGAGGTTATGGGGGCGACCTGCCGCATACCGTACGGGGACACCGCGTCTTATGCCGATGTTGCGCGTGCCGCCGGACATATCGGTGCTGCGCGGGCGGTGGGGACGGCATTGAAGAAAAATCCGCTGCCGATAATAATTCCCTGCCACCGCATATTGCCCGCGGGCGGCGGCGTGGGCAGCTATTTCGGCGGCAGGCTGAACGACGTTAAAGAATACCTGCTGCGATTGGAGAAAATAATATGAGCATTGATAAAGAAACCTTACGCGCGCGGCTGGACGTCCTCGCGGACGAGCAATACCGTGCGTTCAGCGAGAAAATAGTACATACCAGCGGCAAGCCGCTTATCGGGGTGCGCACGCCCGAGCTGAAGAAAATAGCCAAGGAGTACGCCGCCGACTATAAGGATATATTCGAGCTGCCCGCCGATACGTACGAAGAAATGCTGCTGAAAGGCCTCACCCTCGGTATGGCGAAAGCACCGTTGGCGGAAAAGCTGCCGTATATCCTAGGCTACGCTGAGATGATAGACAACTGGGCGTTGTGCGACCTGTTCTGCTCGGCGTTGAAGATGAAAAAGGACGAGTACGGCGCGCTGTCGGAGTTTATCGACGAGATCATATTGTCTCCGGATGAATATGTCTCACGCACGGGGATAGTGCTGATGTTCTCTAATTTCAAGGCGGAGAGTGACGCGCGCCGCGCGTTTGCGATATACGATAAAATAACCGCAGGCAGATATTACGTCGATATGGCGGTGGCGTGGGGGATATCGGTATACTGCGTATACCATCCTCAACTGACTGTGCAGTATCTGCGAAACAGCCCGATATCCGCTGATATCAAGAAAAAGGCGGCGCAAAAGATACGCGACAGCAGACGTGTGTCGCAGGAGGTAAAGGATAAAGTCACAGCAGTCGCGAAATAAAAATCCCAAAAACCTCTTGACAATAAGCCTGTGCTTTTGCTATAATAAATAACAGAAAGCGAATAAATAAACCTGTGAACAAGGATAGTAACCGTATTATGCACCCACAGAGAGCAGCGGGCGGTGCGACGCTGCGGCAGCGATACGGCGAATGGGCTTGTGAGGGCAAACCGAGCCGAAAGGTTAGGGGCGACGGAGACCGACCGTTACAGCGGCAGTTGCAAAATGCGCTTTGCGCGTTTTGCTCGCAGAGTGCGCCGCAAGGCGAATTTAGGTGGTACCGCAGGCTATGATCCTGTCCTATATTTAGGACGGGTTTTTTATTTGCAAAAAAGACAAATCATGAAAGGATGGTATTGACCATGAGTGAAATTCCTTACAAAATCTATCTTGAAGAACAGGAAATGCCGACCGCGTGGTATAACGTAAGGGCGGATATGAAGAACAAGCCCGCTCCGCTCATCAACCCCGGCACATTACAGCCGATGGGCTTTGAAGAGCTGAGAGGAGTATTCTGCGACGAGCTGGTAAAGCAAGAGCTGGACGACACCACACCTTATTTTGAGATTCCCCAGGAGATAAGGAATTTCTATAAGATGTACCGTCCCTCTCCGCTGGTAAGAGCATACTGCCTCGAGCAGGCATTAGGCACCCCGGCGAAGATATATTACAAATTCGAGGGCAACAACACCTCCGGCAGCCACAAGCTGAACTCTGCTATCGCGCAGGCGTATTACGCAAAGGCGCAGGGACTTAAGGGCGTGACCACCGAGACCGGCGCGGGTCAGTGGGGTACCGCGCTGTCTATGGCGTGCGCGTATCTCGGACTGGACTGCAAGGTGTATATGGTTAAGGTGTCTTACGAGCAAAAGCCGTTCCGCCGCGAGGTAATGCGTACCTACGGCGCGTCGGTAACCCCCTCTCCCTCCGACACCACCAATATAGGCAGAAAGATACTGGAAGATTTCCCCGGCACCACCGGCAGCCTCGGCTGCGCTATCTCCGAGGCGGTAGAGGCGGCTACCTCTACCGAGGGCTATCGTTACGTTCTCGGCTCGGTGCTGTCTCAGGTATTGCTGCATCAGTCGGTAATAGGTCTTGAGAGCAAGATAGCTATGGACAAATACGGCATCAAGCCTGATATGATAATCGGCTGTGCGGGCGGTGGCTCTAACCTCGGCGGACTTATCTCGCCGTTTATGGGTGAAAAGCTGCGCGGCGAGGCTGATTATCAGATAATCGCGGTAGAGCCCGCGTCCTGCCCCAGCCTGACAAGAGGCGTGTTCGCGTATGACTTCTGCGACACAGGCAACGTCTGCCCGATGGCAAAGATGTACACCCTCGGCAGCCGCTTTATCCCCTCGCCGAACCATGCGGGCGGCTTACGCTATCACGGCATGAGCGGCGTGGTATCCCAGCTGTACCACGACGGTTATCTTGAGGCTCGCGCAGTTGAGCAGACAGCAGTGTTTGAGGCTGCTACCCAGTTCGCGCGTATCGAGGGTATCCTCCCCGCGCCCGAAAGCTCGCACGCTATCCGTGTGGCGATCGACGAGGCGCTCAAGTGCAAGGAGACCGGCGAGGAGAAGACAATTCTGTTCGGTCTTACCGGCACCGGCTACTTTGATATGGTGGCTTATGAGAAGTACAACAACGGTACCATGAGCGACTATATCCCCACCGACGAGGACCTGCAAAAGAGCTTTGCTCAGATACCGAAGACAGAATAATTCATAATTCATAATACTGAATGCATAATTAAGGAACGCCGCCCTTTGGGCGGCGTTTTTATCATGCTATAGCTTTCCCGCCAAGGGGGAAGCCTTGACTTATCCCGTATTTTCATGTATAATAGACAAAAAGCCGCGTGGTGGCGTTTGCGGCGGTGTTTTATGACACACCACAATATGTTGTGATTTTATACAAAAACCTGCCATATTTTTTGTGCTTGATTTTTGTTTGGATTTTAGAAAATCAATGAAACTTTTTTGAGATAAACGCCTACTACTAAGTAGGTGACAAAGCGAGGTGAGCCGATGGGCGGCGCAAGTCACGAAGAATACTTCAACCGCGTGTATGAAGAGACCAACAAATCCGTATCACGCTATGTCGTGAGCAAGTGCGGCAATTTTCAGGACGCCGAGGATATAATTCAAAACATATACACCCGCTTTTATCGGCGTATCACCCAAAAAGGGCATGAGGACATAGAAAGTCCCGAGGCGTTTCTGATAAATATAGCCAAGTTTGAGTGCCGTACATATTTTTCCGGCAAGAAAAAGAAAGACAAGGTGACATCCTTCTCGGATTATACCGAGGAAGAGATGGTTAAAATAGAGGAAGAGCTGTCCCGCCCGCAAAAGCGGCTGGAGGACGTGCTGACCGACAAGCTGCTGGCAAAGCAGATACTTGACGACATAATGAAGAGCGACCCGCTGACCGGGCAGATATTCTATCTGCATTTCGCGTGTGATATGAAATTAGAGGACATAGCGAGAGAGCTGGACGTCACGTTATCAACTGTCAAGAATAAACTCTACCGCACTATCGAGCGGCAGAAAAAGAAATTCAAATTATAGAGAGGGGGCTTTTTGATGAATACGAATGAATTTTACAAGCAGCTTATGAGCGAATATACATTCGACCATGAGAAAATCAAAAAAGCCGCCATGGGACAAAAGACCGACGCACCGAAAAAGCGCCTGCGCATCGCGATAACCGCATGCTCCGCTACGGCCGCCGCAATAATTGCGGTGGTGGGCATATCCGCGGCGTTCGGCGGCGGCAACCCTGTCACCGTTACCCCCTCGACCTCTGTCAGCGAGCAGCAGCGTTTTGAGCAGGCTGAGCAGACATACGAAAAAACCGAGAGCGAAAACACCGAGGAAGAGTACTTCTACGTTACCTTTAAAGAGTCCGAGACCCCGACCGATATGCAGGATATTTTCCTGTCGGTTGACGGCACCGGCAAGATTAAGGTGCTGACGGTGTATCTGGACGACAAGAGCGCGATAACCGGCAGCAGCAACATTCAGGCGCTGTTCGATTATGATGTGGAAAACATCGACGCGGTCAAGATAATGTGCCCCGCAAACCTGTTCAGACAGATACTGGATAACGAGTACGTTTATCTTGTAGAGCAGGGTGACGCCTTCCCCGAAGATGAATTTACCGTACCCGACACCGATTTTGAGTATGACTGGAATTACAACCCCGGCCCGGTTGTGGGCGATTCACGCGGAGTAATATATGAATAAAAAAAGCCTGTTGTAAAACAACAGGCTTTTTTAGTGAATAGTTAATAATGAATAGTGAATAGTTGTTGTGTGCCGCGCCTGTAGGCGCGGCACAAATTTTTATAATTCATAATTTACAGTGCATGATTCATAAAATATTTGCACAAACATTTTACAAACATTTTTGCAAGTTTTATAAACATTTCTTGCAAAAATCTATTGACAATTTATTGTATCGGTGCTATAATATGATTGTCGCTTTGGCGATAACGGGCGAAAATGTAATAACGCAGTTCAAAACCGAATATGAATTTTTTGAATTTTTTAGTTGTAAATTCATGCAAATATCGGTTGACGCCTGATTTTTTTAACGGACAATTTATATTTTATAAAGGAGTGAGCTTATGCTTAAGAGAGAGGGCGAGATAAGGATACCTTCGGGCTGTGCCATCTCGGGCTTTATCAGCCGCGACGGCAAGCGTATCGGCGGCGACAAGATAGTAAAGTCGATATCCTATATGCATGACAGGTCTAACGGTCTGGGTGGCGGATTTGCCGGATACGGTATCTATCCCGAATATAAGGAGCAGTACGCTTTTCATATTTTCTATAATTCCAACGACGCGAGGGTGGAGACAGAGCGGTTTTTAGACCGTCATTTTGACGTGGTAAACCTGTCGAGAATACCTACCAGAAAGCACCCCAACATCACCAACGAGCCGCTTATCTGGCGGTACTTTCTCACTCCGCTGCCGACCAAGCTTGCCTCCAGCCAGCTGGACGAGCGGGAATTTGTGGCACAGTGCGTAATTAACATAAACGACCGCATAGAGGGCGCGTATGTATTTTCCAGCGGAAAGAATATGGGTGTGTTCAAGGCGGTGGGCTACCCCGAGGACGTCGGCGAGTTCTACAGACTGGAAGAATACGCGGGCTATGCGTGGACGGCGCACGGGCGCTATCCGACCAACACCCCCGGATGGTGGGGCGGCGCGCACCCGTTCGCGCTGTTGGACTACACGATAGTACACAACGGCGAGATATCGTCCTACGACGCCAACCGCAGATATATCGAGATGTACGGCTATAAGTGCAATCTGCTGACCGATACCGAGGTAATTACATATATATTCGATTTCCTTAACCGTAAGCAGGGGCTTTCATTTGAGGATATCGCCAAGATAATCGCCGCGCCGTTCTGGTCGGAGATAGATTCCGGCAAGTATTCCGAGACCGAGAAGAAAAAGCTGAAATATTTCCGCAACGTGTTCTCCAGCCTGCTGGTGACCGGACCGTTCTCGATAATACTCGGCTTTGACGGCGGCATCATGGCGCTCAACGACAGGCTGAAGCTGCGCTCGATGGTGGCGGCGGAGAAGGACGATATGGTATATCTCGCGAGTGAGGAATGTGCTATCCGCGCGATATGCCCCGATGCCGACAAGGTATGGTCGCCCCGCGGCGGCGAGCCGATAATAGTAACTCTGAACGATAAATAAGAAAGGGGAAGAGTAAATTGTCTTTGAATTATTATCAGCCTCTTTATGAGGTCATTCGTGATAAAGACCGCTGTATAAAATGTCAGGCGTGCGCGAGACAGTGCGCCAACGAGGTGCATTGCTATGACGAGGAATATGACGTAATGCTGTCCGACAGCAAGTCCTGCGTGGATTGCCAGCGGTGCGTGGCTATCTGCCCGACAAGCGCGTTGAAGATAGCCGACAACCCCAACACCTTCCGTAAGAACTCCAACTGGAGCCAGCAGATAATGACGGAGGTATACAAGCAGGCGGAGACCGGCGGCGTGCTGTTGTCCGCAATGGGCAACCCGAAGGAATATCCCGTATACTGGGACAAGATACTGCTCAACGCGTCGCAGGTGACCAACCCGCCGATAGACCCGCTGAGAGAGCCTATGGAGACCAAGGTGTTCTTAGGCAAAAAGCCCCGCAACGTAAAATTCAACAAGGACGGCACGGTAAACACCGATGTGCCGCCTACGTTAGAGCTTGCCACCCCGATAATGTTTTCGGCTATGTCATACGGCTCTATCAGCAAGAACGCGCATGAGAGCCTTGCGCGGGCGGCCACCGAGCTGGGTATATACTACAACACCGGCGAGGGCGGCCTGCATAAGGATTTTTACCAGTACGGACCTAACACGATAGTACAGGTGGCGTCGGGACGCTTCGGCGTGTTCAAGGATTATCTTGAGACCGGCGCGGCAGTTGAGATAAAGATGGGACAGGGCGCAAAGCCCGGCATCGGCGGACATCTGCCGGGCGCGAAAATTCTTGAGGATATCTCCAAGACGAGAATGATACCGATGGGCACAGACGCTATCTCCCCCGCGCCGCACCATGACATTTACTCTATAGAGGACTTAAGGCAGCTGGTATACTCGCTGAAAGAGGCGACCTGCTATAAAAAGCCGGTCATCGTAAAGATAGCGGCGGTACATAATGTGGCGGCTATCGCGTCGGGTATCGCGCGCTCGGGTGCGGATATTATCGCGATAGACGGCTATCGCGGCGGTACGGGTGCAGCGCCGACAAGAATACGCGACAATGTGGGTATCCCGATAGAATTAGCTTTAGCGAGTGTTGACCAGAGACTGCGTGACGAGGGTATAAGAAACGAGGTCTCGGTAGTAGTCGCAGGCTCGGTACGCTCCAGCGCGGACGTGGTAAAGGCGATAGCGCTCGGCGCGGACGCTGTTTATATCGGAACGGCGGCACTGCTGGCACTCGGCTGTCATCTGTGCAGAAACTGTCAGACAGGTCGCTGCAACTGGGGTATAGCTACCCAGCGTCCCGATTTGGTAAAGCGTCTTAACCCGAACGTAGGCTATAAGAGACTGGTAAACCTTATCCACGCGTGGGATCATGAGATAAAGGAAATGATGGGCGGCATGGGTATCAACTCGGTAGAGGCTCTGCGCGGAAACCGCCTGATGCTGCGCGGCGTGGGACTGACCGAAAAAGAGCTTGAGGTGCTGGGCATCCAGCACGCGGGACAATAAGACAGGGGGCGACATTCAAATGAAAAGAGTATATGTTAATGAGGATTGGTGTCTTGCCTGTCATCTTTGTGAATATTACTGCGCCGCCGCCAACAGCGGTGCGCAGAGCATGGTAAAGGCTTTTGCCGACGGCAAAAAGCCGATACCGAGGATAAAGGTGGAAGAGGGCGGTAATATAAACTTTGCGGTACAGTGCCGCCACTGTGACGAGCCGTCCTGCGTAAAGGGCTGCATCACCGGCGCGCTGTCGGTAAAGGACGGGGTAATCTCCTGCGATGAGAGCCGCTGCGTCGGCTGTTACACCTGCGTGCTGTCCTGCCCGTACGGCTGTATCGTTATTTCGGACGAATCCAAGGTGATACAGAAATGCGACCTTTGTATCAAGAACAACAACGGCGAACCCGCCTGCGTAAAGGGTTGTCCCAATCAGGCGATAGTGCTTGAAGAACGCTAAAAAGGAGGGGACGAACATGAAATATGTTATAATCGGAAACTCCGCGGCAGCTATCGGTGCGGTACAGGGCATACGCGAGACCGACAAAGAGGGCGGTATCACCATAATCACCGACGAGCCGCACCACACCTATTCCCGCCCGCTGATAAGCTATTGGCTGGAGGGCAAGGTCGCGGACGATAAGATGTACTACCGCGATAAGGATTTTTATAAGGATAACAATGTCGAGGTGCTGTATTCCCGCCGTGCCGAGAAGATAGGCAAGACCTCCGTCACACTGGACGGCGGCGAAAAGGTAAAGTACGACAAGCTGCTGGTGGCTACAGGCTCCAAGCCGTTTGTACCTCCCATGAAAGGGCTGGACAAGGTGAAAAACCAATTCACCTTTATGACCTGGGACAGCGCAAAGGCGATAAAGAAAAAGGTAAAGAAAAACACCAAGGTGCTCATCATCGGCGCGGGACTTATCGGGCTGAAGGCAGCGGAGGCGCTGTATCACCTTAACGCCGACATCACCGTAGTTGACCTTGCCGACCGCATACTGCCCAGCATATTGGATGTGCGCGCGGGCGAGATAATGCAAAAGCATATCGAGAGCAAGGGCACCAAGTTTATACTTAACGCGAGTGTGGAGGAATTTTCCGCAAGCAGCGCAAAGCTCACCAACGGCGAGACGGTGGACTTTGATATCCTGATAGTGGCGGTGGGCGTAAGACCCAACACCGAGCTGGTATCCGAGGCAGGCGGCAAGGTGGACAGGGGCATCATCACCGACGACACTCAGCAGACCACCATAAAGAATGTATATGCGGCGGGCGACTGCACCGTCAGCCATGACTGTTCATCCGGCACAGATAAGATATTGGCGCTGCTGCCCAACGCGTTTATGCAGGGCGAGATAGCGGGAAAGAATATGGCGGGCAACGAAGCGCATTATCAGAATGCGATACCGATGAACGCTATCGGCTTTTACGGCTTACATATAATCACCGCGGGCAGCTATGACGGCGAGGAATTTGTCGAAGAGGACGCACAGAAAGAGCAGTATAAAAAGCTGGTGTTCAAGGACGGACTGCTAAAGGGCTTTATACTTATGGGCGACGTAGCGAGAGCGGGTATATATACCTCTATGATAAAAGAGCGGATACCGCTGGACAATGTCGATGTCGAGCTGCTGAAGGACCGTCCGCAGATGATGATGTTTGGCAGACAGAGACGTCTGGAAAAGCTGGGCGGCATTACGGTAAAGGAATAAGGGGGCGATAATATGGTTATAAACGCCAATGAAGTAGATTACTATGATCTGAATAAGGTGATAATCGGCTCGGACGACGCCGAGATAAAGGTTGACAACGTAATGGGTCAGCGTTATATCGGCTGCGGTGCGGCAAACAAGACCATAACCGTAGACGGTATCCCCGGCAACGCGCTGGGCGCGTACCTTGACGGCAGCACTATAATCGTGCACGGCAACGCGCAGGACGCGATAGGCGACACCATGAACGACGGCGAGATAATCGTGCACGGCAATTGCGGCGACACCACCGGGTACGCTATGCGTTCCGGCAAGATATACGTCAAGGGCAACGCGGGCTATCGTGTCGGCATACATATGAAAGAGTACAAAGAGCTGTACCCCAAGATAATTATCGGCGGCAAGGTCGGCGATTTTCTCGGCGAGTATCAGGCGGGCGGAATTATCGTTGTGCTGGGCATAGGGTACGAAAGCACCGTGCCGGTAGGCGCGTTCTGCGGTACGGGTATGCACGGCGGATATATCTTTATCCGCAGCGATCAGCCCCCGCAGGGACTGCCCATCCAGGTATGCTGTGAGACGGCGACCGACGAGGACAAGGAGATAATCAAGGAGTATGTGGAGGAGTTCTGCGACAACTTCGGCTATAACGCGAAAGAGCTGTTGCAGTCACGCTTTTACAAGCTGACCCCCAACACCGCCAGCCCCTACAAGCAGCTTTACACTGAAAATTAAATTAAAAAATTTTTCGGCGGTGATATAGACAAACCGCCGAAAAATATATATAATTATATTAAATGCGGAATTCCGAATTAAAAAGAGGGGCGGTGACGGATATCAAAAACATACTTATTGTGGCAAAGACGCAGGACGTATGCGACGGCATAGCTCAAATGCTGGCTGAAATAGAATGCGATATCACCGCCTTGACGATGGGCAGCGTCGCGCGGGCGGCAGAGCTTGATAAGTTCGACTCGGTGATAATATCCACCCCGCTTTCGGATGAGTTCGGGCTGGACCTTGCGGCGGAGATATCCCGCGAGACCCGCGCGGGCATAGTGGTGCTGACTAAGGGCGAGATAGCGGACGAGGTACAGCGTAAGATACGGTTTACCGGGGCGTTTGTGATAGCGAGACCGTTTACCAAGGCGGTGCTGATACAGACGCTGAAAAATTCCAGCGTGGCTATGCAGAACGTCAGCCGTCTGGAGGAGGAAAAAGAAGAGCTTTCCCGCCAGCTGTCGGATATGAAGCTGGTGACAAGGGCAAAGGAAATACTGATGGAGTACCTCAAGCTGACCGAAGAGCAGGCACACAGGCATATCCAAAAGCAGGCGATGGACCTGCGCAAGACCCAGCGTGCCGTCGCGGAAGATATATTAAAGACATATCAGAACAGAAGAGAAAGCTAAACCGACCTATAATAGGTCGGTTTAGCTTTAGTGAAAAAGCAAGAGTGAATAGTGAAAAGGTGTGGTATTCCTCGCCTTACGGCGCGGAATATATTTCAATTCTCGCGCTTTGCGCGCCACCTTACTTCTTCACTCTTCACTATTACTTATTACTTCAAAAAACAAGGGCTGCAATGCAGCCCTTGTTTTTTTACAGCGTATGCTGAAGATCTTCAATATCCGAATCCTCGGGAGTGTAAACGTGATAGTTTGCTTTACCGTTCTTCTTAACGAAGTACATCGCCTCGTCAGCCGCAGCGATAAGCCTCTGTGCGTTGTCGCCGTGCTCGGGTGACAGCGAGATACCTATACTTGCCCTGACGTTGATATGAACTCCGGCAAGCTCTGACTCATAGCCGTAATAAAGCTCGTCTATCATATCCATTGCCAAATTCTCAACATTGTCTATCTGCTCTTCGTCGGTGATACAGAGGATAAACTCGTCACCACCGAAGCGACCCGCAAAGCCGGATTTTTCTACTCTTTCCTTCATACGTGTGGAAACGAACTTGATGACCTCGTCGCCTACCGTGTGACCGTAACGGTCGTTGATGAACTTAAAGTCGTCTACGTCGACAAACAGCAGGCAAAGTCTGGTATGCGCGTTGCGCTGAAGCTCTGCGGTAAATTCACGCTCAAATGTGCTGCGGTTGTAAAGCTGTGACAGGAAGTCGTAGCTTGCGCGTACCGACAGCTGCATTTCCATCTTCTTCTCGTTATCTACGTCGGTGATAACGCCGATTATTCTCAGCGGCTCGCCGAGACGGTCGGTGACGCACATGATGCGTATAGCGTACCAAAGCGCAACGCCCGACTTGTTGGTTATATGATATTCGCCGTTGTGACCGCTGCGGTTTCTGAGCAGGGTCTCCATATCCTTGTTAAATTCTTCCGCGTTATCGGCGTCCATAAGCTTGTCTAAGAACTCGCCCTCGACCAGCTTTGCCTCTTCTTCGTTTATCTCGAAGGTATTCAGGAAGTTTTCGGATAAATACATCTTTTCCTTTGCGAAATCCCATTCAAACAGCATATTGTCCGAGATCTGCGAAACGGTCTTGTGCAGTTCTTCCGACAGTGTGACCTCGTCCAGCATATCGTTGAACAGGTCTGCGATGCTTTCCAGCTCGCCGCTTACCTCTATGTCGAGACGGGTCTTATAATTGCTGGACTGCACCTCGCGGATGCTGGTGACCATGTCGTTTATCGGGGATACTACCTTGGCAGCTACCTTTCTGCCGAGGAAAACAAATCCTGCCGCAACAGCCAGCATAGCCAAAAGCGATATAATGATAGGAATGATTATCATTGAGAATGCCGCACCGGAGGGGTACAGAGATACCCATTTCCAACTGGTGTTGGATACACCGCTGATATATCCGTAGCTGCCGAGGAATCCGCCGGCCTCGTAATCGTATACCGTGCCGGATTCGTTAGCGCCGGAGGAAAATACACTTTCCAGATCGTGGTTGGAAATATCCTTGATGCTCTGAGACGCGACACCCGAATAATTGAATACCGTTGTGCTGCCGTCGCTGAGCACCAGATATCCGCCGTCGTTTCCGTAAGTGGTGTTGGAGAGCAGCTCGGTTATCTTAGCCGGGCCGACAGTCAGCGCTATATAGCCTATGCGCTCGCCTTTGCTGTTTTGCAGCTGTCTTGCCAGGAAAAATACAGCTCCGTCGTACGGGGTACCCGCAGACATTACCTGCGAAATATATGTCTGATTGGCGGACAGCTTACCTATTGTGTCCTCGCCGTAGCCGTAGAAGAAATCGCCGCCGAGCTGCACGCCCTTATGGTCAAGTATTACGGCACCGTCGGCATTGATTATGGTAATGTTTCTTATGTCGTAGCTTTCGTCGATCATCGAGTCGAACAGCGCGGATAAGAATTTTGCGTCTTCCTCGCTTGCCATGCCGGATTCGGCGAATTGCTGAACCATATCGTCGCCGGCCAGCAACTCGACCTTGTTTTCATAGCTGCCTATGCACTGGTTGACAGCCTCTGACTGCGCCTTGCCAGCCGAGCGCGCGTACTGTGCGAGAGAACCCGACGAAAAGCCGGACATACTGAAAAAGCCGACCAGCCCTATTATCACCACGGGCACGACCGTAAATGCCAGCGCAAGAGTTTTTAATACGTTTATAATTTTAAGTGAAGTCATATCCTTCCTCCTCATTCAGGAGCATTTATATTTATTCTGAATGTAATTTTACAATCAAATTCTTCAGATAAAGAGACAAAAATAATTATACAACAAAATCACGGATAAATCAAGGGCAAATTGACGGAAATTTCGATTTATAAACCAAAGGTGCGGATTTTTTGGCATATTGTTAAAAACCCCGGCGGTTTTTTTGGGCAAAATGATAAGAAAAACAGGGCGTTTTTTCAATTCTCTGACGCTTGGTTATGCATTATGCATTATGCGTCGGGCGTTGTTTTAACTATTTCGTACAAATTTAGTCTTATGCTGTTGACTTTTCGTAAACAAAGGTTTATATTTATAATAGGTAATAATCACCTTCTTTACGGACAAGCCGCAAAGAGGATATACATCAGGTTTGAAAGGACAGCTTTTCATGGATAAAAAAATACTGATAGTTGATGACGCGCCGTTCATGCGCGCGTGCATAAGAAATATACTCAGCCAAAACGGATGGAACAGCGTTATCGAGGCGGCTGACGGAGACTCCGCCTTTGAAAAGTACACTGCCGAACACCCCGACCTTGTATTGTTAGACATCACCATGCCTAACAAGAACGGTATCGAGGCGCTGAAGGAGATACGCGAGTTTGACCCCGACGCAAAGGTCGTCATGTGCAGTGCCATGGGACAAGAGGCGATGATGGCGGACGCCATACGGCTGGGTGCGCTGGAGTTTATAATAAAGCCGTTCAAGCCTGAACAGATAGTTGAGACTGTGCAAAAGCTGCTGAAGTAAAGCGGCAATAAATCTGTAAAGGCGAGGTGGACGGTTATGGCGATACAAAAATACGAAGATCTTAATTATAATCAGATAGAAGTGCTGAGAGAGATTGGCAACATAGGCTCCGGCAACGCGGCGACTGCTTTGTCGTCAATGCTGGGCAAGCGGATAAGCATGGATGTGCCTAAGACCGCGCTGGCGGACTTTGACCGGGCGATACATCTTATCGGCGACCCCGAGCGGCTGACGGCGGGGATAATCGTAAAGCTGAGCGGCGACATTGACGGTATGCTGCTGCATCTGTTTGAAGAGCCGTTTGCCGCGTCGGTCATCACCGGCATGACGGGAAAAGAAAACATCTCCCTGGAGACGCTGGACGATACGGACGTCTCGGTGCTGTGCGAGATAGGCAATATAATGAGCGGCAGCTATGTCGCCGCCGTTGCAAATCTTGTCGGTATGAAGGTGGATATGTCGGTGCCGATGCTGGCGGTGGATATGCTGGGTGCGATAATGAGCGTGCCTGCGGTAGAGCTGTCTCAGACGGGAGACACAGTATTGGTGATAAAAGAAAATTTTACGATAGACAGCGTTGAGATAAAATCAGATCTGCTGCTTATTCCGTCGGCAGGCTCGCTGGGCGGGCTGCTTGACAGATTGGGAGCAATGGTATGAGCAAAATAACAGTCGGTATATCCGACCAAAAGTTATGCCGCTCTCCCGACGAGCTGGTCACCTACGCGCTGGGCAGCTGCGTCGGCATCTGTCTTGCGGACATACAGGCGGGTATCGCGGGGATGGCGCATATAATGCTGCCGGACAGCGGCGCTGTGCCGGGAGACGGCAACCGCTTTAAGTTCGCGGATACGGCGATAAAGCTGCTGTATGACAGCATGGTCGCCGAGGGGGCGCAGCCCTCGCGCATCACCGCAAAGATAGCGGGCGGCGCGAATATGTTCGGCGGCTCGACCTCGCTGATGAACATCGGCGGGCGCAACATTGAGGCGGTAAGGGATAATCTTAACAAGCTCGGCATACCGATATTGGCGGAGGATGTGGGGCTGAATTACGGCAGGACGGTGTTCTTCGACCCGCAAAGCGGCGAGATGACCGTCAAGTCGGGACTGAAAGGCACAAAGGTGCTGTAACGTGGCTTTAACAGCGTAATTGGACGCTGTAAAGATATTATGTTTTATGTTTTTATGAGGGACAACTCACCATTCGGAGAAAGGAAAGGTAATGGAACTTACAAAAACCCGCGGAGAGCTTTTCCTGCGGAATATCCTCAGGCTGGCGGTGTCCGCGCTGGGCGCGCTGATGCTGCTGGCGGTCATGATGTTTGTCGCCGACGTCAGCGCGGACGCGGCAGGCATAAGTAGCTGTACGGTGTCAAGTATTCCTGCAAAGACCTACACCGGCTCGGCTATAAAGCCGACTGTCACCGTAAAGTACAACGGCAAAACGCTGAAACTCAACACCGACTATACCGTCACCTATTCAAACAACACCAATGTAGGTACCGCAAAGGTAACCGTAAAGGGTAAAGGCAGCTACAGTGGCACGGTGACAAAGACGTTCACGATAAATCCGCTGAACATTAATGCTGCGTCACTCGGCTCGGTAGCGGCGAAATATTATACAGGTGCGGCGCAAAAGCCCGTTCCGACGGTAAAGCTCGGCAGTAAGGCGCTGAAAAACAACACCGATTTTACACTGTCCTACAGTGCGAACACCAATGTCGGCACGGCAAAGATAACCGTCAAGGGCAAGGGCAATTTTACCGGCAGCCGTACGATGACCTTTAAGATAAAGACGCTGTCGCTGTCAAGCGCAAAGCTGACGGTGTCTGACCAATACTACACCGGCGCGGCGGTAAAGCCGACGGTAAAGGTCACCTACGGCTCGGCGACCTATACGCTGAATAAGGACTATACCGTTACTTATAAGAATAACACCAACCTCGGCACCGCCACCGTCACCGTAAATGGCAAGGGCGGGCTGTCCGGCAGTAAGTCGGTGACCTTTAAGATAAAGGAATTGCCTGTAGCAAACGCCAAGATAACCGTCTCTAACGTCACCTACAGCGGCAAGGCGCAGACCCCGACGGTAAAGGTTACCTACGGCTCGACAACCTATACGCTGAACAAGCACTATACAGTTACATATAAAAACAACACCAACGCCGGCACGGCGACCGTAACCGTTAAAGGAAAGAGCGGTATATCCGGCAGCAAATCGGTGACCTTTAAGATAAACCCGAAGTCTGTCGCCTCGGCAAACGTTACGGTGTCCTCGGTTACATTTACCGGGGCGGCGCAAAAGCCCGCACCCAAGGTTACGCTGGGCGGCGCAACGCTGAAAAGCGGGACGGATTACACCGTGTCTTATTCTTCCAATACCA
The DNA here is from genome assembly GCA_022511265.1 of Eubacterium sp. GTDB lineage: Bacteria > Bacillota > Clostridia > Oscillospirales > Ruminococcaceae > Ruminiclostridium_E. Next base: position 34,405 of record JAFLRX010000004.1, on the reverse strand, counting down.
ACGCAGGCACCGCGACGGTAGCGATAATCGGAAAAGGCAACTACAACGGTACGGTGAAAAAGACATTTACGATAAACAAGCGTCCGATATCTCAGGCGGCGCTTAGCGGCAGCGCGCAGTATTCGCCTGACGGAGTGACGGGCAGCATAACGGGAAAATATTTCTCATACACGCTGAAAAGCACCGATATGAGCTATAAGCTGCCGACCTCGGCAGGCAAGCATGACGTCACCGTGACGGGAAAAGGCAACTTTACCGGCACAAAGACCGTCTCCGTCACCGTAAGCGCAGCGGACATATCCAAAGCTACAGCCGAGATAATCGGCAGTAAGGGCGACTATACGGCGGCGGTACAGTACGGCAGCTATACGCTGACGCAAGGTAAAGACTATAATGTCAGCATATCCCAAAACGACGACACCGTCACCGCGACAGTGACAGGCATAGGCAACTATACGGGTACGCTGACAGTCACAAAGACCGTGGAAGAGACGGTTGACCCGGATATGTTTACCGCCCAGACGGCAGTCAGCATCATATATACCGGCAGCCCGATAACCCCTGCACTGACTGTTAAGTATGACGGCAAAGCGCTGCGCCCCGGCATGGATTACGTTGTGTCATTTAAGGATAACATCAACGTCGGGACAGCGACGGTAGAGGTAAACGGCTTAAACGACTATAAGGACATAACCAAGACCGTTACCTTTACGATAACCGCCGCGCAGATAAGCTCTGCGTCAGGCAGCTGCGATACTGTATACTTTGCGGGCAAGGCACTCACCCCCAAGCCGACGCTGACCTACAACGGCAAGACGCTGACCTCCGGCACGGATTATCTCGTTACCTCTTATAAGGACAACGACAAGGTCGGCACCGCAAGCGTCACCGTCACAGGAAAAGGCAACTTTACCGGCACAAAGACGATAAGCTTTGAGATAAAGCCAAGCGAGATAAGCCAGCGTCAGAAGATAAAAGACCGTCTTACCGCGATGATGGCGGGCGAGTACGGCAGACAGATAAATTCTTACTGGCACAGCTATAAGCTGGGGGATTATTACAACACAATGCTGGATTGTCCCTGCACCTGTCATGATTTCTGCAACACAGGGTATGAGGACGGCTGCACCTGCCTTATCGGGCGCAGCGAGGTGCTGGGCAGCGGCTTTTCGGGGATACAGTGCGCGGGCTTTGCGTTTGAGGTGTTTGAGTACCTGTTCGGCGGTACTAACGGCACAGGCGAAAACACCCTGACAAGATACGGCAGCGACCGCGGCGACTGGAGCGTCGAGGGTATCAAGGCGGCGTTTACCGCGAACCTCCGCCCGGGTGATTATCTCGCCTACAGCAACGTAAAATACGGCTATGACCATTACGTTATAGTATACGATGTTGACGACGAAGGCGTATGGGTGTACGAGGCGAATTACGGCGGACGCTGCAAGATAAATCTGCGCAGGATGACCTTTAAGGAGTTCTACGAGCAGACCGACGACCTCTACCACAGAACACCGAACAATTATGAACTAAGTGAAATGTAAAAAATCGGGGCTGCGTTGCAGCCCCTGGTTTTATAATTCATGATTCATAATTAGGAAGCGCGCCTCGCCTAACGGTGAGGCGTGAATAATCAATCCCACAGGAAAAGTCACTTATTCAATGCTGAACAGTCTGCTCTGTTACAGGGATTTGAATATGTAAAATAAATATTGTGTTTATTGTCGTTTGCTTTCATGGCTACTTTTTATAAAACATTAAAAGAACTAGGGAATTAACCATGAATCAACACATACCTGAATACTGGTACGCCACATGTTTTCATTTTTTGATTTTCTACAAGAAAACATGACGAGATCAAGAAAATGGTGAATATCTGCCGGAGTAGGTTGTGTATTATGGCTGTATGAATTTTCGATAAGCTTCATGAATTGATCCAATTCAAGCGGTATAATCTTTGATTTTCCGCCATAAAGTGAAATTGATAGGTGATTTAAACCAAAAAAGTGCGCCAATGTTGCTTCATTTATCGTTGGTGCAATGAATAGACAGTAAGTATCTTTTCCAGACCTCTTTTTTAACTGTCCGAAATGTCTTGCTACTGGTTCGCCTTCTGATTCGTACTGCCTTTGCCCTTTCTGCATGGTTACTTCAACAGATAAAGCAAAATCATCATAATCGCATTCTATATCAGGCATGTTACCCGAAGCGGTAGAAAGTGGCTGTCCCACATCATCAAATTTGAAGTTGCCTATTATTTTTCCGCCGTCGAGCATGGTCATTGCTCGCCAGGTATTATATTCTAACATAAGCGGCGCATCGTAGTATTCGTCAGAAACTATTTCATTGAATGTATCAATAATTTCCGAATACAAAGCGTAAGACTTGATTTCAGCAACTTGTTCATGAATAATATTTTCTTTATGCTGAGATACAATTTCGTCGCGCAAGTCTTTAAGAGATTCTACATCATAGGTTAATAATTCACGTTTTGTACGGTTGCTTATCCGTAAAATGACATCAATTATGTTTTCTTTATTATCTGTATACAGTAATGGCATGTTTGAATTGAATAAGTATGCTTTATACTTTTCTTCGTCATTAATAAAAACGGGATTGCGATCAACATTATTCAGTATATAATCAACGTCATGCTTTTTGTCGTCAAATATTGTAATTGTTCTACGGTTGTGTACAATAGAAATAAGACCTGTATATCGCAAATAACGGAAACAAGCATCCGCATAGTCACGCATATTGCCTTTTTGGGTTTTTATAAATTTATTTAGGCTGTCGTCTAATGTTTCTCGTGTTTTTGTTCTGCCTTCAGCTATTCTGTCGCTATGAATGTCCAATATAGCATTTGTCCAGGTTTCACTTACAAAGCGTTTGTATTCGCCTTTGTGATGTTCTTTTTCTTGCCTAAATTGGATTATCTTAGATTTTATAGTATCGAATTTGCGGTAGTCTGTTAATTGAACAGCAAAAATTTTTAATTCGTCAAATGTTAAAAATTCAAGCTCACGTATTAAGCGTAACATTTCGAGATAGGGACGCACACAAAAAGTTCCTTCGATTTTTGCGTTTTCATGATGATATGGTGAAGGCAGTTGAAATTTTAACAGCTGACGCAAGAAAATTTCCTGCGGACGTTTACCGAAAACTAAGGATTTTCCTGCGTCGGTCATTGCGATATATGGTTTTAAATTGACAAATCCTAAAGCTTTTGGTGCACGGTTAATTCTATCTCGTGCACTAAATGCTTTATCAGAAGAAGAGCCATCGCCCTCAAAAAAATTGCTTTCCGCCAGTTCGTTGCTGAATTGTTCCTGATTTGCATGATTCCATGGTTTGCTTTCAAACTTTTCACAAAGCAATTCTATCTCAGGTATCATTTTTGTAGGTGTTCTCGGTGAAGTTGTGAAAAACAATACTTTGTTATTGAGCGTCGCCATACTTTCATTCCTTTTTAATAATTTTTTACAACGATATGCATTTTATCATTCTTGAAACGGTTCTTTATATTGACTGCATAATTTTTATAATACTCATCAAAAATATATTTTCCGTATAGTTCTTCAGTCAAAGGTGTTTTCCCTATAATCATTAATGCTCTGCATGGTAAATTTCTAAAATCAGCAGCTAAACGACGATGTTCCGTTTCATCAAAACCGTTCATCATATCAATGTTACCATAATCATTGAAAATACAATCATAGGGTGGATCAAGAAAGATAAAATCATCTTTTTGCGCCATATCAAATATGTGGCTATAATCAAGGGTGAAAAGTTCTGCGCCTTGCAAAAGGTCACAGTGCTGTTGTGTTATCATTCGAGTATTAAGGTTCGGATAACGACCAAATGGTACATTGTATTCTCCGTTATTATTATAACGTATCATACCCGAATAGGCTGTTTTATTGATGAAAAAATATAAAACGCCGTCTAAATATGTATTGTCAGGGTAATTAAATAGTTTGCGCATATGATAATAAAACGTTTCATTTTCATTAGGAACTATTTCTTCTGGGTTTAATGCTTTTAAACGCCTAAATTCATTTTGGTTTTGTTCGTATATTTGCTGTATCTCATCAAGTTGTTGGCGCATACGCGGATATTGATTTCGCAATTGAGTGTAAAAAGTCATAAGACGTTCATTTACATCGTTAATTATAGCGTTTTCTGGTTCAAGATAAAAGTATACAGCTCCGCCCCCAAAAAACGGTTCAATGTACCTGTTAAAATTATTGGGTATATATTGGAAAAAACGCGGAATTTCACGCGATTTGCCGCCACGATATTTCAATACTGGATTCATCGGTTCGACCTCGCTTTCATCTTGGCATAAATATACACTTTAATTATATCGGTTTTTTCTTTGAAAGTCAATAGAAAAACCCAAAATTAGCAATATACAAAAATATTCGCTTTTGCACTAATATTTATGAGCCAATTATAACATTTTCAATAGGAATAAATCTTCCATAAAAACGAAATAAAAAATCCCACAAACGTATATACGAATGTGGGATTTATGGTGGAACCGAGGCGCGTTATTTTAATTCCGTGCGCAAGCGCGCTCAATAATTATGCATTCAGCATTATGCATTATACATTGAAAAAAGCCCCTTTCGGGGCTTTTTGTTATGCGGTTTCTTTCTTATCCTTGAACGCGAAGGTTCTGATTATGATAGTAGCGGCAATGCCGATTATCAGCATGATGATAACGCCCATCCAGTCGCCGATGCCTTTGTCAGCCAGAGCGGTTATATCGAATACGCCGTCCTCAGACTGCATCATACCGCAGATGAAAGCAAAGGAAATTACAACGCCCAGCACTGTCGGGATGGCAGAGAGCACGTTTTTCAATCCGCCCGTCTCGAGAGGTACACGCTTTACCTCTTCTGCGGTGATGGTGAACACCTTTCCCGCAAAGTATGCGCCGACCACAGTCAGCAGCGTCTCGGGTATCATGTAGGTGCAGTTATACGCCAGCGAGTACAGCAGTCCGTCGGAGGTGGGTATAGATACTCCCGCCCAGACGGTGCAGCCTGAGATAACGTGGCAGATAAAGCGGATAACGCACGCCACCAGCGCGCCTGATGCCAGCGCGATGCCCTGGTCCTTTATCGCGCCCCTGAACACACCGCCGAGACCCATTGCGGTGAACGCCACCACATAGTCCAGCATTATTACCGCGATCGCCGCGCCTATGCTGATACCTGCGTAAGTAAAGTTTTCCACACCCATCATCATCTGAAGTATGCTTGCCACAAAGCCCACAAACAGGCCCCATACCGTCTTGTAACGAAACGCGATGATAATCACCGGCAGCATGCTGAGTGCGGTGACCGAGCCGCCGTAGGGCATATCCACAACCTTTAACAGGCTGAGTATAAAGCCCAGTGCCAGCATTACGGCGGATTCGGTAAGTCGTAATGATTTTTTCATTTTTCTCTTCCTCTTTTCGTTGAATTTTTGTGTTTGGGTATTGAGGATAGGCATCAAAAAAGCCCCGGGCAGGACTGCACGGGGCGTAGATATACAATATAGCTATCCATCCCTACGTTGGCATTACCCAAATCAGGTTATAGGGTCGGGATTAATAATCCCCTCTCAGCCTGTACACAAGCTCCCCTTAGATTATTGCAGCTTTGACTGCAATGCTTATTTTAGCACTGCGGAAAACCGTTGTCAATACTATTTTTTTAAATATATTATGTTTGTATATTAAGTAGATTTGTATTTTGGCTTTAAGACAGCGGAAAAATTCCTAATTAACACTTGCATTCCCTTTTGAATTGTGGTAGAATATACATATTGCTATGCAGATTTTGTCTGTGCGCAAAATATTTGAGAAGGAGGAGTATCGTGCCGCTTTTATGCGAACGGTACGGTAAATATAAAAATGAACGCATTTTCTTACAGAGTGGAGGCTTTACAGCCGTCGGCAATACGTGAGATACTCAAGTTTACATCCGACCCGACAGTTATCAGCTTTGCCGCGGGCAACCCCGCTCCGGAGGCTTTCCCCACCGAGGAGATACAGAGGATAACCACCGATATACTTACCAAGACACCGATAGACGCGCTTCAGTATTCCATTACCGAGGGCTATGGGCCGCTGAGACAGTGGATACGCGACGACCTGAAGAAAAAGGGCATGTACGGCTCCGACGACGAGGTAGTTATTACCTCCGGCGCACAGCAGGCTATAGAGGTGGCTACCAAGGAGATATGCAACGAGGGCGACGTAATAATATGCGAGGCACCGACCTTTATCGGCTCGCTCAATGCGTTTCGTTCATACAACGCGAAGCTGGTAGGCATTGAGATGGAGGACGACGGAATAAACGTCGAAAAGCTGGAGCGTGCGCTGCAAAAGTATCAGCGTGTCGCATTCATCTACCTTATCCCCAATTTCCAGAACCCCACAGGCGTGACTATGAGCCTGGAAAAGCGCAAAAAGGTAATAGAGCTTGCGCAAAAATACAACGTATACATTTTAGAGGACAATCCGTACGGCGACCTGAGATTTGCGGGTGACGACCTGCCCACCTTAAAGTCCATGGACAAGAACGGCAACGTAATATACGCGGGCTCGTTCTCAAAGGTGCTGGCGCCCGGTCTGCGCGTAGGATATATGTGCGCACCGACTAACGTGATAGCAAAGGCGATAGTGTGCATGCAGGTGTCCACGGTGCATACCTCGATATTGCCGCAGATGATAGCGTACAGGTTTGTCACCGAGAATGACTTTGAGGGGCATCTGCACGGGCTTAGGGAGATATATCGCAAGAAAGCCGATCTTATGCTGGGCAAGCTGAAAATGACCATGCCCAAATCCATCAAGTTTACCGAGCCGGAGGGCGGCCTGTTTATCTGGGGCACCCTGCCTGACGGCGATATGAATTATTTCTGTAAAAAGGCCGTAAAGAACAAGGTAGCGGTTGTGCCGGGCAATGCCTTTTTGGTCAACGAGTCCGCGCCCTGCCTTTCGTTCAGGCTGAATTACTCTACCCCCACCGACGAGCAAATAGAAAAAGGTGTTGACATACTCGCCGATGTGGCAAGAGATTTTTATCGCTAATAATTCGTAAGAGGTAACTGAAATGGAAGAAGTAATTAGTAAAAAACGTATATTCAGCGGCATACAGCCGACAAACACCCCGACATTGGGAAATTATCTCGGCGCGCTGATAAACTGGGTGAAATTACAGGATGATTACGAGTGCACCTACAGCATAGTCGATCTGCACTCGATAACAGTTCGGCAGGACCCTGCCAAGCTGAAAAAGCAGATACTGGAGAGCTATTCTTTACTGCTGGCTATGGGTGTAGACCCCGAAAAGTCAACGGCTTTCGTGCAAAGCCACAACTGCCAGCATGCGGAATTGGCATGGATACTCTCCTGCTATACACAGTTCGGCGAGCTGTCGAGAATGACCCAGTTCAAGGATAAATCCGCAAAGCACCCCGAAAACATCAACGCGGGACTGTTTACCTACCCTGTGCTTATGGCGGCGGACATATTGCTTTATCAGGCGGACCTGGTACCGGTCGGACAGGATCAGAAGCAGCATCTTGAGCTGTCCCGCGATATAGCGGTACGCTTTAACAACATCTACGGCGATGTATTCAAGGTGCCGGATCCGTATATCCCCAAGACAGCGGCAAAGATAGCGTCGCTGCAAGACCCGACCAAGAAGATGTCCAAATCGGACGAAAACCCCAACGCAAGCATCTCGGTGCTTGACGACAGAGATACAATAATAAGAAAGTTCAAAAGAGCGGTGACCGACAGCGACACTGTTGTAAAGTATGCCGAAGGCAAGGACGGCATAAACAACCTGATGTCGATATACAGCGCGGTGACCGGCAAGACATATGAGGAGATAGAAAAGGAATTTGACGGCAAGGGCTACGGCGACTTCAAGCTCGCCGTGGGAGAGGCTACCGCCGACAGGCTGGCGCCGATACAGGCCGAATACGCACGGCTGGCCGCCGACAAAAAGTACATCGAAGAATGTATGAAGCTCGGTGCGGAAAAGGCGTTCAAGACCACACGCAAAACCTTACAGAAGGTTTACAAAAAGGTAGGCTTTATCGTTATTTAAGCCTTTGTTGTCACCTGTTCCGTTCCTCCGTATGTAATGTGTAGCGGTTAGAGGACCGGATAAAATCGTGATAAAATATTTTGATAAATTGACGGATGCGGTTGCATCCGCGTTTGCCGCACGTGCGGTAGACGTTGACAGGCTGAAATACTGCGTCAAGGCGGACATGGACAGCGAGGGCTGCTATTATGACGTATACGTCACCTACGACGAGGAGAAATTATATATCCTGTCGGGGTATGACAGGCTTGTCAAAAACAGAAAGACCTTTGATTCGGCGTTTGATTTCAAGGATTACGCCGAGTACGATAACGCGGATATAGAGCGGCTGTACGTGGACAGATACCAGTACACCTGCCGCCTTATCGCGAAAATGACCGACGGCAGAGAGCTGCCGCTCGGCAGATTTTCAAGCGGCTTTTCGGAAAAGTTCGAGCAGTTCTGCCGCCGCTTTGAATGTCTTAAAAAGAATGAGGAGCCGGACGACTCCGCACTGGACGACAAGCACCTGTACTGTCCGAAGTGCCAGCGCAAGTACCCCGATCCCAACCGCCGCTTTTGCCCCTACTGCACCAAGCGCAGCTGGATTTTCAAGCGGCTGCTTGGCATGTTCGGAGATTATAAGTGGCAGATGGGCATTATTCTGGTGATGATAGGTCTGTCGGTGGCGCTGGGTCTTATCTCTCCGTATTTCGGAACGAAATTACTGTACGACGACGTGCTGAACGCAAACGGCAGTCTGTACGGACAAATATTAACGGTCATCATAGCAATGGGCGCATTTTCTCTTGTCTCTACTATTTTCTCGATCGTTTACGGAATAGTTATCAGCTGCATTACACCGAAGGTGGTACACAAGCTGCGTACAGACATCTTCACCGCAATGCAGAGACTTTCGCTGTCCTTTTTTACGAATAAACAGACAGGCTCGCTGATGGGGCGTGTCGACCGCGACAGCTCGGACGTGTACTTTTTCTTCACCGATATCGTGCCGCAGTGCATTGCCAACGTAATAAAGATACTTGGACTGGTGGTGCTGATGCTGATGATAAACCCGCTGGTATCGGTATGTATGCTGGCGGTGGCGGTATTTGTGCTGATGTGCGAGATAATCTGGATGCGCGGACAGCGCCGCAACTGGCGAAACCGTGATATAGCAAGGCGCGGTGTGAACTCGGTACTTACCGACGCGCTGAACGGCCACCGTGTGGTAAAGGCATTCGCGCGCGAGCAGCAGGAGATAGGCCGCTTCGGCAAAAGAAATGACCAGCTCTATATCGCCGACTATAACCGCGGACGGCGCAGCGCGCAGTTCTTCCCTGTTCAGCAGGGCGTATACGCTATCTGCAACGGACTTATCTACTGCCTCGGCGTATATCTGGTGCTGAACGGACAGCTGGAGTTCGGCGGACTGACGCTGCTGATAAGTTATTTCGGCGTGGTGTGGGATCCGATGTTCTTCTTCATGTACATGGGCAACGACTGGAGCCGCTGCACCGACGCCGCGGGCAGAATGTTCGAGATACTGGACAGCGAGCCGACGGTAAAAGAACCCGAGCATCCCGCCGAAATAGCCGAGGGCGGACTGAAGGGCGATATTGAGTTCAAGGGCGTCACCTTTGAGTATGAGGCGGGCAGACCCGTGCTGAAAAATATGTCCTTTAAGACCGAGGCAGGCAAATTTACCGGCATAGTCGGCAAGACAGGCGCGGGCAAATCCACCATGATAAACCTTATCTCAAGGATGTATGACGTTACCTCCGGCGAGATAACGATAGACGGCATACCGATAAAGAAGATACCGTTCAAGGCGCTGAGAGAAAGCATCGGCGTGGTGTCGCAGGAGACCTATCTGTTTATGGGCACTATCGCCGACAACATACGCTATGCGCGCCCTGACGCAAGCATGGAAGAGGTAATACAGGCGGCGAAAAACGCCAACGCCCACGACTTTATCATGCAGCTGCCGGACGGCTATGACACCATAACAGGCAGCGGCGGCATCAGCCTGTCGGGCGGCGAAAAGCAGCGTATATCCATCGCCCGCGCGCTGATACAAAAGCCGAATATACTTATACTTGACGAGGCGACCGCCGCAATGGACACCGCCACCGAGCGCAAGATACAAAACGCGATAGATAACTTAAAGCAAGGCAGAACGATAATAGCGATAGCGCACCGACTGTCCACGCTGCGTGACGCGGATATGCTGAACGTGATAGAAAACGGCGAGCTGAAAGAGAGCGGCACGCACGACGAGCTTATCAGGGCGAACGGTACATATTTCGAGCTGTATAAGCTGCAATCAATGTCGCTGAAGTCTATCGGTATAGGCGAATAAGGAGGCAGATAATATGAAACAAAACACAGAAACGGTATATGAGATAGATACACTAAAGCTGCTGGACCCCAAGACGGTGGAGTTCATCCCCGAGGCGAGCGGTCTGCTCACCCTTAAATATGAGGGCGAGGAATGGAACAGGGTAACGCTGACAAGGCTGGTGCCGTTTGACTCGACAGACGAGTACGTCAGCGCGACCTATAAAAACGAGCGTGAGGAATGGAAAGAGATAGGCGTGCTGAAAAATGTCAGCGACCTGCCCGACGATCAGCGGCAGATAGTAGAGGAGTTTTTGAATTTCAAATACTACATACCGATAATAACAAAGATAAAGAAGATAACCGACAACAGGATGGGATATTTATTCTTGCAGGCGGAGACTACCGCTGGAGAAAAGCGGATAGCGGTAAACGACTGGTGGCATAACTTCCGCATGATACAGAACAAGATGATAAGCGTCACCGACGCGGACGGCAACCGTTATCTTATCCCCGAGATATCCAAAATGGACAAGGCGAGCATAAAAAAGCTGCAATTGTTCATTTAATGAGGTAACTGTATGAACTTAAAAATATCACTGCCCGAGGGGGTAAGCGAGAGCGACGTGACGTTCTCATTACCCTTTGATCTTGACCGACGGACCAAAACCGTCAACGGTCACCTCACGGCGGTAAAGGAAAAGCTCTCGGTGTACGTTGACGGAAAGCTGGAAAAAGAGTTTTCCACCGACCGAATAGCCGAGATAGAGGTGCAGCAACTGGTCGGCTGTTCTATGCTGTGCGTCAAGGACATGCAGGGCAAATGGACCTGTGTCTGCGCCTTTAACCAGCGGTATTATCTGCGCTATGCGGAGCTGGCGAAGATAATCGACCACTACATACACACAGGCGAGTTTACCGAGGAGACAAACGCCGATGAGCCGACCTGTCCGGTCTGCGGCGCGGCGATGCGCGGTCACTCAAAGTGTGTGTTCTGCTCCGCGAAAAAGGGTGTATTCACCAAGCTGATAAAAAGGCTGGCACCCTATAAAACAAAATTCTTCCTCGCGTTGACCGCGACATTTATCCTGTACGCGGCGGACGTGGTAAACCCGATATTCCAGCGTATACTTATAGACGACCTGATAGTGCCCAACAATCAGGACTGGGCACTGTTTACCAAAATCGCGCTGTGTATACTGGGGATAAACATCGGCACGTTGATATTCAGGCTATTGCAGGAGCACGCGAATTATAAAATATCCGCCGCCTACGGACGCGACCTGCGGCGTGACATCTTCAACAAGACGCAGGAGCTGTCGATGAGCAACATCTCCCGCCGCACCCCCGGCGAGCTGATAAACAGAGTATCCAGCGACGCGAATGTGCTGCAGGACTTTGTCACCAGCCGCGGCAAGGATATGATATTCCAGAGTGTGGCGCTGGTCGCGCTGATAATAATAATGTTCTTCACCAACTGGAAATTAGCGTTGATAGTGGTGATACCGCTGCCGCTGGCGGCATATCTGTCGGTAAAGTCCTTCAACGTAATCAGCGTGCGTTACGGCAGGGCGTGGCGGTGTCAGTGCCGCGCGTCAGAGCTGCTGCACGATGTGCTGCACGGCGAGCGGGTGGTAAAAAACTACGGCGGCGAGGACCGCGAGATAGAGCATTATAAAGAGGCAAGCCGCTCGTGGGCGGACGCTATCAGAAACGCGGACATCATCTGGTATCTGGTGCAGCCGCCGATACGCTATCTGTTCAGCATAGGCGAGTTCTGCGCACTGTATTTCGGCGGCAGCATGATACTGGGCGGCAGTATGCAGATAGGCGAGCTGGTACAGTTTACGTCATATGTATATATGCTGTACGGACCGATACAGTGGCTGACATCACTGCCGAGGGCGCTCGCCCAGGCGGGGGTAAGCGCCAGCCGAGTGTTCGAGCTGTTGGAGGAGGAAAACGACCTGTCCGACAGCGAAAACGCAAAGACCGTTGACGTGAAGGGCGACATCAGCTTCAGCAACGTATTTTTCGGTTATAAGGCGTACAACCCCGTGCTGAAGGACATTAGCTTTGACATCAAAAAGGGCGAGATGATAGGCATTGTAGGTCATTCCGGCGTGGGTAAGTCTACACTGATAAACCTTGTGATGAGACTGTACGACCCAACCTCAGGCACGATAAGGATAGACGGCACGGATATAAGGGATATCGAGCAGACCTCGCTGCGCTCTCAGGTGGGCGTGGTGCTGCAGGAGACCTTCCTGTTCAACGGTACGGTGCTGGATAATATCAGATACGCCAAGCCGGACGCAACCTTTGAGGAAATTGTGCAGGCGGCAAAGACCGCCAACTGCCACGATTTTATCACCCGTATGCCGGACGGCTATAACACAATAGTAGGTGAGCGCGGATATAATATTTCCGGAGGCGAGCGGCAAAGGGTGGCGATTGCCCGGGCAATACTGCACGACCCGAAGATACTTATACTTGACGAGGCGACCGCCTCACTCGACACCCAGACCGAAAAGCAGATACAGGACGCGCTGGACAGACTTATCGAGGGGCGCACCACGATAGCCATTGCGCACAGGCTGTCTACCCTTGCCAACGCCGACCGCCTGATAGTGCTTGACCGCGGCAGGGTCGCCGAGATAGGCAGCCATACCGAGCTGCTGAAAAACAAGGGTGTGTATTATGACCTTGTTATGGCACAGCGTCAGACCGCGAGAATAAGAGCAACTCAACCCGCATAAGATTTTGCATTTTGAAAGGAAAAGTGTAACAAAAACGGCAAAATAATATACCGTTTTTTGTTCATTCCGATAAAAATTAAGTCGGAATTGAGATTATTCATTGACAAAAGCATTAAATAGTCCTATAATTTAATTGTAATTATCCGTATGTACGGAATTTTTTGGAGGTAAAAAAATGGCTACTTGTAAAAAATGCGGGGTTGAGATCCCCGAGGGCGCAACTGTTTGCCCTGCATGCGGCGAGCCTGTCGGCAACGCAGCTGCAAATTTTGCTCAGAATGTAATGAACACCGCTGACAGCACCGCGGAGTTTGATCCCACCGATATCGAAAACAACAAGATCCTTTCTCTGTTTGCTTATCTCGGTATCCTGTTCCTTATCCCGCTGCTGGCTGCACCTAACTCAAAGTACGCGCGTTTCCACACCAATCAGGGTCTGGTACTTTTCATCTTTGATATAGTAGTAGGCGTTGTTTTAGGTATACTCAGTGCTATCATCGGCGGCATCATCGGAGCTGCTGCTGCAGCTGATCCGTTCGGCGCACTCGGTGCACTGGGCGTGTTCTCTACCATCATGGGCATCATCATCGGTCTTGTTTATCTGTGCATACTGGTAATTGTTATCATCGGTATCGTAAACGCAGTAACCGGCAAGGCTAAAGAGCTTCCGATAATCGGCAAGATCAAGATACTTAAGTAAGAAAAAATGCTCCCAAAAAAGGCTCCCGTAAGGGAGCCTTTTTTAAGTAATAAGTAAGAGTGAATAGTGAATAGGTGTGGTGCGCCGCCCTTTGGGCGGAGTTATTATAATCCATGCCGCGACAGCGGCATACCATACTTATTCACTATTCATTATTCACTATTCACTGAATAAAGAAAAGCCCCCTCCGGGGCTTTTTCTTTATTCAAACGTGTCTTCCTCGTTGCGGGCGTTCCACAGCTCTACCAGCTTTTCCATCTCCTCCTCGGTGAGGGAGATGCCCTTGCCCATTCTGCTGTGGTCGGGCGACCATGAACGGATATCGTACTTGGGGGGTCTGTCGTTCCAGCTTACCATATTAAGTTCGAGGTTATAGCTGCCCGCTTCTCCGAACACGCCCAGCTCTTTGGTGATCTCATACTTAAATTCTGCCATCAGTCTTTCTCCTTTTTATCTTTTTTGGATTTTTTGGCTTTTTGTTTTTTCAGCCTGGTTTTATCTGCAAATTCCACCGCGTCGAAAAGACATTGATAACGCGGCGGGATCAGCTTGTTTATATGCCGTTTGCCGAAATACCACATTTTAAAGTCCACATGCTCCAGTATCTTGTCAAGGTATGTATTTATGTGGTTGCGGTTGGTCTTGCCTATGTCGATAAATTCGTCCAGCTTTGCGGGCGGCTCGTAGGTGATGATGTAGTCCGCCTTTTTGCCGTTGTCCAGCAGGTTTTGTACGCCCTCGCGAAGCTCTTCATTTGTCGGCAGCTCCTGCACCCAGCTTTTCTCATCCTCCGGCTCAAGGTAAGAGGTGTTCTCGTCGCTCTGTCCGCCGCCGAAAGAGAATATACGCTTGCCCGCTATCTCATAAAACTGCCCGCGCATAAGCTGGCGCAGGTTTCCGCTGATAAGGCGGGTCTTGCCGCCGCACCATTGCTCTACGGGATATTCCTCCAGCAGGTCATAGTTTTCGTGGGTGCCCTCTACAAACAGGATGTTGTATTTCTTTTTACCCAGCTTTTTCAGCGTCTTGCGCTCTTTCTTGCTGCCGTCCCAGATGCAGCCGAAATCTCCGCAGATTATCAGCGCATCGCCGCGTCTCAGCTTTTTCAGCTGCGGGGCTTTGAAACGGGTAAGGTCACCGTGCAGGTCGCCGGTCACACATATCATTGTTCTACCATTCCTTCCGTAGGGATTATATATCTATGTCTATGCCTCAGGGTGCAAGTGCCAGTCTATCGGTGTCTGTCCGCTTGCCGTCAGAAAATCATTCACCGCCGAAAAATGGCGGCAGCCGAAAAATCCGTTATACGCCGACAGCGGACTGGGGTGTGCCGCGACGAAAACCTTATGTATCGGGTTGGTTATCAGCGGACGCTTTGCCTTTGCGTTGCCGCCCCACAGTATAAACGCCACAGGCGCGGTCTTGTCGTTGACCAGCTGTATTATCTTGTCGGTCAGTATCTCCCAGCCCTTGCCGCGGTGGCTGTTTGCCGCGCCCTCTCTGACGGTCAGCGCGGTGTTTAACAGCAGTACCCCCTGCTTTGCCCAAGAGGTCAGCTCGCCGAAGTTAGGGTCGCACTGTATGCCGAGGTCGTCGTACAATTCCTTAAACATATTTTGCAGTGACGGCGGCGGCTGTATCCCGCGCCGTACCGAAAAGCACAGCCCGTGCGCCTGCCCCGCCCCGTGGTATGGGTCCTGCCCCAGCAGCACCGCCTTGACGTCCTGATACGGGGTGTATTTCAGCGCGTTGAAGATGCAGTCGGCGGGCGGATATATCCTGCGTGTGTTATATTCACTAACGAGAAATTTGCGCAGGGTCTTGTAATAGTCGCTTTCAAATTCGCCCTTCAGCAGCCCGTCCCAATCGTTGCCTATGTTTACCATGAAATCTCCTTTTAATTAGCGCCGTAGGCGCAACCGCAATTATTCTCTATTCACTGATAAGCTCCGGATGTGTCCTGACATAATCAAACAGATACTGCTGCGCTATCCCCTCAACACCGCAAAAGCACTCCGGCAGTCCGTCGGGGTACAGCGCGGCGGTCGCCCGCTTTATCCATACGTCCCGCGGGAACGCGTCTATCTTGTGATACGCGAACAGCAGCACGCAGTCCGCTACCTTGTCCCCCACGCCCTTGATGGTTTTCAGCTTTTCGCGGGCGGCGTCGGAATCCATATCGTACAGCGCGTCCAAGTCCACCTCGCCGCTGTTGACCTTTTCTACCGCGTCCACGATGTACTTTGCCCGAAAGCCCGCGCGCAGCGGCGCTAGGTCCTCGGCGGTGATGCCGTCAAGCTCTTTCGCTGTGGGGAACATATAGCCGAAATCCTTTTTCCGCCCAAAGCTCTCGCACAGGCGGGAGATTATGCCGGTGATGCGCTTGATGTTGTTATTCTGGGATATGATGAAGCTGATAAGCGTCTCAAACGGCGGCTGGCGCAAAACGCGTATGCCGCTTTTCTCCTTGCAGGCCTCTCTTAAAAACATGTCGTCGGACAGCGTCTCTATTATTTTACCGTAGTCGGTGTCAAGGTCGAAATAATCCTGCCAGAACACCGCGTCTGTTTCATCAATGTTATAAAACGTGACGGTGTCGCCGCTTTTGCTAAGGCGGAGAAATTTGTCGCCTACTATGCCGGAGTATACGCCGTCGCTCTCTGTCCAGCGAAAGCACTGACCGCAGAACAATATCTGCCGCGGGTCGAAATTTTTACACTCAAATATGTAGTCCATTTATCTTAATATCCTTTATTTTTAAAAAAACACTTGATTATTTTCTATTAATATAATACAATATAAATAGGAAAAATACAAGAGAAATTTGAAATTTTTCTCTGTGATAAAGTCGAAAGGAACGAAAAACATGAGAGAAAGCATACTTACTATCCCGGTAAACGAAGTGTTCGAGCCGCGCGAGGGCTGCCCTATCTGCCGTATGCGCGACACCGTAGAGCAGCACATCTGCGAATACATAATGGGCGCGGCGATGATGGAGCCTGACGTGCGTATAGAGACCAACAGGCTGGGCTTTTGCCATACCCATTTCGGCGAGCTGTTAAAGCAGAACAACCGCCTTTCCCTTGCCCTGATGCTGAACAGCCACCTTGAAGAGGTGCGCGCCAACATCTTTGATAAAAAGGGACTTTTCGTATCCAAGGATTCAAAGGCGAAAAAGGCGGCGGAGGTAGACGGCACCTGCTTTGTCTGCTCTAAGGTGCAGTGGGGTATCGACCATATGCTGGACACCGTGTTCACCATGTTCCAAAAGGACGGCAAGTTCAAGAACCTGTTCAGGACGCAGGAATATTTCTGCCTGCCGCATTATCATTATCTTATCGAGCAAAGCGCGGTCAAGCTGCCCAAAAACGAGCGCCCCGAGTTCTTAAAGGTGCTGGACGAGATAATGCAGAATTACGCAAAGCAGCTGAACAGCGACGTCAACGAGTTCTGCAACAGCTTTGATTACCGCAACGCAGGTAAGCTGCACAATGCCGAGATGGAGCATGTGCGCAGCTCGATAGACCGCGCGATAGTATTTTTGACCTCTCGCGGCAGAACCGACGACAAATAACGGAGACAGTATGGAAACAAAGGTACTTGATAAATGGGCGGAATTATTGCTGGACACCGGCATTCGTCGGACCGATGGCGGAGATGAATCTGTGCAGATGCACCCGATTACGATTGTCACCTGTACGTCAAGCCTATGAAAAAATTTTAGAAAAGCGAAAATCCCGGATTATCAATAGATTTGATGATCCGGGATTTCTGATTCTAATTATTATGACTGTTAAATCTGATAAAGAACCGTATCGCCGCCGTTTTTGACAGCTTAAAATCATTTTGGGATTATACGGTAGTGAGATTCTGAAAATTCTCTGTTTTTCAAGGTTGAAAAAACCCTATTGCGAGTGCAATAGGCTTTTCTGGCGGAGCGGGTGGAATTCGAACCCACGGTACCATGAGGTACAACTGATTTCGAGTCTTATGGGATGCAGACCTTTCATCATCCGTCCTGTGTCATCTAAGATCATCCCGTCCTCGAAAAAATCCGCATAAATACTGGGTTTTTCGATGAAAAAGCCGAAAAAAGTCAGTCATTTCAAGGCGTTTTCAAAATGGGTTCGTATCGGCAAAAAACCGAATTTTAGGACAGAACTGCGGGTAGACAGGACAGAACAAAAGGCAGAACGGCAATACACAGACAGTCAACCGACAAATTTGATTATGAGGTGTATTGCTATGAAGAAAACAGAAATCAACTGGGATAAAATTCCCGACGTGATTACTAAAGAGCAGCTTTATCAAATCTGTCATATCGGTAAAGCTACGGCGCAGTATTTGCTGCAAAGCGGACTTATTCCCTGCGAGTACACAGGAAAGCAGACCCGCTGCTATAAAATCAAAAAAGAGGACGTCATTACATGTTTGGAGCAGCGTGAGATCGTCCCCGAAAACTATTCTGCCACAGCCGGATGGTACGGAGGCGTGTATCGGCGACAAATGATAGAAAACGCTCCCGCCGATCTGCTGGAGGATATGCGCAATTTCTATGAGAAAAAGCTTGCCGAGTATAAGGATGTGATATCCGTTCTCGAGATCGTCGTTTTAACCGGGTATGGTAAAACTACGGTTAATCGCTGGTGCCAAAAGAAAAAGCTAAAATCATTTCAAAAGAATGGTGTGAATCAAGTACCGAAGATCTACTTAATTGACTTTTTTTTGTTCACAGCATTTCCGCACCATTGTCCGCAAATCAAGATGGCACGTCCGCACCTTAAACGAGTTTTCCCGACAGGGGAAGCCTCGCAGATACAGTAAAACAGGAGGTGCGGAATAGTGGCAAACTTTATTGAAGAACTGTTCTACGGAAACATCGATCCTCAATCAAGAGGATATCGCAAGGAACATCGTGTTATCAAGGTGTCGGACAATATGAACGATATTGAGGAAAAGCTAACCGAACGCTTACAGGGCGAAGATAAAGATTTGTTCCTCGACTTCTGCAATGCCTACGCTGAGCTAATGGGAGAAGCAGAGCTTGACTCTTTCATTGTCGGCTTCCGCCTCGGTGCAAAGATGCTGTTCGATGTCTTTTGCAGCGACGACGCCCCGTTTGAGAGTTTCTTGAAGGACTAAATCTATAGCAAGCCTCCTTTGGTGTAAGCGCACTGGAGGAGGCTTTTGCTTACAGAAAATTTAGTCATTTACGATTTGGTCAAGTACGATTCGGCAAATCGTAAATGACTAAATACTGACGGTCATTTTTTGAAATGTCATAAAAACAAGGGTGAAATCCTATTGAAATGTCAGACTTTTAGAGACAAAATCCATTGAAAAGTCATTTTGCAGGATATATCTGCAAATCTCAAAATCGCACATTCGACTTTAGTGAGTCTCCTTTGTACAATGATAGTGCAAAGGAGGTTTTGCATTATGGAAAAAACATTGTTTGAACAAATGGGCGGCACTTACACGCAGCAGGGAGATTATTTGTTGCCGAACTTGGTATTACCCGCCGAAGAAAAACAATCAATCGGCGTATGGGGACAAAGGCGCTTTCGCTACCTGAAGCAGCATCACCGAGTTTTGTATTATAACCTACTTACTTCCGGCAAGCTGCATTCTCACCTTGCAGATGTTGAGGGACAGGCACAAGAGCTTTTTTCTCGGCTGGTCAATGAATACACAAAGAGAGAGGGCATTGACGAGCATCTTAAGGCTACTAATCAGTTGGCATGGGCGCAGAAAATGAACAATGTTCGAGAGCGAGTAAACAAAGTAATCAATGAAGAAGTGGTATTTGTATGAGAAAAAGGAAGTACTATCTGTATCTAACTAATGCTGAACATAGCCTCATCATTCAATGCCTATTCGAATACCGCAACAAGCTAATATATCAAGGTAAGTACATCGATGGTGTCGATGAACTAATAATCCAATACACAAAATAATAACAGGCACGGGAGTTAATCTCTCGTGCCTGTTGAAATAATAATTTGGATTCAAAGTGTAAAAATTATCCTTCAATTATGTAATTGCTATATTCATATACACTATTAACCAACTCATCAAAATGCACTTTGCCTCGCTTGCTCCTTTTTGCAAAATACTCAGAGATCGTTTGGTCTTCACGAATAATTCTTGCAGATAATAACTTTTGATAACTACTATTACTTTCATGACCAACGTGATTACGAATATGTTTCAACATCAAATATCCTAATGGCTCTAATGAAAATAAATTTGAAAATGGATTATCATCAAAAATATAGTCAGAAAGTTCACCAATTCTATCATCATAGTCAATATATTCTGAACGTGTCTTAAGAAAACTTCTAAGTTCAGAGACATCTGAAAAAACATGCTTTCGACTAGGACAATAACCTGCGCTTGAGGGCTCGCCTATACAATATTTTTCAAATTGATTGTGAACTATATTTTGAAACTTTACAAAGATCCCAAAGAAAGCTAATGGATAGTAGCTCAATTTTTCTTCATCAGATAATTTTGATAAGCAGGAAATAATCTGATTAATAGTTTCTACTAGTTCTTCTGTTTCCGGATGTTTATTAATTACTTCATTCATAGGCATTATTTTAAAAAATTGATAAGAAATTCTATGCGAGCCTCACGAGATTCTTTCGAATTAGAATGCACCTTATGGTTGCGCTCATAATCGATAATTTCTGGAGCAACAGAACTTCTATCGAAACTTTTCTTTTTGATATCCTCTAATACAAAATGCAAGTTATTCAATTTTTCTGCTATCGTGTCTGACAAAGGTATCACGGTTGTAAAAGTATTTTCACTAAGAGAAATAATGTTATTGCCAACAAAATAATACCCTATTAAATCGTACATATAGTTTTTATTTTTGAGCACAAAAATATCTTCTACATATTGACTAATACCTTCAATGAATTTGAATGCATTTATAATATGATTTGTAATTGCTTCAATGTTCTCAAAACCATTGTCGTATTCTTTATAATATTTATCAATTTGAGCGGGTGATTCTGTCGTGCATCCAGAGATGGCAAGAATATAAAGAGAAGAGATAAACTCCATATCTTGCATTCGGGAAAAACCTTTTGCCGAGAAAGTTCCATATCGAATAAAATCTTCACGCACGAGACTTGCTGTTGTATAAACTGCAGTTTTAAAATCTCCCCAAAACTTTGCGTTTCGTATTTCCTGCTTATTGATATTAGCAGCATTAGAGTTCATTCTAGCAAAAATATCATAAATTATACTGTCATCTTTTTCAGAAATAGTGTCTACAAAAACATTATATTTCAGATATTTTTCTTGTACGTCTGGAGGCAAATTTTTAAAATACAATCCCCCATATTCTGCATTGTGCTTTTTTAGCAAAGGAAATTCATTATTATAGTATCCTATTATAGCTCTTGTGCGTTGTTGTCCATCAATAACTTCTCTCTTTGTTTTACGTTCTTGCAAATAAAATATTTGTCTGTAAAATAAAGGTGGCATGGGATAATCTCTTAGAATTGTATCAATTAAAAAAGATTTTGCAGTATTATCCCAAACAGGATTTCTTTGATATTTAGGATTAATGTTAAGTTCTCCTGCTTCAGACCAATTAATAATGTCAAGTATTTCATAGGTTTTAGATTTTTTCAATTCCATAGTATCACCTCTAAAAGGATATTTTTTCAATTTGCACACCTCATTACACATTAATTTTTATATGTAATAGTATGCGCATACACTTGCAAAATAACAGCAAGTGGGAGCTATATATAGGTTGCGTTAAGATTTTTTGCATATCATCTAACATTATGGTCAATTGATTCCATATGAATCAATTAACTATAATATTTGTAAGGCTGTAGATTTGATCGAATATATTCTCTTTTATAGTTTCTATAGTGGCATATTTCATTGCTAGTTCTTGCTGCTTTTTCAAATCATAATTCCCGTTTTCATCAATTGGAATTAGTATTGAATCATTATAATTTACGATATGAGTAGGTTTTAATGCAGTATATTCGTTTTTACCATTTATACCGATTCTACCTCTAACTCTTCTACGAAAGATGGGTTCGATCATGTATTTAATATAAAGCAAATCTACATTCTTACATTCTTTTGTAGGAATAAGTATGCCTCTATGACATGTAATAGAAAATTGTCCTGTCAGTTTCATTACGTAACCTGCCAATCCGTCAATGACCCATGTTAGATACTCGCCGTCATATTTATAAGTATCTATATTTTCAAAAACTTTTCTAGAAGTGCTTCCCGAATAAACAGGATATGTACCAATATGATCTTTACAATATGGCTTTGATAATTTCATATCACCGCCTTTAGGAGTGAATAATTTTGTAATAGGGACTTTAACATAATTCGTTTGGATATCTGAATCAATAAAAACCTTGTACTTTTTTAGTTCTTCTACCTTTTCAATTAGAAGTTTCTTTTGATTTTCAATATCTTGGTATTTTTGGGCAAGAGCTTTTTGTGCTGCCAAATCATATCTTCCATCAGGCAATATGGGAACCTCAACTTGAATATCTTTTATATTATTAAAATGCAAAGATGGAACGTCGCCTCTTTTTACATTTTTGAAGAAAAGAGGTTGCAACAAATATTTAAAATACAGCAAATCAATATCTGTTACTAGAGGTTTTAGTACCGTTCGATGTCCTCCGATGCAATATCCGGAATCCGTTATATATTCTATTGTTCCTGCCTTTTCTCCATCTGTTGTAAACGTTAGGTTCGGGGTAGTATAGTCAGCAAAATCGACTTTTGCAAAAACACCGATGGTTGTTCCGGTATATACGATAAACTCTCCTGCGTGATCTTTACAAAAAGCTTTAGTGTACTTAGAATTGCCGTTTTCATATTCAAAAAGTTCAGCAATCTTTTTTGTTACTGTTTTAGACACTCTATCGCCTCCTTGTAATTGGTCATATCATTTACAAGATTATCAATGAAGGACCTAAATTCATCTAAAGTCATAATATCGTCAGCTTCTTTGAATCCAAGTCTAATCTTTTCCTCGTCAGACCAGATATTGTCTATGTTCCAATTTGCATCTGACGGAAATTTATCCAAAGACAACAGTTTCATTTTTCCATCGCTCTCAAACCAAGATTTAAAAGGCTCTTGAATGTCATTTTTATCAGGTAAATTTTTATATGAATTATATTTATTTACCGCTTCGTGAAGATCATTATCATCGGGCGTATCAAAACGATATGCATCCAAGGTTTCACCGATACTTTTACAGATATAACAGAAAATCTTATATTCCTGCTTAACTTCATTATCTATTTCATCTTCAGTTTTCTTTCTCAGTGTGAGAATATATGTTTTCTTAGGAGTGTTAAAGAAACTGTTGATGGGTAGTGAAATAATGCTTTCTATATAACAGTTTTTTAAGATCAGCTCTTTTAAGTTGGTATTGCCCAAGTTTGTAAAAATACCATCAGGTAAAACAATGTTAGCAGTTCCACCATATTTTAAAGAACGAATTATCCATTCCAAGAAGAGTGCTTCAACACCGTTACCTTTGGCAGTATAAAAGTCAGTATCTGATGCTAACTTAGTAATAGTAGCATCCTGATAGTATGGTGGATTAGCAAGAATTAGATCATATTTATTCTCTTCTAATTTATCAAGCGTTCCAAGGGCTTTTTTGCTAGAATAAAATACCTTGTTTAAAAGTTCCTTTGCAAGGTACTGAACTTCATCAATATTGTTATTATCCTTGAAAAGTTTTGAGAAATAAATAAGCATATTTGCCTTGGCAAGGATTGTAGTTATATCATCTTTGCCTGACATTTGTTTTTCAAATCCGTATAAGTCAACCCCCGAAACTAACTGACCATTTTTCATTTCAAAAGGAACATTGGACGCAGCTTCTAATAAGAATTTTCCTACACCTGAAGCTGGATCACAAATAGACATCCCACTGTTGATTGTGACCATGTTAACCATTTCTCTCACGATTTTAAGAGGTGTAAAGAATTGTCCCATATCGGACTTGTCATCACTGTTTTTCATAAAGGTTTCAAATAATTTTGATTTAAAATCCTTACTTATATTGATGAACTTACCATTGCTTTTTTCATAATTATAGAATTCATTCATAATGTTTTTAAAGCAAATGGCATGGGAATCTTCTTCGATATAATGTCCATCTACACCTTTTTTTACATGGAAAATTTGTCCGTTAACAATAGTAGTACCGTCTCCGCCATCGGGAAACAACATTTTCATTTGAGCTCTTGGACCTTCAAGATATGCACCAAGTATATCTGCATTAGTTAATCGAGAGGATTCATCAACCGAATACAAACTATAAATGTAACTAAAAGAATTATTATCTTTCAAAACATTTATATCACTCAAATATTTGAAAAGAAATACTTCCACAAAGGTATATAAAGACATTTTGGAAGAAGCGAATGTCATTCTTTTCAATATACGAGCAATTTTCTTTGCCAAATCAGTAGGATCAATATCCTCTAATTTTAAAATAGTGTCATTTTCAGCAGAGACAGAAAGAGATACTAAATCTATAAACTCAGCAACCTTTTTAGGTTCAGCTTTAGGATCGATCTTTCTTGTAATCTGATTACCATTTTCATCAACAATGAGATTTCCTGTAACAGGATTTAGCCAAATATATTTATCCCCATCTGTTACGACATAGATTTTTGCTCCGATTTCCTTGGCTACACCAATTTCTTGTTTAATAGCCTTATAAATTTTAATCTGCGAATTCAACTCGTCAGGAGTCTTAAACTCTAAAAAAACAACAACCTCTTTGTTTTTATTGATAATGAGAACATCCGGTTTCTTGCTTAAATTTTTAGAAACTTTGACTTGCTTTAATTTACCGGATTTCATTAAATCATTAATGGTTGTAGCACCAAGACTAAGGCAAGTATATTTATCAAGAATGCTTACATCGTTAGAAAACAAGCTATCCTGTATTGTTTGTTCAGACATTTTTCTTTCCTCCATCAATTTTCGTTATATGCACGATCAATAAGCGGCTTTGCCTTTTCAAAATCAGTGGAATTTTGAATATGTAGTTCTACGGCACCGCAGCCCCAGTGCCCGATGTTTGTTACGTCCCTTGAAAATCCCTTTTCAAAGATCACAGTTGATACATCAATCGGAAGGTTTATGACCAGCTTCTTTTTTAATGCTACAACGGTTACAATGTTTCTGATCTTTTTAAAAGCTGAATACAGTTTTAGATGGGTTTCGCTCACATCGTCGCCTAAGCTCAATATGTAATTTGTCAAGTCCTGATAAAGCATTTTGATTGAATCATTCGCATTAGCAATCTGTTCTTCGAAAGTCTTATCAGAGGATTTTGATTTGGAATTGGAATCTCCTTCAGAAATTGCGGTTGCCACATTCTCGTTGATTTGTTCAAACATTAAGAGGTCGTTTCCGAATTTTTTATAGCGGATTAGGCTGATATTTCTATTCATCTGTTTGATCGCAGATTCATCATATTTTGTAAAGTCACCAGCGATACAGATAACACGAGGCATTGTCCAATCAATTCTCTCGGCAGCCTTCAATCCCATCTTTTCAATGACTAATACCTTAAAACTGTCTTTGTGATCCAGCAGCCAATTCAAATAAAACAGTCCTTGATTGATTACATTGTCTTTCATAGAACGTTTATATTCAAAAATGACAGGACAATGATTTTCGTCAATACCTATGCTGTCCATTCTGCCTCCATCAGTTGTACGGTATTCAGTAGCTAAAAAAGATACACCAAAGAAGGTTTCCATATTGCTTTCAATCACAGTTTGTAGCTCTTTTTCAAGAGTTACTGTTCCACTTTGATATTCTTTTACCTTTCCGTTTATGTTAAAGAGTTTAATATCAGCCATTTTGTTTTTCCTCCAACTCCAACTTTGCAAGTTTTACATTTAGAAAATCCACTTGGAATTGCATATTAGTAATGATAAGATTATTGTCTGCTTGATGAAGGTTAACGCTGCCGTTTTGGGCTTGTTTTGCGGCGGTAGCCAAAGTCAGTTCTGCATCTGTAAATATTTTTGTTTCTATCTTTTTTATTGCATCGTCTCGATCAAGATACCCGGTCGTTTGAAAGCGACGAATAATATTTTCTCGGTCGGTGATATCTTTAATAAGAGATGCCTTATCAAATTCTCTTTTTATTGGATTGCTCATCATAGCCTCCGTTCATACTGTTTCTACATATTTTGCACCGATGGTTCCAAGGAACCAAGGCTTTGAGAAAAGATATTTGAGGGGCACTGTTTTTGAGTTTTCGCGTTTTTTAAAATTAAACCAAAATTTCCCATTTACCGTATCTCTTGCCGCTTTCTCTACAGATATACTGCTTCTCTTGCAGAGATTTCATTATCCTTTTCACGGTGCTAAGAGATTTTCCGGTGGCATCAACCAGCTCCTGTTGTTTGACAGACGGATTTTTTGAGATCAACTCCAAGAATGCCAGTTCTTCCAAAGTACAGTCCAAAGTGTCAAATTGAGACTTTGGAACTTTAATGTTGACACTTTGGGAATTACTTTCATCCACATAATCAATGTGCATATATCTGTTCTTCAGTTCGTAATCGGTGCCTAACAGAAGATTGCCAAAAAACATTTCCAAGAACTTCGTTGTAGAATGAACACCTTTTTGAATGTTGTTATAGTTCGCTCTCACCAATGCGTTACGGAAATACCAAGAGTTTTTCTCAAAGGCATCGTTATTTACACGGAAGCCAAAAGTTTTCATATACTTGATCATAAAAACGGCGGTGGCACGGGTATTTCCTTCGCCGAAAGGATGAATCTGCCAAATATCAGAGGCGAACTTCGCAAAATGCTTTACGGACGCATCTACGGATAAACCTTCATAAGAAAACTGTTTTTCCGTGGCAAAGTCATAATCCAAGGTATCTTTAATGCTGTTCCAATCTGCGTAGATGACAGTATCGTAATTCAGCACCCATTCTTTTTTCGTGATATTGTACTGCCTGATCTGACCGGCGTGACTAAATACGCCTTCAAACAATCTACGGTGAATCGAGAGCCATTCGGCAGGAGAGAATTGAAACGCCTTTTCGCCTAAAAGCTTTGTAATTCTTGCGGAAACAATATCTGCCTCTTTGGTGTCGTTTTCGATTTCAGTACGATCAGCTCGTTGTTCATAATAGCTCTGAATACGTTTTTGCGCTTCATCAATACTGATTTTTCCCTCAATATGATCTTTTGCGGTGTCAAGCAAATAAGCTGAAGTGTTTAATCCGTCTACAGCCTGCAAGCCGATAGCAGTCTGCCACGCTTCGCTTTTCTCAACCTTTCCCGGTTCACCCTGCTTAATGTATTCTTCAAGTTCAAATTGCCATTTCTTATCTTCCGGCATATCAGCACCTCCAAATTCCGATTACTTATCGGCAGCAATGCCGGATTTCATCCAAGCGTCAACCTCGCTGATCTTAAATTTCCACAGTCTGCCGATCTTTGCGGCAGGCATATTACGGCGCTCGATCCAGTCAAGAATCGTGTCACGGCTGACGCCCAAATATTCCATAATCTCTTTCATTGAATACCAGCGTTCGATGTTTTTATCCATAATGAAAGCCTCCGATTCACGAAAATACATTTATACACGATATATTATAACATTATCTTTGCAAAAAATCAATGTTTAATATAGGTTTATTCGGAGTTGTCACGAAAAAATCATAAATTGAACAGATATTTACAAAGCCTTCTTTCAAGAAATCGAGAGAAGGCTTTTTCCTTTGATAGGGGGTGCAAATTGGAATTCTTGTCCAAATGAGTGAGAGAGATTTTGCAAAACAGGGGGTACAAAACGGCTTCTTTTTCCAAATAAGTGAGGGGTATTTTTCTTCATCACCAAAATTGGGTGTGCATTTCGGGATGCTTCGTGCAAATAAGTGAAGAGATTTTTCGGGACGAGGGTGTGTATTTAGCTTTTCCCAGTGGAAACAAGTGAGAAAGTTTTTCTTTTACAGGGGTTGCAGTTTAACTTCTCCCAGTGGGAATTAGTAGAGGGTAATTTTTCTCAATACGGGTTGCCAAACAGTGTCTCCCGGTGCAAACAAGTGGGAGGGTAAATAATTTTCTTGAAAAAGGGGTGGACGAACGGCTTCTCTCAGTGCGAATTAGTGAGAGAACAAAAATTGTTTTGCTAAAACTTCAAAAAAGTTCCCAATTCAAAAGTGAAGGATTTTTTAAAAAAATTTGCCAAACGTTCGAAAAATTCGCCAATTGATTATTGAGGGATTTTTTAAAAAAGTGTCCAAACGCAGAAAAAAGTCAGCAATTAAAGGTGAGAGGATTTCAAACCCAAAAAATTTTACAAAAGTGGGTGACCGATCGGGTTTTCATTCCAAATAAGTGAGGGACAAAAATTTTCTTGCCGGAGGGGTTGAATATCGACACTCCACAGTCCGAACAAGTGAAGGGACAAAGTGTTTTTTCAAAAAAATTTTCGATTTCACTGATATTTTCCCACTTCTCGCTGCCTACCTATTGAGGACTTTTTTTCGGAAACACCCGATAATTTGGCTTCTCCCAGTGGGAACAAGTGGAGGGAGAAAAAACTTTTACCGTTTCCGATAAAAAGTCAGCAATTAAAAGTGGGAGGAAATTTTCCAAACCACGCATAAAAAGTCCTCTCCCGTGCTCTACCCCTTGAGAGCACATCGCACCTTGACAACTGAATGACCGGCTGAATGAGATATGTTTTTCGGCGAAGTAGCGCCACGATATGAGCGTACCAAGAAAAACAAAACGCTGCGGTGAGATTCCGGGGCAGGAACGACATTCGGGCAGACCGGCGAAGGAGACGGTATAAGGCTTACCTCTCCTTATATCGGCTCCAAAAGATACATAGCTGCACAACCGTGCGGCTGAATTTTCTCACAAAGGAGGTAATGAAAGATGAGAAAAACAGAGCTCAAAGAGCTTTACAAGTTGATGTTCCCGGACTATCCGGACATCGTGACCGTTGCCCAGCTTCAAAAGATGTTGGGTATCAGCAGACAGTTGACCTACAAGCTGATCGGCGACGGTTATATTCCCGGCGTGAAGATTGGCAATGCCTTTCGAGTGCCGAAGGTCAATGTTATAAATTATGTCCTCTCTGAGGACAGCAGAAAGGAGGTGAGTTAGTATGCCTGAAAAATTACAACTTGTGGACGCCGATACGCTGCTATCGACCCCGATGGAAAAAACGCTGTTCATTGTAGACGGTTTGATTCCGCAGGACGTGAGTATGCTGTGTGGCTCTGGCAAGATCGGAAAGAGCTGGCTGATGCTGTGGCTCGGTATTCGAGTGGCGCAAGGGCTTCCCCTGTGGGAACTCCCGACACATCAGAGTGATGTGCTCTATCTGTGCTTAGAGGATACACGGGTACGTATCCAAAACCGCTTGTATCAGCTCGTTGACGAAGCGCCGCTCGGACTTCGCTTTGCTACGATGTGCGGCAAGCTCGGCTGCGGACTGGAGGAACAGATCATCGATGCGTTGAACGACTACCCGAAAACGAAGCTGATCATCATCGACACCTTACAAAAGGTGCGTGACTCAAGAAGCGTTGCCGGAAAGAACGGAATGTATGCCAATGACTACGACGATATATCGGCGGTCAAGCAAATCGCAGACAAATTTAAGATCGCCATCGTCTTGGTGCACCATCTCAGAAAGCTGAAGGACAGCGCCGATCCGTTCAACGAGGTGTCCGGTTCCACCGGCATCACCGGCGCTGCCGGTACCAATTTCATATTGAAGCGTCGGCGTGGCGAGGAGACCGCAACGCTGCTTGTTAACGGCAGAGACGTCGAGTATCAGCAGTTCACCCTGCGGTTTGAAAATCAGGTGTGGCAGATGGTGGAACACAAAGACAGCGCCGAGCTGCACCGAGAGGAAATTCCGCAGTTTCTATTTCGGTTGGTGGATTTCCTGAAGGACAAGCCTGAGTGGATGGGGACGGCAACGGAGCTGCTCTCAGCGATGGAAGAGACTGAAACGGCACCCAATCTCGTTACAAAAATCCTCGGTCGCTTTGCCGGTGAGACACTTGCTCCGGCAGGCATCGAGTACAAGACGAAACGCACCGGGCAGAGCCGCCTGATGCGCTTCAGAAGGTGTGACGGCAATGACGGCGGTGACGGCGAGATCGCTATATAGCAAAAATACCGTCACGGCTGTCATAACCGTCATTTTTGAAAAGATGTACACAGGTAATGCCAACGGTTAAGGGTAACGAGCATAGGTTTTGTGTTGCCCCCAAAACCGGCGGCAGTTTGTCGAAAGGGGCAATACCCCTGTAACCCCGGAAAAAACAAAGAAAGGATGGAAATTTTATGAGAGAAAGAGCAATTGCAATCAACATTCGAGTGACCGAAACTGAGAAGCGAAAGATGGAGAGAAACGCAAAATTGTGTAGTCTTTCACTCTCCGCTTACTTACGAAAGGTCGCCCTCGGAAAAGAAGTTCGGGCGGTTGCACCGCAAAGTTTTTATGAAGCGTACCGTCAAGTAAAGGTACTGAAAGCCGGTTGGAAAACTTCTTCCGAAGCGGCGGTTGACCGGGCTTTTGAGCTGCTGGAGCAGAGTATTTTGAACGCTTATCACGAGCTTGAAAGCAAAGAAAACGGAAGTGAAGCGCCGTGGCAGTAACAAAAATATGGGCGATTAAAGATAACATTCGCCGTGTTGTTGAGTACGCAAGGAACCCCGAAAAGACCGAGTACAGCGACATACAAAACCTTTTGCACTACGCTGAAAACGACGAGAAAACCGTCATCGGTGAAGAAAAAACGATGTATGTTACCGACGTAAACTGCGGAGCAGACACAGCATTTCAGGAGATGATTGCGGTGCTGGAACGCTTCGACAAAACCACCGGAAACGTTGCCTACCACGCCTATCAGAGCTTCAAAACCGGTGAGGTCACACCGGAGCTTTGCCACCGTTTAGGTGTGGAGCTGGCACAGGAAATGTGGGGCGATCGGTATCAAGTGCTGGTCGCCACCCATTTCAACACCGGCACCTATCACAACCATTTTGTGCTCAACTCCGTTGGGATTTGGGACGGCAGGAAGTTTGACTGCAACGAAGGAGCTTATTGGAAATTACGAAGTCTGTCGGACGAGTTGTGTCGAGAAAATGGGCTGATGGTGATCAAAAATCCAAAGGGCAAGACGCCTCGGACGATTTATTTTGCCGAGAAAAACGGCGAGCCGACTAAATACAATCTGATGCGGGAAGCGATTAACAAGGCGCTCACGATGAGCACAAACGAGAAAACTTTCTGCTATGTAATACGGCGGCTGGGCTATGTGGTGGATCTCAATCCCAATCACAAATACGCTACCATTCGATCGGTTAACAGCAAGAAAGCCACCCGACTGTACCGCCTCGGCGAAGCCTATGACCGTACCGGAATCTATGAACGGATGCGGGAAAACCGTCAGAACTGGCAGGAGCCTTACCGTTTGTATGATGAGTTTGTCGGAAAAAAGAGCACCGGTATTACCATTCAAAGAAAGCAATACCGGATGCTTGGCAGCTTCAAAACGTCGAAGAAAATCACCGGCTTGCGAGCGCTTTATCTGCATTATTGCTATCTACTGGGCGTGATTCCGAAGAACAAACGGCACACACCGTTGTCCCCTGAAATGCGGGAGGCGTGGCGGAGATTGGATTGGTATTCAGAGCAGGTGCGGCTTGTAGGCAAGTACAAGTTGCAGAATATTCCGGCAGTCGAAAGCTTGATTGAGAAGAACAAAAGTGAGATAAAGCTGCTGACGGATTACCGAAAAATAATCCGCAAAGAGCTTACTTCTTGCCACGACTCCGACCGAGCGCAAGAGCTGACCGCAAAGCGAAATGATTGCACTGCTATCCTTGCGGGACTGCGAAAGGAAATCAAAACAGCCGAGCGATTGATCGAGGACAACCCAAAAATCAAAGAAAATATCCGCATTGAGGAGCAGATGCGGCAAGAGATTTATGCTCCGAAGAAACAAAGAAAGAGAGAATATGAACGATGACAAAAAGAAAATCCGATTTTACTTTACCGACCTTGGACGATCTGTTTTCCACGCAGGAAATGCGGGACGACGCAAAGCTGGAGCGAGTGAGAATTATTCCGCTTGGCGAACTGCATCCGTTCAAGGATCACCCGTTTAAGATTTTGAACAACGAAGAAATGCAGCGGATGATTGAGAGCATCCACAAGGTTGGAGCCATCACGCCGGCGCTTGCAAGACCTCTGCCTGACGGCGGCTACGAACTGATCTCCGGGCACAGACGACTTGCGGCGTGTCAGGTGCTGGGGTTGGAAACAATGCCTGTAATCGTCCGTGAGATGTCCGACGACGAGGCAGTGATTGCAATGGTGGACGCCAATTTGCAGAGGGAAACGATACTGCCGAGTGAAAAAGCGTTTGCTTATAAGATGAAGCTGGAAGCGTTAAACCACCAAGGTATAACTTCTGTCCAAGTTGGACAGAAGTTATTGTCAAGAAGTGTGGTTGCAGCTGACGCAAACACGAGCGAAACTCAAGTTCAACGATATATTCGATTGACTCATCTCATTCCCGAGTTGCTTGAAATGGTAGACGAAAACAAAATGGCTCTCAATCCTGCGGTGGAGATTTCCCACTTAGAGTATTCGGAACAGCGGGCATTACTCGATGCAATGAGCTTGAATGACTGCACGCCGTCTCACGCACAGGCAATACGCCTCAAGAAAATGTCGCAGGACGGCGTACTTACCAATGAAGCTATTCACGACATAATGAGCGAGGAAAAACCGAATCAAGCGGAGCAGATACGTTTCAAGCGAGACGATTTCAAAGAGTATTTTCCACCGAGGTACACCGACGAACAGATCAAGCGGGATATTCTGAAAGGTTTGGAGCTTCTCAAGCGCCAGCGTGACCGCAACCGAGACGCCCGGTAATTCGAACTGCACGGTGTTTACGAAACGACAAATTGCACAATGGCAGAACTCACACCGGCAAAGTATAATGACTCTGTCGGTGTGAGCTGTCCTGTGTATGCCAATACCAAGAAAGGAGTTTATATGGTATCAGGACACTTAGAAATAAAAAGAGGGTACTATTATGTAGTGCTCAGCTATCTCGATGTCAACGGAAAAAGGCACTGACCGTGGATATCGACAGGACTTCCCGAAAAGGGAAACAAACGAAAGGCGGAAGCAGAGCTTGCACGAATTCGCAGCACCTACGAACCGCCGAAGGAGGTGGAAGATTTAAGTTCAGATATGCCCTTTGTAGATTATCTGCTTCAATGGCTGGATATCGTAAAAGTACGTATCAAAATCGCAACCTATGCATCGTATGAATCAATGGTGAAGAGTGCGATTGAGCCGTATTTCCGCAAAAAGGGATATACCTTACGAGGATTGGAAGCTCGTCACATTCAGCAATTCTACACGGAGAAGCTGAAAACCGTCAAGCCTAACTCTGTGATACACTACCACGCCGTTATTCATCAGGCGCTTAAATATGCAATGAAAACCGATTTGGTAACGCAGAACGTGGCAATGAAAGTGGATCGCCCGAAGAATGATTTTCAGCCGGTGTTCTTGGATGCGACGGAATTACAAAAGTTGTTTGAAATCATCAAGGGCACAAAGCTGGAGCTGCCTGTTTTAGTTGCCGCCTTCTATGGTTTGCGCCGTGGGGAGGTGGTCGGACTGAAATGGGATGCCATCGATTTTGAGCGAGGCGCTATAACAATCAAGCGAACCGTTACTTCTATTCAGGTAGATGGGAAAACGCAGATCATCGAGCAAAACTCTGCCAAGACGAAATCCAGTTTGCGGACGCTTCCGCTTGTCGGCAGCTTTCGAGAATACTTCCTGCAAGTGAAAGAGGCGCAGGAGTTGAACAAGAAGGTCTGCGGCAACTGCTACAATTACGAATACGACGGTTTTGTATTTGTGAATGAGATGGGAGAACGGATGCAACCCGGTTACTTAACTTCATATTTCCCAAAGTTTATTCAGCGCCACGGAATGCGAAAGATGCGTTTCCACGATTTAAGACATAGCTGTGCCAGCCTTCTACTTGCAAACGGTGTTCCGCTCAAGCAGATTCAGGAGTGGTTAGGGCATTCGGATTTCAGTACCACAGCCAACATCTATGCGCATCTGGACTACAGTTCTAAGCTGTCCTCGGCACAGGCGATGGTGGGAGGTTTGCCCCTGCCCGACGCTGGAGGATTCAAAAGCAAATGGAGTGAAATGAGTGATGAAGCAAAGGCGGCTGATACAGAATCGGAAGGGTGAAAAAGTTGTTCTGTCCTGAAATAATCAAGTGCTCTGTGAACACTTGCGTGGAAAAGGAAAAGTCCAGCAAACCCGCTTGTTTACTGGACTTTTTGGCGGAGAGGGCGGGATTCGAACCCGCGTGGGATTGCTCCCAAACTGATTTCGAGTCAGCCCCGTTATGACCACTTCGATA
>JAFLRX010000039.1 GCA_022511265.1 Eubacterium sp. | reverse complement strand
CAAGGAATTTCTGTGCAAGATGGCGAAAAATATGCAAGCAGATTTCGTGCAAAGCCGTCAGGCAGTCTTTGCGCGGTGTTGCCTTAAGCTATTTGCAGTTTATCATAAATTTCGACATATGTCAATAAATTTCACCTTTATTTTATAAAATTTTTAATTATGAAGTGCGGGTATTTATTTTACAGACACCGTCAGTCGGTGGGCGGCATATTTTAATATATCAACATCTAACGAGGAGTGATAGATTTGTATAAAAAGCTGACAAGTCCGCTGAAGGGCGCGGACATAAGCTATGTGCAGAAAGGCTTTGATTTCGCGGCGGCAAAGGCCTACGGCATACGGTTTTTGATAATCAGGGCAGGTATCGCGACCAGCACTGACTCTCAGCTGTATTCTCATCTGCGCGGGGCAAAGGCGGCGGATATCCCGTTCGGCTTTTACTGGTATTCGTATGCGATGAGCACCGACGACGCAAAGGCAGAGGCTGCCGCCTGCCTTGCCGCGATAAAGAACTATAAGCCGGAATATCCGGTGTTTTACGATATGGAGCGTCAGCAGCAGATAAATTCGCTCACTGACGGCGAGCGCACCGACATCATAAAAACCTTCTGCGATGAGGTCATCAAGGGAGGCTATCCCTGCGGAATATATGTCAACCCCAGCTGGCTGCTGAATTATCTTATACAGGATGAGCTTGTCGGAAAGTACGACATCTGGCTGGCGAACTGGACCGACGACCCCAACGACCCGACCGGGTACGATTTCGGTCAGACCATCTGGCAGTGGGGTGTTGACGAGATAAGCAATATGGACACCGACGGCGACCTTTGCTATGTGGATTATCCGGCGATAACCAAAGAGTTTTACGACAATCACGGAGACACACCCACGCCGCCGCAGCCTGATCCCGATCCCAAGCCCTCGCTCAAAGTAGGCGACAGGGTGCGGGTAAAGCAGGGCGCAAAGACCTATGACGGACAGCCGCTAGCGAGTTTTGTTTATGATAATATTTATACTGTTATGCAGGTCGGCACCAACAAGCATGCCGATTATATCGTGATTGGCGTAGACGGGCAGGTGACCGCCGCGGTAAAGGCGGCAGATCTTACCATAGCGGACACAAAAATAGACCTAAAGGTGGGCGACAGGGTGCGGGTAAAGCAGGGCGCAAAGACCTATGACGGACAGCCGCTGGCGGGTTTTGTTTATAACAATGTTTATACTGTTATGCAGGTCGGCACTAACAAACACGCAGATTATATCGTGATAGGAGCAGACGGGCAGGTGACCGCCGCGGTAAAGGCGGCAGACCTTTATAATGCATAATTACGGTGCGCGCCTTTAGCGCGGAATAAAAATGGGGCTGCATAGCAGCCCCAAAAAATTGCATATTATGATTGTGAATTGATCAAAAGCTCTTTCTGCAAAAATCTCTCGGAGTAAGTCCCTTGTGATTTTTGAACACCTTGATGAAATAGCTGTAGTCGTTGAATCCGCAGTTCATCGCGATGTCTATCAGCTTGTCGTCAGTGCCGATTATCTGCTCGCACGCCGACTCTATGCGGTAGTAGTTGAGATATTCCACCGGTGTTTTTGAGGTGTACTCCTTAAACGCGCGGCAGAAATAATTTCTGTTCATGCCGCATTGCTTTGCCATATCCGCAAGGGTGATAGGCTCTCTGTAATGCTCTTCAATGTAGGAGAGTACCTTTTTGAACTTCTTTATCTTCTTCATATCGCCGACAGCGACTTCGTTCTGCACCGAAATGTCATCGGTAGCCACCGCGCTGCCCAGCATTGAAAAAAGATTGCCCATTACGAAAAATTCATAGCCGGTATCCTGCGCTATCATTGCGTCTATCGCCGCTTTAGCATAAGACGCGGTCGCACTGTCTTTTTTGAATACCGCCGAGAACTTCTTTTCGTGGCTCAGCATCGGCTGAATTGCCGCCGTACATTCAGGGCAGCCCTTTAGCAATGCCGCCATGTCAAATACCAAGCAGTCGTAAATGCAGTCGTCAGGTACCCCGCCGTGCAGCGAGCCGCCCATAATCAGCGAACAATCCCCCTCGTTAAGGATATGCTCTTTTCCGTCTGTGCTAAGTTGGAATTGACCGCTTCGCACGATCATTAACTCACACTCGGTGTGCCAGTGGTGTATCATATTGTATCTGGGATGATCGTCTGTCACATGATAAACCGCGAAGGGAAATTCTTTCGTACCGTGGTCTCTTTTTTCCCGATAGTCAATGTACTTCATTGTCTGTCCCGCCTTTCTGTGTGATTTGGTCTTCGGAAGTAAAACCGGATTACTCAAAGCGGCAGGCCGTAAGGTCTGCCGTAGAGAAGTGTCTTAAGCATCGTTATTCGATGCATCCTTTATGGGTTTATTATAACATTTATTTTTTCGCATGTAAAGTGATATTGCAAAAATATTTGTGAAAATTCTATAAATTGTAAATTATGTACGAAAAGCGGGTTAACATTTGTACAAAACGCTGAATGAGTAGGTAAAAAATTGAAAAAAACTAACAAAAAAATCCGTTTTACACTTGCGTAATACGGTAGAATGTTATATAATATAAATAAGTAGTTTTTTCGCAAAAATAACGCGAAAAAACTTTGGCGTGCGGTGTTCGTTTTCCGCACGCTTAATCGAAAATTTCAGGAGGTCAATATGAAATTCGGCTATTTTGACGACGCCAACAGGGAATATGTCATCACATCTCCCAAGACACCCTATCCGTGGATAAACTACCTCGGAACACAGGGCTTTTTCTCGCTGATCTCAAACACAGCGGGCGGCTACAGCTTTTACAAGGACGCAAGACTGAGAAGGATCACACGCTATCGCTACAACAACGTACCGGTGGATATGGGAGGACGTTATTTCTACATAAATGACGGTGGACATATCTGGAACCCCGGCTGGTCTCCGGTAAAGACTACGCTTGATTCTTACGAGTGCCGTCACGGTATGGGCTATACCAAGATAACAGGCTCGTCCATGGGCGTTACCGCATGCGTTACTTTCTTTGTACCGCAGGACTTTAACGGCGAGATACAGAAGGTAACTATCACCAATAATTCCGACAAGGCAAAGCAGCTCAAGCTGTTCAGCCTGGCAGAGTGGTGCCTTTGGGACGCAAACGATGATACGACCAACTTCCAGAGAAACTTCAACACCGGCGAGGTGGAGATAGACGGCTCGGTTATCTATCACAAGACCGAGTATAAGGAAAGACGCGACCATTACGCATTCTACGCGGTAAACGCGCCGATAAACGGTTATGATACCGACAGAGAAAGCTTCCTCGGTCTTTACAACGGCTTTGACGCACCGCAGACGGTATTTGACGGCAAGCCCTCTATGTCCGTTGCGGACGGCTGGTCGCCGATAGCTTCGCATTATATAGAAATTGATCTTCAGCCCGGCGAGAGCAAGGATCTTGTATTCTGCCTCGGCTACGTTGAAAATCCCGTTGATGAAAAGTTCGCTCCCGACCTGGACGAAAACAGCACGATAATCACCAGCGGCAACAGCAAGAAGAATATCATCAACAAGAAAAAGGCGCAGGAAATGCTCGCAATGTGCGACACCGCTGAAAAGGCGGACAAGCTGTTCGAGACGCTCAAGGCACACTGGAACAGCCTGCTCGGTCAGTACACCGTTAATTCGCCCGACGAAAAGCTCAACCGTATGGTTAACATCTGGAACCAGTACCAGTGTATGGTTACCTTTAACATGTCCCGTTCCGCGTCTTATTTTGAGAGCGGTATCGGCAGAGGTATGGGCTTCCGTGATTCTAACCAGGACCTGCTGGGCTTTGTACATCAGATACCCGCAAGAGCGCGTGAGAGACTGCTTGACCTTGCGGCAACCATGCTGGAGGACGGCGGCGCATATCACCAGTACCAGCCGCTCACCAAGATGGGCAACCATGAGCTTGGCTCTAACTTCAACGACGACCCGCTGTGGATGATACTTGCAGTTGCTGCATACATCAAGGAGACCGGCGACGTTTCGATACTTGACGAAAAGGTTCCTTATGAGAACAAGGACGAGCTGGCTGACACCATGCTTGACCATATGAAGCGCGCGTTCTATCACGTTTGCAAGAAGGTCGGACCTCACGGTCTGCCGCTCAGCGGACGCGCTGACTGGAACGACTGCCTTAACCTCAGCTGCTTCTCGGATAAGCCCGGTCAGTCCTTCCAGACCTACACCTCGCCCAAGTACGGCGATATAGGCTACAGCCTGACTGCTGAATCTGTGATGATAGCAGGTATGTTCGGCTTTATCGGACCCGAGTATGTTGCAATGTGCCGCATAAAGGGCGACGACGCCGAGGCTGACAAGGCACAGGCAGAGATAGACAAGATGAACAAGGCAACTCTGGAATACGGCTATGACGGCGAATGGTTCCTGCGTGCGTACGATGACCTCGGCAGAAAGGTCGGCTCTCATGAGAACGAAGAGGGCAAGATATTTATCGAACCGCAGGGCTTCTGTGTAATGGCAGGCATCGGTAAAGAGCAGGGCGCTGACCTCAAGACCCTTGAGAGCGTTGATAAGTACCTCAACTCTAAGTACGGTTTGGTGCTGAACAATCCCGCGTTCACTCATTACTATATCGAGTACGGTGAGATTTCCACCTATCCGCCCGGATATAAGGAAAACGCAGGTATCTTCTGCCACAACAACGCATGGATAATCTGTGCGGAGGCGTTTGTAGGTCACGGCGACAAGGCGTTTGAATATTATTCAAAGATAGCTCCCGCTTACAATGAGGAGATCTCCGACCTCCACCGCACCGAGCCTTACGTATATGCTCAGATGATAGCAGGTAAGGACGCTGCCCGCCACGGCGAGGCTAAGAACTCTTGGCTGACCGGTACCGCGGCATGGAACTTCGTAGCGGTATCTCAGTACATCCTCGGTATCAAGCCTGAATATGACGGTCTGAAGATCGACCCGTCGATACCCTCCGCATGGGACGGCTTTACCGCGTCGAGACTGTTCAGAGGCGCAACCTACAACATCACGGTCACCAACCCCGAGCATACCGGCAGCGGTGTTAAGTCGGTCGTTGTAGACGGACAGCCCGCAGACAGCAACATCATCCCCGCCTTCGGCGAAGGAACACACACTGTTGAGATAGTGCTCGGCAAGTAAGAAGTAATATATATACGCCCCGCCGAACGGCGGGGCGTATCTTTTCACACGACTGCGATACAACGGAAATTATATTTTTTATCCAAGCTGTAATATTTTTCTTAAAAAGAGTAGTATACTATCAGACGGGCATTTACCGTCACGGCGGCTGCTTATCAGATGTTCCTGCCGGAATCGATAAGCGGTCGCTCCGGCAGGAAGGAATGAATGAATGGAATGGACGACAATAAAATAATCGAGTTGTTTTTCGCTCGCTCGGAATCGGCCATTTCCGAGCTTTCCGAAAAATACGGCAGCTATTGCAGGAGAATAGCGAAAAATATTCTCCGCGACGAACGCGACGCCGAAGAATGCGTAAACGACTCATATCTGGCGGTGTGGAACACAATCCCACCGAACAGACCCGATCCGCTGCTCACCTATGTATGTAAAATCGTAAGAAATCTCGCATCCAAAAAGTACCACTCCAACACCGCTGTCAAGCGCAACAGCTATTACGACGCCGTGCTTGACGAACTGGAAAACACCATTCCTTCCCCGACAATTGTGGAGGACGAGCTTGACCGGCTGGAATTGTCCCGTCTTATCGACAGCTTTCTGGACACCCTCGACAAGGAAAGCCGCGTCATGTTCGTCCGCCGCTATTGGTATTCGGACAGCTTAAATGATATAGCAAAGATGTTTGCCGTCTCGGAAAATCACGCCGCGGTAAAGCTTTTCCGAATAAAAGGTAAACTAAAAAAATATCTCACGGATAAAAGGAGCAGCCAATGAACGGACAGGAACATATTACCGAGATAATAGAAAATATCAGCGACAGGCATATAACCGAGGCAGCTGACATAGAGTTTATCACAGAACTGGCAAAGCAGCGTAAAAGAAATTTTGTTATGAGGATAGCAACCGTCGCCGCATGCTTTTGCGCGGCGATAGGTGCGGGCTTTGCCATAAACGCACTGTATACCGGGCGCGGTGTGACATACAGCGATAATTCTTCGCATCCTTCACATCTGCCTGTACCGGATATAAATTCTTTGTGTGTGATAGACACTGTGCCATACGAAGAAAACGGCGGTCTTGCGTTTGTCGGTGAGCCTATACAGAAATACGGCATGACAGGCGGCACGCTTGACATTTACAATTCGTCGAGGCTGTATGACGCTTTGCTGACATGTGCTGTAGATGATTCGGGTTATATAGTTTTCGCTTGTGCCACGCTGGGAAACTTTGATGAGGAATACTACTCCATCGCACAAAGCTATGTGTATATTTACAAAGACGGCGAGCTTGTTACCGAGCCGTTTCCTGTAGGCTTTACCGTG
This sequence comes from Eubacterium sp., assembly GCA_022511265.1. GTDB lineage: Bacteria > Bacillota > Clostridia > Oscillospirales > Ruminococcaceae > Ruminiclostridium_E. The sequence continues at coordinate 9,284 of JAFLRX010000039.1, read as the reverse complement.
AGGGACAGGTACGGTGTACCGTACCCCAAAAACTCTTATTTTGAGCCGCTTAAAGTATATTCCGGGATATATAGCGGCATAATGTACCCGATAATAGCGTATAAGCAGCTTGACCCTAAAGACGAAGGGTTAGACTATACGTTTTTCTACATTATCATTGACGGAACGCCATATCTGATTGGGGACGTTTCGCCTGTAAAAAACTCGACAGCTCCGAACATTTTCGGCAATATAGTTTACGGTCGATTAAGAGACGATAATGTTGTGATTTTTAATAAAGATAATATAACATTTACAATGGTCGAATAACCATAACGCCATCCATATAGATAAAAATGATAAGCTGAAATTTTTAAGGGATACCCTTTTCATAAGGGTATCCCTTAATTATATTTTACTTAAATTACAGCCCTGTTAAATAATACTCAGGATTAAGTCGCTGATCCCCGTATCTTACTTCAAAGTGACAGTGATTTCCGTATGCGCGGCCGGTCTGACCTACTGCCGCTATACACTGTCCCTGGGTGACCTCCTGTCCGACATATACAAATACCTCGCTGCAATGTCCGTACAGAGTAGTATAGCCGTCGGGGTGGAGTATAGTGACCATATTGCCGTAACCGCCGCCGTCCCAGCCTGCGTAGGTGACAACGCCGGATGCGCCCGCGTAAATGTCCGCGCCGTACGCACCGCCGATATCAACGCCGGTATGTCCGTAATACGAGCCCCAGCCGCCCCAGTAATCGCCGTTTTGTACAGGCCAAATGTATTTTCTGTCATAGGCGACCGAATCACTGGAATAGTGAGAGGATTGCGGGGGCAGGGTGCCCTCAGAGATTATCTCCGGCACAGGCTCTTTAACAACTTGGGTTTTGGTTATCGTGCGGCGTGTTTCTATACCGTTGACGTAATACACCCTTGCGGTGACCTTGTTGGTGCCGCTTTCGCCTTCCTGTACCGTGGTGAAAACTCCCTCATAATGGTCATCGTCGGTGACGTACTCGGTATCGTACGGAACGGATACCTCATAGCTCTCGGTACGCGCTATGCTGACCGACAGGAACGGTACGCTCTGTTCCAGCAGCAGCTTTTGTCCCGCGCGCATCATGTAATCGTCCTTGGTTATCTCGGGGTTGTATTCTTCTAAGGTTGAGATAGATATGCCCAGCTTATCCGAAATACGCGCCGGAGAGTCGCCCTCTACCACCGTATAGTATGACGCCTGCTGCTTTTCGGAATTCAGCAGACGGATTATCTCGCTGTCTTCTACGATACTGTCAGATAAAAACAGCCCTGGCTCATAGCTTATCTTCTGCTCGAACGCTACTTCTTCGTCAGCCTTGCCCGTGCGATAGCTGTCAAGTATACGCTCCAGCTCGTTTTCTATCGCGTTGTTTTCAATTACCGCACCGTAAAACTTTCCGTCTATGTATACACCGATCGCGTATTCTATATTTGCGTCAGACATCTCCAGCATCATATTTGCAAGCTGAAATTTAGTTATATACTGCTGATTGCCCAGCATCTCAAGTGAATATTCCGGCGAAAAGTCCAATTTTACTCCGTCGCCGCCTGCGTAGGTTATACGCTCGGTGGTTATCATTTCCGCGTCGGAGTATACCTGCTCGCTTTCGATATAGCCTACCATCTTGCCGTTTATAGAAAGCTTTATGGCATAGCTGGTATCGTTGACGTAGCTTATAATACTGAATAAAAAGACAATGGAGATTATCGGCGCGGCATAGTTGAAGAGTGTGACCAGCAAGCCTTGCTTGCCGAAAAGCACATCCTTTACCACCGCAGCTTTTATCCTTGTCGCCTCTGCCTTGTCTTGATTTTCTTTTGCTTTCTTTATCTCAGCGAAGGATATCCTGAGCGTCCTTTGGGTCCGTATAAACGGCGCCATCAAAAATTTGAACAGTGCCTTGAATATCCTTACCATCGCGTCACGAAACAGTACGGTGTGTCTCCACAAAAATTTGAAGAATATCACCAAACCCTTTACAGGCTTTGCGATCGTGGCGATCAGCACATAGCTGATATACTCGCCGAACAACGCAAGTGTGTTAAACAGAAAACTATTTTTAGTCTCTGTTTCGCTGTCTGTTATAACTGCGGCGGAGGCCTGCTCGTCCAGCTGGCGCTCGTCAAGCTCTTTGACGGGTATTTCCGGCTCTTTATCGGCTATAACTACTTCTTCGATATTTTTGCCCGCTTCTGCTGTCGGTGCTTCTGTTTCCGGTAGTTGCAAATTGCTCATTATATCCTCCTTTCTTAATTTATATCTTAAATCTATATCTCATATTATATCAAAACGGTAACAAAACTTCAAGGTTTTGTTACCGCTTTGTTACCGTTTTGTAACCTTTTTCGGTAAAATTCACAAACAAACAGAATGTTTTCCGAGAAAGTATTATAAAAATATCACAAACACTTTCAACAGCCGCTGTAAAATTCTTCTATATTATTAACAACAAAGGAATATTCAGGAAAATCCGAAAGTATACGATTTTTGCATTTGTTGCAGAATTTTTCACTCTCCGACGGGTCGTCCCGCATTGCCTGCTTTGCCCCCCACAGGTGGGTAAATTTGTCCTGCGGGAAAAACAGATAATCTTTATTCAGCAGCGTGCCGTATTCTATCCCGCATTTCTTTGCCAGCATCGGCAGCAGCCGCTGCTCGGCAAATACCATATAGGTAAGAAAATCATCGCTGCGCACCGCCGACCTCATAAACGCCGCCGCCTGCGAGGTGTAATACAGCTTAAAATCCTCGTCGGGGATATATAAGAATGCGGTGTTCAGCGGCTTTACGCTAAGGTCAAGGTTATCGGGGAAGGTGTATTCCCTAAGTTGAAACCGTGAAATATTCGGGTAGATGTCGGGGTTAAGCTCTTCTTCGTGCGCGGCGGTCATCTTGTCCGAAAGGTCCAGCCGTTCCCACACGATAAAGTCGGTGTCCAGCATAACGCAGGGGGCAGGGAAGTCGCGCAGCGCCAGCAGCTTTGCCCCCGCCCAGAACATCAGCGGGTCTATACCGCCGACGTCGGGGGCGAGAGTATCCTCCAGCCTGTCCCATACCGAAACAATGCCGAGCCTGTTAAACAGCCCGGCACCGTGTTTGTCTGTTATCATGTGTATCTCGCCGTTGTGCTTTCTCCACTCCAGCGCGGACAGCACGGTGCAGTACGCCTCCGATTTGTCTATGAGCGGGTCTTTGCCGGGATTTTTGGCAAAAAACGGCGCGGTTGAGTAGATGTGAAACGCCCTCATACCAATAAATATACCTCTTATAACAATTACCTTATATAATATGTATACCGTAGCCAAAGCGGTTAAGCGGCTCGGAGGAAAGACTTTTCAGTATCGGTGCGGCAGGGTGAAACTGCCCGTTTATTATAAAGTCATCGTATGTAAAGCTGCCGAGCGTAAAACTTGACGGAACAAAACTTTCCCAATTAAAGCTGCCTGACATATAGCTGCCGAAATTAAATGAACCAAGATTAAACGAGGTGAGATATTGCGCAAACGAGCCGCCGACATACGAGCCGAGCTCAAACTCAAATTCATACTGATATGTTCCGCTGCTGACACGGTAGCTGCCTATCTCAAAGCGATAACTGCCTGTCGTAAAGCTGTTTGCTGTAAAACTGTTTGCAGAAAAGCTGTTCGTCGTAAAGCTGCCTGCCTGAAAACTGCTGCCCGTCAGACTTGAGGGTAGGTTGTACGAGCCGCCGGAGGACATCACGGTGTTTGTCGGTACAGGGGAGACGCCTTGATGATAAACGGGCTGTTCATATACATTGTTAAAAATATCGTAAAGTGCCTTGTCGGGATTTACGTTTGTGGGTATTCCTCTTAGCGCGTACGCCTTGTCGTATTCGCCGCGGCTTTCCAGCCACGGGATAAGGCTGCCGCCGAGAAAATATCCGCGCACGTCGGAAATATTAAAGTTATCCGTTATCCCTTTAACATCGGAAACCTTTACGCCGTTTATCCAAAGGCAGCTGTTTTTCATGTAATGGCCCTCCTCATTATATCAAGACCAGCCGTCTGTGTTACTTTTTCTCAGCGCGGTGAACAGTCTAAGCTTAAAGCCTCTGTCCTCGCGCTCGGTATTGTTTATAAAATCCTTGATATGCTGACGCGTGGTGTGCTTGTCCACCGGACAAAGCGAGGCGATGGGGGTTATCCCGCCGCGTCTGCATGCCGAAATCACCTGAGCCTCAGGCGCAAGCACCATCGGCCGTATAACGGTGATGTTTTTATCTTCTATTCTTGTGACAGGGGAAAAGCAGCCGACCCGCCCCTCTTTGAAGATGTTCATTAAGAACGTCTCTATCACGTCGTCGTTGTTGTGTCCCAGCGCCAGCTTGTTGCAGCCCGTTTCAGCCGCGGCGTTATATAATGCGCCGCGCCGCAGATTGGCGCACAGCGAGCAGGGGTTAGGCTCTTTTCTTATATCAAATACTATCTTCGCTATCTCGGTGCGGACTATCTTATATTCTACCCCAAGCCCCTCACAGATACGTGCGGCACTGTCAAAGTTGCCCTGCTTGTTGTTAAAGCTGGGGTCTATCGTTATCGCCGCGACCTCGTATTTTTTGGGGTAAAAGCGTCTCATTTGGCTCAATGCCGTAAGCAGCACAAGGCTGTCCTTGCCGCCGGAGACCGCCACCGCTATCTTATCCCCGTCTTGTATCATGTCATACTGCTGACACGCCTTGCGGAGATATCCCATTATCTTTTGCATCTATTTGCGCTTTCTGAAGCTGAACATATTTTCGTGGTATTTTATCTGTATGCCCAGCTTGCGCTGGAGTACCATTACCGTCGCGTCAGACGCGATAAACAGCAGGATGAACAGTATGCACAGCAGATACATTATGTCCATTTTTAACGCTACTCCGACCATACCGAACGCAGCCGCGCCGATTATGAAAAAGTATCTTGCCTTTTTGAATATTTCCAGCACCAGCTGCATCCGTACACCTCTTTTTTAATCTTCGCCCAATTTCAGAGCCTTATTAATGTTTATCTTTCTGATTATCGAGCCGAGTATCGCAAAGCCGCCTATCAGCATAACCGCGATAAGTATATACATCTTAATGTAGTCCGCCTGCATTGCCGCCACTCTGAACGGGGGCATCTGCTCGCTGACGTCGTACATGTTCTGGAACAGCGGTACAAACAGGTCGCTGACCACTCCGCCGATAATGAACGAGCAGGCGATAGACACGCCGGACACCAGTATCTGCTCGTACCCCAGCATACCGATTATCTCTCTGAAGGAAAGACCCATCGCGCGCAGTATACCGAATTGCAGCGTCCTGCCCCTGATAGAGAGTATCCAGTAAATCAAAAATCCAATGATCGTCATTATCATAATGATGATAAAGCCTAAGGTCAGCGCGCCGTTCATACCCTGTAATGACGGGTCGGTCTTTTCCTGTATCAGCTGCTGCGAGCTGTCGTGTATCTCCGCTATCGGGAGACGCGACTGCTTAATGCTTTCATACAGTGCCTCGCTGGTTGCGCCGTCCGCCATTTTCAGCCATATCTCATACGGCTCGAGTACCGTTCTCGAGCGGACATAGCCGTAATTCATCACGGCAAACTCGCCCTCGTTGGGGTTAAGCCCCGGCCAGTAGTCAACTATCGCCATAACGGTCGCGTCAAGGTTGTCGTTTTGTCCCCACTTGAACGCCACCGTATTGCCCAGAGACAGCCCCGCGCTTTCCGCAAGGCCTGTGGAGATAAGCACGCCCGAGCGGCTTTCTACCATAGCGTTGCAGTAATTCCACCAATGTATCGGCAGCAGGTCGTTTCTGAACCACGCGGTCTGCGCAAATTTATCCGGCTCTACCGCCATCAGTCTTGTGGTGGCATTTTCACGTCCGCCGGTGACCTTTACACCGTCCTTTATCAGTACCTTAGTGGCGACCTCGACGCCCTCAAGCGCCTCATACCGCTCAAAGTCGGTCTCCACATATTCCATACCGCCGCCCTCTTCCTCAGAGTTGGAGGACAGCGCGTATTCTACCAGCGTTACATCCGCACCGTTTTCGTAATAGATGCGGTCGCTGATGTTGTTGTTTATCGCGCGCGCGGTATTCGCCGAGAACAGACCGAAGGAGAAGGTGATGACCAAAAACAGCATCAAAAATCTCTCCTTGCCGCCCTGCGAGCGGCATACGGTCGTGATAGCCATATACTGCGACGGCGACCACAGCGGTCTGAGCAGGAAATACACCGCCTTTAATATGTACGGGTATACTCTTATAAACAGCAGTCCAAAGCCGAGTATCATTATCGTCGAGAACACGAACAGCAGCGGGTCCAGCTCTCCGGTCGCCTCAAACGTACCCTCCGCGTATGCCGCCTCAAGCTGCTGCGCGTAGAAGAACAGATACAAAAATCCTACCGCGATAAAGATAATGTCTATACACAGCTTTTCCCAGAAGGACATCTTCACGACCTTGGTACGGCTCAGCTTGTACTGTACTATAGTCAGCTTTGACGCGGGGATTATGGGTATCATCGTGGTGACAAAGAACACCACCGTGGCAAGCAGTGCGTAAAGCACGCTGATAATCGTTATTTTGGCGGATATGCCTGTACGGTTGACAAATTCCAAAAATCCGTTGGACACACCCAAGAACTGGCACAGTACCAGCCCGATAAACGGCGCTATCACCAGCGTGACAATGCCCAGTATGCCGGACTGCGCGGCGTACATGCCGAATATCTGCCCCGAGCTTGCTCCGCGGCTCTTGAATACCGCTATCTCGTTTCTTTCTCTGTCAACGTTCAGCTGGGATACCATAAACAGGTAGAATGCCAGCATTACCATCGCCGGTATCTGAAGTATCCACAGTATACGGGTCAGCCTGTCAGCACGTTCTATATAACCTTGGATTATATCCGATACCTCAAAGGTATGCTCATAGCCCTGCTGATAGTAATATGTATTGTCATAGTCAAGCTCTGCGGTGACGTCGGCGATGCGGTTCATATCAAGGGTATGATAGTCCAGCGCGTATCTGCGCTGTATATCGTTGATGTGGAACCTGCCGGCAGGTATCATGTCATTTACGACCATGTCAAAGTCGAAGATGACATTGTTGAGATAGGTGTTCATCGTCTCCGCCCAATAGCTGTCGTTGTCGGTCAGCTGCTCGAAGACGCCGGTTATCTCTATATAGTAAGGCTCAAACGAGCTTTCCATTCCGAGTATCTTATATTTAGTGCCTATATTTATGCCGAGTATACGCAGTGCCTCTTCGGTGGCAACGCCCTGATATACTCCGTCTACCGGGGTAGAGGACGGCCATTCTCCTCTCGCAAGCTGCATATGCTCGCGAAAGTCGGTCATACCTGTCAGTCTTATTCTTGTGGAAATATCCGCGCCGTCCCTCTCGTCATTGGCGACAAAGAGAAAGTTGTCTACCAGTACCGTCTTTTCATTCTCGGGGGATATGCCCACTGCCGAAATGCGCGAATCGGCAGCCGATACGAGATTATTTACCTCGTTTACCTGCGCCTGCGGTGCAGTGCCGTACACCATGGTCTTGCCGACATAGTATGCGCCGGGATAGTTGCCGGTGTCCAGCTGATACTGCTCCATATCCTTGATAAGCAGGCGTTGCAGCGACGCGTCCATATATATAGGTATCGTGCTCATCATGCCCGCCGCCATAAGATAGCCGATAAACAGGCACAGCACCATCCATTTTGTGTTGCGCATTTTGCGCCATAACATTGTAAACATCAGATAAAATTCCTTCTCCGCAGCGCTGCGGATATAATTACTTGACTACTACCTCGTCGCCCTCGTTCAGTCCCGAAAGCACCTGTACCTCTGTCGCGTTGGTGATACCCAACTCAACCTGTACCTCTGTCTTTACCCCGTCCTTGAACACCTCTACAAAATTCTGTCCCGAGAGGGTCTTTACAATATATTTCGGGATAACTATCGCGTCCTCTGCCTGATCCTTTATATAAGAAACATCCGCAACGTCGCCCACCTTGGTAAAGCTGGGCAGGTCGCCCTTAAATTCGACATAGATGACGTTGGTTTTTTCGTCGCCGTCTTCCTTTGCCTCTACCGGGGTCTTTACTACAGTACCCTCGTATTCTTCCTCGCCTATAGTAATAGTGACGGTCTGACCTTTCGTGAATTTACGGTCCTCGTTTACCGATGCCTCTATATAAATATCACTCGGGTCGATAATGGTGGCGATTACCTTGTACGCGGAGACCTTTTCACCCGGTTTTAACCGCTCGGCAAAGCTGACTGTGCCGTCACAGGGCGCATATATGCGCGAGCCGTCATATTCGTGCTGGAGTTGGTCAAGTGTGTTCTTCTCCATCTCAAGCTGTAACCTGTCAGTCTCAGAGCCGGAGTTGTTGTATTTTATCTGCGCCTGCTGTACCTTCAGCTCTTGATTTCTCAGCTTGTATTGCAGGTCTCCGGTGTTGTATTCGGCTATCAGGTCGCCCTCTTTTACAACATCGCCGGCCTTGACGTATACAGTCTTGATATTGCCGTCCATCTCGGTGAAAGATACATTCCGCTGCATACGCGACACAACGTATCCCGATGCTACCGCGCGGCTGACAATCGTCTTTTTGACCGCCCTGTATGTAGAGTAGGTTACCTCTTCGACCTTTAACACAGGCGGATCCAGCAGCTTTTCTTCCTCAGGGAAGAAATAGCAGCCCGACAACGAGCCGGCCGTTATACATAAGGCGACAGCCGCCGCCGTTAGTTTTACTTTTTTGTTCATAATTTGACCTCCGCGGGTGACAGGAAAATAAAGCCGAAATATTTCAGCTTAATGTAAACGATTATACATATCAATTATAGCACTTTTTACTATGCTTTTCTACACTTTTGAAAAAATAAACGAATTATACAAAAAGATAAATCAATATTTGTACAATTTTAACATCGCCGAAAATTTCAAAAAATTCAAAAACAACTTGAAATCCGTCTCATTTTTTTGTATAATAAAATGTAGGTTTTATTTTTGAGGATTTTTACCTTAAACAGAAAGGAATCATAAAAATGGCTACTAAATACATATTCGTTACAGGCGGCGTTGTGTCGGGACTGGGCAAAGGAATTACAGCGGCTTCTCTCGGCAGACTGCTTAAAATGAGAGGGTTAAAGGTCACCATACAGAAGTTTGACCCTTACATAAATGTTGACCCCGGCACCATGAGCCCGTATCAGCACGGCGAGGTGTTTGTCACCGACGACGGCGCGGAGACCGACCTCG
>JAFLRX010000038.1 GCA_022511265.1 Eubacterium sp. | reverse complement strand
TTTGTCTATCTTATCTTAGCAATACATCAACACGAATATATCACTTCTATCTTATGCAGTGCTTGAACTCGCCGCAAAATAAGCAGTTACAATGTTTATTCTTTCTGCTGGACATTTTTAATCCGCGCCCGTAGGGCGCATATTCACTATTCACTAAAAAAGCTGTCGCACAGCGACAGCTTTTTATTATTCTCTACACCTTAACATAAAACGGCACTTTTTCCTTGGTTGCGTGCTTTACCGTTTCCTCGGCGAAGGACATTACGAGATAGGGGGCTTTCTCATCGTTTGTCGAGGAAAGCAGCTTTTCGTTCAAATCCTTGGTAAACTCTTGGAAATCCGTACCCTCGTCAACGTCGGCGATGATGAGACGATTGAACTGCTCGCCCTTGCGCATACCCATAAGATACGCCTTTTTCACGTCTCCGCGGCTGTCGAAATAATTCTCCAGCGGACGGGTGACCTCTTCGGGGATGTCCTCCAGCTCAGTTATTACCGCCAGCTCGCCGTTTTTGACGCGCTGGGCATTGACTATGCTCTTTATGGCGTGAGCCTGCTGCGGACCGATGACGATGTTCTCGGTGAACGGATTTATCGCAAAGCCCTCCATCTGACATTTCGGGTCGGACAGCATCTTCGCAAAATCGTTATAGGTAAGCCCGAGAAACGCCATTCTGTCAACGTCGTTGCTGGACTGTTTCAGCGTCTCTATATCGGTGAACGCCATAAAATACTTTTTGCCCTGTTTATTGGTGATGTGGCTGAATTTAACATTCAGCTTGTTTTCCTCTTGCGCATCCTCCATAGCGACCGGCACGATAAGCCTCGCCCTGAGCAGCGAATTGATATAGTCCGCCTGCACCTTCGGCGGGGGCGTGGGAGACTTTTTCAGCTCTCTCATCGCCGCGAGCAGCTCGGGGTTTTTCAGCTCCATGGTTTTTTGCCTGAGTATCTTCTTTTGCTCGTCTGTCATGCTCTTTCCTTTCGATAACTATAACTCATTGCGGTTTTCCAATGCGCGCTGTAAGGTCACATCGTCGGCGTATTCCAACGACGAACCCGCGGGCAGTCCATAGGCAAGCCGCGTCACCTTTATCCCCATCGGCTTTATCATACGGCTGAGATACACCGCTGTCGCCTCGCCCTCTACCGTGGGGTTGGTCGCCATAATGACCTCGTCACAGTCGGTGAGACGGCTCATCAGCTCTTTTATCTTCAGCTGCTGCGGTCCGATACCGTCCATAGGGGACAGCAGTCCGTGCAGTACATGATACACACCGTTAAAGCCGCCCGACCGCTCGAACGCGGTGACGTCCTTCGGTGCATCTACAACGCAGATGACCTTTTTGTCTCTTCTGTCGTCGGCACAGATATTGCATATCTCGCCGCTTGAAAAATTCTGACAGCGTTCGCATATCTTTACCGAGCGGCGCGCCTCCAGTATGCCGTTGGCAAACTCCTCCACTTCCTCATTGGTAGAGTTGAGGATAAAGTACGCAAGGCGCTGCGCGGTCTTTAGCCCTATCCCCGGCAGCTTGGCAAACTGCTCCGCCGCGAGGATAAGCGGCTGAGAATCGTACTCGCTCATCAGATAAGACCGGGTATGTTAACAGAGCCGGTAACCTTTTCCATCTCGGTGGCGGTCACTTCTTCTATCTGCTTGAGGATAGCGTTAACGCCCGCTACTATAATATCCTGAAGATCCTCGATGTTGTCCTTGTCAACACAGTCGGGGTTGAGAGTTACGCTCTTCAGCTCTTTGCCGCCGGTCATGGTCAGCTCTATCATGCCGCCTGCCGCCGACGCGGTGAACTCTCTCTCGTCAAGCTCTGCCTGTACGCGCTCGATATCTTCCTGCATTTTCTGCGCCTGCTTTATCATGCTGTTCATGTTGCCTGCGCCCTTGTTCTGGTATTCCTTAGGTAATCTGGATTTCATGGTATTTTTCCTTTCAAATGCTTATCGCTTTTTGTTTTTTATTTTCACGCCCATGCTCTTTGCCTTTTGTAAAAAGGCATCGGCAGGGTCGCGTGTTTCGGTTTCATCTTCGGTGTCTCCGTCGTCAAACGCTACTTTAAGGCTGCGCCCGGTCACCTGCTTTGCGGCGGCCTCTATCCTCATCATCGAATCGCCCTTTAGCAGAAAATCGTGTAAGAACGGCGAATAGCCGCTGAGAACTATCTGCTTTGCGGTAATATCAGCCTTGACGTCCTTTAACAGCGCCTTCAAAAACTCCGGCAGCTGCTCGGTTATCTGCGCCCATTGCCCGACAGGGTCAAGATCATTAAGCTGCATTATCGGGTCGGTCTGCTCCAGCTCCGGCTCCGGCTCTGGGGGTAAAGGCTCAGGTTGCTCCGGCGGTAACGGCTCCGGCTCCGGTGGTAAAGGCTCCGGTGCCTCCGGCTCGTCCAAATCGAACGGCAGCGGCTCTTCCTCGTCAGTCGCTCTTACCTCCGGCAGCGGCGGGTATTCGTCATACTCGTCGGGAACCACCGGCGGTTCTTCTATCGGGTCATCGTTGGCAAACAGCCATGCGGGCTTGCCGTCGTCAGGCTGCTGTTCGGGCTGCGGCTCGCTTTTTGGCGTGGGCTTGTCAACAGGCTGCTCTTCCGGGAACAGCGGTATATCTACCGCAGGCTTTACGGGCTCCACAGGCTCTGCCGTCTGCGCGGGCTGCGCGGGCTGTGCTGTTACGGCGATCTTGCCGCTGGATATATCGGACAGCTTTTTCTCCAGCCGTTCCAGCCTGAGGGATAACGCGGTCACGTCCGAGTCCAGCTCCGGCGTGCACAGCCTTATCATACACATCTGCGCCGCCGTCTCACGCCGCGGCATTCTTGCCGCCTTGGCTATAAAATCCTGTAAAATATCTATGCAGCGTATCGTCTCACCTAACGTAAAGCTGTACGCCTGCTTTTTCAGCAGCTCTTTATCACCGCTGGCGGGCGGGATAAGCGAAAAATCCATATTCATCGCGCCCAGCAGCATAAGGTTGCGGAAATGCCCGCTGAGCTCTTGCAGCAGCAGTATCGGGTCTTTGGACGCGCCGTGCAGCTCGTCCAGCAGCTTCAGCGCGGTGGCGGGGTCGTTCGCCTTTACGCAGTCGGCCAGCTCGAACAGATGCTCGCTGCCCGCTATGCCCACCGCGTCCCTTACCACCTGCTCGGTGACGTCGGACGAAATGCCGATACAGCGGTCAAGCAGCGATATCGCGTCTCTCATTCCGCCGTCGGACAGGCGGGAGATAAGCTCTGCCGCCGCCTCGTCCAGCTTTATGTTCTCGTTTGCCGCTATCTCGCACAGCCGCTTTGAGCTGTCCGCGACAGATACGCGGTTAAAGCTGAACTGCTGACAGCGCGACAATATCGTCGCGGGGACCTTGTGCAGTTCGGTGGTCGCCAATATGAACACCACATGCTGCGGCGGCTCTTCAATGGTCTTTAACAGCGCATTGAATGCCGTGCCGGACATATTGTGCACCTCATCTATAATATATACACGGTATTTGCAGGTAACGGGGGTATATATTACCTCGTCCCGCAATGCCCTTACATCGTCAACGCCGTTGTTGGAGGCTGCGTCCATCTCCACGATATCCGAGCAGCCTGCCGCGATAGCCTTGCAGGCGTCGCACTCGCCGCAGGGACTGCCGTCAACGGGGGAAAGGCAATTTATCGCCTTGGAAAGCAGCTTTGCACAGGTGGTCTTTCCCGTACCGCGCGAGCCTGTAAAAAGATACGCGTGGGCTATCTTGCCTGTCTTTATCTGGTTTCTCAGCGTGGTGGTTATATGCTCTTGAGAAATAACATCGTCAAATGTCGTCGGACGGTATTTTCTGTACAGCGCCAGATACAAAGCTTGTCCCCCCTTCCGGTCATTGTCAGCATAATTGACAAACCCGTCATTATGAGTGTAAACTTGCTGCGGCACAGGTCATAACTGCTTAATGCTGCTCGGTTCCCCGCCTGACATGGTTCACAGAACTTCCTTGCACAGGGCTTACACCCATAATCACGGGTCTGCTGTACTAATTGCCGATAAATCAGCAATTATATTGTAACATATATTTTATAAAAAATCAAGAGATATTTTCAAAATCGCATATTACAAGAAAACGGCAGACCTTTCGGTCTGCCGTTATATTATTGTTCAATTGTCGGCTTACTTGCCTTGCTTGCTGTTCTTGCCGTTCTTGCCGCTCTTGCGCTTTCTTGTGAAGAATACGCCGACTGCCAAGAACGCCGAACCTGTCATCAATGCGCCGACATTCAGCGCAACGCCTGTTGACGGGTTGTCTTGCTCGTTATCTTGGCCGTCACCCTCTTCTACTGTAGGCGGAGTGGTCGCCGGAGGCTCAGTTGCCGGAGGCTCGGTTGCCGGAGGCTCAGTAGCAGGCGGCTCGGTTGCCGGAGGCTCGGTAGCGGGCGGCTCGGTCGCCGGAGGCTCTGTAGCGGGCGGTTCAGTCGCCGGAGGTTCGGGAGTTCCCTCTTCCTCAATAACTACCTCGTTAGAATCCTGCGTTGTCTTATCCTTATGCGGATCGTTCGGGTCAGGCTCGTCAGAGCTGTCGGGATCCTTTTCGGGATTGTCGGCATTGTTGTCAAATGATGCTATCGCGGTATTTGTCCATTCGGTATCTTCCTCGACTTCGGGAACAGTTACGGTAAAGCTTACGGTAACGGTATCTTCAACATCACCGATATACCATACGATGGTCTTGCCGTCATCTAACAGCTTGCCGTCGTTGTTGATAGTGCCGAGCGTAAGCCCTGCCGGAATTTCATCCGTTACAACTACGCCTTCGGCAGTAACGTCACCGATATTGGTAACAGTGAGATAGTATGTTACTATATCTCCTGCCTCAACAGTCAGTTTCTTATCGGTAGGTGTGCCGTCGTTCACTGCCTGAGTCTTTTCTATCTCAATCTCAGTTGTGCTAGGCTCAACAACCTCAACCTCTTCCTCAATAACAACGTCGTTAGAATCCTGCGTTGTCTTATCCTTATGCGGATCGTTCGGGTCGGGCTCGTCAGAGCTGTCGGGATCCTTTTCGGGGTTATCGGCATTATTATCGTAAGATACTATTGCGGTATTTGTCCATTCGGTATCTTCTTCAACCTCGGGAACAGTCACGGTAAAGCTTACGGTAACGGTATCATCAACGTCGCCGATATACCATACGATGGTCTTGCCGTCGTCTAACAGCTTGCCGTCGTTGTTTATCGTGCCGAGCGTAAGCCCTGCCGGAATTTCATCCGTTACAACTACGCCCTCAGCTATCACGTCGCCGATATTGGTAACAGTGAGATAGTATGTTACTATATCTCCTGCCTCAACAGTCAGTTTCTTATCGGTAGGTGTGCCGTCGTTCACTGCCTGAGTCTTTTCTATCTCAATCTCAGTTGTGCTAGGCTCAACAACCTCAACCTCTTCCTCAATAACAACGTCGTTAGAATCCTGCGTTGTCTTATCCTTATGCGGATCGTTCGGGTCGGGCTCGTCAGAGCTGTCGGGATCCTTTTCGGGATTATCGGCATTGTTGTCAAATGATACTATCGCGGTATTTGTCCATTCGGTGTCTTCCTCGACTTCGGGAACCGTCACGGTAAAGCTTACGGTAACGGTATCTTCAACATCGCCGATATACCATACAATGGTCTTGCCGTCGTCTAACAGCTTGCCGTCGTTGTTTATTGTGCCGAGCGTCAGCCCTGCCGGGATCTCGTCAGTCACAACCACGCCCTCGGCAGTAACATCGCCGATATTGGTAACAGTGAGGTAGTAGGTTACTGTATCGCCTGCCTCGACAGTCAGCTTCTTGTCGGTAGGTGTGCCGTCGCCGACTGCCTGGGTCTTTTCTATCTCTATCTCGGTCGTGCCGGGCAGAGGTTCTTTATAGGTGTTGGTGAACTCAAACGCGCTGTCGCCGTCTATTTCAGCCACAAGCTGTCCGTCATAGTTGGGGTCGCTGACCTTAACGGTAAAGGTGCGCGGCACTTCATCGTACTTCATACCTGCGGCTGCGGGCTTGGGCTTGATCTCGCGTACCGTGAACTCATATTCGCCCACCTCGGTAAAGGTGAATGTACCGAACGAAACGGTCTGAGAGTTTTCGCCGTCAGCGGTATCTTTTCCGAATACTGTTATTGTGTTGTTGGTTATTGTCGCTGCGTCGCCGTAATCCTTAACAGCCTCGATAATGAAGTTAAATTCGTCGGTGTTCTCCCACGGTCTGCCCTCTAACACCTTGGTGATGGTTATTGCGGTATCAAGTACAGCGGGTGCTGCCTCATAGGTGTTGGTAAAGGGTATCGCATCCTTGGAGAATGTGCCGCCGGGGTTCTTGTCGCTTGTTATCTCGATGCTGTCAACAGCAAGCGAGCCGTGCTTGTCATCCTTTACGGTTACAACTATCGTATAGGTTACGGGGTCGGACTTCAGTCCGTTCTCGTCAATTGCCTCTTCGATAAGGGTAAAGGTATATTTGCCCTCAGCGTCTAACGTGATCTTGTCAAACGCGCCGGGATATGCTGTGTCTTCGTCAACACCGTCGTCTATTACAGCGGTCCATGTGTCGCCTGCCTTAACGGTGGTGGGCGCCTTGGCTGCAACGATGCCGGTCAGCGTAAGAGTAAACTCGAACGAGTCGCCGGTTATCCAGTCACGTCCGGTCAGCGTCTTGTCGATGCCGATATCCAGCTCTGCGTTATCCTCAACGGTGTATGTATTGGTAAAGGTTACGCTGTTGCTGCCGTCGGTAACCTCAACGGTCAGATTTCCTTCAAAGTCGTCTGTTACTTTAACAGTCAGCTCGTAAGATGTGGTATCCTTTGAAATACCGCTCAGCTTGTCGGTGTCTATGTCGTCCTCGGTGATCGTGAACTTATAGGTCGTCTCCGCCTGACCGTTGGACTTAAAGATTATCTTGCCGCTTGTGCTGTGGGTCGCGCCGTCTACGGTAAGGTCTGCGGGCAGCGTCACATATGTGCCTATCGCCGCTGCTGTCGCGTCGTCCGCCGCGGCAACGGTAAAGGAATAACTGTCGTCGGTTATCCAGTCTCTGCCGTCGATGTCCTTATTTACCGTAACGGTCAGCTCGCCCTCTGTCTCATAGCTGTTGGTGAACACAACAGGCTTGCTGTCGGTGCTGATAGAGGTCACCTTAAACTCGTTGCCCTCTATGCCTACGGTTACCGTTACTTCGTATTTATTGCGGTCGTAGGTGAAGTAATCGGTGTCCTCTGCCGGAGCTTTCTCGATTATCTCGAACACATAAGTGCCTGCGGCATAGAACTCGATATCCTCAAACGACTTAGTATAAGCGGTGCCGTCAGCGTCGGTTATCGCAATGGTGTTGACGGGTATCTTTACGTTATCCTTATCACCGGTCTTCAGACTGATGCTAAAGCTAAAGCTTTCGCCGTCTGCCCACGGTCTGCCCTCTACCACCTTGCTGATGGGAATATCCGCGGTGGTTGTTACTTTGTTTTCAAACGGGAGGTACTCAGGACCGTTGCCGGTGGTGGTGCCCTCAACGACATAAGCCGCCGCTGCGGTCAGGGTGCCGTCTCTGTTGTCGGTTACGGTTACCGTTACTTCATATACGGTATCGTCATATACAACGTCGTCTCTTTCGGGGTCAACCTCGTATACATTAAACTTATATTCGCCTATCGCGTTGAATACAAACTCGCCGAACAGCTGTGCGTCTTCGCTGTCAACTACTATCTGTACCTTGTCGCCGACAGACATTGCTTCTTCAGTCTCGGGGTTTATCACCGCGTCATCAGGTGCGTCGGTCGGAACCTCGGTAAGCTCTATCTCAAATGTAAATGTCTCGCCGTCCAGCCAGTCTCTGCCTGCCACGGTCTTCTGTACGCCTATCTCAATAGAACCGTCCGCGCTGTAGATGTTGACAAATTCCGCGGACTGTATCTCGTCTGCCTCTATAGTGCCGTCGGTGGAGGCAGCCTCTTCATCATCGATATTGGAGGTATAGCCTGTGCCGTCAAGATCTGTCTCGGTCACGGTATAGGTCACACCCGCGGGGAGATCCTTAAAGGTTATCGTCTCGCCGTCACGGAGAGTGAAATCATACTTTCCGTCCTCAATATCGAACTCAACATCCTCTTCAATAACCTCACCCTCAGAATCGGTCTTGGTATACGTGAAGGTTCCGTTCAGTGCGTTGTCGTCAGGTGTTGTAAACTCTGCGGTAAAGCTGAATTCATCATCGTCGGGGTTGCCGGATATCTCATCCACTACCGTCTTGCTTATCTCAAGGTCACCGGTTTGCGGCTCTACCTCCAGCAAGAACATAGCCAGACGGTTGTCAGTGTACTTTCTGCCGGAGTTTGCGGTCTCTTCACCGCCGAGGTACGCGGTCGCGTTAGCGCCGTCCGCGCCGTCTTCAACTTTAGCAGCGTAATTGAGGAAATTACCTCCGGTGACTTCGCCCTTTTGGTCGTCATTGCCGCGCCAGCCGGACTTCCAAGTGTCAAAGCGGTCATTGTTGTTATCTTCTTCGTCAATATCACGTGAGGTAACCACCTTATACTTCAGCGAGGTGGGTATTTCGGTACCCTCTGCCTGTACTAACGTGTACGCGCCTATCGGCAGACCGTTTGCGCCGGTGTCGTTATCAAAGCCGTCCACATACTCAACGTCGGCATATACAATGATATAATCCTTGCCGTCAACGGTAGTTTTGGTTATGCTGTCGGGGTTAGCAAACTTGCTGAGGTCAAACTCTACAGTCAGCGTGCCGACTGCGTTGCTTTCCTCGTTGCTTTCTTCCTCGGCAATGCCTGCGGGTTGATCGGTCGTTGTGCCCTCTTCAACAGGTACAATATCCGCAACGTAGGTTATCTTGCCCTTGAAGCCGTAATCGTACAGCTTTTTCAGCATATCATAATCAAGACGCAATTCAAGAGCTATCTCGCCCTTAACGATACGGGTCTCGAACATGCCTGTGCCGCTCAGCGAGCCGCACTTTCCGAAATAAGGATCTTCCGCGTCGGTAGGATCGTTGCTGTCGTCGCCGTCATTGGTATAGTCGGGCTGGCTGTAACCTACGGGATATTTTACAGACTTGAAGTTTTCGTCAATGATGAGAGAATCCTCGCTCTCTATAATATCAAGTCTTTCCTTGATGGTCAGAGGCACATACTCTACCGTCAGCATATGGGTCCTCATTCTGGTGTCAACGGTTGCGATAGAACCGTTTTCGTCCAGCAGATCCTTGTCTATGCTGTCGGGCGTCCACTTAAAGTACAGGTAGCCCAGCAGATCCTTCTGGTGGGTTTTGGCGTCGCCGACGCTGTTGCCGCGCGACTGAGAATAAATATAGTAATACGGGATGATGTACTGATCTCTATTGTTTATGAATGTGCCGTTGGCGTTTATATTCCAGCCATTGGCGTTTTTGAGCGCGCTTTCGTTAAACTTCGCGTTCGCTATATCCTGCAGCAGCGAGGTCAGCGCAGCCTGCAACTGGTCATTGGTCATATCCTCGTAACGGCCAAGTCTTACATAGCGCATCAGATATTCCCAATACCAGGAAGCGGGATTGAAATAATCCTCGTGTCCGGTGTTATCGGGGGTCTCCTCCAACGAGTCGCCGATTATTTCGCCCAGCTGTTGAGCGACGCCTGACTCGGTTATCGTCTCGCCCATGTAGATTATCTGCTCGCCGCCGATGATCTCAAGCACGGGTACACGCACGTTTACGGTAGTACGCGGGAAGCCCTTGGAGGGGTATTTGTTATTATCCTTGTCATACTCCGTGCCCATTCTATCCGTGCCGGAATCCTTTTCATCGTCTCCGTTATAGTAGACGTAGTTCATGCCCTCGTCGTTACCGTTGGTGAGGACGGTGTTGCCGCCGAGGAAGTCTTCCTTCGCCTCAAGAGTAATGGTCGAGTGCCATATCGGCAGCTTTTTCGCATTCTCGGCGCTGGAGGGTATCGTCTGATTTTCCCATCTGAGCAAGTACAAATCATTACTCTTATCGTAATAAAGGTCAGCATCGAATGCGCCCTTATTTGCGCCGGAGCCGTCGCACAGTGTCACGGTATCAACATAGAATATTGTCGGCTCGTCGCCCTCATTGTACATATCAGGGTGTATGTCGGAGGGGTGCTTGCCGTTTGCGACGGAGTATATCGTAACGGTGCCGCCTTCTCCGTCAGGAGCGACAACGATACCGTTTTCGTTCAGCTCCCACTTTTCGCCGTCAATATCAATAAGGTCAAAGCGCGGGTCGAGGTAGTCCTGTACGGTATAATCACGAAGATGCGTAAGTATCTGTTCAAGTATATCGCCGGTAAAGATCTGTACCAGCTCTTCGGTGGTGTCGCCGACATATACTAACGCACCGTTATCGCCGTATTTGCTGACCAGTAAGGGATAACCGTCAGCGTCCTTTATGCGGTTGCTTTCATCAGTGCCGTCTGCCTGCCAGCCGTTCTGCTCGAGGAATGCCTCAATGCTGCCGCATTCCTCAATATCCTCTTCGGATATGTCGCCTATATGGAGATATCTATCCTCCATATTGTCAAGGGTCTCTCCTGTTCTCAGCGCATACAGGAACTGATATGCCTGCTCAAAGTCCGCCGAGCCACGCTTAACAGAACCTGCGGACAACAGCACAGGGAATATAGTATAGCCCTCATCACGCAGCTTACCTGCTTCAGTAAATGCCTCGGTCCGCTTGATAGCCTCCGAAACAGTTGTGCCTTCGCCTAAATATGTGCTCTTTGAAGGATCAAAGAAATCGGTCAGCTGGGTATCCTTGCCGTCGGTGAACAAGATAACGTATTTTTTCGAGTCGGGATTTGCGGTTTCGGCGAGGTTTTCCAAAAATGCCTTCAGACCTACAGCGGTATTGGTGCCGCCGGTCAGTCCGTAGTTGTACTGCGCAACGCCGCCGTCAGAAAGGTCAAAGCCCAAGGTCGTGCCGTCGCCGCGCTGAAGATTCATAAGTTCCGCGCTTTCTCTCGAATCGCTGGTCCAGTCAAGCAGTACAAGCTTATCCAAATAATTAGCGGGAAGAGCGTTTCCTCCTGTAGCCAAGCTAAAGCGTACCGCGCCTATCTCACTATCCGGTGACTGCTCGGAAAGCTCGGTAGCAAACAGGCCTAACGCGTACTGCAATGCCTCTGACTTTGTACGGTCAGAGTCTTTCTTTTCATATACATACGACCAGCCGTAGCGGTCATCAGCAATGGGATATCTTTTGGGGCTGTAGCTTTTACCGTTGCTGTCTTTTATCTCGCTGCCTCTGCCGCCGCTGCCGGAGTTATAGAAGCAGCAAAGCTTGCCTGCCTCGTTTATAAAGAACTTGATAGGCGTATAGTTGTCTACATCGTAGGTAAACACGGCGGTCTTGCCGCTTGCGGATTGCTGGGTCTGATAGTCCGGCACTGCCTTGTCTTCGTCGCCGTAATATGAATAATGTAAATAATCAACATCGTTGCCGTCGGCATCGTTGAAGGTCAACAGCTTATAAAGCGGGATATATGTCTTACCCGTACCTACTACCGCATCCTCATAATTTGCAGCAAAGTTACTGGTATGGCTTACATAATACCAACCTGCCGACTTACCGTTGTTCAACGCTGATCCTATGCCGCTGCCTAATCCGCCTATAATGGTACCGTCCTCATTTTGGAGAAATTCGGTGCCGTTAGGAGATGTGCCGCCGCCGATCTGTCCTTTCAGAGCTTCCAGCTTGGCCTGGGTCAGATTTTTGGTGCTGGCGCTCTGGCACGCGTATAATTCGCCTACTTCATCAGTATTCAAAGCGGTATTATATACATATATCTCATCTATGAGAATGTTGCTGGCAGCATTTGCTGCGGGGGTAATACCATTAAATATGATATTTACGTCTCCGCCGAAAATATCATTTGTGAGTGTTGTTGTGTCACCCTGCTGCTTGCCGTTCTGATATACGGTGACAGTGGTAACGTCATCCTTCTTTTCAAATACATAAGTATAATATTTCAGTGCGCCGTATGCGTTGCTGATGGTGGTGGCAGCACCGTCACCGTCTTGCTGATTTAAGGTGCCGGAGTTGTTGCCTTTCCACAGGCGGAAATAGTTTGTACCTGTGCTGTCGCCTACATACAGTATGCCGTCCGCGCGACCGGCGTTATCGGTCGAGCTCATTGCAAAGGATATTGTAAGAGCGTCGGTGATATCCTCGCTGGACTCAAGCCAGATACCTCTGGTGCTTTCTCCGAGGCTTAAGCCAGTTCCGTCTGCAAATTTGTATCCAACGTTCGACCAAGGTCCGCTGCTTGTGCCGGTGTAAGTGCCGTATGTCGTCAGCCAATCCTGATAAGATACAAAGGTGCTCTTGCTAAAGTTGATAGAGCCTATGCTCTGCTGAGTAGGCACAAACATCGCATAAGAGCCGGACAGATTGCTGGTATTATTAGTGCTGGGAGTGTAGGGCTTTGCGCTGTTTGTCATCCAGTCTCTGTAATAATAATCGCTATCGCCGCTTGCGCCGGCTGTGCCGCGCGCGGTCACGCCACGCTGAGCAATACCGTAATAACCCACCAGCTTGTTGTACTGCGGCAGACCGACCTCAACGCCGACAGCCGTGGAGCTTGCGTTAAAGCCGTCCCAATAACCGATCTGCATCGGCTCGCCGTTACCGCTGCGGGGGTCGAATATCATATATCTGTAGTTGCCGTAGCCAAGCTTATAGTTGGCGGTCTTGGTTTTATCCAGTATAATATCAACTAAATCCTGATTAAGGGTGATTATTTTGTTATCCTGCATATACGCAGCAAATTCAGCCGCGCTGTTGAAATCTGTTCCTTTCTCCCACTCAACCTCGGTTGCGGGTGTAGAGGACGCGTCATATATTATTACGCCTGCGGTCTTTGCAGCGCTGTAATTTGTCTTGGATATGTATTCGTTGTAGATAGCCTCATAATACTCGTCGCCCATTATTATATTGCCGGTGACGTCATCTGACGGCCATGCCATACTGCCTGACGCGTCGAGTATAAGACCTGTTGATGCGACATCCGCACCGGTGAACCATGCCTCCAGCTCGACCTTATACTGTCTGTCGCTGAATTCCGCTACCTTTGCGGTCTTGTCGGTATGCAGACCTTTGGCAGAGTTGTATATCTTTGCAATACCTATCTCGACCTCTTCGTCCTGTTCTTCTTTTTCCTCGATTATTTCCTTGATTGCATCGGGATAATCAGGCTCTTCTATCAGCATAGCAGCGCCTGTTTCATCATCATATACAAGGTTAGCCTCATCTACAATCAAAGGATCGAGCTGAGAGTT
This sequence comes from Eubacterium sp., assembly GCA_022511265.1. Taxonomy (GTDB): domain Bacteria; phylum Bacillota; class Clostridia; order Oscillospirales; family Ruminococcaceae; genus Ruminiclostridium_E. The sequence continues at coordinate 2,729 of JAFLRX010000038.1, read as the reverse complement.
GGCGTCATCTTCGTCAAAAATTTCACCGTCTACGGTATATACGTAAGCTGTATCGGTCTCAAGCTGTGCGCCTGCACCGTTGTCGAACGGAGTACCGTCAACCAGCGTACTTACGTCACGGTAGAAGATGTGGCTCTTTACCAATGATACGTTGTCACTGAAGGTAGCGGTGATATAAGGCTCATCCTCATCACCGAAAGCATCCAGCGCGGTATATCCTGTCGAGATAGAAAAGCCCGCAAATTCTTCCAGATCTTTGTTTTGTTTTTCATCATAACCGGGATTAGCGTATACGCTGACCGTGCCGCCTTTTACATCGACGCTGACAACCGTCTTATCGTCGAGTTTGACGTTTACAACACCTTCATCGGACGGTTCAACATCATACGGACCCACTTTGTAAGCGTCGGTTTTCGTGACGTCTATCGCCGAGCCGCCTATAGTGAACTGTACGAAGGTATAGTCCCCTCCGGCTCTTTCCGGGGGAAGTATATAGCCCTCAATGGCTACGGCACCTGCGCCCGGCAACCCGACGGGAATCAGGTGTTCTTTGTCCAGCGTTTCGGTGTTTTCATCATTCTTCATGGTTTCTGCGTGCCAATGCCTAAACATAAAGTGCATTGCGCCTTCAGGCTCGCTTGCGTTGGCAGACGCGGCCTTTGCGGTGTTGACCAGTGATATGCCTGTCACGGATGACAACAGCATACTGATACTGAGCAGCACAGCCATGAACTTTTCAAATCTGGTAGTTTTTACATTACCGATATTCATATAGTTTACCTCCTGAAAGATATCTATGATAAAGCGCCCACCGTTAATTCGTAAGGTGCGTTTTAGCGCCACTTATACAGATAACATTATACCAAAGAATGTACAAAAAATCAAGTCATAATTTTTACCTATGTGAATATATGTTTTTATTGCATTTATTTACAAATAGTGATATTCGAATGTTTTAAATACAAAAAAACCGCATAACAATGCGGTTTCTCAGTATTTAAATATATATGATATTTTCGCTGTCATTATCGGCGAGGGAGCTATCAAAGTAAATAATGGTATTTTTTGTGTAATATTAACAAAAATTTTTACGAAAATTGTAACTGCACGTCAAAGAAAAATATATGGCATAAATGTTAAAATTCGTTTATTCATATACTGTAAGCACCGATTTTCAATGAAATCGCACTTCGTGCGGTGAAATCCGAACAAGTTCGAATGAAATCTGCTGCACAGATGAAATTAAATCCGTCCTTTCTCCCGCCGAAGGCGGATTTCACCCCTCAGGGATTTCATCCACCGAAGGTGGATTTATTCCGAACGAAGTACGGATTTATTTGAAAAAAGCACTTGCTTTTGCAAGTGCTTTTTTCTGGCAGGGGTGGTAGGAATCGAACCCACGTCAAAGGTTTTGGAGACCCCTATTCTGCCATTGAACCACACCCCTGTGTCTTATTATATTGTTCCATTAAAAAAATGGTGCACCATCAGGGACTCGAACCCCGGACCGACCGGTTATGAGCCGGTTGCTCTAACCAACTGAGCTAATGGTGCATTTTTGCTTGCAAAATCGTCGGCATATGCCGACGAAATGCAGAGCATATATGGTGACCTGTGGGGGAATCGAACCCCCGTTGCCGGCGTGAGAGGCCGGAGTCTTAACCGCTTGACCAACAGGCCGAATAGTTAAAAAGAATAGGCTAGGCAAAGCCTATTCTTTTTGTTATGGTACACCTTCAGGGACTCGAACCCAGGACCCACTGATTAAGAGTCAGTTGCTCTACCAACTGAGCTAAAGGTGCATATATGTCGGCATCAATCTATCTTCCCGGGCGGTGACCCACCAAGTATTGTCGACGTGAATGAGCTTAACTTCTGTGTTCGGAAAGGGAACAGGTGGAACCTCATCACAATAAACACCGACTTTTTAGGGAATGCTCCCTCAAAATTGAATAACGAATCGAAAAAGAAACATATTCTCTTTAGGTTTAAGCCTTCGACCGATTAGTATTCGCTGGCTAAATTGCTCACACAACTTACACCTTGAACCTATCAACCTCGTAGTCTACAAGGGGTCTTATCTCTAAAGAGTGGGATATCTTATCTTAAGGACGGCTTCACGCTTAGATGCTTTCAGCGTTTATCCGATCCGCACTTAGCTGCCCAGCTGTGCCACTGGCGTGACAACTGGTGCACCAGAGGTGCGTCCATCCCGGTCCTCTCGTACTAGGGACAGCGCCTTTCAAATATCCTACGCCCACGACAGATAGGGACCGAACTGTCTCACGACGTTCTGAACCCAGCTCGCGTGCCACTTTAATCGGCGAACAGCCGAACCCTTGGGACCGAATTCAGCCCCAGGATGTGACGAGCCGACATCGAGGTGCCAAACCTCCCCGTCGCTGTGGACGCTTGGGGGAGATCAGCCTGTTATCCCCAGGGTAGCTTTTATCCGTTGAGCGACGGCATTTCCATTCACATACCGCCGGATCACTAACTCCAACTTTCGTTCCTGCTCGACCCGTCAGTCTCGCAGTCAGGCTGGCTTTTGCGTTTACACTCTCTGGCATGGTTTCCGTCCATGCTGAGCCAACCTTTGAGCGCCTCCGTTACTCTTTTGGAGGCGACCGCCCCAGTCAAACTGCCCACCTAACAATGTCCCCCGACCCGATTCAGGGCCGCAGGTTAGAATTCCAGCAATCCAAGAGTGGTATCCCAAGGTTGACTCC
>JAFLRX010000037.1 GCA_022511265.1 Eubacterium sp. | reverse complement strand
GCGCGCTACCTTGGGGTGGTAGAGGCCGCAGGTTCAAATCCTGTCACTCAGACCAGAAAAAGCACTTGCGAACGCAAGTGCTTTTTTCTAGGTTGTTTATCCTGTGGCAAATGATGCCCATTTCGCTTTGCGCTTATAAAACAACAGCGGCTTATGCAAGCCGCTGTTTTGTGTTTAATTGAAATATGCCGTAAATTCCTGCACCCAATAATAATTGTAGGTCGAGCCGGGTGAGTATACCATCGCGATGCCGATGCCGGTGAATTTATCGGCAAGGATGTTCGCGCGGTGTCCGTCGGAGTTTATCCACTGGTTGAATGTTTCCTTTGCGGTGGAAAAGCCGCCGGCGAGATTTTCGCCCATCGACTTTAAGTTGTTTACATTCAGCTCGTCATAAATCGAATAGAAGTGCGAGCCGTCCGGGCGTGTGTGTCCGCCCCAGTTCGGCACCAGCTCTTTGGCGCGTATCAGCGCGGCATGGTAAGCGTTGGGGTCCCAGGTCAGTGCTTTTACTCCGTTTTTAGCGCGGTATTCGTTGACCAGGTTGAAAACCTCCTGCTCCATAGGCTGTGCGGAGCTGAACGAGTACTTGGAAGTAGAATTCGACGGTTTAGTGGTGGACGCAGGCTTTGTGGTAGTGGTCTGCGGCTTAGTAGCAGGAGCGGGTGTGGTCTGCGGCTTAGTGGCAGGAGCAGGTGTCGTCTGCGGCTTGGTAGCCGGTGCAGGCGTGGTCTGCGGCGGTGCGGCAGTCTCCGGCTGTGACGTGGTATGCGGTTTGTTTGCATCATCGTTGTCGGATGATGTATCTCCCGTCGAGCCGCCGTTACCGTTGTTATCAGAACCGTTGCCGTTGTTGCCGTCTACATTGCTGTTATTATCGGAACCGTTGCCGTTGTGGCTATCACCGGAACCGTTATTATTGCCACCGTTACCATTGTTATTATCACTGTTACCGTTGCGGTTATCGTCGGACCCGTTGTTATTGTCACCGTTACCGTTGTTGCCGTCTGTTCCGTTGACGTTGTTGCTGTTGTTGTTATCGGTGCCGTTGTTGCCGTTTTGGTTGCTGTCACCGTCGGTTGTTGAATTATCACCGGTCTGCGAGCCGCCGTTTGGGTCGACTGCGGACGGAGTGTCAGAGGCTGTCTCGTAGGACTGATTTGTAACAGAAACGTCAAATTGTACCGGTCCGTAGGGCTTTGCGGTATTGTTGAGTATTACAGGCGTGCTTGCGCATGCACTGAATAACGCCGCCGCGAGCGCCAGCGCACCGATACAGCAAAGCTTTTTATTATTTTTCAAGGCTATCACCTCGTTACTTTCAGCTTCGGCGGCTGAGTATACAGCCACCCAATATAATTATACAATTATAATTGTATTTTGTCAATCGAAAAATTCAGATTTTTTAATTCTTTTTTCTGTCACCAAAATTTTCTTTTGTCGTTGGTCAAGCCTGCAATGTAATCTATTGAAACATCATAAAATTTTGCAAGCTCGATCACCCTTTCAAAGGTTATCGGTCGTATGCCCGCCTCATACTTGCTGTAATACTGATACGTAGTGTTTATTATTTCGGCTACTTGTTTTTGTGTCAGGTCTTTATCCTCTCTTAAGTCTCTCAGTCTTTGGTAAAATGCCATAATGACTGTACCTCCGTTTTGTTTTATTTTAACAAATATATCACATTTGGCTAAAAAGCCCTTGACAATTAGCTACAAGTGGCTATAATAATTTATATCCAACTAATGCAGCGAAAACAAAACAGAAAGGCAATTTGCATATGTCTATAGTTAAAGAATTATGGGACGGTAATATAAAACCGAGAGAACGAAATCCGTTTATCAATCCGCAATTTTCAGAGCTTTCAAAGCATATATCAAAAAATCGGGAAAAACTGGCGGAGTTGTTGCCGGATGAAGGAAAAGATATTTTGAATAAGTTAATAATAGATTATTCTGAGATGAATGCTATATACGAATCTGAGGGTTTTGCATCCGGCTTTCGTCTCGGCGCAAAGCTGATGCTGGAAACAATGCAGGACGCATAAAAATCCGCGGACGAAGTCCGCACCTTAATTATTCACTATTCGTTATTCATCATTCATTATTCACTAAAAACCGCAGGGGTACACCCCTGCGGTTTTTATACTACCTGTCTTCCAGTCCGAGGATATAAGGCTGGCACTCAAAGCTTATTTCAACATCCGCCTGTCTGATTATCTCGTTGATGTTGTCTTGATTGTCAAACCAATAATCCGGCATACAGTGGCGCAGTATCTTTTCAAAACCGAACACATCACAGCCGTAATCGTTCTTTATTTTTTCTATCGCGCCCGAGACGCAGTCCACCACCGACTGTTCGGTATTGCGCTTTATTTCGTTTATTCCCTCGTCGTCGCTTTGGGCGAGGAAAATACGCTCTTCAAATCTGCCGAGGGCAAAGCCGTCTATCTTGAATGTCAGCTTGCCGTCGGTTATCGTCGGGGTGGTGGTGAAATTAATCTTGAACAATGTTATTGTCGCGGACTTGCTTTTATCGTCGGTACGGGTGGAAATGGACAGCGCCTGCGTCTGATTATTGACCAGCTGTATACCTGCCGAGTCGGACATGCTGCCCTCTCCCGCGCCTATCCCGCCGGAAAACGCCGCGCCGCCGACCAGCTCTACGGTTTTTTCTTTCATCTCGTCATCGCCGCCCGAGCCGCCTTGTCCGCCTCCTCCGCCCGAGCCGCCTGGCGGCATGGTCACATCTGTTTTTTCCTCGACGACTTTAAGCAGCGGGAGGTATGCGCTGCGCGATGAGGAATGAAGAGAGATGAGCGTGTCAAATAAGCAGCTGCTCGGGCTGACGCCGTGCAGCTCGGAATTGACTATCAGATTTACCAGCTTTTCGGTGGAAACTGTACCCTCTTTAAATCTGATGTCGATTATCTCCTCGGCTGTGCCGTAGGCGACGGCTATATGCGCCTTGGGGTGAGAATTAAGATTGCCGATGAAAAATTCCAACGAGCTTTCCAGGTCGTATTTAGTCAGCTCGCTGCCGATGATGATCAGCCGATTTTCACTGAACAGCAGGTCTTTGCCGGTCTTGATAGAGGCGTTTTCTGCCGCGTCGTAGACGCTGCTGCCCTCGCCGACGGATTTAAGGACGTTTGACTGCGTCTTGTCTATCTGGTTTTGACCGCCCTCGCCGCTTTGGGTGAAGTACTGCATGCTGACGCGGTACACCTTTTTGTCGGGGATATAGTCTACCCCCACCGCCTGGACTATCACGCGTTCCGACAGTTCTACATACTGTACACAACCGGACAGGCACAGCGGCAGAATGACCGCAGCGGCGGCGAGAAACAAACTAAGCTTTTTCATTTTTTTCCTCTCCTTTCGCTGTCGGCTTCTTTTTGCCTGCGATAAGCACGACAAGCGGTATCAGTGTGCCTGCCGCCACGATATGAATCGGCAGATGCGTCACTGCCTCAAATTGATCATATCGACCCTTATCGGTGCCGAGGTAATATGCCGCGGCAAGCACGGCGGCGGTATATACGGCGAGTATTACGGTCTGCCGTATTTTATCCGGAGCTTTGCCGAATGAGGTGAATATATTATGCGCCGCCGCCAGCAGCACCGCCAGCTTGATTATCCCGCACAGCACCCAAACCACCGCGTCTATGCCGTCTAGCCTCTGGAACACCACGATATCCGACAAAGAGGATATATAATACATCGGATATTCCAGCGCGGTTAGGTACGGGCCGAGCGCGAGATTATACAGCAGCGTCAGCCCCTCCAGCACGGCAAGAGCCGCCGCGAGATAGAAGAAGACCGCCCTGTTCGGCTTGGTGCGGATATTCCCGCAGAAAACCGCGAATACCAGTATCTCCGAGCAAGAGCTTATCTCCGCCAGCATTGAACGGACAAAGTAATCATTGTCACGGACAAACGAGGGGTAGAGGTAGGTGAAATCCATCGTGTCGCCGGAGGTGACGGCTATCAGTATCAGCAGCACCGCGAATATCACCAGCGCGAATATACTGCACCTTGATATAGCGGAAAACCCCTTCAGCGCGCCGTAAAACGCCGCCGCTGATATTATGATGACACCTGTTATGAACAGCATGTCGTTAAAGATAACGTCCGATATATACAGCTGTAGGTTTATCAGTGTCTCCAATGTCACCATTGCCAGCGCGGCGGTAAATATTACCGCCAGCACGCCGCCGAATATCTTGCTGCGGCGTATAGCGGGGGTGAGAAAATTGTCGCCTTTAAACCGCATTGTAAGAAACAGCAGCGGCAAAAACAGAACAAGCACCGCAAGCTTTGCGGCGAGTATGCTCCAAAATCGGTCCGTGCCGTACCGTATCAGCTCGCCGGGTATCGTCAGCATCTCAGCCGACACGCGGGTGGTGACGAACAGGGCGACAAGCTGCTTCCAGCTTATTTTATTCATTTTCGATGTCATTCCTTTCGCTGCCGACGGATTTTGAAAGCTCGCTCACCGTGATGTCGGAATTGGTGAGTGCCTGCCAGTTTCTGCGGTAAAAGCTGTCGCGGATAATACTCTTTAAGGTAGTGGGGGCAAACGGGGCGAGATACGGTATACCGTAAGAGCTTTTGGCGCACAGTCTAAGCAGCACCACAGTCGCCGCGACGGTTATCCCGAACAGCCCGAAGACTCCGCCTGCCAGTATAAACATCAGTCTCAGTATCATGCATGTCTCATATAGGTCCGGCACCGCGAACGAGCACAGTCCTGTCGCCGCGATTATCAGCACAACCGGTGCGCTCATCAGTCCGGCGGTGACGGTTATCTCGCCTATTACCAAGCCGCCCACTATGCTGACCGCGTGCCCGACGCTTTTCGGCAGGCGCAGGCCCGCCTCTCGCATTATCTCATATAAAATATACATTATCAGACACTCGGCAAAAACGGGGTAGGCGGTGGTTTGTATTGACGAATAGACATTCAGCAGCAGCGGCGTCCGAAACAGCTCCGGATTAAAGTTGCACAGTGCGACATACAGCCCCGGCAAAAATGCCGCCAGCAAAAACGCGATAAACCTCAGCGCCCTGACAAATGCCGAAAAATACGGATGGTGGGTATAGTCGTCCATGGTGTGAAAGTTTTCGATAAACAGACCCGGCACTATCAGCGCGAATGGGGTGCCGTCCACTATTATCCCTACCCGTCCCTCATACAGCTTTGAGACAAAGGTGTCGGGCCGCTCGGTCAGCGTCACCTGCGCGAATACCGTGCCGCCGCTCTTCTCCAAAAACGCCTGCAAATAGTCGCTGCACAGTATGGTGCTGAGCGGCAGGCTTTTCAGCCGTCCTGTTATCTCAGTCACCATTTTCTTGTCGGCGCGGTCGCTGAGATAACAGATGCATACGTCGGTGTTGCTGCGGCTACCTACCTTTATCATATTCATTACAAGGGTAGGGGACTTCATCCGTCGGCGCACCATAGACATATTGGTGCGTATCAGCTCGATAAACCCCTCGCGCGAGGCGCGCAGGTTTATGTGGGTGCTGGGTTCTTCCACCATGCGGTGTTCGTACCCCTGCACACCTATCCCCAGCGCAAAGTCCGCGCCGTCTGCCAGTATCACCGCAAAGCCTGACATTATCAGCTGCGCCGTCTCGCCGACGGTGTAGGTCTGCTTTTGCTCTTCGGCGATAAGCAGCTTGGACGCGATGCTTTCCAGCAGCTCTTTGCCGTTTTTGCAGTCGGATGGCGCGTACGCTATCAGCGGTCGGTAGATAAGGTTGGCAAGGTCGGATTTACTGACCATGCCCTCACAGGTCATCACGGATATTTTTATCCCGCTTATCTCGGCGTATTTTATGATAACATCAGCGGTGTTTTGAAACAAGGCACGTATGTCGGTACAGCTTTCGCTCAGCCTGTCGGACAGCGGCGTGCTTTCGTCAAACGGCAGCCGGACCGGCTTTTGTGATAATTTTTCCTTTCCCATAATATTTTCCTCCCATTATGATCTTATCCTTTTGCGTTTCTGTTTTGTTAGTATTTCCGCGGTGTATTTTTTTATCCAAAGACGGGATAATATAGTTTGAAAATAAATTTGTTACGGGAGAAGATACATGCTTATAATTATAGTGCGTTCAGTGATTTTATATCTTCTGATAGTGTTCTCGCTGCGGCTGATGGGGAAAAAGCAGCTTGCCCAGCTGCAGCCCAGCGAGCTGGTCACCACCATACTGATATCCAACATCGCCACACTGTCACTGGAGGATTCGTCAATACCGATGATGTACGGTATCATACCTATACTGATGATAGTGTGTCTTGACGTGTTTACCTCATATCTGCTGCTGAAAAGCTCGCACATGCGCCGCCTGTTTACCGGCACTCCGCAGATAATCATATCTGACGGGATAATCGACCAGCGGATGATGAAAAGTCTGCGGTACAGCATAGACGAGCTTAACGAGTCGATGCGCGAGGCGATGATATTTGATATAACCGAGGTGCAGTACGCCATCGTAGAGACCACCGGCAAGATAAACTTTTACCAGAAAAGCAAATTCCGCGGTGTACAGAACGGGGATATGAACATCCAGTTGCCTAACGGCGACCCGCCGTATCTGCTGATAAAGGACGGGCAGATAAACAAGCCCGTCATACAGCGTTGGGACGGCGGACCTGAGCGGCTGGACAGAATATTAAAGGTGAAAAGTCTGACGCTGAAGGACGTGTTTTTGATGACCTATGACGAGCAAAACGGCGCGCATATAGTAATGAAGGAAAAAGCGGGCGGCAAAATATACGACCTGCCGCCCGACGCATAAGGAGTTGTATATATGAAAAGACTGATAAGCTGTATTATATTGGCTGCCGCGCTGGTGGGCTTTGCAACCTACGCAAAGCTGTATTTTCAGCACACCGCCGACGAAGTCAGCGGGCTGGTGCAGCAGGCACAGGACTGCTATACGGCACAGCAATACGACGAGGCGGCGGAATACATCCGCTCTGCCAAAGCGAAATGGAGCGGCTTTGCCGAAAATACGATATTTGTAGACAGCCCTGACATGGACCTTGAGATAACCGTGACGCTGGCGCGTATCGAGGAATATATACAGGCGCAGGACGACGAAGTGTACCCCGAATGTGCCGCGGCGGTGAATCTGCTGGATAACTATTCCGACAGGCAAAGACTGGTTTGGGCAAATGTATTATAAAGGCAAGTCCGAACCGAATGTGACAATGTATAAAAACGCACAAATAATTAAAAATATATAGTGCAAAATGCCGAAAAAACAATTCTTGCTAAAAACCCCTTTAAATTTTTTTAAGAGTATGATATAATAATACAGTATGGAATCTTGCGTTTTGTCGAAGGTTTCATATTGCTTTGTCAATATTATCGCCGATGTGTTTATGCGGCGGTTTTACATAACTCGTATAAAGATTTAACAACGATTGGGAAGTGTTATTTTTGGATAAATTTATTATAAAAGGCGGAATCCCGCTCAAGGGCGAGGTTCAGATAAGCGGTGCGAAAAACGCGGCGGTAGCCATCATCCCCGCGGCTGTACTGTCAAGAGACGTATGCGTTCTCGATAACGTACCGTCGATAAGCGACGTAGAGGTCGCATTGGAAATTCTCGCATATATGGGTGCGGAGATAAAAAGACTGGGTAAATCAAAAATTCAGATAGATTCTTCAAGAATTACCGACGGAACCGTGCCTTATGATCTGGCACGTTCTACCCGTGGCAGCAGCTATTTTCTCGGCGCGCTGCTCGGACGCTTCGGCAGCGCAAGAGTTCCTATGCCGGGCGGCTGCGACTTAGGCAGCAGACCGATAGATCAGCATATCAAATGCTTTGAGGCGCTGGGTGCCAAGGCGGACATACAGCACGGCATCGTGGATATCTCTGCCGACAGGCTGATAGGCACACAGATATATTTTGACAAGGTTACGGTCGGCGGCACGATAAACGCGCTGCTTGCCTGCGTATGCGCAGAGGGACTGACCATAATAGAAAATGCCGCGAAAGAGCCGCACATCGTTGATGTGGCTAACTTCCTCAACTCTATGGGCGCGGACATTATGGGCGCCGGCACAGACGTGATAAAGATAAAGGGTGTAAGAGCATTGCACGGCACCGAGTATTCGGTGATACCGGATCAGATAGAGGCAGGCACCTTTATGGTGGCGGCGGCCGCGACAGGCGGAGACATCACCCTCAAAAACGTTATCCCCAAGCATCTTGAGCCTATCACCGCCAAGCTGCGCAAGATAGGCGTGTATGTTGAGATAGCGGACGACAGCGACAATATAAGAGTAGTAGGACGCTCTAAATATCAGAGCGTGGATATAAAGACCTCGCCCCATCCGGGCTTTCCCACCGATATGCAGCCGCAGATGACCACGCTGCTGACCATGGCAGAGGGCACCAGCATGGTGACCGAGAGCATCTTCGACACCCGCTTTAAGTACGTTGACGAGTTGCGCAGAATGGGCGCGGACATCACCGTTGACAGCAGGGTGGCGGTAGTAAGGGGCGTAGAGCATCTTACCGGCGCGCCGGTAAAGCCGTCCGACCTCAGGGCGGGCGCGGCGCTCATCATTGCGGGACTTGCCGCACAGGGCACCACCGAGATAGAGGACATTTATCATATCGAGCGCGGCTATGAAGAGATGGAAGTAAAGCTGAGAAATCTCGGCGCGGACATCGTAAAGCGTTATTATCCCGACGACGACAAGCTGAGAAAGGCGCTGTAATGGCGCGGCTGGTACCTCTTTGCAGCTCGAGCAAGGGCAACAGCATATTTGTCGGAGATGTACAGGGCGGGGTGCTGGTAGACGTAGGATGCAGCTTTAAGGCACTAAAGACATCGCTGGAGCTTTGCGGCATACCGTTTGAGGCGATAAAGGCGGTGGTCGTCACCCACGAGCATATCGACCATGTAAAAGGACTTTTCCAGCTGACCAAGCATACCGATTTGCCTGTATACGCGTCCCGCGGTACGGCAGAGCAGCTTATCGCTGAAGAGCTGGTATATGACAACGGAAGATTATTTGACTGCTCGGAGCTTGTGAACGCTCCGACAGATATTGAAATAAAATATTTTCACACACCGCACGACAGTGCCGAGAGCGTAGGCTATACGTTGGAGTGGGGCGAGCATAAGGTCGCCTGCTGCACCGACCTCGGCAGGGTCACCGACGAGGTGAGAGCAAATCTCATCGGATGCGACGCGGTATATATCGAGGCGAATTACGAGCTGGCGATGCTGAGGGGCAACCCCAGATATCCTTACCCGCTGAAACAACGCATTGCCTCGGACAGGGGGCACCTTGCCAACGCAGATTGCGGACAGTTCTGTAAAGAGCTGGTCAGCGGCGGCACCAAACGGCTGGTCCTCGGTCATTTAAGTCAGGAAAACAACACCCCGCTGACCGCATACGGCGCGGTATCCGACGCGCTTGCCGCGGGCGGCATAAAATGCGGGATTGATTATACACTCAATGTCGCGCCGGTGAACACCGACGGAAGATACATAATTTTGTAATAGGGCATAGCCCACAAATCAGCGGCTTTGTGCCGCATTTATTTTTAATGAAAGGAAAATACACCGTGGTTTATTACTTACTTATGGCGGTGGTGTTGGTTTTGGCATATCCGCTGCTGGAACACAAGCCGTCTGTCGCAAAAAAATTCTGCTATGTGATGGTAGTTTTCGTATGCATGCTTTATATCTCGATACTCAGATACGGACTGGGCAACGACTATTATTCCTATATCTATCATTTTAACATTATAAGGAACACGTCTTGGAGCGGCATATTCAACATAGACTTTGAGCCGGGCTTTGTTATACTTAATAAGGTTATCGCTTTGTTTACCGCCGATACCAATATACTTTACGCGATATATGCCGTCATCATACTGATACCGATGGCGTATGTAATATTCCGCTACAGCGAGAATATATGGCTGTCTACGGTGATGTTTATTTCGCTGACCTTCTTTTACTGCACGCTCAGCTTTATCCGTCAGTCCATCGCATTCGCTATCATATTTCTTGCGTACAAGTATTTCGTACAGCGCAAGCATTTTATGGTGCTGCTGTTTATCTTCTTTGCGTGTCTGTTCCACTCGACGGTGGTGATACTGATACCGCTGTATATTTTGGCGGTTGTGGTAAAGCTGAACTGGAAGTCTATCACGGTATACGGTGTGCTTACGCTGATAGCGTATCTGTTTTCTAATACGTTTATCGAGATCGCGGTCAAGATACTGCCGCAGTACGAGCTGTATTTAGGCAAAAACTTCCTTACCAGCGGATATAACCCGATATACATTATAACGCCCGCAGTGATACTCGCGGTGGCGTTGCTGGCGCATTTTACCGGATACGGCAAGGCGTACCCCGAAAAATCCTCTATGTTCACCAGCTTTGCGATATTCAACTTTGTGATATGGCTGATGTCCACAAAGCACTTTGTGCTGGAGCGTTTTTCGATGTACCCGTATCTGTTTATGATAATGTTCATCCCCTCTATAGTAAACTATTATCGCCAGCGTTTGGGTGCATACGCATACGCGCGCAAGCACGTTGATGCGGAGGACGAGGGCTTTGTGCCCGACAGCTCGGTAGCCGACCCCGGAAGGATAGGAAAGGCAGAGGCGGAGGTCGTCGTTGCCAGCCGCAGCGAAGAGGAAAATCAGATACTTGCCGAGATAATGGCAGAGGACGCCGATACCGAGGAATACGCCGAAGAGTACGATGATGAATATGACGGCGAATACGATGATGCTTCTGAGGAAGGCGAAGAGCAGTTCAGCGAAAAAGAGCTTGCCGCAAAGTCTATTGCGGACAGAATAGCGGCGAACGTAAATAAAGCGGTCACCGAAAACGTCGATGATGAATATTACGAAGATACCGACGAAGAAGAATATGACGAGCAGTCCGACGGACTGACAAATGAAGAACGTTGGCAGCCGCAGAATTATAAATTCCGCAAGACCGGCACTGCAGTGCTTGATTTTATCCGCCACCCGATAACGATATACGCGGCGGTGCTGGCAGTGGTACTGGGTATCAACCTGTGGTATAATTATTTCGGACTGAATGTAAACCAGTTCCTTAATTCCAGCAGCAACAGCTTCCACGGGGTAATGCCGTATAAGAGCATATTCCCGGGATATATGGAGCTGGCGCTGTCTCTCGAAAGCCCCGAAGACAAGGACGTGCTGCTGAGTAAAGAGGAGGACCTGCTGACCTATCTCTACAGAATAAGAGAGAACGAAAACTATACCGTTATCATTTCCTCCAGGGGCGACCCGGTCAGCGGACTGAACACCGGCGTCCGCGGTATAATTAAAAGGCTGGGTCTCACCAAATTCAACTCTGCCCGCAGCACCGACAATTATATCGGTATCATTAAGTCCGGTAAGGTCGTGTATGAGAACACCTCTTCTAACACCCTTATCTACAGCACCGATATCCTCGGCTTTGATACAAAGATACTCAGCTCGCGCAACGCGGCTCAGATAACGATTGACGGTACAGACCTCTCGCGTAACGGCAGAGGAATAAATATCGTTGTTTTAGACAACAACACCGGAAAAGTAGTGGACAGAGTAAGCTTTAAAACCTATTACGTTATGCTCTCCGCTGTAAGAACAAACAGCGCGAGCTGACAGATAGGAATTAGCTTATGAGAATGAGAAAAAAGAAATATCTTGACGAACGTCTTGAGGCATGCGGACAGGTCAACCTCGGCTGGCTGACCGACCGCGCCGCAGAGCTGCGGGGGGAGACCCAGCAGCAGACGCTGGACGTCGGCAGGATATTCGGCAATAACAACCCGGTGCATCTGGAGATAGGCTGCGGCAAGGGCGCGTTCGTTGTGCAGGCTGCCGAGCGTTATCCCGACGTGAACTTTATCGCGGTGGAGATGTCCCGCAACGTAATAGTCGCGGCAATGGAGCTGGCAATGGAAAAGCGGCTGCCCAACCTGCGCTTTCTTATGGGTAATGCGGAATATCTGGAAAAGTTTTTCCCGCCCGAGACGGTAGAGCGGATTTATCTTAACTTCAGCTGTCCGTTTCCGAAAAAGGCATACGCCAAGCATAGGCTTACCCACCCGCGTTTTCTGGAGATATACAAGCGCATACTTATCCCCGGCGGCGAGATACATCAAAAGACCGATAATATGCACTTTTTCGAGTTTTCGGTAGAACAGCTTTCCGCTTGCGGCTTTGCGTTGAAAAATATCAGCCTTGACCTGCATAACAGCGATTTTGAGGGCAATATCGTCACCGAGTACGAGCGGAAATTTACCGAGCAGGGCTTTCCGATATACCGCTTAGAGGCGGTAAGACCGTAAAAATTTATCCGCTGATGTCAATCACCAAAAATTGATGTTTGACATTGGCGGATTTTTATGTTATTATATTTATAGCAAAAAATTCAGCGGCGGGCATTGCCCGGAAAGGACGGAACATTATGAGCAAAGCATTGGTTGCGATAGGGCTGCTGGCGGTGGCATCGGCAGGCTTTATCCTCGGAAAGAAGTACATTGAGAAGAACCCCGGCGCGATCGCGGCGGTAAAGGAAAACACCCAGGCAAAGCTGCAAAGCGCGTCGGTTTATTGCGCGGGTGCGATAAAGACCGGCAGCGAAAAGGTGCTGGACAGCGTGAATAACATTGTTACCGCAAGCAAGGAAAAAGGTACCAAGCTGGTAAACAAGGCTAAGACCACTACCACCGGTTTTAAGAACGAGCTGGATAATTTAAGAGATATGGTCGTGTCGGTCAGCAAGGGCGCAAGCGTTGACATTTCCGAGGAGGAAATGGACCCGCTGGCATTTGAAGAAGAGATGGGCGAGGCTGTCGAGGCAGAGGACGCTATCGAGCAGACGCAGGCACTGTAATAATTCGGGCAGCGTGCCGCTGCACCCATGTTTACTTAGATGATGATAATCTTCGGGCTGTTGCATTGCCGCAACAGCCCTGCTTTATAATATGAGGAAAATATGAAGATAGACAGACTGATAGGGATAATAACTACGTTGCAGCAAAAGGGCAGGGTGACCGCACCGTATCTGGCGGAAAAGTTTGAGGTCTCCCGCCGCACCATAAACCGCGATATCGAGGACATCTGCCGCGCGGGTATACCGATAGTCACCGTACAGGGGGCAAACGGCGGCGTACAGATAATGGACGGCTTTACGATAGACACCACCGTATTTACCGAGGATGAGCTGCAAACAATTTTTGCGGGGCTGAAAGGGCTGGACAGCGTCTCACACTCGCCGAAGTCGCAGCGGCTGACCGAAAAGATAGGCGGCGTTATCCCCGTCGCCGATAATATGATAATCGACCTCGCGTCCTTTTACAAGGATTCTTTGTCAGAAAAGATAGACCTGCTGAAAACCGCGATACGTGACCGCAAACGGGTAAAATTTCATTATTATTACAACAAGGGCGAGGATGACAAGACCGTCGAGCCTGCGCTGATAGTGTTCAAATGGACAAGCTGGTATATGTTCGGATTTTGTCCGGAACGGGACGATTTCCGTATGTACAAGCTTGGGCGGCTGTGGGATCTCACACTGACAGATGAAACATTCACACCGCGCGAGATACCGTCGGAAAAGATGAATTTCGGCGGTAATATGTCCGATGACATTATCATAAAGGCGATTTATGAGCCTGAGGAAAAATACAAGCTGGTGGAGGAATACGGTCCGTATAGTTTTCGGGTCATGGAGGACGGCAGACTGTACACCGAGTGGGGGTTTACGTATCTTAACAACGCGCTGGGGTGGTTTCTCAGCTTCGGCAGCAATGTAGAGGTGCTTTCTCCGCCGGAGTTTAAGCAGCTTTATCTTGACGAGCTAAAGAAAATGGCGGATAAATATAAATAATTTTTACCTCTGCGGTCTAACATGACATACAGTTGTCGTGTTTGGAATGATATTATAATAAAAAAAGAGGTGACCGCTATGACATTTAATTTTATTGGCATCAATATCTACAGCAAAAAGCCTGAGGTCGTTTTCGAGTTTTATAAAAAGCTCGGATTCAGGGCGGTGGAGGAGTGCTCTCCGGACGACCCGTGGTACGGGGCAACTCTGGCGTTGCAGGACGACAAGGATGAGCCTGTGATATGGATATGGCGATTAGGCGATAACGACAGTGTTGCTGCCTGCAATCACTTTGTATTTTCCGCGAACGGAAAAATGGACGAGCTGTATGAGAATATCATATCAGCGGGTATCGAGTGTGACCCACCGCATACCGCGGATTGGGGCGGCAGAGAGCTTTCACTGTGCGACCCTGAGGGTAATGAGCTGTTGTTTTTATAATCGGACGGAGGGAGTTTGATGAAACGATTATTTTTAACGTCAACCGGACTATCCACATCCGAGCTGCAAAAGCGGTTTTTTGATGAGGTAGATATGCCCGCCGAAAATATCAAAGTGCTGTTTATACCTACCGCGGCTGTTGACGACGAGGCAAAGGCAGTATTACCGCTGTGTCGTGATGATGTATTAAATCTAGGCGTACCCGAAAAGAACATAACTGTTTATGATCTTGACCGAAATCTGACCGAAGAGGAAATTGCCGCCTATAACATGATATACGTCTGCGGCGGTTCTCCGGAGTATCTGCTGTCCCGCATGAATGCGGTCGGATTTTCCGATACGCTTAAAACCGCCTTTGAGCATGATGTTATTTACATAGGGGTAAGTGCTGGCAGTATTGTATGCGGTGCTAACCTGTCGGATAATCTCGGATACTGCGAAAAGACTATAGGCGTGCATTGCACAACTCACATATGCAACGGTGAACGTATTGATTTAACAGACAATCAGGCGCTATTTGTAAAGGATGCCGAAACATATATTATAAATTAAGGAGAAGGAAAAATGAAAAAAGAATTTAACACCATGCCGCCCGCATTTGAGGGGCGCGATTTGTACGGCTTTGACTGGAAAGAAAACGCGCTGTCTATACCGTCGCCTATAGCGGTGGTTACGTCCTACAAGGACAACGGCAAGACCAACGCGACCATGCAGTCGTGGATGGCCTTTACCAGCAGCGGAGAGAATTTCTACTGCATTTTCGGCTCGGTCAACAAATACTGCCATATGTACAAGACGCTGAAAGAGAGCAAGGCGGCGGTGATAAACTTCCCCTCGGCGGATAATTTCCTGGCCTGCTACTCCACCATTCAGCATAACGAATATGACACCGACGAGATAGCGGCGGCGGGGCTGACCGCCGAAAAGGCAAGCTGCGTCAACGCGCCGCGTATAAAGGAATGTTTTCTGAATTTAGAGTGCGAGTATGTATGGGAAAAGGAGTTTTCCCCCGACGGCTTTTGCGTCGCAATGTGCGTAAAGGTCGTAAATGTGGTAATGGACGAGGAGTATTTCAGCGCGCAGAAAAAGTTCGGCGAGCTGGGGTATCTTTACAATATCCATTCTCCCACCAACCCCGAAAGCGGCGAGATAACCGAGACCTGCGTCGGTGTTATTAACAAGCTCACAACTTACGGAGAGCTGGAAGAGAAGTATGGAAAGTGATTTGAGGTAAATAAAAACAGGGCGGTATATCCGCCCTGTAATTATACATTCCGCATTATGAATTATGAATTATCTCCACTACCTCACCGATAAACATCGTATGCGGCTCTTCGCTTGTGTAAAATGTCTTTACCACGTTCTCCGGCATGGTGTCACGGACCAGGTCCTGACGGTATATCTTTTTGCACAGCAGGGTGACCTCTGCCTGTTCAAATGTGGTTGATTCTCCTGCCTTAGTCGCAGTCAGCGCGGTAAGCGCGACCTTATCGCCGTCTCTGCCCGACTTCGAGCCGAGTATCATCAGGTCGTCGCGGTACTGCTCCGGGAAAAAGCTGACAGTGAAATATTCGTTATCATCCATAAACTTATGTGTATAGCGCACGGGCTTGACGTATACCGTCACCACGGGCTTGCCCCACAGGGTGCCCATACCGCCCCAGCTTATCGTCATGGTGTTATAGTTATCGGGTGCGCCCGCGGCGAGCAGCGCCCACTGCTTGTCATATACGCTGAAAATATCGGTGTTAAAGGTTGGCATGGTGATGTCCTCCGGTTTTCCGAAAAGTTTCGGAAATGAATAGTGAATAATGAATTATGAAAAGTGAATAGTACAAAAAATCCTGCCATACGGCAGGATTTTTTGGCACGCCAAGAGGGATTCGAACCCCCGACCCTTTGGTTCGTAGCCAAATACTCTATCCAGCTGAG
>JAFLRX010000036.1 GCA_022511265.1 Eubacterium sp. | reverse complement strand
GAGCAGCTGATTTGTAATCAGCAGGTCGGGGGTTCGAATCCGTCCACCAGCTCCAACTTCATACGGAGGAGTTCCCGAGTGGCCAAAGGGGGCAGACTGTAAATCTGTTGCGTTTCGCTTCGGTGGTCCGAATCCACCCGCTCCCACCAAAATAAAAGCCTGTCATATGACAGGCTTTTATTTTGGTGGGAGACCGCTTTCCGACGCTCCTCCCATAGGGCGGAACGACGGAAAGCTAAAAATCGGAAAACCCGCCACGCGGCTTTTCTCGATTTTTTTATTTCAATTTGAAGGAAAAACCCTGATGGTTTTTCCTTCAAGCTTCCTTTTCCTTCCGTTTTACACAGTGTTGGTTTTACATCCTTTCAACATACAAAAAATCCTTGCCTATGGCAAGGATTTTTTATTCACTATTAATCGTTTTTTACAGGAATATATACTTCAATATAAACAGCACAGCCAGCACATACATCAGCGAGTTTATCTTCTTGTGCTTGCCGCAGACAAGGTTGATAACAACAAAGGAGATAACGCCGAAGGCGATACCGTCGGCAATGCTGTAAAACAGCGGCATTGCGATTATGCACAGATATGCCGGTATCGCGTCGGTGAAATCGTCCAGCTTGATATCGGTGACGGTGCAGAACATCAGAAATCCAACAATGATGAGCGCCGGAGCGGTCGCAAAGGACGGTACGGCAACAAATATCGGGGCGAAAAACATCGAGACGAGGAACAGCACCGCAGTAGTCAGCGAGGTCAGACCTGTGCGTCCGCCCGCGGCAACGCCTGACGCCGACTCTACATAAGTAGAGGTCGTCGAGGTGCCGAGCACCGCGCCTGCCGTTGTCGCAACGGCATCCGCCATCAGCGCGGGCTTGATCTTCGCAAGCTTGCCGTTCTCATCCAGCAGACCCGCCTTGGCAGAGACACCCATCAGCGTGCCGAGCGTGTCAAACAGGTCAACGAACAGGAACGAGAATATCACAACGATGAAATTGAATATTCCTACAGTATTAAAGTCTATATTAAAGCACTGACCGAAGGTCTCGCCCAGCTTTGAGAAATCAGTCATCTCAAACGTCGGGAACAGCGAGAAATAACTAACATTATCCGGCTGATACAGCCCTATCGCCTGGCATATCATACCCAGTATCCAGGTGCCTAAAATACCTATCAGTATCGAGCCTTTGATATTGCGGATATACAGCACCGCTATCAGCAGCACGCCTATCAGCGCCAGCAGGGCGCAGATGCCGGTGGTGTTAAAGCTGTCGGTAAAGCTTACCAAAGTTACCAATGTTGAAGAGTCCGCCACTATCCCCGCGCTTTGCAGACCGATAAAGCATATGTATAAGCCTATGCCGACCGACACCGCCTTTTTCAGTGTCAGCGGTATACAGTCGAATAACGCCTCGCGCACCTTAGTCAGCGACAGTATAATAAATACTATACCCTCGATGAACACCGCCAGTAGCGCAGTCTGCCAAGTATAGCCCAATTCAAGTACAACGGTATAGGTGAAAAAGGCGTTCAGTCCCATGCCTGCGGACAGCGCGAACGGCAGATTAGCCATAAGCGCCATACACAGCGTACCGATAAACGACGCGATACAGGTCGCCAGCAGTACGGCGGTGCCGTCCATGCCCGCCTTGCCCAGTACGTCAGGGTTTACCGCAAGTATGTACGCCATCGTCATAAAAGTGGTAAGTCCCGCGGTAATTTCAGTCTTGACGTTGGTCTTGTTTTCCTTCAGCTTGAATAATTTTTCCAGCATTTAAATCTCCTTATTCTCCGTATTCCGCTATGTACGGCAGATTGCGGTAATACTCTCCGCAGTCCAGCCCGTAACCTACTACAAAATAATCTGGTATGGTAAACAGCGAGTAATCCGCGCTCAGCTCTACCACTCTGCGGTCGGGCTTGTCCAGCAGGGTGATGACCTTGAACGATTTCGGGTTGCGCGCCTTCAGCAGCTTTATCACCTCACTGAGGGTGCGCCCTGTGTCGATAATGTCCTCGATGATAACGACATGATAGTCGCTGATGTTATGTTTAAGGTCTTTGGTGATGCTGACGGTACCGGAAGAATTAGTGCCGTCAAAATAGCTCTTCGCCTCCATAAAGTCCAGCTCGCACGGTACGGTGACCTCTCTCAAAATATCCGCAAGAAACACAAACGCGCCTTTCAGTATGCTGACCAAAAGTATCGGCGTGCCGTCATAAATGGAATTGATAAGCTCGCCCGCTTTTTTTACTTCTCTTTTTATATCGCTTTCGCTGACCAGCACCCGCTTTATCCTGCCGTTATATTCCTCAATGCTGTTTATCTTCATATTGTTTACCTCCAAAATATCGGTGTTGTTCAACTAATATACATTGTAACATATATTTCATCAATTAACAAGGAATTTTAAGAATATTCGCTTTTTTTCGAAAAACGCAATTTAAAAAAATAAAACACCATCCGGTTTTCACAAGGTGGTGTTATGGAGCGGCTGATGGGAGTCGAACCCACCTGTCGAGCTTGGGAAGCTCGCATTCTACCGATGAACTACAGCCGCCAATATGTTAACGCATTTATTATATCAAACTGTTTTGCATATGTCAATATTTTTCGGATAAATAAGTATGCGTATCTGTCAAAATATATTCCTTTTTGATTTTTCTCGCAGGTCAGTGAATTTCACAAAAAAATTAACTTTATTTTGTACATTTTACTAATTTTATTCCAATTATATAGCAGAATATTGACAAATTGATGAAAAAGTAGTATAATAACTTAACTAAATTCTTTTGCAAAAGTAAGAATTTTGTGATTTTATCAAGCAATAAAACAAATGCGGAAAAGCAGACGCCGAGGTTAAAATCGACCGTCACAGCTTCTGCATTGTATGGAGGGATATAAATGCAAACTGCTAAGAAGAAAAGGATCATCACTATATCCGTCGCAGCGGCCTTGGCCGCGGCCATGGCGACCGTCGGCGCGGTGCTTGCGGTGATGACCAGAGTAACTGAAAGCCGTGCTAATAATTTCACCTTCGGCAACGTGAACATAGAGCTTGACGAGCCGAACTGGGACGAAGAGGACAACATCCTGTATCCCGGACGTACAGTCTCAAAGGATCCTACGGTGGAAAACACCGGCATAAACGACCTGTATGTGTATCTCGAGGTCAGCATCCCCAAAAAGACAATCAGGATAGCGGACGGCGACACCATATCCGAGGCGAAATTGCAGGACCTGCTGATATGCGGCGAGATAAACACCGACTGGACACTGCTTTCAGAAGATGACAGCGACAGCGATTATCATACCGTACTTTATGTTTATAATAAAATGCTGAAGGCAAAGCCGTCCGACGCGCCCGACGGATATTCCGACCACCGTACGACGGCACTGTTCAGTGAAGTGACATTTGTCAATGCGGTAGAGGGCGAGCCGGAGGACGCGGCGTTCGATATGCCGATAACGGCTTACGCGATACAGGCTGAATACCTTTCGGACGAGGAGATAGACCCCTCAGATACCGAGGCGTTCAAAGCGATAATGCAGAATGCGTTTAATAAATATTTGAAAGAAACCGCTTGATAAGGAGGCAGTAACATGAAGAAAAACTTAAAAATACTCATACCGACTGCTTGCCTTATATTGGCGGGCGCGTCATTCGGCGTTACATATGCGTACCTTATCGCCAATGACACCGCGGTCAACGAGTTTTCCGTGGGCGAAAACGATATAGATATCGTAGAGGACAGCTTTGTCCCGCCCGAAAAGCTGGGTCCGACCGTGACCTTTGATAAAAACCCTAAGATCTCCAACAACGGCGATGTGTCCTGCTTTGTACGGGCAAGGATAGATTTTTCGGACAGCGAGGCGGAAAAGTTCTGCGAGCTTGTCGGTCTGAACACCACCGAGTGGGATCATCGTGACGACGGCTATTACTATTATAAAGCAGCGCTTGACCCCGGCGACGAAACGCAGGCGCTGTTTACTCAGGTCCATATAAAAGAAAAATACGACGCTGAGGACTATGGCGGCAGAGACGTAAATGAGACCGACATGATAGATTTTGACATCATGGTATATGCGGAATCCTGTCAGCACCCCGACCACGCCGACGGAGCAAGCTGTCCCGACGACGAATACCTGACAGTATGGGAAAAGGAGGAGACTAAGGCATGACTATAGATAAAATGACTAACTCAAGACCCACCCTGCTATACAGGATAGTGGCGTTTATCTCGGCGCTTGCGATGCTGCTTACCATGCTGCCGGATTCGATACTTAACGCGCTGGCGGACGCAGGCGACGGAGAGTTTACCATTTCGCTGTCATGGAACAACTATGACCCTATCGCGGACCTCGGCCCGGACGGTACCGATTATACCGCACCCGACCCCGATGTATACATATACGACAGCGACCGCAGCGAGGACAGGGTCGTAAGACTTAAAATATCCTACACCAATAAAAAGGTATCACATGAATACGCGCCCGGCACCCTGAGCATTACCGTAAACGGTATTAAGGGAGCGGTGCGTACCGGTAATTATTATATACCGGGCAACGGCGCGGTGGCGGCAGACCCCGAAGCCTCCGACACCAAGACCCGTGACTGGAGCTATTCCTACTCCCCCACCACCGATACCTTCACCTTTACCAACAACAAGGCGATAGGCGACAAATCCACCTTTGAAGGCTCTTTTGAGATTATGTGGACGTTGCCGTCAAGACAGACGATACACGATTATTCGCAGGATTTCCGGGCAACACTGACCGCCGACGGCAACACCAAGGAAAGTAACGTAGTTACCTATAAGCAGTACCGCCGTAAGGACACCTATACCATAGGCGGCTCGGGCACCACCGAGGTAGAGAGCTGGGAGACCCCCGTATCTCTGCCGAGAGAACCCGGCGAGAACGGCGAAGAAGGCTATACCTGGGTAAATTACCACATCACAGCCGGAGATACTTATCTGGCAAGAGACGTAGAGGGCAGCGAGCGGTTTGACCTCTACTTCCCCGAGGACGTGCTGGTATTCGGCGCAGGTCTTGTAAAGGACGAAAGCAAGACAAAGATAGGCGACGACGGCAAGAGATATGTATGCTATTCGGTCGAAAAGAACGTGACCGCCTCTTCCAACGGTATTTATCTTAAAAACATCATGGCGGCATATCCGCTCAGCGAATACCCCATCTCCACCACCGAAGACCCCACCAACCTGAAGGTCTACGCAGAGCTTTGGGGAAAATATTATGAGGAAAACACGGAAGAGCTGCTTGCCGAGGCATTAGTGACCCGTACCCTTGACAAATACCAGTACGAGGACCGTCCCGGACCGGTATATGACGCTGACAAGCACTCATACGGCGTACACAGCTCATATATAGATCAGCTGCAAAACACCGAGCACGGCGCGGTAAATTCCGTACATCTCACCAACGGAGAGGGAGACTATTATTCCGACCTCACCCTTGAGCTGAATTATAACAAAGAGTTCTCCAACAGCTATGATCTGGAGTTCTATGACGACCTGCTGGATATAACCTACATAGACGAAAGCAATTCCGGCGGTAAGTACAGGGTGCTGACAGAGGATGAATATAACTTTACCTATGTTACCATCCCCTCCAGCAACAGCATAAAGGACAAATCCGGCAATTCGCTGGAAGCGAACAAGTATTACGTTGACATATACGTAAGATATAAGAGCGCAGACCCCGACAATATTGATTATACCGATTACAAGCTTTACCGCGGTAATATTCTTGTCACCTCCTCACAGCAGAAATTCAGCTTTACCCGCGATGATATAGTGGGTGTAAAGGTGGTTTACAGGCGTATCGACCAAACCCTGGACGTAAACACCACTATGGTACGTGTTGGCTATGCCTTCCACATCAGCCCCGAAGAGATAGATAATATCCTGACCGACGGCGGCTCGCTGGTAAACAATATGTTCTTCCTGCTGTACGGCTGGGAAGACGACCCCGAAAACCCCGGCGAAGAGATACGCGTATGGTGGAACCCGTTCAGCAAGGACGAATACATCGGTGCGGAATCTGAGGACGAGTACGACAGAGACGTTGAAAGATACGGCGATATGATCGACGACTATAAAAAGGGTCCCACCAATTACGGCGAAGGCAAAGGACCTGAGGATTTCAACGGTCTCGACAGAGAAAAGGATACTATTCCGATAGTAGAGATACCCAACGAGTTTTTGGTGTCCGAGACCACTATCGTGCAGACCTCCGATTCGGGCAGCACCTTTGAATTTTCGGGTTCGATGACAGGTAAGTTCATAATGGACGACAGCACCGACCTTACCGAATACTCGATGTACACCATCATCCCCGAGGGCCTGAGACTTATCGAGATACGCAATAATCCTGAGATGCTGCTTGAGGTGCTGAACATTACCTCCTCCGACGGACTGTCCAAGGCATTCCTCGCGTCGCATCTGAAAATAACCATAGTTGACGAGCCGGATAAGTATAACGGCAGACAGTTTATCAAGTTTGACTTTGACTTCTCCGACAGTCCCATACATCCCGGCTGGATAAAGATATCCGGCATACCGATGTATGTAAACAAGCGCGATCTGCCGTACGGCGCGGGTCAGTACACCTTTACCTCAGGTATGCTGGTGCATCAGAGCGGAAAGTGGTACTCCAACAGCACCGACGACAACAGCATGGACAGCAACAACGGTCAGGGCGAGAAGATATGGAGCGACCTTGACAAGGACGGCGATACCGACGAGCCCGCCTCCTTCAAATCCTCCAGTGTCACCTACAACTACAGCCAGGAAACACATGTGGCACTGACAAAATTCATCCGGACTACTCTGACCAACGGCGCGGTTAACACCGACCCCGGCGCGCCCATTGACGAGATACCCATGACCTATATGGGCGGCGACTACTGGTATATCCTCAGGGCAGAGGTAGGCGCAGGCTCTTCGGTAAACCATATCGTATTCGCGGACGTTATCGAGTCTGTCACACAGGACGATTCGGAGTGGCAGGGTATATTCGCGGGCGTTGATTATACCGATCTGTTAGAGTCTATCGGCTGTGACGACCCCGAGCTTATCTCACAAATAAAGATATACTATTCCGAGCAGGAAGAGACCTTTGAAAAGGACGCCGCAGGCTATAACATAATCAATGAAGATATATTCAAGAGCGGCGGCTGGACGACCGTAAAGCCGGCTGACGAGAAGATACGCTCTGTAGCGGTAGACTTCGGCGAGATAGTCGCACCGCCTGAGTCTGTTATGAATCTTGTCATCAATATGAAGGCACCCGTTAACACGGATTATTTAGGTCTGATAGCAAAGAACTCGACCAACATCGGATATTGGAAGGAAAATACCCTCACAGGCGACTTTGACGAGCCGCAGTACCTTTCCTCCAACGTTGTTCCCGTAAGATATGTCGCTGAGGGAATGATAGTGCTTAACAAGAAGGACGCCGTAGACGGCACCCCGCTGACCGGGGCAACCTTCTACCTGTACAAGAAGAACCCGAACGGTGATCCTATCCAAATCAAAAACCCCTATGCCAAGGCAGGCGAGGACGAATATCTGTTCACAGTTGGTGAAAGCGGCAGACTTATCGTCACCGGTCTTGACTACGGCGAGTATTACTTTGTAGAGCAGTCCGCGCCTAAGGGCTATGATGAGAGCAGCGGCTGGATGCTTGACATGCAGGACAACAGAATAGATGATGTTGAGCTTAATGTCGATGCCGCTTCCGCAGCCGTAAACTTCCTGAACGCGCGCAAGGGCGGTACCTTTACCGTAAAGAAGGTATCCGATCTTGCACCCGGCACGGTACTTCCGGGCGCGACCTTCAGACTGTATAAGAGCGACGGCACACCTATACCCGTAACACTGACCGACGGAAAGTACACATATGATCCCGACGGCAGCGATTACGATATTATAACTGACGGCGCAGGCAAGCTGACGGTGGACGGACTTCCGTGGGGCAGCTATTACTTGCAGGAGACCGCCGCACCCACCGGCTACGAAGTCAACGAAGCCAAAATAACCTTTACCGTCAACGCCAAAAACGATGCAGGCAGAGATCTGCCTGTCACCAATTTCAAGGATCCTCAGATCCCTGCCGGCGTGGAGATGACAAAATACGAGCTTAACCCCCTCAAATACGATCAGTACGAGCAGTTTGATCCGCTGTCTCCCGGAGAGTACATGGACGACAGCGACGTAAACGGCGTACCTGTCGCAGGTGCGGTGTACAATCTGTACATCTACTACAACGGCGACCCTGAGGACAAAAAGCTGATAGCCACCAGAACCACCAACGCAGACGGCGTCATCAGAATAGAGAATCTCGCCTTCGGTACATATTATTTTGAGGAAATACAGGCGGCCAACGGCTATCTGGTAAGTGTAAACAAGGTATTCTTTGAGCTTACCCCCGAGCACACCAACGCTGTGCCCAGAGAGATAATCACCGCCGACCCGAGAGCGTTGGGCAACGTTTCCCTGCTCAAGAAGGATGACGCGGGCATGCCCGTAAAGGGTGCGAAGTTCGTGCTGCTGGACAGCGAGGGCAACAAAGTCAAGCTGACCAAGGACACCGGCAGAGAGGGCTCGTACTACATATACGACCCCGACAACGGCAACATCACCGAGATGGAGACTACCGACGAGGGCTTCTTCCGTATAGATAAGCTGCCGTGGGGTGACTATTATCTGAAAGAGACCGAGGCACCCAGAGGCTATGAGCTTGACCCGAATTCTCCCTACAAGTTCACGGTGGACAACGCGCACATCACGGTCGAGCAGATAAAATCCACCGACCCCCGCAAGAAGGGCATACTGGAGATAACCAAGATAGCCGAGGGCGACAACAACCCCGAGCCTACCCTGCTCCAGGGCGCGGTATTCAATCTGTATAAGAATGACGGCACACTTATAAGTGTCGAAAAGGTCACCGACACCGAAAACGGTGATTATTACAAGGTAGTTGCCGACGGCGACAATTTTGACATCGTCAACGAGACGGGCGTTATCCGCATTGAGGATATCGACTGGGGCAGCTATTACCTGCTGGAGACCAAAGCACCTTCAGGCTATGGCATCTACGATAAGAAGATAAGATTTTCCGTCAACTATCTGACCGGCGGCGTAGTCCAGGCTATCACCGTTGAAGACCCGGTGAAACAGTGCGAGTTCACCGTCACAAAGAAGATAGAAAATGACGAGATAGTATTCGCACACGGCAACCCCACCTTTATCTTTGAGGTAACAAGGATAGACGACGGCGACCCGAACGACGTAGGTCACACCTACCGCAAGTCTATAACCTTTAACCACGGCGACCTGAACCGCAACGGCGACACCTCGTCACTGTCGGTAAAGTTCAAGGTACCCGCCGGAACATATAAAATAACCGAGATAAGCGTAAACCGCTACAAGCTTGAGAGTATAGCGGTGCTTAACGGCGACACGAATAATGTTACTATAGATGATGATTCAGTCACGGTAATCCTGACAGGCGATGAAAAAGAGGACGAGGAATTCGAGTTCGAGTTCACCAACAAAAAGACCGATCAGGAGGGTACCTCCGACACGGTGATACGTCCCAACATCCTTTCCCGTGAAAGAAAGCTTACCGCGATAATCGCCAACTATACAGGTCCCGACATACTGACCGAAGAAAAGATCGACACTTCCAAGCTGGAGGTATGGGCGGTATACGACGACGGCACACAAGAGCTGCTGAAATATGCAGGCGACCCGCACGGTCCCGATGACAAGTGCTATACCATGGACCCCGATACCTTCAACGGCGATATGAACGGCAATTACACCGTTACCGTTTTCTATGAGGAGAACGGTATCGAGCGTACTGATACCTTTGATATCGAAGTAAGGCTGACCAGCAACTTTGCGTGGGAATTTATAGAGCAGTATTCAGAGCCAAAGTACGATGAGTATGGCAATGAATATTGGGGCGAGGTATACATTACCGCTTATACCGGCACAGCAGACAGCATCCACTTCCCTGCTTACGTATTAGGCAGGATGATAGTACCCGACGTGGGTGATGATTGGTCCGGATATTTCGGCGATGAATTTGAGCCTTATGAGGATCAGACCGACGGCATACATGGCAAGTTCTTTAAGGTAGTGCAGCTGGGCAGAAACGTATACGGCAATACGGGTCGTGTGGCTCTCCGTCCGGGCAACAGCCTTATCAAGGAACTTACCTTTGAAGAGGGCATTGAGGTCATCGGTCAATGCGCATTCAACAGCAGTCTGTACAGACTTGACAGCGATCTCGTCATCCCCGACAGTTTGGTAAAGATCTGCGAATACAGCTTCCAGAACGTATACAGCGGCGGAGGCTCTACTCACAACATAATATTCGGTAATGACAGCAATCTGGAAAGAATAGGCATGAGAGCCTTCCAGAGCTGCACCAGACTTGCCAATAAAGACCTCGTACTGCCCGGCAAGCTGAAAATCATTGAGGAACAGGCTTTCGGCAGCACCGGACTTAACGGTAACCTTACCATCCAGTCCATACAGATGATAGGATACAGAGCGTTTGAATCATCCAGAGGATTAAACGGTATCCTTAAAGTATCAGGCGGTATTTATGACGACGCAGTTTTATGCGACGGAGCTTTCGGTAACACTAACGCGTTTACAGAAATAATTATCGGAGAAGGCATTGTAGCCATAGGTTTGGATGCATTTGCCAGCAACTCGTCTCTTACGAAAGTCACATTCCCCGATAGCTTGTTAAAGATTTCGGTAAATGTAGATGATCCCACGACCACGGATGACAATTTCGTCACAAACGGTTCATTCCAGGGATGTACACATCTTGCAACTCTGGAGCTTCCTAAGAATTTGGAGATAATCGGCGACGGTGCATTTGCTAACTGTAACAGTACCGGATATTGCTTCACCGAGGTAGAGATCCCCGCATCGGTACAAAAGATAGGCCGCGGAGCATTCTATAACGACAATATAGAAAAACTTATCCTGCCGGCTGCAATAACTTCACCTGATGGACTGGAGATCTCTGTAAAGGCTGCAGGAAAAGATGCCGCAAGAACAAGTTACGGTGCTTTCCAGCAATGCAGGGCACTGAAAGAAATAGCTATCGCAGGTCAGCCCACCGAACCCGGTAAGCTTGTATTCCCCGACGGTGTTACAGTTATCGGATATAGAGCATTCTATGGTTGCTCTGCCTTAACAGGTCAGCTTGTCATACCCGATAGCGTGACACTTATAGATGAATATGCCTTCTACAACTGTACAGGACTGACAGGAGAGCTGACAATTCCCGACAGCGTGACAACTATCAATAATAGTGCCTTTTCCGGCTGTTACGGTATTAACTCATCTATAAACATCGGCAACGGAGTATCTTATATCGGACCAAGCGCATTCAACAACTGCTACAAAGCTACCGGATTGTACTTCAAAAACGGCGGTGAGCAAGATCTCACTATAGATTACCGTGCATTCTACAGCCTTAAAGCCCTTGCGTGCGATCTGGTGTTGCCGGATAATCTGGTGGAAATAAAGCAAGAGGCATTCTACTATTTGTCTTATGATTCAAAGTATAACGGAACGTTATCTTTCGGTGAAAACAGCAGATTAAAGACTATAGGAATGCAAGCCTTTTGGTCTGACGCATACTTCATCGGAACATTATCACTACCCGCATCGGTAGAGTCTATCGGTGCCAGAGCGTTCAATAATTGCTCCGGTTTCACAAGCATTGTATTTGAAGAAGGCGACCGTCCTGATGTGCTGACAATAGGTGAAAGCGCGTTTGAATCTTGCGGTTTCACGGCAGTAACAATACCTGCCCATGTAAAAGCTGTCAGCAGGAGCGCATTCAACAATTGCAAAAGCATGGCTACACTTTCCTTTGACGAACGTACCGATCCGTTGACGTTAGTCGACAGTGCATTCCAGGCATGCGGATTTATCGGAACGTTAACAATACCCGAGGATGTAGTATATGTCGGAAATAAGGCGTTCAGCAATTGTCCGAATCTCACCGGCTTGAAGATAGAAGAAAACGGCAGACAGCTTATATTCGCAAATCAGGTGTTCAGCAATTGCACCACACTCAGCGGAGATATAAAAATACCCGACCGCGTAGTAACAATGGGTAATTATGTGTTTGAAAATTGCTCAAGTCTCAAGGGCAGCCTGATAATCGGAAACGGCTTAAAGAATATAGGCTTGTCATTTATCGGAAATCCCTCAACTAATTCGTGGGAGAAATCCGATCCGCCTGCCTTTGAAGGCGATCTGATAATAGGCGACGGCGTTACGATGATATCAGTTGCGGCGTTCCAGAACTTGAAGTTTAAGGGCAACCTGTCTATCGGCAACGGCGTTACAAGCATAGCTGCCAACACGTTCCAGAAAACACTGTTCAAAGGAACTCTGACACTCGGAAACAGCATTGAGACGATAGGTGACTATGCGTTTGACGGTGTTCCTTTCTCCGGAGACTTAACCATACCCGATAGCGTGACGACGATAGGAAACAACGCATTCAGCAGCACCGGATTTAACGGCGAGCTGACTATACCCGACGGTGTGAAGATAATCGGCGGATACGCATTCGACGGCAGCGGCTTTATCGGTGACCTGACCATACCTGACAGTGTTCAGATATTGGGAGTAGCACCGTTCAGAAACTGCAAATTTAACGGAGATTTGTATATCGGCAGCGGCTTGAACCCCGACGCAAGTGACAGCACCTATACCATGGGATATTATTTCTTCAGAAACTGCACGTTCAAAAACGTAACGATACTCTCAGGTGACGGCGCGTCCGGCACGCAGATAGGCGGAAATGTATTGTACGGAGGAACATACACCGGTAAGTTGACC
This sequence comes from Eubacterium sp., assembly GCA_022511265.1. Taxonomy (GTDB): domain Bacteria; phylum Bacillota; class Clostridia; order Oscillospirales; family Ruminococcaceae; genus Ruminiclostridium_E. The sequence goes on along the minus strand of JAFLRX010000036.1, from coordinate 4,782 downwards.
GTTGGCGGAAATATCGCAACTATCGCCGGCAGTGCGTTCAAAAACGAGAACGACCGACATACTGATTTTTCTGACGTGGAAATTCAGGATAGTGTGAGAACCATCGGTAACAATGCATTCCAGGATTGCACCGGATTGACCGGAATTATTATCGGCAACAGTGTTGAGACGATTGGAGACTCGGCATTTAACGGCTGCACCTCATTAAGCGGAGATTTGACTATACCTGACAGTGTTACATCAATAGGCGGTTACGCTTTCCGCAACACGAATTTTGTAGGAAAGCTTGTTATGAGTCAAAACATCAAGAGCATAGGCAATTATGCTTTCTGGCTTGGTGACAACGCAGACTTAACCGGCATTGTTATTTTCCCTGATGACGTAACTTTGAATAGCGGAGTTTTGTGGGGTGTAAAGGTTGATGTATATTATCCTGACGGCGCAAACGATCCGTCGAATAACGGAGCTAATATAAAGTATAAATACTCCGATTACACCGACTTAAAATCCCAGCTCACCGCTAACGGCGTTCCCCAGTCCGAATGGCCCGATTGGCTGAAAAACGCTTAACACTACAACCGGCACTCCGCTCCGCCATGCGGCGGAGCGGGAGGTCGGATAAAAAAGGAGGTCTGATACTTGAAGAAGCTCGGGAACATCATTTCTAATATACTGCTGGCGGTGCTGCTGGTTTTGCTGGCGGTGTTTCTGATAATCAGGTTCGGTCTGCACATGGAGCTGAAGGCGGTGCTTACCCCATCCATGGAGCCGGAGCTGTCGGTAGGCAGCCTGCTGTTTATCAACCCGACTTCATACGAGGATATTCAGATCGGCGATGATATCACCTTTGTACGGGACGAAAGTCTCACCCTTGTGACCCACCGAGTTATCCAAAAGGACGACGAAACACAGCAGATAACTACCAAAGGGCTGGCGAACAACGTCGCCGACGCCCCCACCGCGTATCAGAACGTTGTGGGCAAGGTGACATTCAGCATTCCGCTGGTGGGTTATATAGTTATATGGACTGCCAACCTGCAAGGCAAAATAATTTGCGGGATCATTATAGCGGCTCTGGTAGCGGTATCCATCATCTTTTCAGGCTCTTCGCCGGAGAAGAAGAAGGAACCTCAGCCGGAGGAAGAACAACAACAAGAATAAATTTTTTAGGAGGAAAAATTTATGAATGCAAAACTTAAGAAGATTGCCATAGGTTCAGGCGCGTTAGCCCTGACGGCGGCAATTTCGGTGGGCGGAACGCTAGCCTACCTCAGCGCGGTGACCGAACAGCGCGCAAACAATTTCACCTTTGCGAGCGACGGTCTTGACGCAAGACTGACCGAGCCGAAATGGGACGGCATCATCGACTATGAATATCCCGATGATCCTTCCGAGGACCTTATCCCGGTATATGATTATATCGACGATGACGACGACCCGGACACACCTGACGTCCCCGTATACGGATATGAGGACGGAGACAAGAGCAAACCGATAACAGACCCGGAGGAGGTAAAGGATATTGAATATCCCGACCGCCGTCCGAGATATGATTCCAAAGACCCTGACTACAATCCCAAGTACGGTGACGAAGAGGCACAGAACATGGTGCCCGGACGTGTAGCACCCAAAGATCCCTTTATCAGCAACATCGGCGTTACTGATGAGTGGATCGCGGCGAAGATAACCTTCGTTTACGCAGAAGGAACTCCCAACGCGGGTCAGCAGCTGTCCGACAGCGATTACATCTTACTTTGCGATATTATAGATATAGATTACGATGCCGACAAGGCGTCCGGCAACAGCTGGGTACGTCCCGAGGGCGAGAGTGCTGCCCTTAAAGAGCAGATATTCTTCTACAATAAGATAGTAAAAGGCAATAACGAGCTGTCCAACACCAAGGTTTCCGACAAGACCGCGCCGATATTCACCAAGGTAACGGTAAGCAAGGACGCCACCACCGAGCAGATAAAGTATTTTGAAGATCTCGGCGGATTTGCAATATGGATAGAGGGTTATGCCGTACAGTCCGAGCAGTTTGATACCTTTGACGATTGGTATGCCGAAGGAGAGCCTGTATTTGAAAACACACCCAGCGATACCGATGTAGAAAAGCCCGGTATCCACCCCTCTCCCAACCACGTAAGCGAATAAACGGCGTTTGAAAAGAGGTATACGTATGAAAGCAGAAGCTAATAAGAAAACCAAAAAGATAATCATCGGCGTGCTTTCGGTTTGTCTTGTAGCCGTGCTGGGCATCGGCGGGACGCTGGCGTTCTTGACCGATACCGAGCAGATAACCAACAACTTCAGTGTCGGCGATCTTGATATAACCATTGACGAGCCGCAGTGGGACGACGACGGAGACGGAGACGGTGACGCAGACAACGAAGACGACGATGACGATGAGGACAACGGCGACGGCCGTAATCTGGTACCCGGCGACACCAGAGAAAAAGACCCCACCATCCACGCCGTAAAGGGCGACAGCTATATGCGTGCCGTTGTACAGATAAAGGACATGGACGGCGAGATAATAACCGATACCGAGCGTCTTGATCTTATTCTTTTCACCATCCGCTACGATGCAGCGAGAGATGAAATAAACGAGGGCACCGGATACACCATTGAGCAGGTCAAGGATTATCCGAGGGTAAATCCCGATTTCACCCTCGATACCGTAAGATCCTCTGACGGACAGTATTTCTACAACTACAGCAAGATATTCCATGAGGGAGAATCGGTAGTATTATTTACCGACATAGTTATCCCCTGCGAATGGACGCAGGAGGAACTGGACATCCTCGGCGAATATCAGATTGTTATTCAGGCACAGGCTATACAGTCGGCTAACTTTACCGATTCCGCGGCGGCATTCACCGCGCTGGACGGCGAGATAAGCGACGGTACGGCAGACCAGAATTATGAGACGGTCGGCGGCGGCTCGGATAAGGAATTTGTCGTAGCCGAAAGCAATATGACCGTATAAAAGCAAGTTAAATAAAAAAAGGAGGTGATTTGATGAAGAGATCGGCTGTTTATACCGCTGTATGCGCTGCCGCGCTCGGAGTATTCGTACTCAGCTCGGTCACGGCGTTGGCTATGACATCATGGGAAAAAGAAGGCGACACCGTCAACAAGATAACCATGAACAGTTACGTCGAGGGAAAGATCCGCGAGGAATATCAAGAAAGCGTTGTTTATCCCAACGGCACCGTAACAAAGATAGTTAAAGTAGAAAATACCGGCAACGTGGACGCACTCCCGAGAGTTAAGATTGAAAAAATATGGGGCGACAGCAGAGACGCGGACGGCAATCTCAACATCGATCCCGCTTTAGACCCGGACTATATCGAAATAACATATAATCTGGTAGACTGGATATATAATCCGGAGGACGGCTATTTTTACTATAACCATGTCCTTCAGCCCGGTGAGATCACCAATTCACTCTTCGACAGCTTTAAGATAAGCGAAGAGGTAGGCGGCGAGTACAAGAACAAGCTTGCGGATATTATCGTAACGATGGATATTATCCAGGCAGGCGGCGGCGGACTGGATTATTGGGAGGCGGAAGAGCTGGAAGGCTTTACTCACTATGTAGAGTCTGAGCAGATACCGCTGGACACCACGGTAGAATTCCACGACCCGGACAAAGGCTTTACCTTTGATATAAACGAAGGGGATCTGTTTGCCAACTTCAAAGACCTTGTGCCCGGCTGCTCGAGAAGTCAGATCGTCGAAATAACCAACAGCTGGAATAAAGAGGTCGAGATAACCTTCTGGGCGGACTTCATTGATCAGAAGCACGCCACCGACGAGACCCGTGAGCTGATAGAAAAGCTGCTTCACACCTACACAACGATAGTTATAACAGACGAAGCAGGCAAAGTTATTTATAACGGACCCGTATGGGGCAGCCCCGATGTTGATTCCGAAGGCACCGATTCTATGAAATACCCCTACAGCCTCGGAGACTTTGACCCCAACCAGACCAAAAAGCTGAACGTAGCTCTCACTCTCAGTCCCGATATGGATAATGAGTATCAAGAGCTTTTGGGACTTATAAAGTGGGTATTCCACGCAGAGGGGCAAGATGACGACCCCGACGACACCACAACGCCGCCGGAGACCGATCCGCCCGCTCCCGAGAGCACCACTCCGCCGGAGACCGATCCGCCCACTCCCGAGAGCACCCCCACCGAGACCGACAAGCCTGCTCCTGAGAGCACCCCTACCGAGACCGATAAGCCTGCTCCCGAGAGCACCCCTACCGAGACCGACAAACCCGCTCCTGAGACGACCGTAACCGACAATACGCCCGACACGGGGACCTCCTCGGATGAAACATCCGCCCCGAAGCCGGACGACAAGCCTAACGGTCCGGGCAACTCTACCAGCACCGACTACCCCACCAACCCGCCCACAGGCGTACCGCTGGGCGTCGGAATATGCACCGTGTTGGCTGCAGCGGCACTTATCACCATTCCGGTGACCTACAGAAAGGCAAAGAAGTATCGGGATTAATATTAGCATAAAAGTCTAACAAACAACAAAGCGGCTGAGTTTTCTCAGCCGCTTTGTTGTTTAAGCTATGAAATGAAATCCTTCATCTCACCCGCCGCAGGCGGATTTCACCCCGCAGGGATTTCATCCACAGCAGGTGGATTTATTCCGGACGAAGGACGGATTTAATTAAAAAGCACTTGCAGCCGCAAGTGCTTTTTTCTGGCGGAGAGGAAGGGATTCGAACCCTTGTGCCTTTTGGGCAAACGGTTTTCA
>JAFLRX010000035.1 GCA_022511265.1 Eubacterium sp. | reverse complement strand
GGAAGAAATCCCGTAGGGTTTGCTTCCCCTCCTCAGGGTGTCCTTTCAGATAAATACTCTAAGATTAATACTGGTATAGCAGGCTCTACAGCGTACAATACTTATCCTTACTACAGACCACAAAAAACAAAAAGGACTATTGCTTTTTGCAACAGTCCTTATAATATTACTTCTTACTCCCCATTCACATTACTGCTTCCGTCACCGTAGGGGTTGCCGCCGCCAAAGCTTATCGAGGTCACCGTCTTGCGGTCGCCCGCGCTTTTGACAACGACGTACTTCATTTCCTTTACCACCTCGTTGCGGTTTTCAAGTCCCGGAATAGACGCGGACAGCGGATAATATTCCACCGTAAGAGTAAACGTCTCACCTACGCTGTCTATGTTGGTTATCTTGGGCACATAGTTAGCGGTGCGGTTGGTGCTTGAGATAGCGTACGCCTTCATCTCGGGGTTGTAGGTGGCACGGTCCATTATGCTGCCGACCGTCTCATGCTCTATCGTTATGTCACCGCCGAACAGGCTGGTGGCGTTGGTCTCAACGTCCAGCTCCGGGATATAGGTCAGCCCCGCCTCGGTCTGATAGTTGGATATATCGCCGGTCAGCAATATCTTGGAAATAGCCGCCCTTATTATCGTAGAGTTGGTCAGCGTGCCTGCCTCTTCAAAGGTGGGCGGGTCTGTCGCCACCAGCGGGTATAAGTACAGCTCAAATTCGTTTTTCAGCGCGGTTTGGTTTGCGATATCGTTTGCGACATTGCTTGTGAATATCACAGTGGAAATAATACCGATAATGGCGAAAACTATCACCAGCAGTCCGCAGGTGAAGAAAAACACCTCTTTGCCCTGACCCTTGCGAGTCTTTTCCGGGACGTCAACTACAATGACGTCCTCTTCCGCAAACTCGTCCTCGGTCTCGGAAAACGCCTCTTCCAATGAGCCGGCTATGCTGTGCAGGACATGGCTTTGCTGGCGCGGCGGCCTGTTTCTTCTGTTTTTCATCTCAATCTCCTTGTTAATTTCTTATCTGACCGCTGCCGTTTATCAGATACTTATAGGTGGTCAGTGCCTCCAGCCCCATAGGACCCCTTGCGTGCAGCTTTTGGGTGGAGATACCTATCTCCGCGCCCAGCCCGAACTCAAATCCATCGGTGAATCGTGTGCTGGCATTTACATATACCGCCGCCGCGTCTATCTCGCTTTGGAATTTGGCGGCGTTGTCTATGCCGGCGGTGACGATGCACTCGCTGTGGCGGGTGCCAAAGCGGTTGATGTGCGCTATCGCCTCGTCAATGTCATCAACGATTTTTACCGCTATCGTATAATCTAAAAATTCTTTTCTGTAATCTTCGTCGTCGGCAGTCTTTTCCAATGTGATGAATGCCGCGCTTGCCTCGTCGCCGATAAAGGCTACCTTGCCGCCCCAATACTCCGACAGCTTGGTGAGGAATTTCTCGGCTATCGCCTTATGCACGATGACGTTTTCTATCGCGTTGCAGACCGACGGACGCTGTGTCTTGGCGTTGTCGGTTATGCTCACCGCCATGTCTATATCTGCCGTCTCGTCCACATAGACGTGGCAGTTGCCCTCGCCCGTCTGGATAACCGGCACGGTAGAGTTGGTCATAACCGTGCGGATAAGTCCGCCGCCGCCGCGGGGGATAAGCACGTCCAGATACTTGTCCGCCTGCATAAGCTCTCTTGCGGTGTCGCGCGAGGTGTCTTCTACAAGCTGTATTATATCGGGGTTGATGCCCTCTGCCTCTATTGCGGAGCGCATTATGTTTACAAGGCACTTGTTGGAGTTTATCGCGTCGCTGCCGCCGCGCAGTATAACGGTATTGCCCGCCTTAAAGCACAGGCAGCCTGCGTCTACGGTGACGTTGGGACGCGACTCGAATATAATACCGATAACGCCCAGCGGTACGGTCTTTTTGATAACAGTCAGCCCATTACCAAGGGTCGTGCCGCCGATAATGTTGCCGACAGGGTCAGCCAGAGCGGCGACATGCCGCACACCGTCCGCCATACCGTCGATACGCGCGTCGGTAAGGGTCAGGCGGTCTATCATCGACTTTGCGGTGCCGTTTTGTTCTGCGGCAGCGATGTCTTTTGCGTTCTCCGCCTTTATCTCCTCACGCCGCTGCGTCAGCAGGTCGGCGATGTTATGCAGTATCTTGTTTTTGTCGCTCTTGGAAAGCTGTGCGGACGCTGCCGCCGCCTTTTTCGCCTTCTCGCCGAGTTGTTCTATATAGGTCATTTTTTTCTCCCTTAATCCTGCGGCTTGAACACCGTGCAGGTCGCTTTGTTTTCAAACAGGTCGTACAGTATCTCAGGGTCAGAGCCCTTGATTATCACGGTGGGTATGCCGCTCTCTCCCGCGATTATAGACGCCTCCAGCTTTGACAGCATACCGCCGCTGGCAAACTCGCTGCCCTTGTCTTTGGCAGAGGCTATCATTTCATCGGTCACCTTTTCCACCACGGGGATAAGCTTTGCGTCGGGGTGGCTGGGGTTCTTGTCATACAGCCCCTCAACGTCGGTAAGTATCACCAGCAGGTCGGCGGTGCACAGCTTGGCGACTATCGCGGACAGGGTATCATTCTCGTCAAAGTCAAGCTCTTCAATAGATACAGTGTCGTTTGCGTTGATTATCGGGACAATGCCCATATCCAGCAACGTGTCCAGCGTATTTATTACGTTTTCCTTGCGCAGCTTGTTGCTGATAACGTCACGGGTGAGCAGCACCTGCGCCACAGTGTGGTTGTGCTTTTGAAACTCGCGGTCGTAGATGTGCATCAGCTCGCACTGACCTATCGCCGCGCATGCCTGCTTTTGCGGTATCTCGGTCGGCTTGTGCCTAAGACCCGCGCGTGCCGCGCCCACGCCCTGCGCGCCGGAGGTGACGAACACCAGCTCTCTCCCGGAGTTTTTCAGGTCGGAGAAAACCTCTATCAGCTTTGCCACCCGACGTATATTAAGGCTGCCGGTAGGGTGCGCCAGCGTGCTGGTGCCTACCTTTACCACTATTCTTTTCTTTTCGCTGAAATCCATTGCAATATCTCTTTTCTGTGTATATTTATACCTTTATATATTAGCATAAAATGCGCCTGCTGTCAAGCAAACAGGATTGACCGACGGTGTGTTTTATGCTATACTTATATCAATATCAAAAAGGAGAACAACAATGAAGTCAAGAGTAGTCCCTGTAATACCCGAAACGATATTGTCTTACAATATAGGAGAAAAGGCCGCCATGCTGAGTGCGGTGGCGGAAAGACTGGGCATAAAGCATACCGAGATACCGACCGACAAGGCCGGGGAGAGCGTGGGCTTTTTAGCGGGTTATCCCGGCTTTCCCGAAAAGGGCGGACAGCTGACCGCCGAGGGCGAGTGCGTGATATTTTCCGGTATTACGTCAAACAGGTTGAACGCGGTGCTGAAGGAAATGCGCGAGGCTGGGCTGAACATCCCGCTGAAGGCGACCGTTACCGCGTATAACCAAAGCGAGAGCATAGAGTGGCTGATAGCCGAGCTGGAAAAAGAGCGCGCGGCGATAGAAAAGAGGAAAAACAATGATTAAAGCCAAAAGAATATTTTGCTGCTTAATCATATTAATGATTATCCCATTAACGGCGGCTTGCTCTATTAGTGAGCTTATTGAAACCATAGAGGATGAATTTTTCAGTGAACCCGGCAATTCGGACACCGAGACAAAGTCCGTTGATAAAATCGTTATCGAGGCGTTGGAAAATCACGACGCGGAAGCGATAAAGGATTTGTTTTCTGTTCGTGCTAAGAATCTTTGTACAGATCTGGATGCCGGTATTGAGTATATGTTCAGCATATACGAGGGGGAATACGTTGAATGTACGCATCATAATTCGGGTGCGCAAAAACATTACGGCAGTGACGGCAACACCACTTTTGTCGATCCGGTGTGCATGTTTAAGACTACTGAGAATTATTATAAGCTGACCTGGAACCAGTGGACAGTAAACGAAAAAGACCCGGAAGAAGAAGGAATTTTCAGCATGAAGCTTGAAATCTGGCCTGATGCGGGACTTAATCAGGGCGGTTATACTCTTAACATCGCGGGAATCGTATATCCTGACAATATATATGCAACCGATATGGCATGGAATTTGTGGAAAATCGTTTATCAGCAGGATATAAATGAAAATCATAAAGAAGTATTTCGTGATCTATTATCCGATAACACATTGGCAACAGGTATATCTGAAGATACCATTGAAAGTTTTTTTGAAGAAACCCTACCGATGTTATATAGACTGGGCGACGGTTGGATAGAGTATGATATGAATGGAGATATCGTTGTTTATCTGCTGGCAAATCTGGATACTCCGAGATACATATGCTTTGGCATGGACAAGGAGCAACCGGATAAGATATCGTTTGTAAAAGTAGCCGATGTCGATAGCGATAAAACCATCGGTGCTTTTAATTCGGCGGAGGAAGCCCCGGGGATATATTTACCGGACCGGACGTAAAAGCGCATAGCGGCAGAAAAGAGGAAAAACAAATGAACATACAGATATTCGGAAAGAACAAGTGCTTTGACACCAAGAAAGCCCAGCGGTATTTTAAAGAGCGCGGGATAAAATTTCAGTTTGTGGATATTATGTCCAAGGGGCTGAGCCGCGGCGAGCTGAACAGCGTCACGGCGGCGGTCGGCGGGATAGACAAGCTGATAGATGAGAACGCCAAGGACTATGCTATGATAAAGTATCTGCTGGACGACGCCAAGCCGGACAAGCTGACGGAGTGTCCCCGGCTGTACAAAACGCCGATAGTCCGAAACGGACGGCAGGCGACGGTGGGGTATTGCCCCGAGGTATGGAAGAATTGGGAATGATAGGCACCGGAATATGGAAAACCCGCCCGCGGTCATTAGATTTGCGAGCGGTTTTTACTTTTCAGTAAAAAACTGGTAACAAAGTGACGATATTCCTTGACAAATCACGACATAGTTGATATAATAGTTATAATTATTTTCAATATTTGTGCGGTAAAATAACTTTTTTATTTTACCATCGGGGTAATAGGAGACGGTATGAGCGGAAAGAAGTTTTTTAATTATTTACGATATTTATTTACGGCGGTGTTTGCGCTTAGCTGTTTATTTATCCCTGCTAATGTTGCTTTTGCCGATGAGGTCGGCAGTCAAAAAGATGAAGAGTGGGGATATTTTACTTATCTTTATGACAACAGCAACGGGCTTATCGCGTCTGAGGCAAACGCTGTTGCTCAGATCGGCATCGGATTTATTTGGATAGGCGGATACAGCGGTCTGACACGCTATGACGGAAATGAGTTTACCCACTTTAATTCGACTACTGGCATCGCAAGTGTAAACTGCCTGTATGTGGATTCTACGGACCGTATGTGGGTCGGAACAAATGACAGCGGTCTTGCAGTGCGCCAGAGGGCACAGTTTAAATTTTGGGGAAGAGATGAAGGCTTGACCTCACTGTCTGTTCGCGCGATTAGCGAGGACGCGGCGGGAAACATCATCGTTGCCACGACAGAGGGTATAGCATACATTGACAATGACGGCGAATTGCATATAATGGACGACCTCAGGATAAAAGACAAGTACGTTAACTACTTAAAAGTGGATGGGGACGGGGTCGTTTACGGCGTCACGATGGACAACTGTTTCTTTTCCATAGAAAATTTAGAGCTGACTTCATTTTATGATGCCGGAGAAATGGGCATCGGAGACATATACTGTATCACCCCGGATGTAAATGAAAAAGGCAAGGTATACATCGGTACGGATGGCTCGGACATCGTATACGGAAATATGACAAAAGGTATGGACGACAGAAAAACTATTTCTGCCGCCCCGCAGGAAGGTATCAAAGATATATATTTCTCTTCCGATAATAAAATGTGGATCTGCGGAAAAAACGGTCTGGGATACTTTGACGGAAACAAAAAATATGTCGAATTGAAGGGTTCGGCGATGAACAGCTCGATAACCTCAATAATGGAAGACTATGAAGGCAATATGTGGTGTACGTCTTCCACTCAGGGTGTTATGAAGATCGTGAAATCGCCTTTTGTGGATATTACAGGCTTTACCGGTTTAGACCGCGTGGTAACAAATGCCACCTGCGTTTATCGGGATGAACTGTATATCGGCACCGATGTTGGATTGCAGCTGTTGGATAAGGATTATAACATAAAGGAAAATGCTTTGACCGAGCTGCTGGAGGGTGTAAGGATACGCAGCATCAAGGAGGATTCCGCCGGTAATCTTTGGTTGTGCACCTATACCACAAACCCCGACTACGGTCTGATATGCTATCATGGGGACGGTACATACGACATATTCAGCGAAACGAATGGGATGGTCTCCAATAAGACAAGAATGATCGCCGAGCTGTCGGACGGCACTATCGCTGTTGCAAGCAGCGGCGGAGTAAATCTTATCAAAGACGGCAAGGTTATAGAAACATACAATGAAAATGACGGAATTACCAATACTGAAATATTGAGTATCGCCGAGGGCGAGGGCGGCAGCATTTATTTCGGCAGCGACGGCGGAGGACTATATATAGTAGAAAACGGCGAGCTGAGAAGCCTGGGCTTGGATGACGGTTTGCAATCGCAGGTAATCATGCAGATACATAAGGATCCTCAGAGAGATGTATACTGGCTCATTACCAGCAGTTCGATCGCATATATGAAGAATGAAAAAATACACACCTTGTCAAATTTCCCGTATTCCGATAACTATGATATGCAATTTGACGATAACGGCGGTATTTGGATACTAAGCAGCAACGGCATCTATCTTGTAAACGGCGACAGCCTGCTTTCCGATGAGGACCTGGTATATTCCTTTTACGATATTCGCCACGGTCTGCCGAGTATCGCGACCTCCAACTCACGCAACTATATTTCGCCGGACGGAACACTGTATATCGCAGGCAGAGCGGGCGTCAGCAGCATCAACGTCAACACAGCAAGAACCGGCAAGAATGACGCTAAGCTGGTCGTACCGTTTATCACAATAGACGATGAGGAAATATATATAAGCTCAGGTGAAACGATCTACATTCCTTCCGACTGTAAGCGCGTCTCTCTTCACGCCATCGCAATGACCTACGCGCATGATCCTCAGGTGAGTTTTTATGTAGAGGGCTTTGACGACAAGCCGACGGTTATCGCCAAGCATGAGATGCAGCCGCTGAGCTTTACGCGTCCGCACAGCGGTGAGTATGTATTCCATATGTCTATCATCGACGTTATGACAGGAGAAGAGGTAAATTCCATTGCCGTAAATATCGTAGTGGAAAAGGAGCTTTACGAGCAATGGTGGTTCTGGCTGATCATAATATCTGCTGTGATTTTGGTGTCGATACTTATTGTCTATTTATTTTTCCGTCACAAAACGGAAATGCTTATCAAGAAAGAGCAGGAAGACAGGACCTTTATCAGACAGGTTATCCAGGTGTTCGTCAAGAGTATAGATGTAAAGGATGAATATACTAACGGTCACTCCTTCCGTGTAGCGCAATATACAAAAATGATAGCGGAAAAAGCCGGCTACAGCGAGGCGGAGGTCGAGAACTTCTATAATATCGGTCTGATGCACGATATGGGCAAGATAACCATACCGAATGAGATACTGAACAAGCCGGGCAAGCTGACCGACGAAGAGTATGCTATTATGAAACAGCACGCCGGCAACGGATACGAAATACTTAAAGAGGTAGATATTATGCCGGAGCTTGCTCTCGGCGCGGGCTTCCACCATGAGAGAATGGACGGCAGGGGCTATCCCTCCGGCAAGACGGCGGACGAGATACCCGAGGTTGCAAAGATAATCGGCGTGGCGGATACCTTTGACGCTATGCATTCCACAAGATCCTACCGCAAGAAAATGCCGATGGAGAAGATAATAGAGGAGCTAAAGCGCGTATCCGGTACCCAGCTGAGTGAAAAATACGTTAATATGCTGCTCGCCTTGATAGAAGAAGGCAAGATCGAGGAGTAACAAAAATTTATCCGGGGAAACCTTTCTGATGAAAGATTTCCCCGGATTTGGTTTATATGGATTTATTTTTTGCGGTTTTTCTTGATTATTCCTACTGTCAAGAGTATTATTCCTGTGAGTATACCTGTAGCGGCAATTATCCAGTTAACGTTCCAGTTTATCGTATGCTCGTTCCAGACAAGCGGTTGAAAGGGCTGTACAGCTTCATATTCCGGCGCAATTTCAAGTCCAAAGCTGCCAATCAGTTGATTAATGAGATAATTAACAAACGGCTCAACTACCGACAACGGCATTGTAACTGTCCCTGCCTTGATAAGCCTGTTTGTTTTCCAGTACCGCAGCGGCAGAAATACCAACCACGCAATGAAAACACATACACCGGAGACAGGTAGCGCTATACCCCAAAACGTATTTCCGGCATTTACGAACAGCCCTATCCCCAGCAGCATTACGAAATACAACACCGTATCGGCTGCAAAGGACAGCAGTGCCTTGTGGTTTTTAAGCAGTCCATTTTGCGGCAGGAGGTTCAGCGCTATCGGCAGACAGAACAGCGACAGACTAAACAGCGAAATGCCCGCCGCAAAGAAGAACCAATCCCCGCCGACATAGATGCACACTGTCATAAATAACAACAGCAGACTGGTCGTAAAGCAACCCAGCGACAGCAGAAATCTGTTTCGGTTTGCGGTCATCGGTACAACGGTGACCGACGCGAACACTGCCAGCCCTGCCAGTACAATAAAAAACCAGTCCAGTCCATGTCCGGTCGCGAGATTGACTATCAGGCAGACAATTATCGGTATCATCAGTATGCCCGCAAATGTCAGCCCTACTATAAGCGACTTTCGCTTTTGGCGTTTAGCGTGGCGGTAGATTATTTCGTTTGTTTCTTCCGAAAGCTCGTTTTCCACAAGGTTGCTTTTGAGATTTTGCAGTATGCTGCGGCAGGGTAAACAGTCCGCAACATGTTCTTCAACGGCGACACTGCTTTCCTTGCTGCATACGTCATCCACATACAGCGGTATAAGGTCGCGTATTATATCGCAGTTCATTGTTCGTCCATCCTTTCCCTTATCTTTAATCGAGCGCGATGATAGGTCACTCGTGCCCAGCTTTCGGTTTTGCCGAATATTTTTCCTATCTGTGTAAACGACAGTTCGCCGAATACCCTCAGCTGGAACACCTCTTTATACGGCTCGTCCAGCGTATGCAGTATGATGTGTATGCGTATGGCGGCGTCCTTGTCCTCTGCCTTTTGCTGGGGGCTGCTGTTGTCCGAAATTGTTTTGGGCTCTTTATCAGTAAATCTCTTTTGCCGTCGCATTTCATCATAAAAGAGATTTTTCGCTATTGAGCATAACCATGTCAGCTCGTCGGAGTCGCCTTTGTAACCGCCGCGCGCTATCGCTTTATAGAATGTGTTCTGTGTGATCTCTTCTGCCATATCGCGATTTTTCGCTAATGTCATTATATAAGAGAACACCTGCATATAGTAAGCGTTATACAGCTTTTCGTGATCCGTATCATCACCCCCTTTTCTATAGATTAGACGGAGAAAACGGAAAAACGTTACAAAAAAATTACAAAAATTCCGCGCCAACTTTTGCGGGCGCGGAACTGTTTTATTTCTTTTCCGGTTTGTTAAGCTTATCGGTGAACGGCTTGTGGAACACAAGCCCCGATGAGGATATATCCTCTGTGCGCCTTGAATGAGTGTTGTTCTTCAGGTCGCAGGATGAGGTCCTGTTGCCGACATTCTTTTTTCCGTGGTTTAAAGAGTCGTTTTTCATATTGCCTCCTTATAGGCAAAACGGCTTATCTTTTAAACTTAATCAAACACAACCCTGAGCCTTCATAGCCTCAGCAACCTTGAGGAAGCCTGCGATGTTAGCGCCTGCCATGTAGTTGCCCTCAAGACCGTATTCCTTAGCAGCCTCGTCGCACTGCTTGAATATCTGGGTCATGATGTCCTTGAGCTTTGCGTCAACCTCTTCAAAGGTCCAGCCATAGCGCATGGAGTTCTGGCTCATCTCAAGACCGGAGGTAGCTACGCCGCCTGCGTTAGCAGCCTTTGCGGGTCCGTACAGAACGCCGTTAGCAAGATAAACCTCGATAGCCTCGGGGGTAGAAGGCATGTTAGCGCCCTCTGCAACTGCAAAGCAGCCGTTCTTAACCAGAGCCTCTGCGGAAGCCTTGTCGATCTCGTTCTGAGTAGCGCAGGGAAGTGCGATATCGCAGGGGATGGTCCAGATGCCGGAGCAGCCCTCGGTATAAGTAACGTTCTTGTGAGAGGTTCTGTCAAGGTATTCCTTGATTCTCTTTCTCTCAACTTCCTTGAGCTGCTTAACAATGTCAAGCTCAATTCCGTCGGGATCATGTATATAACCGTTGGAGTCGGAAAGTGCAACTACCTTTGCGCCGAGCTCGGTAGCCTTTTGGGTCGCGTAGATAGCAACGTTGCCGGAGCCGGAGATTACAACGGTCTTGCCCTCAAAGCTCTTGCCGTTAGCCTTCAGCATCTCGTCGGTGAAGTAGCACAGACCGTAGCCGGTAGCCTCGGTTCTTGCGAGCGAGCCGCCGTAGGTAAGCCCCTTACCGGTAAGCACGCCGGAGAACTCGTCTCTGATTCTCTTATACTGACCGAACATATAGCCTATCTCACGCGCGCCGGTACCGATGTCACCCGCGGGAACGTCGCAGTCAGGTCCGATGTGTCTGTAAAGCTCTGTCATAAAGCTCTGGCAGAAACGCATAACCTCTCCGTCGCTCTTACCCTTGGGGTCGAAGTCGGAGCCGCCCTTGCCGCCGCCCATAGGCAGAGTGGTAAGGCTGTTCTTGAATACCTGCTCAAAGCCGAGGAACTTGATTATACCGAGATATACAGAGGGGTGAAGTCTAAGACCGCCCTTGTAAGGACCGATTGCCGAGTTGTACTGTACTCTGAAGCCTCTGTTTACCTGGGTCTTGCCGTTGTCATCAACCCACGGAACACGGAACATTATCTGTCTCTCGGGTTCTACCAGTCTGTCGATAACGCCTGCCTCTACCAGGTCAGGTCTCTTTTCTACTACGGGCTGAAGGCTCTCTAAAACCTCGGTCACCGCCTGAATGAACTCAGGCTCGCCTGCATTTCTTTTCTTTACTGTTTCCAGTACGCCGATAAGATACTCGTTTGTTAACGCCATTGTTAAATCCTCCTGTTGTTAGGTAAGTCGCCCGCTTTGGGAACACGCAATTTGCAGAGAAGAAAAATTCAAAAATGAGCCGTAAATTCAACCCAAGCGACCGCTGTCTCAATTTTACTATTAAATTATAGCATACCTACAGTTTTTTTGCAATACCTTTTTTATATTTTTTCACAAAAATATATAAATTTATATGTTTTTTCAGCATTTCTTTTAAAATTACGCAAGAAATGAAAAATATAATTGCAAAATTGTCCCGCGCGACAAAATATACTTGAAATTTACGGCAAAATATAGTAAAATAGGGGAAACAAAGAGAAACTCGCAAAGGAGGCTTTAACATGGATAAACAATCACTGAAAACCATTGCAGACAACCGTAAAGCGCGGCACGAATATTTTATAATCGAAAGTCTTGAGGCGGGGATAGAGCTGACCGGTACCGAGGTGAAATCCATCCGTGACGGCGGACTGAACCTGAAGGACAGCTGGATATCTATAGAAAACGGCGAGGCATACGTCAAGCAGATGCATATCTCACCCTACGAAAAGGGCAATATCTTCAACCGTGACCCGCTGCGCGAGCGCAGACTGCTGATGCACAAGCGGGAGATAATGCGGCTGCTCGGTATGGTAAAGCAGCAGGGGCTGACGCTGATACCGATATCCGTATACTTCAAGGGCAGCAGGGTAAAGGTGCAGGTCGGACTGTGCAAGGGTAAAAAACTGTACGACAAGCGCGACGACGCCGCCAAGCGCGACGCAAAGCGCACCATCGACAGGGCGTTGAAGGAGAATAATAGGTAAAAGCAAGGCGTACGGCTTATCCATACAGAAGTTTACGGTTATATCGGGGGAACCTTTCTGAAGAAAGGTTCCCCCTCAATAATAGTTATAAATTTCTTTGTGGATTTCAGCCGTACGCCTTGTTTTTACACTTCTGCCGCACACTTGACAATTTTACCCTCAGAGAGTATAATAAATCTGTAAATATACTTTTACGAAAGAAAGGAACGATACATATGGCACTGATGAATAAAGCTTTTTTGGACCTGAAGAAAAATTATCTTTTCATTGAGATAGGAAAAAGAGTAAAGGAATACATTGCGGCGCACCCCGACAATAAGATAATAAGAATGGGTATCGGCGACGTTACCCAGCCGCTGGCAAAGGTCGTTGTCGACGCGATGAAAAAGGCGGCGGACGAGATGGGCGTAAAGGAGACTTTCCGCGGCTATGAGGACAGCGGAATGGGCTATGACTTTCTGCGCGAGGCGGTAGCAGGATATTACAAGTCCTTCGGCGTTGAGGTCAGCCCGGACGAGATACTTATCAGCGACGGCGCAAAGTCCGACTGCGGCAATATCGGCGATATCTTTGACGCGTCCAACGACGTACTGGTGACCGACCCTGCGTACCCGGTTTATGTTGACTCTAATATCATGGGCGGCAGAAAGGTATACTACGCAAACTCCACCGAGGAGAACGGCTTTGCGGCTATGCCGGACGATAGCGTAAAGCCCGGTATTATCTACCTTTGCTCTCCCAACAACCCCACCGGCTCGGTTTACACCAAAGAGCAGTTAAAGGTTTGGGTTGACTA
This sequence comes from Eubacterium sp., assembly GCA_022511265.1. GTDB lineage: Bacteria > Bacillota > Clostridia > Oscillospirales > Ruminococcaceae > Ruminiclostridium_E. The sequence continues at coordinate 6,960 of JAFLRX010000035.1, read as the reverse complement.
TGCGATAAAGAACAAGTCGATAATCATATTCGACGCGGCGTACGAGGCGTTTATATCCGACCCCGCGCTGCCCCGCAGCATAATGGGTATCGAGGGCGCGAGAAAGTGCGCGATAGAGATATGCTCGCTGTCCAAGACGGCAGGCTTTACCGGCACAAGATGCGGTTATACAGTAGTGCCTAAGGAGCTTATGATAGAAACACCGGACGGCGAGGAAATGAGCTTTATGCAGCTTTGGTGCAGACGTCAGGGCAGCAAGTTCAACGGTGTGTCTTATCCCGTACAGCGTGCTGCTGAGGCGGTGTTCACCCCCGAGGGTATCAAGCAGACGAGAGAGACCATCGCGTACTATATGCGCAACGCAAAGGTCATCGCGGATACCTTTGACGGACTGGGAATAAAGTACACCGGCGGTACAAATTCGCCGTACATTTGGTTCAAGTGTCCGGACGGACAGGACAGCTGGACCTTCTTTGACCGCCTGCTGAACGAGGCAGAGGTTGTCGGCACACCCGGCGCGGGCTTTGGTAAGAACGGGGACGGCTGGTTCAGACTGACCGCGTTCGGTACCTACGAAAACACCGTAGAGGCAATGGAAAGAGTAAAAAAGCTGTTAAAATAAGTATATAATTTTTCAGCAACATGGACACAAAATATTAACAATATGGAACTCAAAAAATACAAGGAACAATATTTTTCTGACGTAGCGGAGCTGCCGCGCGGTCTGAAAATACTGGGCACGGTGCTGTTTTTTGTCGGGGTGCTGTCGGTGCTGTTGATGGTGCCCGCGATAATGAGCGGAGTAATAAATATCGGCGGCGCGATAGGCGTGCTGGGCGGCGGTATGTTTATTGCCGCGGCGGTGCTACTGCCGCTGTACCGAAAGCGTTTCGGCAAGGCGCTGAGGATACTGTACCGCGTCTATCTTGCGGTATTGGCGGCGATGACGGCGTTCGCGGTGTTTTTGTCGGTGATGATGATGACCGCGATATTCGGCGCGCCGCCCGAGCCGGACAGCACCCGCACAGTGATAGTGCTGGGTTGTCAGGTATACGACAGCGGACCGAGCGTCATGCTGAAAAACAGACTGAACGCGGCATATGACTATCTTACCGCAAACCCTGACGCGTCTTGCGTAGTCTCGGGCGGAAAAGGCGACACCGAGCCTGTCTCCGAGGCGAGCGCGATGAAAGAATATCTCATTTCTCGCGGGATAGAGGAAAGCCGCATCTATATCGAGGACAGGTCTACCAACACGCTGGAAAACCTGACCTATTCAAAGCAGGTAATAGCGGAAAACGGGCTGGACGAGCGTGCGGTGATAGTTACAGACGGCTTTCATCTGAAGCGTGCGCAGATGTTCGCGCAAAAGGTGGGCTTGGACGTCCGCACGATAAGCGCGCATACGCCGCTGTTTTTGCTGCCGACCTATTGGTGCCGCGAATGGGCGAGTATCTGCTATTACGCGATATTTCCGCCTAACTGACAGTATCGTCATAGTATACAAATACTTGTCGTAAAAATCTATCTCAAAAACATAAAAAGGGTATTGCAAATTTACCAAAAAAATGCTATACTTTATTTAATGATTTATTTTACTCTACAGGAGGAGAAAGACATGTCAACAGCTGTTTCCGAGGCAAAGGTCCTTATCTGCGACGATTCTATGATGATCCGCAAAAAGATGAGGATGCTGCTTGAAAATTACGGAATTACTAATATTTACGAGGCAAAGGACGGCAAGGATGCCGTTGAAAAGTTTGCCGAGGTCAAGCCCGACATAACCTTTATGGATATAGTTATGCCGGAGATGTCAGGCGTAGACGCACTGAAGGCTATCAAGGCTACCGCGCCCGACGCTAATATCGTTATGGCTACCTCGATAGGTACCGAGGGCAACCTGACCGAGGCGATAAAGTACGGCGCAAGCGACTTTTTGCAGAAGCCGGTAGAGGAAGAGCGTCTTATCAAGCTGCTCGACCACTTTTTCAAGGAGGTATAAGTAAGTTATGTTTACACAATTCTTTGGCAGCTACCTTCTTAACAGGCAGATAGTTTCTGCCGATAATCTTAAAAAGGCAATAGAGCTCAAGAGCAGCACCCGTGTAAAGCTGGGCGTACTTGCGATAAACGCGGGCTATATGACCGCAAAGCAGGTCGACGATGTGCATAGGATGCAGGCGACTGTTGATAAGAGAATAGGCGACATCGCCGTTGAGATGGGTTATCTCACCGCCGAGCAGGTGGACGAGCTGCTTTCCACCCAAAAGACCGGATGCCTTGTGCTGGGTCAGACGCTGGTGGATATGGGCTGCCTTACCAATGAAGAGTTTGAAAACGCGCTGAACGGCTATAAGACCGAAAACCAGCTTGAGGACGAGGACTTTGTTACCGAAAACGCAAACAAGTCCGGCGCGGTCATCGGCAGTTTTTACAAGATCGACGAAAAGAAGACCAAAAATCCCGAGCTGATAGCTCAGTATATAGATATACTTTTCAAAAATCTTATCCGCTTTATCGGTGATGATTTCACCCCGCTTTCAGACGGTGTGGTAGTTGACGGCAACACCGCTGTTACGCAGGCGATAGGCGGCGGATTTGAAGCGGTTACTTCGGTTATTGCCGATGACAAGGCGCTTGTTGAGTTTGCTTCACGCTATGCCGAGGAAAAGCTGACAGAAAACGACGAGTATACAAAGGACGTAGTAAGCGAGTTCCTCAATCTCAGCAACGGCCTGTTTACCGTAAACGTATCCAACAACATCGGTAAAGAGCTGTCGCTTGCGCCGCAGGAGACCAAGACTGCCGCGGCAGTAAAGGCTATCAAGGCAAAATACGCCCTTATGATACCGGTTGCGTTTTCATTTGGTACGGTGATTTTCACCATTGCAGAGATATAAGCGAGACTTAATAATAAAAATACAGCTTGTTGATAATCCATAGTTGATGTGGTTTATTGGCAAGCTGATTTAATGTGTAGATATATAGAGAAATTTTTCCGCGCGGGGCACAGCCCTGCATCTGAAAGGAAGAGACAATGGACATATTCGGCATACTGACGATGATAGGCGGACTGGCTCTGTTCCTGTACGGTATGAATACCATGGGACAAGGACTGGAAAAGCTGTCCGGCAGCAGGCTTGAAAGGATACTGGAAAAGCTGACCTCTAACCCGATCAAATCCGTGGCGCTGGGCGCGCTGGTCACCGCGGTGATACAGTCGTCGTCGGCTGCCACCGTTATGGTGGTCGGCTTTGTAAACTCCGGCATAATGAAGCTGTCGCAGGCGGTCGGAGTAATAATCGGCGCGAACGTCGGCACCACCATTACCTCGTGGCTGCTGTCGCTGACGGGCATAGGCGGCGACAATATATTTATCCAACTGCTGAAGCCTATGTCGTTTACCCCCATACTTGCGATAATCGGTATCTTTATGATAATGATGAGCAAGAGCAGCCGCAAGAAGGATATCGGCGGAATACTGGTAGGCTTTACGGTGCTGATGGTGGGTATGGATATGATGAGCGGCGCGGTAGAGCCGCTGGCGGAGAACGAAGAGTTCCGCAATATACTTATCATGTTCTCAAATCCGCTGCTGGGCGTACTGGCAGGTATGGTGCTGACGGCTATCATCCAAAGCTCGTCGGCGTCAATCGGTATTTTGCAGGCGGTCTGCGCGACCGGCGCGGTGACCTACGGCACCGCGATACCGGTTATAATGGGACAGAATATAGGTACCTGTATCACCGCTATGCTGTCCTGTATGGGCGCAAACAAGAACGCAAAGCGCGCCGCGCTGGTACATCTGTACTTTAACCTGATAGGTACAGCTTTATTTATGATATTGTTCTACACCGTACAGGCGGTGCATCCGCTGGCATTTGTGGATGAACATGCGGGTTATGTCGGTATTGCGGTGGTGCATACCGTGTTCAACTTATTTGCGGCAGCGGTGCTGCTGCCGTTTGCCAAAGGGTTGGAAAAGCTCGCCTGTCTTACTATCAGGGATAAGGAAGAGGACGGGGACGAACCGCAGAAGGACGAGTTTCAGATACTGGACCCGCGTTTTCTCGCTACGCCGTCGGTGGCGTTGGAGCAGTGCAAGCAGGTCGCGGCGAGAATGGCGGAATGCGCACGGGATACCCTTAAATTATCCATCTCGCTGCTCGGCGATTTCAACGAGCGCGACACAGCGCGTGTGGTGGATAACGAGGAGACAGTAGACAACTATGAGGATAAGCTGGGTAGCTATCTGCTCAACCTCGGTTCCAGCAATATGACGGTCGCCGAAAGTCAGACGATAAATATGCTGCTGCATTGTATCGGCGATTTCGAGCGTATCGCCGACCATGCGGTAAATATCAGAGACTGCGCCGTGGAAATGCATGATAAAGAGCTGGAATTTTCCAAAAAGGCGAGGAACGAGATACGCATTTTCAGCGACGCGGTAAAAGAGATACTGGACACTGCGGTCACCGCGTTTGAAAATAACGACATAGAGATCGCGAAATCTATCGAGCCGCTGGAGGAGGTAATCGACCGCCTCAGCTCTGATATACGCGACCGCCATATCAAGCGTCTGCGCAAGGGCAAATGCACCATTGAGCTGGGCTTTGTGCTGGCGGATCTGGTGACCAATTTCGAGCGCGTCGCGGATCATTGCTCTAACATCGCGGTATGCATAATCCAGATAAAAGAGAACAGCTTTGATACCCACAATTATCTGAATGTGCTGAAAGCCGAGGAGAACAAGGAGTTCGACGAAAAATTCGCAAAGTATACCGAAAAGTATATGTTGCCTTAAATATTATGCTGCCACCGGGTAGGTAAGCGTATGCTTTAAGCTAAGCATTCGTGGGCGTATCGTTAGGTCTTAGAAGATACGCCTGCGGATGCTTTTTAACTGAGGGGGAGATTATGAGATTAAGCAACCCGTTTAAGACGCTCACAAGGTTTGAATTATGTTTATGGATATTTTCGGTCATTGCGGTGACTGTATGCTTTCTGCTGTCAAGCGAAAACCCGCTGACGCTGGTTGCGTCGCTTATCGGTGTCACCGCGCTTATCTTCGTCGCAAAGGGCTATGTGGCGGGGCAGGTGCTGACGGTTATCTTCTCGGTATTTTACGGCATAATATCCTTTTTCTTTGCCTATTACGGGGAGATGATAACCTATCTCGGCATGACCGCGCCGATAGCGGTCGCCTCGGTGGTATCTTGGCTGAGACACCCTTATGAAAATTCCGCCGAGGTGGAGGTGGGCAGCCTTGACCTCCGTAAAAAGATAATAATGGTCGTTTCCGCCGCTTTGGTAACAGGTGGGTTTTACTTTATACTCGGCGCGCTCGGTACGGCAAATCTGCTGTTCAGCACGCTGTCGGTGACGACCAGCTTCACAGCATCTTATCTGACGGTGATGAGGAGTCCGTTTTACGCGGTCGCGTATGCGGGCAATGACATCGTGCTTATCATATTATGGTCGCTCGCCAGTATGGAAAATATCGGATATCTGCCGATGACTGCATGCTTTGCGGTGTTTCTTATCAACGACATTTACGGCTTTGTCAACTGGCGCAGAATGAGAAAAAGGCAGACCGCCGAAAAGTAATAAAACCTATTGACAAACCGCACTTGCTGATGTATAATAAGTATAGTAAATCAGTAAGTATTACTGATTTAATTTTCAATTATAAGGAGATAGATCAACATGAAGAAGTTTGTATGTCAGGTTTGCGGGTATGTTCATGAAGGAGATACAGCACCGTCTGAATGTCCTATCTGCCATGCTCCCGCTGAAAAGTTCACTCTTCAGGCAGGCGAGAAGGTTTGGGCTTCTGAGCATGTAGTAGGCGTTGCCAAGGGTGTTCCCGAGGATATTTTGAAGGATCTGCGCGCTAACTTTGAGGGCGAGTGCTCTGAGGTCGGCATGTATTTGGCAATGTCAAGGGTCGCTTTCAGAGAGGGTTATCCCGAGATCGGTATGTATTGGGAGAAGGCCGCTTTTGAAGAGGCTGAGCATGCTGCAAAGTTTGCAGAGCTGCTGGGTGAGGTCGTTACCGATTCCACAAAGAAGAATCTGGAAATGAGAGTTGACGCCGAGAACGGTGCAACCGCCGGAAAAACCGATTTAGCTAAGAGAGCTAAGGAGCTTGGTTTGGATGCTATCCACGACACTGTACATGAGATGGCTCGCGACGAGGCAAGACACGGCAAGGCTTTCGAGGGTCTGCTGAACAGATACTTCAAGTAAGAATTACATACTTTGCCGCCACTGTGTTTTGCAGCGGCGGTATTTTTTTATCTTGAAATATATTGGCAAAAAATACAAAATATTCACTTTTCACCCTGCGAACCCTATTGACAAACGGAATTATCCGTGTTATACTTAAATCAGCTAAAACGTGGATAGTAGGTATTTAATACGATTTTTCGTATTTTGAGGGTAAAAATATCTATAAAATCCGGTTTCGTTTACGTTTTGCAGCCTACATTATATTTCATTACGGGAGGGTGAGTAATGTTAAATTCAAAAGACGTAGGATGTGTTATCAGGCGTTTCAGAAAAGAAAAGGGATTATCACAGGAGGTAGTGAGCGGTCTTGCCGACATCGGCAGAACTCACCTCAGCGCGATTGAGCGCGGAGAGCGCCGCCCCACACTGGAAACCTTTTTCCGTCTCTCAGAGGCACTCGGCGTACGTCCGAGCGTTATCGTTGCAGCTATCGAGACTGAGAGGAAGAAAAGAGCCGAGCAGGAGGAGAACGCGTAAATTTCGTTCTTTTTATCGCAAAATAAGCTTAACTGCCGTACCGTAAAAGAGGTGCGGCAGCAGTTTTTTGAAATTAGTTGCGCTTTTTTTAAAAAAGTGCTTGACAAATCACGAAAAAGAGTATATAATATTAACGTTATCTGGGTGTGGCGCAGATTGGTAGCGCGCTACCTTGGGGTGGTAGAGGCCGCA
>JAFLRX010000034.1 GCA_022511265.1 Eubacterium sp. | reverse complement strand
CGTTGCTTATGTACATAACACTGTCTGATTTGATTCAGTTGTTGTTATTGGTGTGTAATATGGTATCATTGATACTTATTTGCACAAAACATAACGATAAAAGGAAATAACCGCCCAAGCGACCAAACTTAGCGGTTATTTCATAACTACTATATTGGGAGCAGCCGTTTGTCTGCTTCCTTTGTTGCTTTTATTATAGCATTGTTTTACGCTGATGTCAAGTGGTTTTGTGCTTTCTCCGCCCGATTTTTATACCATGCGAAAGCGCGCCCTGTCATTATGCATTATTTTACAGATCATCCGCGTCCTGCACCGGCACCTCGTACGGGTCGTCGGCGATACCTGTATAACTGCCGAACGGGTCGGTGTAATCGTCACGCATCGCTATTACCTCCAGCGAGCGTTCGGTCGCGTCTTGTTTGTCGGCTTTTTTCGCGTTCTTTTTCTTTTTGTTCTTGTCCATAGTTTTTCCCTTTCCGCGGAATTTCACCGCCTTAATTATATCCTACACAAAAGACAAGCACTCATACCCTAAAACTATTGCTTTTTTCTTCAAAATGTGGTAAAATTAATAAAAGTGTGCTTTTTTTGGCACGGACAGAAAAACATAAATAAACACCGTGTGTTTCACGGGATAAGAAAGGATACATACTATGGTAAAAGTGGTAAAATTCGGCGGCAGCTCGCTTGCGGATGCGAACCAGTTCCGCAAGGTGGCGTCTATAATCAGGGCGGATAAGGACCGCCGCTATGTCGTACCCAGCGCGCCCGGAAAGAGATTTTCCGACGACATCAAGGTAACGGATATGCTGTATGAGTGCTATGACAAGGTGGCAAACCAAGGCAAAAACGCCTACAACCAGTTTGCGCCGATAGCAGAGCGTTTTAACGGAATAATAACCGACCTCGGACTGACTATTTCCCTTGACAAAGAATATGAGGAGATAATCGAGAATTTCCGCAAAAAGGCGGGCGCTGATTATGCGGCCAGCCGCGGCGAGTACCTGAACGGCATTATCCTCGCTAACTATCTCGGCTTTGAGTTTATTGACCCTGCCAAGGTGGTGTTCTTCACCCCGGACGGACGCTTTGACGATACGCTGACCGACACCTGCCTTGCGTCGGTGCTGCATGACGTGCACGAGGCGGTTATACCCGGCTTTTACGGCGCGTACCCCGACGGCACGGTAAAAACCTTTTCCCGCGGCGGCAGCGACGTAACCGGCTCTATCGTGGCAAAGGCGATAAACGCCGACCTGTATGAGAACTGGACCGACGTCAGCGGCTTTCTGATGGCTGACCCGAGAATAGTAAGCAACCCCAAGACAATAGAGACTATCACATACAAAGAGCTGCGCGAGCTGTCCTATATGGGCGCGACCGTACTGCATGAGGCGGCTATCTTCCCGGTGCGCACCGCAAAGATACCGATAAATATCAAGAACACCAACGACCCCGCCGCACCCGGCACGCTGATAGTTGCAGAGAACAACAACCCGCCGGAGCATATCATCACAGGTATCGCGGGCAAAAAGCACTTTTCGGTTATCTCTATCGAAAAGGACGAGATGAACAGCGAGGTCGGCTTCCTCCGCCGTATACTTACGGTAATGGAGAAAAACAACGTAAGCTTTGAGCATATCCCGACCGGAATCGACACAATGAGTATCGTTGTGGACACCTCCGATATCGAGAGAGTGCCGGACATCGTGGATAAGATATGCGAGGTGACCGACCCGAACAACATCTCGGTAGAGGACGGTATCGCGCTTATCGCTGTCGTGGGTGCGGGCATGAGGAGCAAGAGAGGTATCGCGACTCGTGTATTTGCGGCGTTGTCACACGCGGACATAAATATCAGAATGATAGACCAGGGCTCCAGCGAGCTGAACATAATCGTCGCTATCCATGAAAGTGACTTTGAAAAGGCTATAAAAGTTATATACGATATGTTTATTCTCAGCGAGAATTAACTTTTAGTAAAAAGGAGAGCCGTATGAGCAAGGCTGATTTGATCTTTATACAGAACTGCCGTGACATTATCGAAAACGGCGTATGGGACACCGACCGCGACGTCCGCCCGAAGTGGCCGGACGGCACCCCCGCGCACACCGTCAAGAAATTCTGTCTTGTCAACCGCTATGACCTGCGGGAGGAATTTCCGGTGATGACGCTGCGCCGTATCTATTACCGCTCGGCAATAGACGAGATACTGTGGATATATCAGAAGAAAAGCAACCGTGTCGCCGACCTTACCACCGATATATGGAACGCGTGGGCGGACGAAAACGGCACGATAGGCAAGGCGTACGGCTGGCAGCTCGGGCAGAAGAGCATTTACCCCGAGGGCGAGTTCGACCAGGTGGACAGGGTGTTGTATGATTTGAAAAACAACCCCGCCAGCCGCCGTATAATGACCAATATGTTCATACATCGCGATTTACACGAAATGGGTCTGGCACCCTGTGCGTACAGCATGACCTTCAATGTCAGCGGCAACACGCTGAACGGGATACTTAATCAGCGTTCACAGGATATGCTGGCTGCGAACAACTGGAACGTCTGCCAGTACGCCGCGCTGCTTATCATGTTTGCAAAGGCATCGGGGCTTGAGGCGGGCGAGCTGGTGCACGTCATTGCCGACGCGCACATATATGACCGCCATGTTGACACCATTAAGCGGCTGATAGACAAAGAGCCCTACCCCGCCCCCACAATGAAGGTGGCGGACATCACCGATTTCTATAAGTTTGACAGATATTCGTTTACATTAGAAGATTATAAATATCATGAGTTTGATGAGAAGATAGAAGTCGCTATATAGGGACATAAAGAGGAGAAAAACAAAAGAATGACATACATCGTGCTCGACATGGAGTGGAGCCAGCCGGTGACAAAGGAAAGGTCGGTCCGCAGGGGCGACCTGATACTGCCGGTGGAAATAATACAGATAGGCGCGGCGGCGGTAAAGGACGGAAAGATACTGCCCACCGCGTTTGACGAATACATAAAGCCGGTATATTATACCAAGCTGCGTCCGAAGATACGCAGACTGACCGGCATAACGCCCGAGATGCTGCAGGGCGCGGACGACTTCGAGCGGGTGCTGATGCGCTTTCGCCAGTGGATACGCTCGATGAACGACGAGACCATGATAGTTATCTGGGGCAACGAGGACGTGCAGGTGCTGAAGAGCCAGTGCGAGTTTTTCGGCTGTGACTGCGGCTGGATACCCGAGTGGTTCAATTTACAGCCGCTGCTGACGAGAAAGTACCACATCGACCGCCCGCAGATGACGCTATCCGGCGCGGTAGAGCTTATCGGCGCGGACGACAGCGAGCTGAGATACCACAGCGCGGCAAACGACGCATATTACACCGCACTGGTGCTGAGCAAGATGGATAAGATACCCGAGCGGCTGGAGTGGCAGCGCAAGGTAGAGCATGCCCACCGCAACCCGATAAGCAGTCTGAGCGTGACCTATTACGGCACGCGGACATACAGGAATAAAAGCGACGCGCTGAAAAGCGGCGCGGTCAACAGCTGGTCCTGCCCCGTCTGCGGCAGACAGTACGGATTACGGGGTGCGTCGGTAAAGCTGTCGGACAACGAGTATTTGTCGGTGCGGGCTTGCCCGACCCACCGTATAGCGGCAAAATTAAAGCTGGAGCAAAACAGCGACGGCAGATATTACGCGCAAAGAGCGGTAGGGCTGTGCGACGACGAGACAGAGCGGCTGTACGACGCCCTTGCCGAACAGCAGGGCGTAGGCGCGAATATCCCGAAAAAACGCGGAAAATCAAGGAAATAAAAGGACAATAATCGGAATGATTTGAAAGGACGGTCAATATGGCAAAGTTCAGAGCGGCTGCGGTATTCAGCAGCAACATGGTATTGCAGCGTGACAAGTGTGTAAAGGTGTTCGGTTACGGTAAGGACGGAGACACCGTCACCGTGACGTTTAACGGACACTCGGCAACTGCTGTTGTACGCGGCGAAAGCTGGTGCGTACAGCTGCCCCCGATGACGGCAGGCGGTCCGTACGAGATGAAAATATCCGACGGCGAGACCGAAAAAGTCTTTTACAACATAATGGTCGGCGAGGTATGGCTGGCAGGCGGTCAGAGCAACATGGAGCTGGAGCTGCAAAACTGCAAGGGCGGCAAGGAGACGCTGGAGACCGACAAAGATACAAATGTCCGCTTTTACTATACCCAGAAAAACTGCTATATGGACGATAAATTCTATGCCGACGAGGAAAACACCGGCTGGAGCGAGTTTAACAGCGAGAGCGCAAAGGCATGGAGCGCGGTGGGATATTTCTTCGCGCGCGAATTAGCCGCAAAATTAGGCGTAACCGTGGGTCTTATCGGCTGCAACTGGGGCGGCACCAGCGCAAGCTATTGGATGAGCCGCGAGTCGCTGGAAAAGGACATCGAGACCAAGGCGTATCTTGACGATTACGACAACGCGATAGCGGGCAAAACCGAGGAAGAACTGAGAAAAGAATATCAAGAATATATAGAATACGACAATGCATGGCACGCAAAATCAATGGAGGTTTACGCAAAGAACCCCAAGGCAAGCTGGGACGAGGTATGCGCGATATGCGGACCTAACAAATATCCCGGACCGCACGCGCCGATGAATCCGTTCCACGCGACGGCATTGTACGACAGTATGATAAAGCGTGTTTGTCCCTACACCATAAAGGGCTTTATCTACTATCAGGGTGAGACCGACGACTGCCGACCCAACACCTACTTCAAGCTGTTTAAGGGGCTTATCCAGCTGTGGCGGGACGACTGGGGCGATGACGAGCTGCCGTTTATGTTCGTCCAGCTGCCTATGCACCGCTATGAGGCCGACCCCGATTACAAGCATTGGTGCATAATCCGCGAGGCGCAGATGCGTGTATATGAGACGGTGAAGAACACCGGCGTCGCGGTAATAATCGATTGCGGCGAGTTTAACGAGATACACCCCAAAGATAAACTGCCTGTGGGACACAGACTGTATTTGCAGGCTATGTACCACGTTTACGGAGATAAGGACATAGACGCGTTCGGTCCGCTGTATGATTATCATATTTACGAAAGCGACAGCGTGAAGGTGTACTTCAAGCATGCGGACGGCGGCTTTGAGGTGCGCGGCGATAACGGACTTACCGGCTTTGAGGTTGCGGGTGAGGATAAGCAGTTTGTCCCCGCTGAGGCTGTTATCAACACCGACAACACGATAACGGTGCGCGCGGCAGAGGTGAAAGCACCTATGTATGTGCGCTATTTGTGGACAAATTATTCAGATGTGGCGCTGTACGGTAAAAACGGCATACCTGCCGCGCCGTTCAGAACAAGCAGAAATGACAATGTAGTTTGAAAATTTTAATTTTCAAACTTACGCTCTTAACTTCGGCGGCATTGCCACCGATTTTGCAAGCAAAACCGTTAAGAGCTACAAAAGAGGATATGCTTTTTGCAAAAGCATAATTGTTAAAATGGAGGACGACATTGAAACGCAGCTGCGGCATATTGATGCATATAACCAGCCTTCCGTCAAACGAGGGCATCGGCTCGCTCGGCAAGCCGTCATATGATTTTATCGACTGGCTGAAGACGGCCGGACAGAAATACTGGCAGGTACTGCCGATAAACCCGACAGGCTACGGAGACTCTCCGTACCAGTCTCCCTCGGCGTTTGCGGGTAATCCGCTGCTGATAGACCTGTGGGAGCTGGCGGGCATGGGTTTGCTGGGACGTGAGGATATAAAGGGCAGAGAGTACGGCGAGGACCCCTCCACGGTGGACTATGAAAAGGTCATCTCCCAGAAAAACGAACTGCTGGAAAAGGCGTTCCGTAATTTCTCGGAGGATGTAGCCTATCTCGCGTTTGTGCAGGAGCAGGCGTGGTGGCTGGAGGATTATTCGCTGTTCATGGCGATAAAAGAGCAAAACGGTCTGCGCAGCTGGCTGACATGGGACAGAGATATAAAGATGCGCAAGCCCGAAGCAATGAAGGCGGCGCGGGAAGAGCTGGCTGACAGGATAAAGTATCACCGCTTTGTCCAGTATATTTTCTTTACCCAGTGGAAAAAGATGAAAACCTACGCCGAAAAGAACGGCATATCCATAATCGGCGATATCCCGATATACGCGGCGATGGACAGTGCGGACGTATGGGCAAACCCCACGATGTTCACCATAAATATAGAACTACAGCCGACACTGGTTGCGGGTGTGCCGCCGGATTATTTCTCGGCAACCGGTCAGCTGTGGGGCAACCCGCTGTATAACTGGGAGCGTATGGAAAAGGATAATTTCGAGTGGTGGCTCAGCCGTATCGACCACGCGATGAAATTATTCGATATTGTGAGGATAGACCATTTCCGCGCGTTCGACACCTATTATGCCGTGCCCGCCGACGCAAAGACCGCTGAGTACGGCGACTGGCGCAAGGGCCCGGGTATGAAGCTGTTCAACACGATAAAGAAAGAGCTGGGCGAGGTAAACATTATCGCCGAGGACTTGGGCGATATATTCGACAGTGTAAAGGTGCTGCTGGAGCAGTCCGGCTTTCCGGGTATGCGGGTGCTGCAATTCGGCTTTAACAACGAGCATGCCGACAACTCGCATCTGCCGCATAATTATCCCGCCAACAGCGTATGCTATACCGGCACCCACGACAACGATACCATTATCGGTTGGTACCGCAGCGCGTCCGGCTCTGCCGCAAAAATGGCAAAAAGCTATGTGGATATCCGCCCGTTTGCCAAGAAGAATTTCGCGTTTATAAAGAGCATATACCAAAGCCCGTCCGAACTGGCGATAGTGCCTATGCAGGACGCGCTTGGGCTGGGCAAAAAAGCGAGGATGAACACCCCATCTACCCTTGGCGGTAACTGGACGTGGCGGATGAAGTCAAATCCCCCGCCGTCGCTTGCTAAAAAGCTGAAGCAGCTTGCCGAGGCTTATCTGAGATAATAGGAATGTATTTTATTTAAGATAACAGGAACGTATACTGATATATGAGCATATTTGATATTTTCGCCAAGCTGGAAAGTGAGAAAGCACCCGCGCCCACCGGCGCGCCGGAGCATATCATTGTCGGGCTGGGCAACCCCGGCACGCAGTACGAGGACACCCGCCACAACGCGGGCTTTATGGCGGCGGACGTTATCGCCGAAAACCTCGGCGTGCAGATAAAAAAGTTAAAATTCAAATCGCTGACCGCCGACATTATGCTCGGCGGGCGGCGCTGTTTGCTGTTAAAGCCCACCACCTTTATGAATAACAGCGGCGAGGCGGTGGTCGAGGCGCTGGAGTTTTACAAGCTGACACCCGAAAACCTTACCGTCATGTATGACGACATTGCCCTGGACGTCGGCAAGCTGAGAATACGGCAAAAGGGCAGCGACGGCGGACATAACGGCATGAAGAGCATAATATATCTTACAGGCAGCGACAGCTTTTCCCGTATACGGATAGGCGTCGGCGCAAAGCCGCACCCCGATTATCCGCTGGCGGACTGGGTGCTGTCCCGCTTTAAAAAAGAGGAGGGCGAGCGGCTGGAGGCCGCATTGAAAAACGCCGCTGCCGCCGCCGAGCTGATAGTCGGCGGAAAGATAAACGAAGCGATGAATAAGTTTAATTGATATATAATCAAGGAAACACTATGGAAATTTTCAACAACATGGCTCAGACCCTGCGGGAATACCGCAGGGTGACCGAGCAGCTAAATAACCCTACCCCCGTCCCAATGCTTGTGACGGGTCTTTCGCATATCCATAAGGCGCATTTTCTCGCCGCAATGATGGACGAGGAAACTATTGCGTTCCCGCTGCTTATCATAACCGAGAGCGAGGCGACGGCCGCCCGTCTGACCGAGGACATAAACGTCATGCACGGCGGCGGGGCGTATCAGTTCCCCGCGTCGGATATGCTGCTGACCGATACCGAGGCACATTCGGCGGATTATTCTTACCGCCGCATAGAGACGCTGTGGGCGGCGCTGTCCGGCAGGGCGCGGCTGATAATAGCCTCTGCCGAGGCTGCGGTGCAGCTGACCGTACCGCGTGGGGTGCTGAAGGCACACACCGTCACCGTTGCACCGGGAGACGAAATAAAGCTTGACGAGCTTGCCAAAACCTTAGTCGCGGCAGGCTATACCCGCTGTGACATGATAGAGGGCAAGGGGCAGTTTTCCATCCGCGGCTCGCTGGCGGACATTTATCCCGTCAACAGCGAATACCCTGTCAGAATAGAACTGTGGGGTGACGAGATAGATACCGTGTCCTCGTTCGATTTAGAGTCCCAGCGGAGAATAGACACCGTGAAAAGCGTCACCGTCACGCCCTGCAGCGAGACGGTGTTTGAAAGTGCAGAGGACTTTGCCGACAGGCTGGAGGAGTTTATCAAAAAAGCCTCCCGCAGCAAGGCGAAGAACGACCGCGCGCTGGCAAAAATACGCACCGACATAGACCGTCTGCGCGGCGGGGTGGATGTGTCCTGCCTGCAAAGGTATTATCCCGTCTGCTATCCGGACAACGCGGAGAGCGTGTTTGATTATGCAAAGGGACTTATCATATGTGAGTCGTTTGCCTCCGCCGAAAACGCGCGCGGAGCGATAGCGGCGCATTTAGATGACCTGAAGATACTGACCGAGGATGGCATACTCTGCCGCGGGCTGGATAAATACTTGCTCAGCAAGAACGAGTATACCGAACATGCCGCGAAAACGCAGATGTATATGGACACCTTTATGCGGGGCGGCGGCCTACAGCTAAGCTCGGCGTTGTCGGTAAAGACAATGCAGCTGTCCCCGTGGAGCGGCGAGTACAAGCTGCTGTGCGAGGAACTGAAAAGCTATATGCACAGCGGTTACAGTGTGGTAGTATTCTCCGGCACGGAGAAATCGGCGCGGCTGCTGGCGCAGGACCTGCGTGACAGCGGTTTTTCCGCCGATTATTCCGACAAGCCGAAAAAGCTGTACGCGAAAAAGATATTTGTCACCCAAGGCACATTGTCGGCGGGCTTTGAGTATGCGGAGAGCAAGATTGCGGTTATCACCCGTGCCGCAGCCGCGACCGCAAAGACCGCACCCACCGCGAAGGCAAATAAAAAAGGGCGGCTGCGCAGTCTTGACGAAATATCGCGGGGCGATCTGGTGGTGCATAATTCCTACGGTATCGGCGTGTTTGAGGGTGTGCAAAAGCTGACCGCCGACAGAGTATCAAAGGATTACATCAAGATAAAGTATGCGGGCACCGACGTGCTGTATGTGCCTGTTACACAGCTTGACCTTATCTCACGCTATATCGGCAGCGGAGACAGCGACACGGTAAAGCTGAACAAGCTCAGTACCGACGCGTGGAAAAAGTCCAAATCCCGTGCCAAGGCCGCCGCAAAGGAGATGGCGACCGAGCTTATCGCGTTATACTCAAAGCGGATGAAGCTGCAGGGCTTTGCCTTTTCTCAGGATGGCGAGCGGCAGGAGATATTTGAAAACCATTTCAGCTATATAGAGACCGACGACCAGCTGCGCTGTGTCAGCGAGATAAAAAGCGATATGATGAAGACCGTGCCTATGGAGCGCCTTTTGTGCGGCGATGTGGGCTTTGGCAAGACAGAGGTCGCACTGCGCGCGGCGTTTAAGTGTATTGAGGACGGCAAGCAATGTGCGATACTGGTACCGACAACGGTGCTGGCATGGCAGCATTATCAGACGATACTAAAGCGTATGGACGGCTTTGACATCAAGGCGGAGATGCTGTCGCGCTTTCGCACCCCGAAAGAGCAAAAGCTGATACTGAAAAAGCTGGAGGAGGGCGATATTGATATCATCGTCGGCACTCACAGACTGGTACAGGATGATATAAACTTCTTCGACCTAGGGCTTGTCATTATAGATGAAGAGCAGCGGTTCGGCGTATCTCATAAGGAAAAGCTGAAAGAGGGACACCCCGAGGTGGATATACTCACCCTGTCGGCGACCCCGATACCCCGCACCCTGAATATGGCGATGTCGGGAATACGGGATATGAGCGTTATAGAGACCCCGCCGGGTGACCGACATCCGGTAACCACCTATGTTGCGGAGTATGACCGCGGCGTAATAGCGCAGGCAATAAGCAAAGAGCTACGGCGCGGCGGACAGGTGTATTATATCCATAACCGTGTGGAGAGTATCTATTCCTGCGCGGCGGAAATACAGAAAATGGTGCCGGAGACGCGCATCGGCGTTGCCCACGGCAAGATGAGCGAAGAAGAGCTGATGGATGTGTGGCGCAGACTGATAGACGCGGAGATAGACGTGCTGGTCTGCACCACGATAATAGAGACCGGCGTTGACGTGCCTAACGTAAACACGCTGGTGATAGAAAACGCCGACTGTATGGGACTGGCGCAGCTGCACCAGCTGCGCGGACGTGTCGGCAGGACAGGTCGCAGGGCGTACGCGTACTTTACCTTTAAGCGCGGCAAGATGCTGACCGAGATAGCGACTAAGAGGTTAGAGGCGATACGGGAGTTTACGCGGTTCGGCTCGGGCTTTCGCATTGCGATGAAGGACTTAGAGATACGCGGCGCAGGCTCGATACTGGGGCAGCACCAGTCGGGCCATCTTGAGACGGTAGGGTATGATATGTACCTCAAGCTGCTGAACGAGGCGGTGGCCGAGCAGCGCGGCGAGACGGTGCAGCTAAAGCCGGAATGTCTGATAGATATAAAGGTGGACGCGTTTATCCCGGAGGATTATATCTCCAATCAGGCACAGCGTATCGACTGCTATCGCAAGATAGCGCAGATAGAGACCGAGGACGACGCGTGGGATGTGACCGACGAGCTTATCGACCGTTACGGCGACCTGCCGAAAACCGTCGAGGGGCTGATAGAGGTGGCGCGGCTGCGGCATATGGCGCAGGATATGCAGATAACCGAGGTGATACAAAACGGCGACGCGATAGTGTTCTACCTCGGCAACGCGGACAGAAATATGATGCTGAGGGTATCCGCGCTGTCCGGTAAATTCGGAAAAAAGCTGCTGCTTAACCTGACCGGCAAGCCCTGCTTTAAGATAGTAATATCCGACAAGGATAAACCGTTGAGCGTATTAAAAGCTGCGCTGGAGACACTTAACAATGCGAGTTGAGGAAAAATAATGGAAAAGAAAAAAGCTGGTTTGAAGAAAAAGCTGATAGGCATCGGCGTCATAGCGGTGCTGTTGCTGCTGATGATAGGCTCGTTTTTTCTGCGGGATATCCTGCTTAGGACAGGAGTGACCGAGTATGAGCGGGATGAGATATTGCAGGTAAAGGACAAATATTCCACCGCGCTGACCAATATCATAGCCGCCTCACAGGACTGCGATAACTATATGATAACGGTGATACAGCAGGGCTTGTTTGAAAAGTCGGTGATAGAGTACGACGAAAACAGCCTATCTGTAAAAGAAAAGTGCGGTGACAGCGTAGACGTGCTGTGCCACAGCTATTGCTACGGCATCACCCTGAAGGACGGAAAGTTGTATTTTGACTTTAACCAAAGCGGCACAAAGCAGCTTGTCTACGGCGGAGAGATAAGCTTTGGCGAGGAATCGGAGCTTACCGCCGAGGATCTGGGCAACGGGTGGACCTACATCCAGCCGCAGCAATAGGGGGAATAAATATATGAAAAACATTATACTTATCGGTATGCCGGGCGCTGGGAAAAGTACCGTCGGGGTACTGCTCGCCAAGAGCATGGCGTACGATTTTTGCGACACCGACCTTGTTATACAAAAGCAGCAGGGCAGAACTTTGCAGGAGATAATAGACAGCGACGGGCTGGACGGCTTTCTGAAAGCGGAGGAGGACGCATTGCTGTCGGTGGAGGTACATAATACCGTGATAGCGACCGGCGGCTCGGCGGTGTTTTCCGAGGCGGGTATGAGCAAGCTGAAAGAAAACGGCGTGTGCGTATATCTGAAAGTACCTACAGACGAGCTTGTCCGCCGACTAACAAACATCAAGACCCGCGGCATCGCCTGCAAAAAGGGCGAGACGGTGGCTGATATCCTGCTCGAGCGCGCACCGTATTATGAGAAGTACGCGGACGTTACGGTAGAGTGCGCCGAGCACGCGGAGGACACGGTTGAAATGATAATTCGGGATTTATAATTCCGAATTATTTTTAATTTCCCCCTTGACAACATCAAAAAAATGTGTATAATATATAAAGCGGGGTGTAAACCTAAAATAGATTACACCACAAATGCTGCTTAAAATGTATGACACAAGTAGAGTATATGTCATAAGAGGAAGAGTATATGTCATAAGAGGAAGAGTATATGTCATAAGAGGAAGAGTATATATCATAAGAGGAGTACATGTATGGCAAAAAATCTCGACAACGCCGTTTTGCTGGATATATACGGAGCAATGCTTACCGAAAAGCAGTATGACGCGCTGAACGCGTACTATAACGAGGATTTTTCCCTTGCCGAAATAGCGGAGAACTCCGGCATCACCCGTCAGGGTGTGCATAAGAGTATATGCGCGGCGCAGGATTATCTGGCACAGCTTGAGGACGCGTTGGGCTGCGCAAGAAAATACAGAGAGATTTCCGACACTCTTGACGATATGCAAAAGACAGTCGGCGGCGCACAGCCCGAACTGGCGGCGCTGATAGAAAAGATACGAAACATAATTTATTCATAAAGGAGGGGACGCAATGGCATTCGAGGGACTTTCCGACAAGCTTGGCAAAGTATTCGGCAAACTGAAAAACCACGGAAAATTAAACGAAAAAGACGTAAAAGACGCAATGCGCGAGGTAAAGATGGCGCTGCTGGAGGCGGATGTCAGCTTCCCTGTAGTAAAAGACTTTGTCGCAAAGGTCAGCGAGCGCGCGGTAGGCAGCGAGGTAATGAACAGCCTGACCCCCGCGCAGCAGGTAATAGACATAGTGCATGACGAGCTTATCAGCCTTATGGGCGGAGAGTCGTCCCACATAAACTTCCCGTCAAAGCCGCCCTGCGTTATTATGATGTGCGGTTTGCAGGGTTCAGGTAAGACCACCCATTCCGCCAAGCTGGCGAAATATCTGCGCGGGCTTAACCGCCGTCCGCTGCTGGTGGCGTGCGACATCTACCGTCCCGCGGCGATAGACCAGTTAAAGGTCGTCGGCGAAAAGGCGGGCGCTGCGGTGTTCGAGATGGGACAAACCGACCCCGTAAAGGTAGCCAACGAGGGCATACGCTATGCAAAGGACAACGGCTATGACGTAGTTTTACTGGATACCGCGGGCCGTCTGCATATAGATGAAGAGCTGATGGACGAGCTGAAGAACATCAAGCAGACCGTACAGCCGCAGGAGATACTGCTGGTGGTAGACTCTATGACCGGTCAGGACGCGGTGAACGTAGCCAAGAGCTTTAACGAGCTGCTGGACGTCAGCGGCGTTATTCTCACCAAGCTGGACGGCGACACCAGAGGCGGTGCGGCGCTGTCGGTACTGGCGGTGACCGGCAAGCCGATAAAGTTTGCTGGTGTGGGCGAGAAGATAGACGACCTAGAGCAGTTCCACCCCAACCGTATGGCGGACCGTATCCTCGGTATGGGCGACGTGCTGTCGCTGATAGACAAGGCAAAGGCGACCGTTGACGAAAAAGAGCAGGAGCGCCTTGCCAAGCGGCTGAAAGAAAACAAATTCGATATGAACGACCTTTACGCTCAGTTCGAGCAGATAGAGAAGATGGGCAGCATATCTTCGCTGGTGAAGATGTTACCCGGAGTCGGCAACAAGATAAAGGAAGAGGACATCGACGAGAGGAAGATGTACCGCACCAAGGCGATAATCTCCTCTATGACCAAGGCAGAGCGCGAGCGCCCCTCGCTGATAGACGCCAAGCGCAAGCGCCGTATCGCCGCCGGCAGCGGCACCAAGGTAGAGGATGTAAACCAGCTGCTGAAGCAGTATGACGCAATGCAGAAAATGGTAAAGCAAATGGGCGGCATGAGAGGCGGAAAGAAAAAACGCCTGCCCAAGTTCCCGATGGGCATGGGCGGCATGGGCGGATTTCCCGGAATGTAAGCTTGTTTGAACGCGACCGATTTTATCCGAAAGGTTAAAATACAACAATAATTTAAGCAGGAGGTGAAGAAATGGTAAAAATCAGACTCAGACGTATGGGCGCTAAGAAGAGCCCCTTCTACAGAATAGTAGTTGCGGATTCACGCTATCCCAGAGACGGACGCTTTATCGAGGAAATAGGCTACTATGACCCCACCAAGGATCCGTCTGTTATCTCTCTCGATATGGAGAAAGTAAATAAATGGATCGCAAACGGTGCTAAACCCACCGATACGGTAAACAAGCTGATAAAGATCAGCGCAGAAAAGAAATAAAGAAAGAGAATCAAGCTGAAACGGCTTTGACGCTGTTTTATGAAAGGAAACACTATGAAAGAATTGCTTATTGCTATGGTACAGGAGCTTGTAGACGACAAGTCGGCGATAGAAGTTACCGTTGACGAGCCGAACGAGGAGGGTACTACCGTTTATCATCTTCATGTTGCCCCCGATGATATGGGACGCGTAATAGGAAAGCAGGGCAGAATCGCCAAGGCTATCCGCACAATAATGCGCGCCGGCGCTGTAAGATACAACCAGAAGGTAATGGTCGAGATCGACTGATTTTCCGGTTGCAAACGGCATAATAATAACAGTTTTGTTAAACCAGGCTTATTTCGTTAGGAAATAAGCGGCAGCCATGCGCTGCCACCCGCTGACAGGCTCGTCGGCGGGAATTTTTTTATTTTTTGAAAAAATTTTTAACAAACTGAAACTTTTTCCAAAGGTAAACAGACTGCCTTAATGTAAGCGGTCAGAAAAGGTTTTGAATAAAATAAATAAAAGTGAAACTTTTTCAAAGGAGACAGTGACTGCTTAAATGTAAAACAAAAAACATATTTTAGGAGGATATAATTATGAAGAAGATTTTAGCTGCTATCGCTTCTATCGCAGTAATCGCTGCTTGCTCTACTGCTGTATTCGCAGACGCTGCTGTAGGTGATTCTTCCGGCGTTGTAGACGCTACCAACCCCGAGACCGGTATCACTCTTACCGTTGTTCCCGTTGCTCTCGCAGCCGGCGCGCTCACCGCAAGCGGTATCGTATTAAAGAAGAAGAACAAGTAATTTTCGATTTACTTATGAAGGGCTGCAATTACAATAGAGCGGCCGAAGGACAATGTTAAAAGCTAAAGCCGTAGCTGTGCTACGGCTTTTTGCGTTGACGTATTATATCATAGGAGTTTGGATATGAAAACCAAAGACGCGGTAAAAGAAAGAATTATTGAGTTGTGCCGAGAGAAAGACTTGACTATTAACGGTTTGGCAACATTAGCAGCTTTGCCGCCGTCAACGCTGAAAGGCATAATATATGATAACAGTAAAAACCCCGGTGTTGTCACAATAAAAATTCTTTGCGACGGATTAGGCATAAGTCTGAAAGAATTTTTTGACGCAAAGGTTTTTGATGATTTGGAACAGGAAATAGAATAAAAAGGACTGCCGCAGCTTAGCGCAGCGGTCTTTTTGTTTTTATATACAAAATCTCCCTATTGATTTTTGTCAAAAAATCTGCTATACTTATTATGGCTAGATATCGGACTAAAGCGTTTTTGCTCCGATAACACATCTATATGAAAGGAAAAGTCATTAAATGTATAAGATATTGACCAGACGTCAGCTTAACGAAACCGTCGTGCTGATGGAGATCGACGCTCCGCTTATCGCGAAAAAGGCGCAGGCGGGACAGTTCATCATACTGCGCGTGGACGAGCGCGGCGAGAGAATGCCGCTGACTATCGCTGACTATGACAGAGAAAAAGGAACGGTAACCATCATCTTCCAGATAGTGGGGCAGACCACCATGCTGCTGTCGCAGATGAAAGAGGGCGACGCGCTGCTGGATTTCGTAGGACCGCTGGGCAAAGCGACCGATTTTGAGGGCGCTAAGAAGGTATGCGTTATCGGCGGCGGCGTGGGCTGCGCTATCGCGTACCCGTCCGCAAAGCAGCTGTTCAACGACGGTGCGGAGGTCGACGTTATCGCGGGCTTCAGAAACAAGGACATAGTTATCCTTGAGGACGAGTTCAAGGCGGCGTGCAACAATCTTTACGTCACCACCGACGACGGCTCTTACGGTGAAAAGGGCTTTGTCACCGACAAGCTGAAAAGCCTTATCGAGGCGGGCAACAAGTACGACCTCGCGGTGGCTATCGGCCCCGTACCGATGATGAAGTTTGTCTGCGAGGTAACCAAGCCGTACGGAATAAAGACGCTGGTCTCCCTCAACCCGATAATGATAGACGGAACCGGAATGTGCGGCGGCTGCCGCGTCACCGTGGGAGGCGAGACAAAGTTTGCCTGTGTTGACGGTCCCGATTTTGACGGACACGAGGTCAACTTTGACGAGCTGATGAAGCGCAACGGTACATACAGAGAAAGAGAAGCCCACGACAGGGAAAATTGCAGAATATACGGAGGTGCCGCAAATGCCTAATATGTCACCCACCAAGGTCCCCATGCCTGAGCAGGAGCCTGACGTAAGAAACAAAAACTTTTTGGAGGTAGCAAAGGGCTACACCGCCGATATGGCGAAAGAAGAGGCTGCCCGCTGTCTTAACTGCAAGCACAAGCCTTGCGTAGGCGGCTGCCCGGTAAACGTGCGTATACCTGAATTCATCGAAAAGGTTGCCGCGGGCGAGTTTGAAGAGGCATATAAAATAATCACCACCACCAACGGACTGCCCGCAGTATGCGGCAGAGTATGTCCGCAGGAGAGCCAGTGCGAGGGTAAATGCGTGCGCGGTATAAAGGGTGAGAGCGTATCTATCGGACGCTTAGAGCGCTTCTGCGCCGACTATCATATGGCGAACAGCACCGAAAAGGCACAAAAGCCCGAAAGCAACGGCATAAAGGTAGCTGTTATCGGCGCGGGCCCGTCGGGTCTTACCTGTGCGGGCGACCTTGCCAAAAAGGGTTATGAGGTAACGGTGTTCGAGGCGTTCCACACCGCGGGCGGCGTGCTGGTATACGGCATACCCGAGTTCAGACTGCCTAAGGCTATCGTTAAAAAGGAGATAGAAAACCTAGAGGCTCTGGGCGTTGAGATACAGACCAACATGGTTATAGGTAAGGTGCTGTCTATAGACGAGCTGTTCGATATGGGCTATAAGGCTTGCTTTGTGGGCTCGGGTGCGGGTCTGCCGTCATTTATGAAGATAGAGGGCGAGGAGCTTATCGGCGTATATTCCGCCAACGAGTACCTCACCCGTACCAACCTGATGAAAGCGTACCTTGAAGATTATGACACCCCGATAATAAAGAGCAAGGCGGTTGCGGTTGTCGGCGGCGGCAACGTCGCGATGGACGCGGCACGCTGCGCAAAGCGTCTTGGCGCGGAGACGGTGTACATAGTTTACCGCCGCGGCATGGAGGAAATGCCCGCCCGTAAGGAAGAAATACATCACGCAATGGAAGAGGGCATCATCTTCAAGAACCTCACCAACCCCGTGAAGATACTGCCGGACGAAAACGGCAGAGTGCGCGCAATGGAGTGCATAGAGATGGAACTGGGCGAGCCGGACGCAAGCGGACGCCGCAGACCTATCGCCAAAGAGGGCAGCAACTTCGAGCTGCCGGTTGACACGGTGATAATGTCGATAGGCACTTCGCCTAACCCGCTTATCAGAAGCACTACCCCCGGTCTGGAGACCAATCGCCACGGCTGTCTGATAGTCAACGAGGAGACCATGCAGACCTCCCGCGAGGGCGTATACGCAGGCGGTGACGCGGTGACCGGAGCGGCAACCGTTATCCTCGCGATGGGCGCAGGCAAGCAGGCGGCGAAGAGTATTGACGAATACCTTTCTAATTCATAAATACATAATGCTGAATGCATAATTAAAGGCTGTCGCTTTGCGACGGCCTTTTTTAGTGAATAATGAATAGTTGCGGTGCGCCCTTCGGGCACGGATTTTTATATCTTATAAAATAAATATATTTTAAATTTTTAGCCAAAATAATTCTGAACTTTGTTCAGAAAGGACTGATACTAATGGACGACAAAACACGGCTGCAAAAGGATTTTGAAGCGATAAAAAAGGATGTGCCCGACACCCCGGAGGAAAAATCCCGCGTTGAGGATGTGATATTGCAGAATTTCGCGGGCGGTGCGACCTCAGATGACTGCACGGGGCTGATACCGTCCGGCAGCGGCAAGGACTTAGACGCATACCGCGAGCTGTACCCGTTCGCGGTACCTATAAAACCGGAAAATGAGAAAAAGAACAAGAAAAAGTAATTCTTGACAGGAAAACGATTTTGTTATATACTGTAATCAGAAAATTTTACCGTCAGGAAGGTGTAATTTATGGACAAAAAAGTACAGGAGCTGCTTAATCAGCAGGTAAACAAGGAGTTCTACTCGGCATATCTTTATCTTGATTTTTCCGTATATCTCAGCGATATCGGAATGGCAGGCTTCGGCAACTGGTACAAGGTGCAGGCGCAGGAAGAACGCGACCACGCGATGCTGTTCTTACAGTATTTGCAGAACAACGGCGTAAAGCCGGAGCTGACAGCGATAGACAAGCCAGCGATAGCTCTCACCGATACCAAGACCGTGCTGGATGAGACGCTGAAGCACGAGCAGTATGTGACCTCGCTTATCAATGATATCTATGAGGCTGCGCACAGCGTGAAGGATTACCGCACCATGCAGTTCCTTGATTGGTTCGTTAAAGAGCAGGGCGAAGAAGAAATGAACGCAGGCGACCTTATCAAGAAGTACGAGCTGTTCGGCAGCGACGCAAAGGGCTTGTATATGCTTGACAGCGAGCTGGGCGCAAGAGTTTATTCCGCGCCGTCGCTGGTACTGTAAATCTTTGATTTTCAAAAATCCCCCTTTTGAGGGGGATTTGTTTTTTGAGAAAATGACGGAATGAAAATAAAATCCTTCATCTTAGGTATAATTTTTGGTCAACTTTTTCGATAAAAGATATTTACATTTAGCGGGAAAAGTGGTATAATACTGTAGCATAGACTAATATGCCCCGTCGTCAGACAAGGGGATAAGCTATAAAACAAAAGAAAGCAGGTAAAAGCTATGGAGATCAAAATTCAGAAAACTACCGCACCTAAGGCTAAACCGACCGACGAATCCAAGCTCGGCTTCGGTCATATATTTACCGACCATATGTTCATCATGGATTATGATGAGGGTATGGGCTGGCATGACGCGAGAATAGTGCCGTACGGCGAGATCTCGCTTTCTCCCGCGGCAATGGTGCTGCACTACGGTCAGGAGATATTCGAGGGACTTAAGGCGTACAGGACCCCTGAGGGAGATATCCAGTTCTTCCGTCCCGAAGAAAACTTCAAGAGAATGAATATTTCCGCCGAGAGACTTGTAATTCCTCAGTTGAATGTGGATGACTGCCTTCAGGCACTGCACGAGCTGGTAAAGGTAGACGCGGATTGGGTACCCCATTCCGACGGCGCGTCGCTGTATATCAGACCGTTTATATTTGCGACCGACCCGTTCTTAGGCGTTCGCCCCGGCGAAAAATATTACTTTATGATAATAATGTCACCCTCCGGCGCATACTATGCATCGGGGCTGGATCCTGTAAGCATCTATGTAGAGACCAACTATGTGCGCGCGGTACGCGGCGGTATGGGCTTTACCAAGACCGGCGGCAACTATGCGGCGTCTCTCGCGGGACAGGACGAGGCACATAAGCAGAATTATTCTCAGGTGCTGTGGCTGGACGGCGTTGAGAGAAAGTACATTGAGGAAGTCGGTGCGATGAACATCTTCTTCGTTATCGACGGAGAGGTCGTTACACCTATGCTGCAAGGCTCTATCCTTTCGGGTATTACCAGAAAGTCCGCCCTTGCCCTTTGCGAAAAGTGGGGACTGAAGGTAAGCGAGAGAAAGATAACCATTCAGGAGATATCCGACGCATATGACGCGGGCAAGCTGGACGAAGTATTCGGTACCGGCACTGCGGCTGTTATCTCGCCTGTAGGACACCTCAAATGGGGCGACAAGGTAATGGAGATAAACGGCAACAAGATAGGTAAAATATCTCAGAAGCTTTACGATACCATGACCGGTATGCAGTACGGCAAGCTGCCGGACGATATGGGCTGGATCCAAAAGCTGTAAGAGATAAAATTATATTATTATATTTAAGGGAGAGAAACAAAAATGAAAAAGGTACTTGTATTATTATTGTGCGGAGCAATGCTGCTTATGCTGGCTGCATGCTCAAGTGACGGTTCGCTCAGTCCCGAGCAGTATAAGTCTCAGTTAGAAGAGCATTTTACGACCTATGCCGAGGCATCCGAGCAGGTAGGCAATGCACTTCAGAAGTTTGATTTTGACGCGGTACAGGCTGCATCTAAGACAGCTGTAGCAGAGATAGACGCTATATGCGCGCTGAAGGCACCCGCTGAATATGCGGATAAGCACGCAGAGCTTTTGAAGGACGCTGATGAAAGCAAAGCTTACTGGACCAATGCCGCAAGATTTTGCGAGTTGAGCAACAAGGCGGATGATCTTTCCGATGCTGAGTCCGACGAGTATATGGAGCTTGCCGACAAGCTGCAGTCCACAAGCGGAGTTATGGCTTTTGCATATAATATAGCTGCAATAATCGGCTAAAGGTCGTTTTAGAGGATAAACCTACATGAAAAAGATTTTGGCGCTTTGTTTATGTGCTTGTACCGTTATGCTGTCCGCCTGTGATTCGACCGCGGACTCGAAGTATAATCTGAATGATGCTGTTTCGTCTGCTGCGTCATCCTCGGCAGAGGAATCGTCCAAGCAGGACGAGACGTCCAAGGTGGAGGAATCCTCTAAGCAGGACGAGACCTCCAAAGCGGAAGTATCTTCGGCTGTCACGGAAGAATCCTCTGTTCAGGAATCGTCTCAGACTGAAAGCTCTGACGCAGAGCCGTCGCAGCCGCAGACCTCTAAACCGCAGACAGGCATTCCTGCAGAATATGACATAGAGGGCTACGGCGACAAGCTGTACGACCTGTTTTCCGATTATGCGGATGCGGCGGAGATGATGACCGACGCGTTGGATTGGTATGATGTCGAGCTTGCCGAGGCGGCATACGATGATGTGATAGCCGCACTGGACGCTGTCGCTGCGATAAAGCCGCCGAACGAATATGCCGCAAAGCATGCAAAGCTTGTCAAATCCATAGATGCCGAAAAGGAGTTTTTCGCCAAGTCGGTAAGACTGTGCGAGTTCGGCGCGATGACCGACTATACCGCTGAGGACGAGAAGGAGCTTATGCAGCTGGTGGACGATCTTGGAAAGCTGACCGAAAAAATGGAGTTTGCAGATCTTGCATCGGATATCATAATTGAAATTATGACTTGATATTGATCAAGAATAACAGCTGCCGAAAGGAAAAGGAATATGAATAACACCGAGAAATCAATGGAAAAGATAACCGCCCTGTGTAAAAACAGAGGCTTTATCTTCCCCGGAAGTGAAATATACGGCGGTCTTGCGAATACGTGGGACTACGGCCCGCTGGGCGCGCGTCTTAAAAACAACATCAAGGACAGCTGGAGAAAGAGATTTATACAAGAGCGTCCCAACAGCTACGAGGTAGACGCCGATATTCTGATGAACCCCAGAGTATGGGAGGCGAGCGGGCACGTTGCCAGCTTTTCCGACCCGCTGCTGGACTGTAAAGAGTGCAAAATGCGTCACCGCGCCGATAACCTTATCGACGATTTTGACCCCGACGCGCATGCTGACGGTATGACCAAGGAGGAGATGTTTGAGTACATCAAGGCTCATTCTATCCCCTGTCCGCATTGCGGCAAGCATAATTTTACCGATATCCGCGAGTTCAATCTGATGTTCCAGACCTTCCGCGGCGTCACCAACGACAGCAAGAGCATAATCTACCTGCGCCCCGAAAACGCGCAGGGCGAGTACGTAAACTTTCTTAACGTACAGCGCACCATGCGCGCGAAGCTGCCGTTCTCTATCGGTCAGATAGGCAAGGCGTTCAGAAACGAGATAACCCCCGGCAACTTCACCTTCCGTACCATCGAGTTCGAGCAGATGGAGTTCCAGACCTTCTGCAAGGAGGG
>JAFLRX010000033.1 GCA_022511265.1 Eubacterium sp. | reverse complement strand
CACAAAATCCGAAAGGAGAGATGCTTCCTATCGGAAGCATAGATATAAATATGAATACAGCCAAATATCTGGCAACCCTTGAAAACTTTATTTGCCAATTACATCAGTACCCCGACTCTGAGCCCGATCAGTTTCCCGAGACTGTGGCAGAGCTGTGTCAGGCTCTGAGGATAGGAAAGCTGGAGGCAGCGATATATGAAAACGAAGCCGCCGAGCATACGGAGCCGATTGCTAAAAAGAGTTTTTACGACTGCGGCAAGGCAGCCAAAAATGTTGAAATAAGCAAGAAATTTAACATTATAGACGGAAAGCTTTCGGTATACAACGTCTACCGCATAGACGGAGAGCCCGAGCTGACGGAGGAAGAGCGGGAAAGGATAGACGCCTTTATCGTTGTGATAAGCTCTTTCACGGGAAAATCAAGATTTACCAAAATAATCCACCGAATGACCTATTACGATAATGAGCTTGATGTGTATAATATCAACCAGTTTATGAAATCCGCGAATATACTCATCAAAACCGGTCAGATATTCGGTTATACCGTGGTACGTTTTAACCTTAAACGCTTTTCGGTCGTAAACCAGCATATCGGACGCGACAACGGCACCGTTGTAATGAAAAAGTATGTCGGTATCATCAACGACCTGCTGGACGGCGAGTTCGAGCTGACCTGCAGAGTGGGCGGAGACAACTTTTTAACGCTTGTAACGAACGACAAGCTGCAATCCGTTATAGATATACTAAACGGTACCAGCGTCACCTATGACGAGGTGCGGGACGAACGCGTATTTATCTCCGCGACTACGGGAATATACGTTATCAAGGATGTCGGCGGAGTTATTCTCCCTACGGATATTATGGACCGCGTCAGCCTGGCGTTCCAGATCGCGAAAAATTCGCCGAATACCGACGTTGTATTTTTTGATGACGCGATACTCGCGCGCAGCAAGCATAACAACGATATCACCGCGCTCTTCCCGAAGGCGCTTGAGGATAGAGAGTTTCTCGTATACTATCAGCCCAAGGTGGATATCGCGGGCAGGCATATCACCGGCGCGGAGGCACTGTGCCGCTGGAGGCACGACGGTCAGCTTATCCCGCCCGGAGAGTTTATCCCGGTGCTGGAGCAGGGGCTGGATATATGCAAGTTGGATTTCTATATACTTGACGCAGTGTGCAGGGATATCAGAAGATGGCTGGACAACGGTATGCATGTTGTGCGGGTATCGGTCAACCTTTCCCGCCGCCACCTTTCGGACATAGACCTGCTGAAGCATATCATAGAGATAGTTGACAGGAACAACGTTCCGCACAATTACATAGAAATAGAGCTTACCGAAACCACCACCGACGTCGGATTCAAGGACCTGAAGCGTGTTATCGGCGGACTGCAGAAATCCGGCTTTTCCACCTCCGTTGACGATTTCGGTATCGGTTACACATCGCTTAACCTCATCAAGGAAATACCCTGGAACGTCGTAAAGCTGGATAAAAGCCTGCTGCCTGCCGAGGGAGATGAAAACACCGTCCAAAAGGGCGTAATGTTTAAGTACATCGTCGCCATGGCGCAGGAAATGGGACTGGAATGTATTTCAGAGGGCGTTGAGACCAAAGAGCAGGTACAGCTCCTTTCGGATAATAAATGTAATCTCGCGCAAGGGTTCTTTTTCGACAGACCTCTCCCGGTGGAAGAGTTTGAAACCAGGCTGAACAAGAATTACATTTATGAGAGATAACAGCATATAACAAAGAAAAAGGTCAAGTACGATTTGCCGAATCGTACTTGACTATTTTTATACATCAGCTGCATTATACTAACTGCAATATGACATTTTCTCGGGAACTTCGCCGATATCCTGATACTCGTCAAATATCTTCCATATAAGCCTCAATGCCATAAAATCAACTCCGCCGACGATTTGCCATGCGCCGCTGCAATTTTCTATCGTTATTCTTCCCTCGCTCAGCAGTGCGGAATAATCGACGTTGCTGCGGATACGCTTTACGATAAGCTTTTTACGTCCGCTCGGCATTTTCTTTTTCTTCATGTGTATGTAAGGCTCCGCAAACGCAGCCTTTTGTATAAGTATGCTGCCGTCATAGGTCTCGCTATGCCTTTTCCAATCGCCCTCACCGATATTATAGCATGTATATTCGTAAAGTATCTCTTGTTCATTCTCCGCCGCCATACGGCAAGACGCGCAATATCCTCTGCTCATAATTTTCACCTCACAAACACAGCGGCTTTCGCTGTCGCTTTTCGCTAAATAATCAGATATGACGCGATATACTCCGTATCGGCGTCGGTCTTGATATGCGGGTCGTTTATCTCAAAGCGAACATCCACCCCGCACTCTTCCGCGGCAAGCGCGAAATGACACAGCGCGATGCCCATATCTATCTTCTGCATATCGCCCACATCATCACTGACAAAGCCTTTGTTATGCTTTAGATAAAAATGCACGGCGTCTTTATCGACAACTACACGCCACGGCTGTTTGTTTACCGCCGACGGCGACCACCGCACCGCCTCCAGCGGCTGCGCCAGTCTGCCTGCCTTTTCCTCGGTCAGCGGAATGTCAAACCCGCCGTCAAAAAACAGCTTGTCAAACGGCAGTCTGCTGTCCGCCTTTATCGCTTTGCGCATCATACTCTCGCGCAGGGACATTTTCTTCGCGGGATAGCCCAGCGGGCTCATGCATAACATTCTTTCGTTTTGCCCTAATTCCATCGCCTGCTCGAACGCCTTGCGGTCCATTGTGCCGCCTACCCAGACCGTTCCGACGCCGATAGACTGAGCGTACAGCACCAGCAGCTCGAACGAATAACCGAACGCCTCTTCCATATGCGGTGCCTGCGACACTTTCGCTCCGACAAAAATGCTCGTTCCGCTGACAACGGGGCATTTCAGCTCCTGCTCTTTCCCGTCCAGCAGCTTGAATTCCACAGGTATGCCGTAAGGGTTCTCGGTATTTGACATAAACGCCGTCAGCCTGTCAAGGTCATCCTTGCTTAGCTCTCTTCCGTCAAATGTCCGTACACTTCTCCTGCCGCGGACAAGCTCTGTGATATTTTTCATTTTGTTTTCCTTTCATATTGCGATTTATATAAATCAGAATTTATATAACATTATATATTCTTCTTTATTTTCATCAATGATTTCAAAGCCTACTTTTCTGTACATGCTTACCGCATAATTTTCTTTTTGAACAGCCAACGATGCTTGCTTATACCCTGCTTGATTTAATATGTTCAGCATTTCTTTCATCAAAGCCGTACCTATTCCGCAATTTCTATAATCCTTATACAGCGAAATAGCAAAAGAGGGCGTTTCATCGTCGATATGCCCATAATCATTCATAATGCGTACCCATACCGCTCCTACTATGTTATTATCCGCCTCTGCGACAAGACCGATATCGCCTTTTCTTTTACCGAAATCAGCAACATATACCTGTAATTCAGGCTTATAAATTATTTCTCTCGGCGGCATCGGCGAACCTTTTGGAATAAAAATCGCCTCATACAAAAAATCCGTCAAAACATCATATTCTTTTTCGCTGATTTCTCTAATTGTATAATCCATATTTACCTCTGAAAATCTCGATTTGACCGGTTCTGTAAACTGAAATATATCTTAATTAATATTTATTTCCATAATGCTTTTTTGCTTTGTCAGTCTGTTCAGCTACAAAATCTGTTTTAGCAGCCGTATACCCGTCCCGGTCGTGTTCAAATTGTTTCCAAAGGGACAGCTTCAATTCTTCATACCGCTTTGCCGACAACGGGTTGTCGTTCATGTAATCACGAAAGTAAAGCTCGTCATTATCGCCCCTATATCTCAAATGAAGATGGAATACTTTTTCGGCATATCCTTCGCTTGTATATCCCATATTAAAGGATTTTCTGTTTTCCTGCTCTGACATGCATATGTAACCGTTTTGAACAAGGCTTTCTTTAACGCCGTCCATAGGCAAGGTGGCAGGCAGTTCCGCAAGAATGTCAATGATAGGTTTTGCCCATATGTTGTTGATCGCCGTACTTCCGATATGGCTTATTCTTATGCCGCTTGGGGGTAAAATGCCGGCAAGCCTTTTTTCTTCTTCCGCATACCATTCAGCCCATTTTTCATTATGCTCGGTAAGGGTTATGGGAAACAGCTTCCACAATTCTTCCAATGTCATATCCGATAACGATTTGCCCATACGTCCTGCTCCAAATCATTCAATCATGCCTTTGCTCTTCATTAGAGAACATCTCGCAAAATCTCCCCGCGAACGCGGGCGGCTCGCCGTACATGTACAGATGTGAAATATCCCCGAATGCCGTCATTCTGAACGCTGCCGTACCCTCTCTGCGTTCTTCCGTCACCAGTGTTGTGACCGAGGTCGGCGCGGCGATGGTTCCGTGCCACAGCACCATAGGCGACACGCCCAGCAAATGCGACAGCATAACGCAGGTCACTCCGAAGTGACAAAACAGCGCGACAACGTCCTCGTTGGGACGGACAGCCCGATAAATGCTGCCGTCTCTCTTATAGCCGTGACGCTCAAGCAGCTTATCAAGACCGTTACAGACATTCTCGATACCCGCCTGTATCCCTGCGGCTTTCATTACAGGCACGTCAAACCACTTGTCCTTGTCGTAGTATTCGGGTATCTTGGTCCAGTCCTCGGGAAGCATATCCCATGCCAAACGCCTGCCGCCGTTTCCGTCGTCTATCAGCACATCAAATTCTCTCGCCCAGTCCAGCACCTCCGCCGTTCTTCCGGCTTTGTTCAGCGTGTACTCGGCGGTTTTCTGTGCCCTGCCCAGCGGCGACATATAATACGCCTTTATCTCCATAGGGGCTATACGCTCGGCAAGCAGCGCCGCCTCTTTATGCCCCTTTTCGGTAAGCGAATCTATTGTATAGTCGGGGTCTCCGTGCCGTATCAGTAAAAGCTTCATGTCAGTCCTCTTTCAAATTTTCCGAATATACCACCGCGGATAAATCGGAATTAAATATTGTTGTTCGTTTTACCTACTTGCCGAAATCGCCTATTTTACCAAGCAGTTTTCCGATACTGTGATACATGCCGGAATAAATCACGGGGTCCAGTTTTGTAAGGTCTATTTCAAAAGTATTTGCACATTCAAGCCGCTCGTCTATCTGAACATTCTTTATCTGACAGAAAAAAGTAGTAGATTCTCCGGTCTCAACCGATTTTATTACTTCACATTCATATACCCATCTGCTTTCATCCAGTACAGGAACATCTACGACCTCGCCCCTGCTCACATTGTACGAAAAAGCATCTTTCTTGCCGTCTTTTGCGTGATGTGTGCCAAAATAATCCATAAGCTCAAGCATATCCTTGCTTACAAGATTAGCGCTTAGCACACCTGTTCTGAGTACGTTCTGTTTAGTCTTTTTTGTACCATGCATGCTGATGACCAGCATATAATCGCTGTCTTTCTCATCTGTTACACTTACCCATGTGATAGGAGCAAAATTGTATGTCCCGTCCTCATTGTTTGTGCCGATTATAAAGGCCGGCTGAACACACATTGAAAAATGCGTGCCGACTGATTTTCGTTTTACGGTTTTCATATATTCTCCTCTCTGAAACCCGACTTACCGAGATTTATCTTTTATTTCTTTACTGTGCTGAATATGGATGCCTATATGACCTATCCCCAGTATAACTGAGGCAATCAACATCCAGATAACCTTTCCGTAAACGCCGAGCAGGAAGAACGCGGCAACAGGAAGCGTCGCACCCGCAAGGGGCACGCCCAAAATACTGCTGTAAAAATCCTCCTGCCTTCGCTCGCTGCGGAAATAACGTATCCACCACAGTTCGTACAACAGCATAAGCGCAAACGCCGCAATCAGCCACCAACACCAAACCGTCCAACCGTTAAGATTGAAATCGGAGAAAATCAGCGCGCAGCCGCTTGTCAACGCCTCGCCCGCCCTTTCAAAAACAAGCAGCAGCTTATTTTCGTTTTCGGCGGTATACCCTTGCGGCTGGTTTTTCGCCCAAATAATATTCGGAATAAAAAGCATCAACAAAAATATCAGACCTATATAGGAAAATCCGAAATGACCCAACATCACTTGTCCTCTCCCGCGACCTTTTTTATCCAGCCCGTAACTCCCTCAGGCAGTCTTTCGTCCGCGGGGGTGCCGTCGTCAAACATAAGGTTAGTCTGCACCCAGTTTATCATGCAATGCTGTCCCATTTCGATGCCGAAATGCACCGAGGAGATACCGCCATCGCCGTTGTACACCCACTCAGGGAAAAAGCATATACAATTTTTCATGCTTTGCAGCTTTTCCATGCGAGGGGCAACACACTCGTCAAAATCCGCCATTTCGTCATGACGACCGTGCGCAACGATAAGCCGCACGCCGCTGTCGGATATTCTGTCCAACGCCTCGTCCGACGGAATACGTCCCGATGAGATGGGGATAGCGCCGTCAAAGTAATCGGTATAATCCTCCAACAGCTGCCATGTGAAATATCCGCCGGAGGACGCGCCCATAACAAACCTTTTGCCGATATTCTTCGCGTGGTCTTTGCACACCTTGTCGTAAATGCCCTTTACCGGCGCGGAATAGACCTCAGACCACGACCCCGCGATGCTGCCGTTGTCGAGGCGTTTTTCATTCGCAAGGGGGACTATGATATACGCGCCGCCCATAGCCTGCTGATATTTCGGCGACGCATACTGCTCCGCGCCGCAGCACATTATGCACTTCACCCCGTCAAGGGCGTTGCTCATCCCGTGCAGCCACATAAGCACGGGATATTTTTTGTCAGCAGCCGCACCGTGCTTTACCGGGTCGTAAACGTAATAGGTAATATCCCCCGACTCGGCGCAGGGGTAGGAATATTCATCGAAAAGGTCAAAGTATATCTTACTTTGGTAGGTCGTGTAATAGCTGATAAACTCGCCGTCCTTCATGTATTTCGCCCATTCGGGAACGGCAGTGGTGTTTTGCGTGATCTTGCTGAATTCAGGCAGTGCCATAATAAATCATTTCCTTTCTTTATAAAAACTTATTTGTTCTTTTTTATCAAATATCCGAAATTATGTACACCCGTGAAATCTTCCCAAGCCTGCGGATGCTCGTTGGTAAAATAAGCTCTGTAAACAACTGTCAGGTTATTATCTTCGCAGGCTTTTAATATGTCGTTTTCATTTACGGCGGGGTCTTCAAGATAATCTATTATTATCAAATATTCGGACTGTATATTGATAATTCTTTCAAGCAGCTTTTCAAACGCATTGCCGAATTTTGCCGCCTCGCCGAGCAGCAAATGCGCAACAACTACATCGTATTTTTTGTCAATAATATCGCCGCATATATCTTTTTCAATCACGCTGATGTTTTTGTGCTGTTCCGTAACGCCGGCGATAGAATTTATCTTCCTTACGTCTCCCGGGTATACTACGGCGTCAACAGGCACATCGGGAAACAACTCCCTAATCACTGTTAAGCTCGTCCTGCCGCTGCCCGCATCGAGTATGCTTGTTATTTTTTCACCCTTTAAGGCGTTAAGAAAATCATTCAAAATGATTTTGTGTCCTTCCATTGGTACCTTTTCCTCCGTTTTTAACGAATTGCTTTATACAAATTTAATGCTCTTGATATAAACAACTTAAACAGAATCATTATCCATTTTAGAAATATCAACGGCACATTCAAGCGCCAGTCTGTATACGGCAGGCTTCGGTATTACCTGCGCGGCGGTTATCATAATATTCTGCAGCACAATAGCAAACAGCACGGGCCATTCCTGCGGACTTTGACAATAGGCGGCGGTCATATTATCGTATATACCGTCCCAGCAATTTTTTATTTCCGCATACACCTGCCGCGGTTGATACGCACCCCATATCGTATGGTTTTTATTGCCGACTTCGGCTGCCGATTTTTTAATAATATCCATCACATCGGGGCGAGGCTCTCCCTTTGCGAAATTATCGAAAAAACCGTTGCAAAACGCCAACACGCTGTATCTATCCTCGTAAAGGTACTTATTTAGCGCGTCGCCCATGTAGAATTTTTTATGCTCTGCCGTTTCCAAGACGACAAAAGGCTCTTTGCTTGCCTTTACGGTCTGATGGCAGGCATAGCCCGCAAGCCCCGACGCGTAAAGAAGCGCCTTTTGCACATCCAGCCCCTTAGGCGTGTTAAAAACGCCGTTGAACATATTGATTATAGCCGACGCGTTTTTGCTTAAACGATTTATATCCATGGTTTGTGCTCCTTTTTTGCTTATGACAGAAAACGGTCTATCCCATTCTTCACAAAAAATTTACCCTCTAAATACCGATCCACCAGCATACGCCGTACCTGTCAATAACGGTGGCGCAGCATTTGCTCCACGGCAATTCGTGAATTTCGTCAATAATAACGCCGCCGTCGCTTAACACGTCAAACGCGTTTTTGACCGCATCGGTACTTCCTAATTCAAAAGCGTTAAACGTCATCGTTTGCCATTTCAGGCGATGAATTAAGCTTACGTCATACGGTTCCGATGCCTCTGCAACGGCGAGAATACCTTCGCCGTTTACCGACAGCTCGCAATGCTCATAGGCGGTTTCGGCGTCGTTCTTGATTTCAAATGTCACCGCTGCCCCGAAAGCCCTGCAATATGTTTCAACCGCCTCGATACTGTTCATGACATATACCTGTGTATAGCATTTCATATAATCACCTGCCAAATCTCTATTTATCCGATTAAGCGAACCGAACTTTACAACTCCAGCTCCATCCGTACATGGGGCATGCCTTCCTCCGAAAACGGCTCTGAACAGACCGCAAATCCCGCCCGCTCGTAAAATCCCACCGCATAACATTGCGCATGTATTACGATACGCTCGGGGTGCTGCTTTTCACGGATCTGCGTGATGCCCTCTTTCAGCAGCCGTCCGCCCATCCCTGTCCCGTGGTGTAAAGTCAACACTCTGCCCATTTTCACGACATTAGGCTCTATGAAAAACGAGCGCAGGTACGCCGTGACCCTGCCGCCATCCTCATAAAAGAAATGAAGACTGTCGTAATCCTTATCATCCATATCGTTATACATGCATTTTTGCTCTACGACAAATATCTCAGCCCTCGCCTTTAATATCTCATACAGCTCTCTTGTTGTCAGTTCGTCAAAATATTTTGAAACAAAGCCCACTTTATTACCTCTCAAAATCCTGCTTTTACTTAGTAAAAATTATACCATAAACAAAATCCAAATGCAACATAAACGACCCCCTGACAGTCAGGGGGTCGCTGTTGATTTTGTTAAAGCTTTGCCGTTGCCGCTATCTTATATATCTCGGTGACGTCTGCGGCGGACAGCCTTACAAAGCCCCACGTCCTGCCGTCGTCGCCCAGACCAAGCTTGTCCACCATTACGGGAATATCCTCTTCCTTTGCGCCGAGTTCTTCAAAGTTTATCGGCATACCGATACTGTGTAAAAAGCTTCTGAAGCGGTAGATACCCTCCAGCGCGGTCGCCTCGGGGTTTTCGTAATTCATCTGACAGCCGAACACTCTGGTCGCCATCTGGCAAAAGCGCATTACGTCATGCTTGTACACAAACTCCATCCACGCGGGCATTATCACCGCAAGACCCGCGCCGTGGGCACAGTCGTACAGTGCCGACAGCTCGTGCTCCAGCCCGTGGCTGTTCCAGTCTTGGCTTCTACCCACTCCGACAAGGCCGTTGTGCGCGACCATGCCCGCCCACATAATGTTTGCTCTCGCCTCATAATTGTCGGGGTCTGCGATGACACGCGGGGTCTCCTTTACCATAGTTATCAGTACGGCCTCGCACAGGCGGTCGGTTATTTCGACCTCTTTTGTATTGGTGAAGTATCTTTCAAAAACATGCGCCATAATATCGGTCGCACCGCAGGCGGTCTGATATGCGGGCAGCGTCTGAGTAAGCGCGGGGTTGAGTATCGAGAATTTCGCCCTCAGCGCGTCCGAGCCTGTGCCGCGCTTTAACAGTCCGTCCTCTTTGGTGATGACAGAATCGCCCGAGCCCTCGCTGCCTGCCGCCGCTATGGTGAGAATTACGCCGACCGGCAGTGCGACCTCGACCCGCTTACCGCTGTAAAAGTCCCAGAAATCTCCGTCATACGGCATACCCGCGGCAATCGCCTTTGCCGAATCTATTACCGAGCCGCCGCCCACCGCGAGGATAAAATCCACATTCTCGGTGCGGCACAGCTCGATGCCTTTATATACAAGGGTGTCGCGCGGGTTGGGCTGAACTCCGCCCAGCGCGATATAGGGTACCCCGCTGTCGGTCAGCGATTTTTTCACTCTGTCCAGCAGCCCCGATTTAACGACAGAACCTCCGCCGTAGTGGATAAGCACCTTGCTTTTACTGTACTTTTTCACATACTCGCCACACTCGGTCTCCCTGTCTTTACCGAACACAAATTCGGTGGGGCTGTAAAAATTAAAATTATCCATGATAACACCTCCGTATAAATTTTGTTTGGCTGATGATATTGCATTTTTATTAATAATATTGTATCATATATTTATAGCTTTTTCAATATTTCGGGAGGATAAAATGAAATTTATAAAAGGGATGACCTTTGCGCCGTTTATCAGACGGGGCGAGCTGATGAAAAAAGAGACGCTCGAAAGCTTTGACAGTATGGCGCAGCGCACCTGCGCCGATTTTGTCATTATCGTGCCAAACGGATTACAGGACACTCCGCAGTCGGAAAAGATAGACTTTACCTCCGACGCGACGGTCGGCGATGAAGAGCTGGAAGCGTTTATAGACTATGCCCACTCTAAGGGGCTGCGGGTCGCGTTAAAGCCCACGGTGAACTGTAAGAACGGCACCTGGCGCGCACATATCAGCTTTTTTGACGAGGACGTCCCCTGCGAGCCTAAATGGCGTAACTGGTTTGACAGCTATTCGGAATTTCAGTGTCATTTCGCAAAGCTTGCCCAGCGCAAGGGCTGTGA
Organism: Eubacterium sp.; assembly: GCA_022511265.1. Lineage (GTDB taxonomy): Bacteria > Bacillota > Clostridia > Oscillospirales > Ruminococcaceae > Ruminiclostridium_E. The sequence continues at coordinate 11,225 of JAFLRX010000033.1, read as the reverse complement.
GATGTTCATAGCGGGCTGTGAGATGGTTCAGTCCGAGCACCGCGAAGCAGAATGGCGAAAGGTAATTTCGGATATACGCGCCGTCTACGGCGGGCTTGTCTCCTACAACACCGACAAGTATCAAGAGCATAACGTAAAATGGTGGGACGCGGTGGACGTAATCTCCTCCAGCGGATATTATCCCATAAACGACTGGGAAAACCAGCTTGACCGCATAGAAAAGGCAATAAAGCGTTTCGGCAAGCTGTTTTTCTTTGCGGAATGCGGCTGTATGTCGGTGGAAAACGCAAACCTTGTCCCCAACGACTGGTCGGTGCGGGGCACCGTTGACCTTGACGGGCAGGCGGAATGGTTTAAGACGATGTTCGAGGCGTGCGGCAGGCGCGGCTGGGTCGGCGGCTTTGCGATATGGGACTGGAGGGGCAGGCTGTACCCGCTTGAAAACGCAAAAAACGACGCAGGCTACGGCATATACGGCAAGCCGGCGGAGAAGGTCGTTAAAGAATATTACGGCAATTTATCCATAACCTGAGTATATCCGCAAAGGACGGCGAAAAGCTGCTGATACCTATCAACATGCGCGACGGCAGCCTTATCTGCGTAGGCAAGGGCAACGAGGATTGGAACAACTCCGCACCCCACGGCGCAGGACGGCTGATGTCACGCTCTATCGCCTTTGAACAGCTCACCATGGAAGAGTACAAGGCACAGATGTCAGGCATATACTCCACCTGCGTGACGACCTCTACCTTAGACGAGTCGCCTATGGCATACAAGAATATGGATGATATCGTCAACAATATCGGACCCACCGCGGACATTATCGCACACATCAAGCCTATATATAATTTTAAGGCGGCAATTTGATTTTCCGCCGTTTATTCTGTTGAAAAAACGACTGAATTATGATATACTGGGTTTATGTAAATATATAAATCTGAGGTAAACAATGGTCAAAGAAATCATACATGATCCGATTTTTCTCGGCGTAAAATCGGATACGGCGACAAAAGAAGATACCGACACCGCGCAGGATCTGCTGGACACACTGACCGCCAATAAGGACGCCTGCGTCGGCATGGCGGCGAATATGATAGGCGTACGCAAGCGTATCATCGTATTTGATAACGAGGGTACGTATACGGTGATGTTCAACCCCGAAATCATCAAAAAATCGGGGTTGTATGAGACGGAAGAGGGTTGTCTTTCGCTGCTTGGCGGTCCGCGCAAATGCAAGCGTTATAAATCTATCAAGGTGCGGTGGCAGACCGCCGATCTTCAGCCCCGCGTCAAAACCTTTACCAGTTGGACGGCGCAGATAATCCAGCACGAAATAGACCATTGTGACGGAATTTTGATATAAGGCAATACCGCACAGAGATTGTACGAAATCTACTTGCATGTTTTCCGCCATCTTGCACCAAAATTTCTTGACATACGACAGTATGCCTGCAAAATTTTGATACAATCTGACGAAAAATCTGACTGCGCATCTTCCGCACAATCTCTGTGTGGTATCGCCATAACAAGGAGGAAAGCATGCCGTTAGAGATAGTAAGAAATGACATAACCAAAATGCCGGTGGACGCTGTCGTAAACGCCGCCAACTCGTCTTTGCTGGGTGGAGGAGGCGTGGACGGTGCCATCCACCGTGCCGCCGGGATACAGCTGCTGGAAGAATGTAAGACCCTCGGCGGCTGTGAGACAGGCGACGCGAAGATAACCGGCGCCTACCGTTTGTCCTGTAAATACGTTATCCACACGGTGGGTCCGCGCTGGCAGGGCGGCACGCGAAACGAAAAAGCCCTGCTTACGTCTTGCTACAAAAAATCATTACAGCTTGCCAAAGAGCATGATTGCGAGACTGTCGCCTTTCCGCTTATTTCTTCGGGGATATACGGATATCCTAAGGATCAGGCGCTGAAGGTCGCGATTGATGTTATCAGCGATTTCCTGCTGGAAAACGACATGACCGTATACGTCGTCATTTTCGACAAGGCCGCCTATAAGATAAGCGAAAAGCTGTTCTCGGATATTACCGAATACATAGACGACAATTACGTAGACGAACACATAGACTATCGGCGCGATCAAAGCCGCGTGCTTTCTTCAACGGCGCGCCCGCTGCGCAGCAAGCCAATGGCAGAGGAGGAAGAGCTTTTGCCGCTTATGGCGGTTGCGAGCGTGGACAAGGCTTTATCCGCAAAACAAGACCTTGACGCAAAGCTAAAGCAAATCGACGAGAGCTTTTCGCAGATGCTGCTGCGCAAGATAGACGAAAAGGGAATGACCGACACGGAATGTTATAAAAAGGCCAACATCGACCGCAAGCTGTTTTCCAAGATACGCGGCGATATGCATTATAAACCCAGCAAGCCCACCGCGATAGCCTTTGCCGTTTCGCTGGAGCTTTCCCTCGCGGAGACCGAGGATATGCTGAAAAAGGCGGGCTTTGCGTTATCCCACAGCAATAAGTTTGACATAATAATCGAATATTTTATCAGCAAGGGCAATTATAATATCTTTGAGATAAACGAGGCGCTGTTCGCCTTTGACCAAAGCCTGCTCGGCGCGTAAAAAAATGTCGCCTGATAAGCGACCAGACCTCTCTTTTTTTGATGTAAAATAAAGACATCAAATGAAAGAGAGGTTTTCTGTTATGAAAAACAACACTACCGAACTTGTATTTATCCTGGACAGAAGCGGTTCGATGTCGGGGCTGGAAAGCGACACTATAGGCGGCTTTAACTCGATGATCGAAAAGCAGAAAAAGCAGGAGGGCGGCTGCTATGTGTCGACGATCCTGTTCGACAACGAGAGCAAGGTGCTGCACGACCGTGTAAAGCTGGGCGATGTACCGAAGATGACCGACAGCGACTATACCGTCGGCGGCTGCACCGCCCTTATCGACGCGATAGGCGGCGCTATCCGCCATATCGGCAATATACATAAGTACGCCCGTCCTGAGGATGTGCCTGCGCACACGACGTTCGTCATCACCACCGACGGATACGAAAACGCCAGCCGCCGCTATAGCAGCGAACAGGTAAAGCAGATGATAGAGCGGCAGAAAGAAGAGTACGGGTGGGAATTTCTGTTCATCGGCGCGAATATCGACGCGGTAGAAACCGCCGCCCGCTACGGCATCAGCAGCGACAGGGCGGTAAACTACACCGCCGACAGCAAGGGTACGCAGGTCTTATACGATTCGGTTTCCTGCGCGCTGCAAAGCATCCGCGCCTGCAAACCGCTGCAAGCCGATTGGAGCGACGAAATAAACAAAGATTATCAGCAACGGGGGAAAAAGAAAAAATAACCGCGCTTTTCCTAAATAGTTAAAAGTAAAACCGACAAACCTCTCACGAGAGTTGTGTTATGCGGTAACCCCCGCCTTTATACTATCAATATTACCGATAACGATCATCGACAACCCCAGTGCGAGCAGGATAATGCCGGTGGCGTAGCCGACGGCTTTGCCGTTGACTTTGTTGGCGAACTGCGCGCTGATGAGAGAAAACAAGGTTGCGACAGCAATTGAAATCAGCAGATAGTCCCAACAATCAAAAATAATCGCCGGCTCTATCATAATATGGCTGACAGACGCTATCAGGGCAGTAAAGGTCATGATAAATGTCGAGGTGCCGACCGCCGTCCTGCGGTCATAGCCCAGCATGGCGGTGAAAACTACCAGCATCATCATGCCGCCGCCAGTGCCGAAAAATCCCGTTCCAAAGCCGATGGTCAGCCCGAAAAACAGAGATACCGCGATTTCTTTCGCGCTGAGCTTTATCGAGCCGCTTTTCATAGGCTGTTCTTTTGAGCCGGGCTTTACAAGAAAGCGAATGCCGATCGCCACGCAAAGAAAAAGCGAAAAACCGCCCAACACCGTCTGATGTGTGAAATATGCCGCTATCGAGCCGACAGTACACATTGCCACGACGCAGGTAAGTAATATCCAGCCGTGCTTTAAGTCGAGCCTTTTATTTTTTGCGTATACCCCCGCCGTCACGGCAGAGCCGAGAATATCGCTTGCCAACGCTATCGCCGTTGCAGTAAACGCGCCGTGTTCACCACCGAAGGTCGGACAAAGCACGATAAGCAGCGGCACCATAGCGGTGGCGGCAGAAAGCCCCGCCAGTCCTGTCCCGATACCCGCCAGAGCCGCCGCAAGCGACACGATAAGATATTCATATCCCATAACCTTGCTCAGCCCCCTTTACTGTGTTAAATCCATTTTTATTATACAGGATTGCCGAGAAAAAATCAACGCACCGACATAAGGTTTCTTGATCAAACAGCTTCACCTTATATTTCATTATAATTTCATATAACAGGTTTTTATTGACCGATTGTGTGTTTTATGGTATAATGGTTTACATATGAAATCATATAATCATTTGGAGTGTTAAGCGAATGAATATCAAGGTGCAATTCTGCGGTCTTTTGGTGTTGATTTTTCTCGCTATATCATACGGACATAAAAAAAGACTGAATTTGATAACAAGCAGAGTTTATATGGGCTGTCTGTATTCGTCGATGATGTGTCTGGTGTTGGACATTTTATCCGTTATCGGGATAGTATACCGTAATGAGTTTCCTGCCCATCTGCCTGAATTTATCTGTAAATCCTATCTTGCGTCGCTTGTTTTAGTTTCTTTGATCGCAACGATATATATTTCTACCACGCTGTCCTTCCGCCTGCATTTTTATAAAAAGCTCATAAGCGTGTTTGTTGTTTTCGGAATAGTGATAGAGGCCTTAATATATCTGCTGCCTATCACTATGTGCGAGATACCGGAAGAGAGCCTTGTGTGGACCGAAGGACCAAGCTGTTATGCGACCTACGTCGGCGTATTTTTGCTGATACTGATAAACCTAATACAGATATTCAGGCACAGCGAATATATTTTCCCGCGCCAGCGCACGACCGTTATCATATGGATGTTTGTGTGGTTAGGCGCGGCGGTGATACAGGCTATGAACAGCCATCTGCTCGTGGTAGGGTTTGGCTGTGCGTTGGGAATAGCCACGGTTTTTGCGCAGTTTGAAAACCCCGAGCTGAATATGGACAGAGCTACCGGACTTTTCAATTACGCGGCGTTTAACCGTTATGCCGAGCAGCTGTACGGGGGCACCAAGGATTTCTATGTTATAGCCGTCGTGTTTGAAAACGCGGCATGGCAGTATATAGGCGACCCCGCGAGCGTCACCAAAATGTTCAATGCGTTTTTGGAGATACCCGGCGCGTCGGCGTTCAAGATAATGGAAAAGCAAGTGCTCCTTTTCTTCACCAAGCACGAGCAGGTCGTCTCGGCGTGGGACAGCCTTATGCAGCGCCCCAAGACCAAAGAGACCGAGGCCACCTATTATCTGATAGAAAACCCGAGATGCGGCTCTTCACAGAGAGATTTAATAGAGCTGTTACAGTATGTCAGCATTCAGAAAAAGGTCGCAAAGCCCGGCAGCTTTTATGTCATACATGACGACATCGTTTCGGAGATGGTCGCGCAGCGTATGATGACACAGCAGATATTCGACGCGCTGGCGGAGGACCGCGTGGTCGTATATTATCAGCCGATATATTCTATCGAGAAGAAGAGATTTACCAGCGCCGAAGCGTTGGTAAGAATAATCGACCGCGACGGCAAGCTGATACTGCCGGGAGAGTTTATCAACATTGCCGAAAACAACGGCATGATAACCGAGATAGGCAAACGCGTGTTTGAAAAGGTGTGCCGCTTTTTCCGCGAAAACGACCTTCAGAATTACGGTATGCAGTATATCGAGGTCAATCTGTCGGTTGTGCAATGCGCCGACGAAAAGCTGGCGGACAACTATATCAAGATAATGAACGACACCAAGCTAGACCCCGCGTACATCAATCTGGAGATAACGGAGTCTGCGTCGGTCGACGCAAAGCAGGTCTTGATCGCAAATATGGAGCGTATGATAGAATACGGCATCAGCTTTTCTCTTGATGATTTCGGTACCGGCGCCTCTAACCTGAATTATATCGTGGATATGCCGGTAAAGCTGGTCAAATTTGACAGGGAGATGAGCCGGGCGTACTTTACCAGCAGAAAAGCAAAATACGTTATGGACGCCGCAATGCACATGATACACGGAATGGGTCTTGAGATAGTTGCGGAGGGCATCGAGACGGAAGAACAGTATAATATGATGGAGAAAATAAAGATAGACTACATTCAGGGCTATTATTTCTCCAAGCCGCTTTCCGAGCAGGATTTTCTGGAGCTGCTGCGGCAGGAGTGAGATAAATCGGGATTTATGGGGAGAAATATATGATAAGGATAAGACCGTATAAAGCTACGGATGCTGATACAATATTATCATGGTGCCAAGATGAAAAAGCATTTTACCGATGGACAGCAGGCATACTCGGCGATTATCCTATAACACAAAAAGAATTTAGCTTTGTTGAATCTCTCTTTCCGTTTACGGCATTTGATGAAACAGGTATTATCGGCTTTTTTACATTGAGAAATCCGAATAAATCGCCGGATGAACTGCGTTTTGGATTTGTCATTATTGATTCTGACAAGCGCGGAAAAGGCTATGGAAAAGAGATGCTTCGATTGGGGCTAAAGTTTGTGTTTGAAATATATGGTGCTGCACGAGCGTCATTGGGTGTTTTTGAGAACAACCTTCCGGCTTATTACTGCTATAAAGCAGTTGGTTTTGAAGATGTAATTCTTGATACCGCTGAAACATATTGTGTTTTGGGCGAAGAGTGGAAGTGTAAAGAATTGGTACTGTATAACATATAAATTCAGATTTATCACATAAACACTTTGCATAAAAAGAGAAAAACGCAAGAATTTTTCGGATGTTGCAAAATCCGATTGACGAGCAGATGATTTTACATTTGCTAAGGCGGTAAGGAAGCGGGATTTACAAGTAAAAATGTAAGAGGTGCGGCTGTGAAAATAAAATTTTTTGAAACAGAAAATGGACTGGACATTCGAGCGACAGAAGGCGGCGTATATCAAGTTGAATTAGTGAAAGATAATATACGCATTTGCTTATATATTGGTGAATCTGTATGGATAGCCTCAAGGTGCGGCACACACCTTTATTCGTTTATAAATGATCCTGGGTACTTTGGATTGAAACAGGAGGATATCAACAACGACGAGTTGACATTAGAATTCTCAGTTATTGACAAGATAGAAAGTAAAAAAAGCGTGTTAGGTCGTAGTTCCTATAAAGAAGCAGAATTACAAGCAATAAAGAATAACGAACCGCTAACTCAATTAAAAACAAGTGATAGACAAATCAGAAATGTAGATGAAAAAATAAAAAAGGTTCAGGATAAAATGAAAGAAATGGGATTAAAAAATAATACTGTAAATCCTGATTTATCACATAAACACTTTGCATAAAAAGAGAAAAACACAAGAAATTTTCGGATGTTGCAAAATCCGGTTGACAAACGGCTGATTTTGTGAGAAAATATATATAGAAAATTTACGGCAAGGGGGGCGACCGCTTGAAGCTGTACAAAAGAATAGCCGCAGGCGCGCTTTCCGTTGTCTTTGCGGGAAGTCTGGTGTCGTTGCCCGCGGCGGCGGCTTCTACTCCGATAAAGTGGGACGGCAGTTCGGGCTTTGTCAACGGCTATACATATTACATAAGCGACAGCGTGACAGTGGACGGCAGCTATACGCTGCCCGCGAGCAGTTCTATCGTGCTTAACGCGGGGGCGGATATTATTATCCCCGCAGGCAGCTCGCTGAACATTAACGGCAGCGTCAGCGTACAGCGCGGCGCGCAGCTGCTGGCGGCAGGCAGCCTTACCGCGGCGGCAGGCTCGGACATCACCGTAAAGGGAGAGCTGCTCACCGGCGCGAACAGCAAGCTGAACGTCAGCGGCGATGTGCTGTTTGACCGTGGGTCGTATATCTCGCTGTTGGGAAATACTGAGATCGCCAAGGGCGGACAGCTGTATTCGTACGCGGCGGTGACGGTGGACGGCAGCCTTACAAACAGCGGCAACGCCGAGTTTGACGGAATGCTTAAGTTGTACGCCGACACAACGATAAACAGCGGCGGGTACATGTACTGCGGCGGCACATTCAGCATAGAAAACGGCGCGACTATGACCAACAGCGGCGAACTGCTGCTGGGCGAGGACGCCTATTATAAGCTGGGCGGCGCATTCAGCAACACCGGCGGCGGTTATGTCACCGACAACAGAAAGAGATATGAGGGCGACGCGTACAGCGCGGACAACATCTCGCTGTATACCACTAACGCGATAAAGGGCATAGATGTTTCCTACTATCAGGATAAATACATAGACTGGAACAAGGTCAAGGCATCGGGCATCAAGTTTGCGATGGTGCGCAGCAGCTACGGCTATATAGATGAGGACAGCCCGTCCACGGCGGATAAATATTTCCACCAGAATGTCACCGGTGCGATAAAGGCAGGGCTGGATGTGGGCGTATATCACTACTGCTATGCGGAGACGGTCGAGGGCGCGCGGGACGAGGCACGGTTTGTGCTCAGCCTTATCAAGGGGTACGATATAAATTACCCGATAGTTATTGATATAGAGGACGACTGGTATGTCAGAAACGGCTATACCAAGGCAGAGCTGACCGCGATAACCGAGGCGTTCTGTGACGAGATAAAGGACGCGGGCTATCTGCCGATGGTTTATTCCTACGCAAACTGGCTGTCAAATCAGATGAACATGTCCGACCTTAACGATTATGCCGTATGGGTGGCGCATGTCGGCGTCAGCCAGCCGTCTTACAGCGGGCGGTATTTCATGTGGCAGTATAGCTGGGAGCAGACCGTCAACGGCATCGCCGATAAAGACGGCAAGCTGCTGGATGTTGACGGCGACTATTCCTACGTTGACTTTGCAAAGTACATAAAGGATAACCACCTCAACAACTTGTAAACCGCTCTGTCAAAGCAAATGCAACCAACGGTTGCGGAAAAAATTTATAAATGAAAGCCGAAGTTTCTTGCACTTCGGCTTTTGATATGGTATGCTTTAGGCACACAACACAGAAAGGAATTATATAATATGACTATAGAAATGGCAAACAGGCTTACCGCATTGAGAAAAGAACACAGTCTGTCGCAGGAGCAGCTGGCGGAAAAGATAGGCGTCAGCCGTCAGGCAGTCTCAAAGTGGGAGCGCGCCGAGGCCTCCCCCGATATAGAAAATCTCTCCGCCTTGGCAAAGCTGTACGGTGTAACTATTGACGTTCTGGTAAACGGAGAGGAAGAGACTGAGACCGTCTCCGATACGGAAGAACCCGAGAGCGGCTTTGACGGCAACAGCTACACCGATGACGGCGGCAACGCTGCCGACGGCTTTGACCGCAGACATTCAATACATATCGAGGACGGCGATGACGTGGTGCATGTCGGTTTTGACGGCATATATGTCGGCGGAAAGCACGGCGAGCATGTCAGCATAGGCAAAGACGGCGTTTATGTCAGCGATAGCGTAAAGGAAGAGCGCCATTGGAAGCCGAGCGACCGCATGAGCGTCGGCGCGTCGATAGCCGCGGATTTCCCAATGTTTATAGTAGTACTGGGCGCATATCTGCTGACAGGCTTTTTATGCGACGCATGGGCGGTGAACTGGCTGCTGTTCCTGATAATTCCGGTATACGATACCATAATCTCCGCCGTAAAGCAAAAGCGGCCGTCGGTCGTAGTGTTCCCGGTATGCATAATTACCGCATACCTTTGTGCGGGACTTGCCTCGGGACTGTGGCACCCGCTGTGGATAATGCTGCTCGCGATACCCTGCTGTGAGGGCCTGATAACCGCGATAAGAAGGAGAAACGCAAATCATTTTCCCTACCCTGTCCTTGTTTCAGCGGCATATCTTGTAATGGGCTTCGGCTATGACCTGTGGCACCCCGGCTGGATAGTATTTTTCTCAATACCTATCTATTATTGGATAGTCAGCTCGGTGAAAAAAGTAATGAGAAAATAAAAGCATCCCCGTCATACAGGGCGGGGATGTATTTTTATCCTACAGTCACATATCCTTCTATTTTACGGTAGGTGATTTCGCCTATCCCGTCTATCTCCAGCAGCTCGCGGACGCTGATGAAATCACCGTAGGTCTCGCGGTATTCAATAATGCTTTCGGCTATCTTTTGCGTTATCGCAGGCACGGTCATAAGCTGACGGATATTTGCGGTGTTTAGGTTAACGCGGTCGCTTTCCGGCAATGTTTCTGTTACGGTATCCGCGCGACCTATGCATAGATTGTCTTTCACTTTTTCGTATGCGGCATCGTCAAAGGACGGCAGATTTTTCAGTTCTTCCAGTTCAGTAAAACCGCCGTGTTCTTCACGGTAACGGATGATGTCCTGCGCGCGGCTACGCCCGACACCGTCAATGTTTGCCAGCTCTTTCAGCGGGGCAGTGTTGATGTCGACACGGGAGACTTCAACGGCAGATATAACGGGATACAGCGTCTCCGGGGCGCTGTATGTGAGGTTGCGGTCATCTATGTTGTTTGCGTAAACGAATGCAAAAACAGCAAAGATCACGAGCAGGACACCCGCCGCCGCAACAACCGCGTATACCGGCCTTTTGCCCTTTTTCATGATCTCACCCCGCATAAATATGTCGTAAAATGTCTTATTGTAATTATGCGACTATAGTATCATAATTTTTGGAATATGTCAAGCTGTAGGCGGCGTTTTGTTAAAATTTGCGTCACGCTTTGAAAAATCCCCCGCCGCATATTGACAAACTGTAAATTTTAGTGTATAATAATTAGGCTTGATAATCATACGGAGCGGTATCGAAGTGGTCATAACGGGACTGACTCGAAATTTCCCCGAAAAGTGGTCATTTCGTCCACCCAAAAATCCAGTAACCAAGCGGGTTTCCACAGTTCGAAAAATTGAATATTCAGGTTGTTCTGTCCTGTTGTTCTGCCCAAGCGGTAGCGGAATTTCAGGCTGAAAATAATACGGAGAGTTGTCCGAGAGGTCGAAGGTGCAGCACTCGAAATGGTCGGATGATATGTTAGTTTCGTCCACCTGAAAGTCCCCTATTTATGGGGCTTTGCGTCGGTTCAAAAAATTGAATATTTTGTTGTTCTGTCCTGCTGTTCTGCCCTAAGGGTTTTGCAGAATTTCAGGCATAACATATACGGAGAGGTATCGAAGTGGTCATAACGGGGCTGACTCGAAATCAGTTTGGGAGCAATCCCA
>JAFLRX010000032.1 GCA_022511265.1 Eubacterium sp. | reverse complement strand
CTTGCACAGAAATTCCTTGACATACGTCAGTATGTCTGCAAAATTTCTATACAATCTGACGAAAAATCTGACTGCGCATCTTCCGCACAATCTTTTGCGCGGTGTTGCCTTAAATTTTTGTAATTTTACTGTTTTGGCGGAGGTTAACGGCTTGAGCAATCAACGATATTCCAAAAAGAAAAAGCAGTCCGCTTTTACCGCGCTGCTTACTGTCCCCTGCTTGTGTATTTTCGGCGTGGTGGTAATTTTTGTTATCATTCTTGCCGCCAGCGGCGAGCTTAATAATGACCTGAATATGGGCGCCGCCGTATCCTCGGAAAGCTCGGACCCGGTTGCGGCAGACAACGATATATCACTCTCGCTGGATGATAACACTCTCGCATATACTCGGCCGGTAGTCAACGTCACGGTAAACGATGTAAATATACCCGTCCCTGAGGGCGTGAAAGAACTGCTCACCTCTTACTTTACCGATAAATATACAGCGCTTGGCAGTCTTGAATATTCTCCACTGACAAAGCATTTTATCACCGACGACAGAACAGGAGAATTGTTTGCGGGGCTGTGCAACACCGCCCTTGAATATGAGGTGTATCTGCGCCGCTCGTTCATATCCAACCTCTCATATACCACTGCCAATGTTGATATAACAATAACCGATTTTAAAATAAACGGCAACAGCTATAACGTAGAATACACGCTCGGCGAGGCTGTCGACTTTGCGCTCAGCTCTGAGACCTCTTACACCGTAGGCAACGAGGGAAAATCTGAAATAACCGCCGACAGCGGTAACGGCTGCAAATTTGTAATGCTGTACGACGAAAATGCCGCGACGGTACAGACTGAAGAATATATCCTTGACTATCTCGGGATAGATTCTTACAGCTATGATCTCACCGAAGCGGTAATACCCGAAAACACAAATATCTCCGCGACATTCGCACTGATACTAAAACAGCTTAAAGAAGATGTTGACACGGCGGCGGCGGACCGACAGGCGCAGTTTGACAGCGCGGACAGCGCGAAAATAACGCTTACCGCCGACAACAAATACGACCGCGAGGCAGCAGTAGCATACTCTTACACCTGGACGGACAAGGAATCCGTGGTGCGCAACACCGACAAATACAGCGATTATTCCGGCTTCGGCGGCAACTGTCAGAACTTTGTTTCCCAATGCCTGCACGAAAGCGGCATACCGATGGACTGGACCGGTACATACGACAACCAATGGAAATGGTTCGACGACGAGCTTAATTATCAAGAGACCGCCAGCGGACGTGTCCCCGCATGGTCGGACACCTATCAGTTTTATAATTACTGCCGCTCTAACACCGACGTACTGGTGGCCGAGACCGACGCAAACCTCTACACGGGAGAGCCGGGCGATATCATACAGTATTCCGTAAAGGGATATACATATCATTCGGTCATTATAGTTGACGTTATCAAGGATACCAAAGGCAACGTGATAGATTATTTGGTAAACAGCAACACCTCGGACAAGGTAAACTTCCCGATGTCGGCATACGGCTACAGCGATATGCGGATGATAAAGGTTATAGGATATAACGACTAAAAAAGTTCACTCTTAACATAAATATTTGTTGACAAAATACTGTGAATATGATACAATAAAATTGTCGAAATAGCCGTGCTTTACACAAGTTGTCGGCAGAACGAAATTTATTATTTTTTTCAAAAGGAGGAAGCATATGAAAACAGCTGCAAAGGTATTTATCATTATCGGAATGATCGTGGGACTTATCACGATAATTGCCCCCATCATCGGAGCGGTTGCGCTCAATCAGATGAAGACAGGTAAGCCTACCACCGCGGTATGCGTGCTTGTTCTGATTTTCTGTAGCTTAATCGGCGGTATTTTACTGCTCGTTGCGGATGAAAGTGAGTTTACAACTCCGTAACCTACATAACACTAAAAATTCAACAGACAACGGCTTGCCCAAAGCATTTCGCTTTGGGCAAGCTTTTTATTAGAAAAACAGCGACTGTATCCATTCAAACAGCGCGAACCGCGGCTCTATCACGGTGCTTTCTACCTGTCTGCTCTGCTCTTCGGTGAAGAACTCGCCCGCGGCGGGCAAACACAGCGGCGGAAACATCACGCACCACCAGTTTTTGCCCTCGCCCTCGCCTATTATAAAGCGCACCGCGGTATAATCCCCGGCGGGCAACGTATAGCTGCCGTAGCTGCGGGTGGTGAAATAGCACTCTTCCAGCTCGCAGGTCACAACGTAATCATAGCCGCGGCTGATGATGTATTCCTGCGCCGACTGCTGCATCTCGGCGGTGTGCGATTCTGCCTCGGCTATTGCCTCATCAAGGGTATCGCAGCCGCTGAAAATATCCGAAAACTCGGTCAGCATATGGTCTCTTAAATCGTATTTAAGGCTTTGATCCTCCTCGCTGTCGGAGTTTGCGAGGATATGCAGCCGCAGCACCTCGTCCGGCTTGGCGTCGCAGTCTTGCACAAACGCGGTAAAGCTGCCTACCGCCAGCGACGCCACCGCGCCTATCGCCATTGCCAGATCCGTTAATGTAAACTTAAACCCTGCCATAATAAGTACCGTCCTTTCTTTTCTGCGGTAATTATCGGCAGGGTTTGTTCTGATTATTCAGTTATATCAGTATTTATAGTTACAGCAAATTTGCCAATTCTGCAAAGGAATTTATTATTGTCCCGATATAATTTTCATTGTCTCTGTTAAAAAGAACTGTTTGCATGCCCATTTCACCGGCAGACTCAAGATTTTTAACACTATTATCAATAAAAACACATTCAGCAGGGCTTCTTTTTATTTTCTCCAACGTCATTTCATATATTCTCTTTTCTGGTTTGCGGCATTTAACATCTCCGCTGACAATTTTTTGTTTGAAAAATTTGTTAAGTTTATAATATTCTGTGATATATGAACTCCATTCGGAAACATCGTTTGATAATAGCACAAAATCATATTTTTCACAATATGTTTCAGCAAAAACGATAAAATTACCGTCTAACGTTAAATAGTTTTCGATATAATCTTTCATGTGGTACTGGGGATTTTCGTATCCTAACAAAGAGAGAAATTCATCGGAGGTTAATTCGCCGTTACTTGCTTTAGTAAAAAGTTGCTCTTTTATAATCTGTCTTATTAATCTTTCATGTTCAGTATTGGCAAAATGGGAAAGTGTGTATGGAATAAAATTTCCTTTACTTTCTTCTAAAATGACTCCATACATATCAAAAATTAAAGTAGTGATTTTATGCATATGATTAGCTCCCTAAACCCCGATTTATGATCTATCCGTTTTCACTCCTGCCACTCAACGTCGTACTCCACCGTGTTGCTGATAGGGATATAATACCCCTCCACAAAAGCGGTCAGCGTGACCTCGTAATGTCCCGGAACGCTTATCACGCCAATGTCCTGCCATTGCAGGACGGTCTCTTTCTCAGCGTTGCGGTCAAGCACCTGAACGCCGTACCGCTTTATCCGCCAGCCGAGGTTGTCGTACTTGTTTTCCAGCCCCTCTTCTCGGCAGGGGCGGTCGTTGTCGTCCAGCCAAATTGTCTCGGTTATCTCATGCCGCTGCGACACCTGCGACGCCGCCATATCATTGCCCGAGAGGAAATCACTTACATATTCCCCGTTGGCGACAACTTCAGCGGTGCAGTTGGTCAGCACCGAGGACTGGTCTATCCCAACAACGGTGCCTGCAGCTATGCCGTCCGTCTCGCCCTCTGCCGAGCAGCCTGAAACAAAACTGTTGCGTGCATAGCCTATCACTATGCCGGGGTTTCTGCCGGAAACATACGCGTTTTCAAATTTAAGGTCGCTTACCGTGCAATCGGTACCCATACCGATAAAGCCCGCATAATTAGTGCTGTCGATGTTCATGTTCTTTATGGTGTGACCGTTGCCGACAACCTCGCCCATGAAGTCGTATTCAACACCCGCCGTATACCAGCCCATAGGCGCCCAGTCATAGCCGTCAAGGTTGATGTCGTTCATCACATCAATGATAACGTCATATTTCCCGTTCTCGTTCGCGCAGTTGACAAAATACACCGCGCTTGCCAGCTGTACGGGGTCGCTGACCTCAAACACATAGCTGCCGTCTGACTGATGACAAGAGCGTATGTAATTCTCATCCGCCAGTTCGGGTATATCGCCTGCTCTTTCGTGCTTTTCCCACAGCTCGCTGCTGATAGGCTGCTGCGACGGGTCATAGCCGTCCTCCAGTCCGTTGTCCTCAAGACCCGCACCCCATGCGTTAAGCCATTCGTACATATTTACCAGCAGGTAGACGCCCGGCTTGTCTATCCGAAGATTCATAGAGCAATTGTCTGTATTAAGAATACCGTCCGGCAGTTCTTGATAATTGCCGTTTTCCTCGTCGTACCACATAAACATCAGCGCATCGGGGCGCACGCCCTTCAGCTCGTCGGGGTCGTATACGAACACCAGCTTGCCGCCCTCGACTTTGTCAGGGTCAAACTGCACATCGACAGGCGCACCCACCAGTCCCACAACACCGCTGTGCAGGACGTGTATCCCGTACATATCAAAAAACTGAACATCACGGGAAATATCCATATCCTCGTACGGAAACAGCAATACATCGGTTACCGCCTTTGCGCCGTTGTCACCGATGGCGGCATGGGCGGGCTTTTTCTTGCTTTCCGACTGAGAAGGCTCGCTATCCTCCGATTGGGACGGCAGGCTCTCCTCTACCGAGCTGTCGGTACTCTCAACGCTCTCGGCAACATCGACCGAATTAAACTCAGAGCTGTCAGCCGTCTGTTCATCACGGACTGCCTCGCAGCCTGCCATAGCAATCGCCAGCACAAGCGCAACAGCAAACGCGGCATAGCTTTTCTTTTTCATAGTATGATCTCCTGTTTATGTTGTTTTGCTGAAATAACGGTTGTAATATAATTATAAATCCAGCTGTAATACTATCTCTCCGTCATTTATCTCGCCGTTTTCTTTAAATCCGAATTTGTGATATAAATGAAGTGTTTTGAGATTACTTTCCTTGGTAGATAATTTGATATTAGTTGCTCCGTTTTCCTTAAAATATTCGATTATTGCTTTTAACGCGGCACTGCCGTACCCTCTGCCCTGAAGATTTTTATCTATCATAAATCTCCATAGCCAATATCTGTCGTTAGGGTCTTCGCAATCCGCATCAAACGCAAACATTGTAAACCCGACCGGTTTACCGTCAACATATACGGCAAACGGTCTTGCGACATCTGTGGCATAGCTTGCATCATTTAACGAGTCTTTATTGGAGGCAATATATTGCGATTGCTCTTCCGAAACCGTGAGGGCGATACAATCTTCTATATTGCTGTCGTCAATTTTTCTTAATTGAACTGTCATCTTATTACCTTTACAGATTTTCCGCCTCGGTCAGCCACAGCTTGCTTACCGCGTCGCTGGGCATACGCCAGTCGCCGCGCGGCGACAGCGTAACCGAGCCGACCTTAGGTCCGTCCGGCAGGCAGGAACGCTTGAACTGCTGGGAGAAAAAGCGGCGGCAGAACACGCACAGCCACTTCTTGACCGTCTGTTGTTCATATTTTCCGTTAAATGAGTACAACGCTAATCTATACACCTTTTTCGGCGGATAGCCGCGGCGTATCGCGCAGTACAGGAAAAAGTCGTGCAGCTCGTACGGCCCTACGAGGTCCTCGGTCTTTTGGGATATTTCGCCATGGTCGGCGGGCAGAAGCTCCGGGCTGACGGGCGTGTCAAGCACATCGTACAGTGCGGATTTGAGCGGCTGATTATCTGTGCCGTCTGCGTAATATTTTACAAGATGACGGATAAGCGTCTTAGGCACCGAGCAGTTAACGCCGTACATAGACATATGGTCGGCGTTGTAGGTCGCCCAGCCGAGCGCCAGCTCGGACAGGTCGCCTGTGCCAATCACTATACCGTTATGCTGGTTGGCGATGTCCATCAGCACCTGTGTGCGCTCGCGCGCCTGGGCGTTTTCGTACACCACGCTGAGGTCGTTTATGTCATGTCCGATGTCGGCAAAATGCTGCTTTACGCTGTCAGTGATGTTGACCTCTTTCAGCGTCGCGCCCAGTGCGTTGCATATCTCATATGCGTTAGATTTTGTTCTGTCAGTGGTGCCAAAGCACGGCATAGTCACCGCTAAAATGTCCGCGTTGCTGCGGCCAAGTCTTTCCATCGCCTTGGCACAAACTATCAGCGCAAGGGTGGAGTCCAGACCGCCTGACACACCTATCACGGCGGTCTTGCTGTGGGTATGCTCCAGCCGCTTTTTCAGCCCCTCACTCTGCATGGTGAGTATCAGCTCGCAGCGTTTGTTCATCTCTGCGCTCTCAGTAGGAACAAACGGTGCGGCAGAGATGTATCTTGTCAGAGTCGTTTCGGTCAGCGGCATGGAAAAACGCACCGCGTTTTCCGCCGTATTTTGCTCAAAGGTGGTGTTCTTTCGGCGCTCGTGGTTCAACGATACAACGTCTATCTCACTTATCACGCTGTTGCCTGAGAACAGCTCGCTCTCGGCTATGGTGACGCCGTTTTCGCATATCATGTTATGCCCTGCAAAAACTAAGTCCTGAGTTGATTCTCCCTCACCCGCAGAGGCGTAAACGTATCCTGCTATCAGCCGCGCGGACTGGTTGCGCACCAGCTCGCGGCGATAGTCCGCCTTGCCTGTCATCTCGTTGCCTGCCGAGAGGTTAAGTATTATCGTCGCGCCGGACAGCGCCAGCGCGCCTGACGGCGGACAGGGTGACCATAAGTCCTCGCATATCTCAACGGCAAAGGAAAACTCCGGCAGCTCGTCACAGGCGAATATCAGCCCGCTGCCGAAAGGCACACCGTTTCGGGAGACTATGCCTTCGGCGGTATTCCATGCGGCAAAGTGGCGTTTTTCGTAAAACTCGTTATAGTTCGGAAGATGCTGCTTTGGCACTATACCCAGCACCTTGCCGTGATACAGCACCGCGGCGCAGTTGTACAGCTTTGACTTGTACACCAGCGGCAGACCCACCGCCGTTATCATATCAATATCCGACAGCGCCGCCGCAATGTCATGCATTGCCTGTTCTGCCGCGCCCAACAGCGTATTTTGGAAAAACAAATCCTGACAGGTATATCCGGTAACACACAGCTCCGGGAAAACCGCCAGCTTTACGCCCTTGCCGCTAAGCTCTTTTGCCTTTTCTATAACAGCGGTCTTATTATATTCTACATCTGCCACCTGTATTTTTACCGTTGCGGCGGCAGCCTTTATATATCCGTCGGTCATATTGCCCTCCTTATCGGCTTATCGCCCGCTCTGTCCACCAAAGCAGGTCATTATATACATCGTTTTTTATCGTCTCGTTCAGCAGTTCGTGCCGCGCGCCGGGATACAGCTTTATATCCGCGTGGCAGCCCTGCGCCAACAGCTTTTCGTATACCTTCAGCACGCCCTTGCCATAACCGCCTACAGGGTCGTCGGTGCCTGCGGCAAGCAATACCGGCAGCTCTTTAGGAAACTGCTCCGCCCACTTTTTGGACGAGACCCTGCTGAGCAGCACGGTAAGATCAACAAAAGCCGAGCAGGTAAAGATAAAGTCGCATTTCTCGTCGCTCATAAATCCGTCTACCGCCGCGCTGTCCCGTGACAGCCAGTCGTAGTCGGTGCGCCTGTCCTTTATCCGCTCGTTGTATGCGCCGAAGATAAGGGTGTTCAGCCTGTCGCTGCGGTGCCGTTCGCCGTTTATTGCCGAGGCGGAGCGTGCCGCCCGCACACCAAGCTCTGACAGCGCCTTATCATCGCCTGTCCCCATAAATATCGCCGCGTCAAGCTCGTCCGAAAACCGCACCGCGTACAGCCGCGCTATAAAGCTGCCCATACTGTGACCGATCATAACGTACGGCAATGACGGGTATTTGTTTTTCATTATCACCGTCAGACGGTGCAGGTCGTTTATCAGATAGCTCCAGCCGTCCTTCGGCGCGAAATATCCGAGATCGTCGGGGCTTTTGGCGGTGTTGCCGTGACCGAGGTGGTCATTTCCGCAGACGATATAGCCCCTGTCAGTGAGAAAACGCGCAAAATCCTCATACCGTCCGATATGCTCGCGCATACCGTGGGATATCTGTATTATGCATTTATACGGCTCGGTATGCGGCAGAAATACATAATATGCGCATCTGTCCGTTCCGTTGGATGAATTAAAGCTGCCGCTGTGCTTGATGTATGGCATGGCGTTTCCTCCAAATTTACTATTCTAGGAATAGTATAACAGATTTTACATAAAAAAACAAGAGGGCAGCACCGCATAAAGATTGTGCGGAAGATGCACAGTCAGATTTTTTGTCAGATTGTATAGAAATTCCGCAGGTATACTGTCGTATGTCAAGGGATTTCTGTGCAATATGGCGGAAAATATGCAAGCAGATTGCGTGCAATATTTGTGTGGTGTTTCCCTAAGAAAAGGTTGCATTTTTTTGTATTTAGTGATATACTAATACCTATAAAAAGAAAGGGAGAAAAACAATGAGCGAATGTACACACGACTGCGGCAGCTGCCAACAGGCTTGCGCAGAAAGAAACCGGCCGCAGAGCTTTCTTGAAAAGCCCAACGAGCTGTCTGATATCAAAAAGGTCGTAGGCATCGTCAGCGGTAAGGGCGGCGTGGGAAAATCCCTTGTTACCTCGATGATGGCGGTGACCATGCAGAGAAAGGGCTATCAGGCCGCGATACTGGACGCTGACATCACCGGACCGTCTATCCCTAAGGCGTTCGGCATAAAGCAAAAGGCAATGGGCGACAACACCGGTATACTTCCTGTCAAGACCAATACCGGAATAGAGATAATGTCCGTCAACCTGCTGCTGCCCAACGACACCGACCCGGTGGTATGGCGCGGACCTGTTATAGCAAACACCGTAAAGCAGTTCTGGACCGACGTTATCTGGAATGATGTGGATTATATGTTCGTGGATATGCCGCCCGGAACAGGCGACGTACCGCTGACGGTATTCCAGTCTATTCCCGTTGACGCGATAATCGTGGTCACCTCACCGCAGGAGCTGGTGTCGATGATAGTCGGCAAGGCGGTAAAGATGGCACGGATGATGAATATCCCGATACTCGGCATTGTCGAGAATATGTCATATTTCACCTGCCCCGACTGCGGCAACAAGCATCGCATCTTCGGCGACAGCCACCTGAAAGAGACCGCAGAGCAGTACGGCATTGAGAATATCGCGGAAATACCTATGGACCCCAAGCTGGCGGCAGGCTGCGATAAGGGACTTATCGAGCTGTTCGGCGGCAACGCGCTGGACGAGCTTGCGGAGAAAATAGAAAAGCTGTAATTTGTAAAAAAAACAGCCCCTTGCCATATGGCAAGGGGCGTTTTTATATGATATTTACTTTACGGACAAGGTTGCAATATACTGCGGGGCGTATTCTCCTATCGCTGCGCCTCCTGGACGGTCACGGTCCTCATACAGAGCTTTCAATGTAAAGCCTGCCTTGAGCTGTCCGCCTATCTGCTCTTCAAGCGTATGGCTGAATTGCACTCCCTCGCGCTGTTTTAACATCTCCTCTAATTGCTCGGACGTCATGGAAAGCGGATCAAACGGCAGCTTGTTTACCACTCTCAGCGGGTCGTCATAGTTAAACAGGAACGACAACCCGTTATCAAAGCCCGCAAGCAGCCGTCCGCCCTTTTTCAGTATGCGAAAGCACTCATTCCATACATGGTAAACATCTTTTATGTAGCAGTTTGACACGGGGTGAAAAATAATATCAAAGCTTTCATTCTCAAACGGCAGTCGCTTAGTCATATCTCCTTTGATTATCTCGATACTGTACCCCTCCCGCTCAGAGACCATTCGCTCCGACTCCAGCTGCCGTGCGGAATTGTCAAACACGGTGCAGGATGCGCCGAGCTTTGAAAACACCGGCATCTGCTGCCCGCCGCCGCTTGCCAGCCCCAGCAGCTTTTTGCCGCGTAAACCACCAAACCATTCATGCGGTACAGCCACACACGGCGTAAGATATACGGCAAAGTTCTCCTCCGTGACATTCAGATATTCCTCATGCGTTATCGGCACAGACCACTCGTTGCCGTCTTGCGCCCATCTGTCCCATGTTTCGGAGTTTATCTCGGTATAGCATTTAATAATATCAGCTCTTTTTCTCATAACATCATCTCCTTTACATAAGCATATCATAGCGGAAGGTAGTACAGCAAGTAGAGCGTTTGATTTAACTTGTTTTTAACATAGTTATTCCCCCTGACACAGTCAGGGGGAATATATCATTTTCTGTATAAAATACGCCTGATGGTATCCTCGGAAAGGCAATATTCCGCGGCAAGCTGCTTTACCGTTTTACCGCCATGCTTTTCCCTGCGTATCTCATTGTTTCGTTTTTCAAGCATTTTCCTTGCACCCGAAAGGCTGCCCCACGCTTTACGCGTGCTGCCCTCAGGCGGGATATAGATAAGCCCGTCTCCCACATACCGCCGTATCTCTTTCACAAGCGCGGGCGGGAGCGACTTTTCAGCGTTGATATATGACATTTTCTCACTCCGTATCATTGAAATTATCCGGAAGTGCAGCATATATCTATTGCGGCATTACCGCTCTGTACACCGCCGCATCTTATATGCTGCACAGAGCCCTGCGGGTGAGATGTTTGATTTTCTGACTGACAGTTCCATTGTTATTCCTTTCTATCGCATGGTATAACTAATGTAATAATTATAACAGGAATATCAGCCGCAGTCAACAGTTTTCGCATAACGCTCAGCAGCCCCTTGCCATATGGCAAGGGGCTGCTTTTATATAAGAGGGGAGATGAGAAAAACGCAAAAATCAGTTTGACGATTGTTGTCGCGTTATTTCGGGGGATATCATTTTACCGCAGTGTAAGTTAAGCCGAATTGTCAGCGGCGACCCGCCGCTATTTGTACAGCCGCATTGCGATGACCGAAATATCATCCGCTTTCTTTTCTCCGCTGTAAAAGCGGGCGGTCTCCGCCACCTGCTTTGAAAAATCCTTTAGGTCAACGTCAGGCTTTGACATCTCGCGGTACAGCCACTTTTCGTTAAGCTGTGCGCCGTCGCTGGTCATTACAATCATATCACGGTTGCCGAGGGTAAAGGTCTGCTTGTCGTAGACAGGCGTGTCCCGCACTCCCATAGGCAGTCCCTTGCAGCCTGACCTTGTGTTAACGCTGCCGCAGCGGATATAGGTGTTTGCGCTGCCCGCCTTGTACAGCTCTACCTTGCCGTTGTAGAGGTCTATTTTGCACAGCTCCAGCGTCGCAAAGCTCTCGTCCGAGGATTTTACCATCAGTGACATATTGATTATCCCCAGCCCTGCCTCTATCCCGACGCCCGCCTGCAATAATCTTATCAGCATACCGCAGGCGAAGGACGAATCCACACGCGCGCGGCTGCCGCTGCCCATACCGTCGGATAAGACGATATACGCGGTGCCGTTGCTGTCGATAAAGCTCTCATAATAATCGCCGCAGGCGGTGCCCTCTTCACGGCTTATCTGGCATATCTCAACATCAAGAAAATATGTCGTCTTGGAAAACATACTCAGCTTATAGCTGCCGCCCGTCCCGGCGAACACCGGCAGGTCAAAGCGGCAGCGCAGCGCAAGGCTCATCGCGTCGCACAGCTCCTGCTTTGAGCAGAAAAAGCCCTTGCCGCTGTAAGCCTCGACAGACATACGCCCATGCTCGCCGACGTTTACGCTTACGGCGGTCAGGTCGTCGCAGCCGAGGTTTTTCAGCACCTCGCCCGCCGTCTTGTTAAGGCGCACGTCCTCTTCCCCGCTGCCGTCCATCTCTCCGGCAAGCTGCTCCAGCAGGTTTTCGGTGGCTGACAGCTGGACAGTCAGCACCGCACGCATACGCGCGACGCGGCGCTTTTCCGCCTCACAGGTGGTGAAAGAACGGTACAACTCCTTTAGTCTGTCACAAAGCTGCTGTTTGCTTGGACAGCGTTCTGCCAGCTCTCCGTTGAATTGCTCTGGCGATATATCCTCGCCCTTTTTCAGACGTTTTACCGCGGCGGACAGCTGCTTTACGCTGCTGCCGTATTCCTGACCCCAGCACTGCATATTAAAGCGGCATTTCGAGCATACCTCGTCGCAGGCGGTATTATACACCCAGCTGATGTCACGCCTGCCCTTCTGCTCCAGCTTGTCCGCGGTAAGGTCAACGGTGCGGCGCACCTCGTCCACCGCCGCCTTGGCAAAATTCAGCCGCCGCGAGAACAACGCCCGCACCGAGCTTTCGTTATACTCATAGCTTAATGTCTGTTCGGCGTCCGTCCATGACGCGGGCAGCAGCAAAAACACCGCCGCCGATAAGAACAGGTCCGCCGTCAGCGCAAGGTTCTCGGTATTCATGCCAAACAGCATTATACACAGCGTGGAGATAAGCACGAACGCGCCGGCGCTGCCCAGCCGCTTGCCGTCGGAAAAACCCCTGCTGACCGCCGCCGCGCAGCATATCACCGCCGCCGCAAAGCCGTACTGCGGCATCACAGAGGAGATACCTATCCCCGCCGCAGCCGCACACAGACAACCCGCGCCGATATTGTAACGTACAGTCACCAGCAGCACCGCAGCACCGCTGATTATCACGCCGATATTGAAAATATTCACCGTGTAATATGACAGCACGCTTGCCGCTATGCCCACAAAGCACAGCACGCTGATAAGGCAGAGCGGGCTGTTTTTTACTATCAACGAGGCGGTCTCCCGCTGCTTTGCCAGCCGCTGCACATTAAGGAATACCAGCGTGCCGGCGCCTGATATCAGTCCTAACGCAAAGCATATCATAATGTCATGTACCCCGTTTGCGGTGAGGAAATTTGCGGTAAACACAGAGCATGCCGCCGTCACCGCGCATATCCAATCCGCCGCGCGGGATTTTATCTTAAATACGATAAGCCGCACCGCCATCACCGACATCAGTGCCGAGGACACCGTCGCAAACTCGGCAAACCTGCCGGTCAGAAGATAGCCGAACACGCTGCCGACAAACGCGCCGATACAGTCTATTCCGCTCATTGCCGCGGTAAACGACGCCGCGAACGGCGACGGCTTTGACATCACCGTGCTCATACCGATAAGCAATGCGGCGATTATTACAAATATATGCCGCGCGGCGTATATTCCGCGTTTTTCGGCAGACAAAAAAGCCTCTCTTGCCAAAACTCATCTTCCTTTCAGAAAATACATTCTAACTGTATTTTACAGCAAGGGAAATGTGAATTTTGTCAAAGAAAGGCTTTATGACAAAAAGCTTTCGTTTTATTTCACGCTTATTTTTTCAATCCCTCTATAATGCGATAAAGCTTTACAAAATCCTCCATGGTCAGCTCTTCGGCGCGGGCGGTGGGCTTTATGCCGTTTTCGGTCATTGCCGACGACAACACGGATTTGTCTATATTGAAAAATCCGCTCAGAGGATTGATAAGCTGCTTTCTGCGCTGGGAGAATGACTGTCTTATCACCGAGAAAAACAGCTTTTCATCCTCCACGTCATACGGCGGTTTATCGTACAGGTCCAGCCGTATCACCGCGCTGTCTACCTTGGGCGCGGGCATAAACGAGCCGGGCTTTACGTTGAACAGCTTTTTCGGCTTGGAATACCAGCTAACCGCCGCGGTCAACGCCGAGCAGTTTCTGCTGCCCATCGCGGCGCAGATACGCTCTGCCGCCTCTAACTGTACCATAACAGTGACCGACTTTATCGGCAGCCGTTCTTCCAGCAGCTTCATTATCACAGGCGATGTGATATAGTACGGCAGATTGGCGCAGACCACCACATCCATACCGTCGAATTTTTCCTTGATAAGCTGCTGTAGATCGGTCTCCATTACATCGGCAAAGATGACCTCGACATTGTCGTACTCGCCGAGAGTTTCATTCAATATAGGTTCAAGCGTGCGGTCTATCTCCAGTGCGACTACTTTCTTGCCGCGCTCGGCAAGCTCGCGTGTCAGCACGCCTATACCCGTGCCTATCTCCAGCACGCCGACCTCACGCGTTACCCCGCCCATTTCCGCTATACGCGGGCATACGGTGGGATTTATCAAAAAGTTTTGCCCCAGCGATTTGGTAAAGGAAAAGCCGTATTTATTAAACAGCTCTTTTATCTGTCCTATATCCGTCAGTCTCATTGTGCCTGCTCCTTGGGGGTTATCGCCTCCAGCACCTTGAACGCCTGCCGCAAATTGGCCGCGCCGTAGATGCTGATGCCGTAATCCTCCGACTTGTCAAGCTCTTTAAGTGACGATTTCGGCACAATGCACTTTTCAAAGCCCATTCTTGCCGCTTCACGCACACGCTGACGTATATGCGACACCGCGCGCAGCTCTCCGCCGAGACCAACCTCGCCGAATACCGCCACGTCCTCGCCGATAATTTTATCGCACAGCCCCGAATACAGCGCCAGTGCCACCGCAAGGTCGCTGGCAGGCTCGTCTATCCTAAGTCCGCCGATTATGTTGATGTATACGTCAAACCCGCCGAACGCAAAGCCCGCGCGCTTTTCCAGCACCGCCAGCAGCACACACAGCCGGTTATAGTCAAAGCCCGCCGACACACGGCGCGGCGCGGCAAAGCCGCTCTTCGCCACCAGCGCCTGCACCTCTGCCATAATCGGGCGCGAGCCTTCCATAGTGCACAGTATCGTAATACCGCTGACCCCTGCGGGTCTGCCGGACAACAGCATCGCGGATGGGTTTTCTACCTCGTGCAGTCCCTTGTCCCGCATCTCAAACACGCCTATCTCGTTGGTCGAGCCAAAACGGTTTTTCGCCGCGCGCAGTATACGGTAGGACAGCTGCTTGTCACCCTCAAAGTACAGCACCGTGTCCACGATATGCTCCAGCACCTTAGGTCCGGCTATCCCGCCGTCCTTGTTGACGTGTCCCACAAGAAACACCGAGATATCCAGTGCCTTTGCCGCACGCATAAAGGCGGTGGTGCACTCTCTCACCTGTACAAGGCTGCCGGGTGCGCTTTGCAACTCGGACAGCTGCATCGTCTGTATCGAGTCGATTATCACAACCTCCGGCTTTTCGGTGCGCATTGCCTCTATTATCGCGTCACAGTCGGTGCAGGAGGATATGTACAGCCCCTGCGCGCTTACCCCCAGGCGGTCGGCGCGCAGCTTTATCTGCCGCTCGCTTTCCTCGCCTGAGACATACAGCACCTTGCGGCTGCTGCCCAGTGTCGCGCAAATCTGTAACAGTAACGTTGACTTTCCTATACCGGGGTCGCCGCTCAGCAGCACCAGAGAGCCCTTTACCAGTCCGCCGCCCAGCACCCTGTCCAGCTCGTTCATACCGGTCTTATACCGCGTCTCATCCGGAAAATCCACATTGCCTATACTGCTCATGGTCAGCTTTACGGAGGATGCGGAGGCATTGCCGGAACGCTTTTCGGTTATCTGCTCTTCCAGCGTGCCCCACGCGCCGCAGGCATAGCACTGCCCGTTCCACTTGGGATATTCCTGCCCGCATTCCGAGCAGATGAAAACTTTTTTCGTCTTTGGCATTTTAACTTCCTTTATTTCAGATCAATTTATTATACTTGTCTCGGCAGGCGCGACCGTCTGCATATACCGTATCACACCGTTGTATATCATAAACGCGACCTTGCGCTGATACTCCGGGTCAGACAGCTTTGCGGCGTCGTCAGGGTTGGATAAAAAGCCGCACTCTATCAGCACAGATGGCGTCTCGGTGTCCTTAAACAGATACAGCTCGGTGTCCATCACCTTTGTGGTGCGGTCGTTTTCGGGCTGTAAAGCCTGAAAATTTTCCTGCATTATCTGCGCCAGCAGTCGGTTGTCGGGGTTATTCTCGTTATAGAACACCTGTGCGCCGAAGTATTCCGGCTGGGTAAACTGGTTTTGATGCACCGACAGGAAAACGCAGTCCTTCTGCGCGGTGATTATCTTCAGGCGGTTTTCCATATCCGAGACCTTCTTTTCTCTCAAAGTCTCGGTGCCCGGGTCATATATGGCGCGGTCGGCGTCACGGGTCAGCACCACGTTAAATCCGCCCAGCGTCAGCATATCACGCAGGTCCAGCACTATGGCAAGATTTATGTCCTTTTCTATCTCGCCGCCGATACCGACACAGCCGCCGTCCTCGCCGCCGTGTCCCGCGTCCAGCACGATGGTCGGACGCTCGGTCACGCTGCCGCCCGCAACAGGTACGGCAAGCCGCGAAAAATCGGAATTTGCCGCTATTATCACAAAGCATCCCAGCAGCACCAGCACCGCAGGGATACGCGATTTTTTCAACTTCCTGTAATCAAGCTTTTTCAGCCTGTCAAGAGAAAAACGTTTCATATCAACCCGTCCTTTTTTATTTATAGATATGAGACAAGTTGACAGAATATGAAAGTTAGTTGTACATTATTTTATCTTTATCAAGTTTTTGAGTATATCCGAAATAATAGCCCAGATGCGCCGCAACGGGTATCAGCGAATAACACAGCATAAATACAAACGGCACCGCTACGTTCATACTGTCAATGGTGTTATCGGGTATCAGCAGCAGCGCAAGCGCATACACCAGCCCGTCGGCAAAGCGATAGACAAGCAGCATATCAAATTCTATCCCGCTGAGCTTGTTTATTATCAATAATATTGACGGGATGTACATTATCAGCGTCAGTATTATGCCTATCTTTACCCATTTGTGCATATCCGGCGGCTCGGCCTTATGCAGGTTGACGTATTTTTGCTCGCGGTCGCCGTCCTTATAGCCGACGGTAAATATCAGCGAATAGAATATAATAAACGCCAGCAGCACCACGACCACCTTTATCATATCCATACTGATAAACGCCGCGGTGGATATCGTCATAATGGTGCACAGCACATTGCCCAGCAGCATATACAAAAAGCCGACCAGCAGCTGCTTTGCAAACGGCTGCCGTCCCGTTTTTCCGAAATATTCCATATTATCCCTCCGCCTGCACTTGGTTGATAACGTTGTTGTTAAGAATATTTGTCAGCACCTCGCGCGCCTGCGCGTTTTTCTCCAGCGACCTGTCGTTGTAGCTTATCATGCCCGGCACTTCTTTTTTAATTCCCATGACCAGTATATCCGGCACGGAATTTTCATAATTCGCCGCTGCCGCGAGCGGGGTGTCCTTTACCCTTATCGTGGTCTTTCCCGCAAGGCTGTCGTCTCCCGTCACCTCGGCAAGGTCAACGAAAAATCCGTTGAATTCCGCGTCTGCCTCTTCATCGGTCATACCGTCGGTGTAGGATATTCCCGCGTCGCAGATAAACAGCTGTGCGACGCCTTGGTCCACCTCGCCGAAAAATTTCGCGGTATTGGTGGAGATATAATAGTTGTCGGTGACATTTTTGGAAAGGTCGATGTAATAGACCTCTACATGGACGTTTCCGTTGCCGTCATAGTCGGGGCAATACTGCTCCAGTGCCAGCTCTATGTCAGCCGTTTTCATTAACAGGTTAGGCGTCTTTTCAATGTCGGAGGTCACCACCAGCACACGCATATCCGCCGCCTCTTTGGATAAAAACTGGTATATCAGAAAGCTGCCCACCGCGATAAAAAAAATCGCGACGATAACGTACCACTTATTGTGGTACATAAAATTCTCAAACCGCGCGAGACCTGTCAGCTTTTCCGCTTCTTCCCGTGGTTTTATGTCTATTATGTCGCTGTCTTCTATAAGTCCCTGCTTCAGCTTCAGCAGTTCTCTTTTCTCGTCATTGCTGTCCGGCATATATTTCCCTCTCTTACTGTCCCGAAACTTCTCTGTTGGCGATAATGTTTGCTATAAACTCTCTCGCCTGCTGTTCTTTTTCGTCATCGGTCTTTCTGACCGCCATATATATCTCCTGCGAGTATATTTTAAGCTCTTTCCCCATAGGCGTAGCCGCGAAATTTATCACGACGCCATCAGCAGTGTCAAACTCCGACAGGTCGGCAAAAAGGTCGCCGCCGTACACCGCATTGTAGTCACTGTTAAGACTCTCAAGGTCATTTTTGGTGCCGATAAATATCTGCGATTTGCCGTTGATGACCTCCCGGGTGCTCTCCATACCCACAAGCACCTTTTCATTCGGCGGCTGGTCAAGCGTGACCGTGCTTTTGCCGTCGGAATTATAATCCTCGCAATAGCGCGGCAGATTGCTTTCCAGCAGTCTGCGTGTGGTGCTGGAATACTGTGACAGCGAGAACATCTTGATATCCGCCGCGGGCTTGAAAAAGTACAGCGACGCTATCACCGCGGCAAGTATCAGTATCAGCACTCCGATAACGAGTATCGTCTTGTGATACCAAAACCAGTTTTTCGCCTTTTCTGAAGCGGTGTCAGGCATAGCGACATCATAGCCCTCTTTTATCGTCTCGCTTTCTTCTATAAGCCCCTGCTTTAGCTTTAGCAGCTCGCGCTTGTCGTTGTCCTGTGACATTTGGTACTCCTTACTGATATGAGATATTTATATTTTATACCGAAAAAATCAACCTGTTATTAACAATATCCTAACAAATCTTGTCTTATTATTTTACCACAAAAAGGGGTACTGTGTCAAGGCGGCGGGTCGCCGCTGACATTGAGGCGGGTCGCCGCTGCTACGCAAAAATCGCCCGTACCGACAGGTACGGGCGGGTTTATCATTTACTGTCTATATTCCGCAGATAGCTTTCCAGCTTTTCGATATAAAGCCGTCCCATCTCGCTGGGGATAAGGTTTTTCTTTATGATATAGCCTATCTCCATTTTGCTGTTGGGGTTGTCGGTGTCCTGCTCAAACGGCACTGCGATATAATCTCCGCCGTTAAGCTCTTCACATATAATGCCGGAGCATAAGGTGTATCCGTTCAGCCCTATCATCAGATTAAGCATAGTGGCGCGGTCGTTCGCCTTTATGGTGCGGGGATATTCGTTGGTGCTGAGTATCTCCTCGGCAAAATAGAACGAGCTGTCGCTGCCCTGCTCAAACGACAGGCAGGGATAATCCGCAAGCTGTTCAAACCGTATCGACTTACACTCCGCCAGCGGGTGTCCCTTCCATAAATAAACGTATGCGTTGCAATCTATCAGCTTGTGAAATTCAAGGTCGTTAGACCGAAGCAGGTTGGTGATGACCTTGCGGTTAAAATCGCTGAGATATAATAGTCCTATCTCGCTTTTGAGGGTGTTTACGTCCTCTATTACCTCGCGGGTCTTGGTCTCGCGTATAGCGAACTCGTACTCGGCGGTATTGAAGTTCTTCACCATTTCAACAAAGGTCTTTACCGCGAAAGAATAATGCTGGGTAGATATGCCGAACTTCTTTTTCAGGCTGCCGGACTTGCCGTATTTGTCCATCAATATGTCATACTGATGATATATCCTGCGCGCGTAGGAAATAAATTCCGCGCCGTCGTTGGTGAGTGATACTCCGCGTCCGCTGCGGTGGAAAATCACGATACCTATCTCTTTCTCCAGCTCCTGCACCGCACTGCTAAGCGACGGCTGGGAGACATACAGTATCTCCGACGCCTTGTTGAACGAGCCGGTCTCGGATATGGTAATAATATAACGCAGCTGTTGAAGTGTCATTATGGCCTCCTAACGCCTATCATAAAAGTAGGTTTTGTTCATTATACTAAAAAACTTGCATTTTGTCAAGAATTTGTCGAAATTTCCTATTGAAAACCTATTAAATATATGTTATTATTAGGATATAGTTTTATTTATATAAAAATATATAGTTTTATTTTAGGAAGTGAAGGTATGAAAATTTCAACAAAAGGCAGATATGCCCTGCGTATGCTGCTGGACCTCGCAGAACACGAAAACGAAGGCTTTATCGCGCTAAAGGATATTGCCGAGCGGCAGAACATTTCCAAAAAATATCTTGAGCAGATCGTGCCGGTATTCAGCAAGAGCAATTTCCTGCGCACCAACCGCGGATTTCAGGGGGGATATCAGCTTGCGAGATCGCCCGAAAAATATACCGTCGGGGAGATACTGCGGCTGACTGAGGGCAGTCTTGCCCCGGTGGCATGTCTTGAAAACGACCCGGTAGAATGCGAACGCAGCGCGGAATGTATGACCCTCCCGGTATGGCAGGGGCTGTTTAAGGTGATAAACGAATATCTTGACAATATTACCTTGCAGGATATTTTGGACCAAGCGAAAGAACGCTCGATAGACGATTATTCGATATAGTATAAAAAATCCCCCTTTTGGGGGATTTTTTAAGTAATAAGTAATAGTGAAGAGTGAAGAAGTGAGGTGCGCCGCCCTTTGGGCGGCGGTATTATAATATGTCCGCGCAGCGGACACTGTCATTATGCGTTATCTATTCACATTTCCTATATCGGTGACGATACGATAGCCTACCGATTCTACCCTGCGTTCAAGGCAGCCGCGGCACTGTGCCGCCTCTTCTCCGGTGCATATCTTGTTTTCGTACAGCTCGTACTTCTTTCTGACGCTTACCGGCGAAAGGTTGGGCATAACGACATTCGCCCCCGCCTGAAGTCCCTTTTCCCTGCCCAGCGGGTGTATTGTGCCCAGCGCGGTGGTCGCGGGGATAAGCGCGTACGGGAACATCAGCCGCAGCACCGAGATAAGCCGCAACGTCAGCGTAAAGCTGCCGTTTTCCTTATCAGCAAACGGAGTATCCGCATGAGTAAGATACGGTCCGATGCCTATCATATCAGGCGACAGCTGCTGCAAAAACCGCAGGTCGGCGATAAGGTTTTCTGTCGTCTGATACGGCGAGCCGACCATAAAGCCCGAGCCGACCTGATAGCCTATCTCTTTAAGGTCGAACAGGCAGCGTTTGCGGTTTTCAAGGCTCATACTCTCGGGGTGCAGCATAGCGTAATGCTGCGGGTCTGCGGTCTCATGACGCAGAAGATAGCGGTTTGCCCCAGCGTCAAAGTACGCCTGATAGCTCTCCCGCGGCTTTTCGCCTATAGATAACGTTATCGCGCAGTCGGGGTATTTTTGCCTTATCTCGCTGACTATCTCACAGATAACATCATCTGTGTAATACGGGTCCTCGCCGCCCTGTAAAACAAAGGTGCGAAAGCCCAGCCCGTACCCCTCCTCACAGCAGGAAAGGATATCTTCCTTTGTCAGGCGGTAGCGCTCGACCGCATGGTTGCCGCACCGTATACCGCAATAATAGCAGTTATTTTTGCAGTAGTTGGTAAACTCTATAAGTCCGCGCACATATACTTTATCGCCGTAATGCTCGCGCCGCACCTTGTCAGCCAGCCGATACAGCAGCGCGTCATGCTCGTCTGTCTCCAGCAACGCCGCAAGCTGTTCGTCCGGCAGGTCACGGTCTCGGTACAGTTGATTTATTTCATTTTCGGTTATTTTCATATTTATATCTATGCTTCCGTAGGAAGCGTCTCTCCTTTCGGCTTGCCTTTGATTCTATTATACAAACCACATTCTTGTTTGTCAAGACAGCAAAAATCAGAAAAAATAATATAATTTTTTAAAAAGGGGTTGACAAATAAGAAAAGAGATGGTATAATAAAACCTATCGAGTAACTAGGTTTGATAGGTTTTTAAAAGGAAGGCAAACATTATGACTGTAATTATCAAAACCAAACGATGT
This sequence comes from Eubacterium sp., assembly GCA_022511265.1. GTDB lineage: Bacteria > Bacillota > Clostridia > Oscillospirales > Ruminococcaceae > Ruminiclostridium_E. The sequence continues at coordinate 4,200 of JAFLRX010000032.1, read as the reverse complement.
TGACACAATAGGAATTTGAAACAGCATAAACTACTAAAATTATTTATTAAAGGAGAAAATGAAATGAAAACTTACGAAAGAATCACAGACCTTATCGGCGGCACACCGCTGCTGAAGCTGACAAATTATTCTAAGGAAAAAGAGCTTGGCGCTGAGGTATACGGCAAGCTGGAATACTTCAACCCCGCAGGCAGCGTTAAGGACAGAATCGCAAAGGCAATGATAGACGACGCAGAGGCAAAGGGACTGTTAAAGCCTGACTCGGTAATCATCGAGCCTACCAGCGGCAACACCGGCATCGGTCTTTCCGCGGTAGCGGCGGCAAGAGGTTATAAGATAATCCTCACCATGCCCGAGACGATGAGCGTAGAGCGACGCAACCTGTTAAAGGCGTACGGTGCGGAGCTGGTACTTACCGAGGGCGCAAAGGGTATGAAGGGTGCGATAGCAAAGGCGCAGGAGATCGCCGCCGAGACGCCTAACAGCTTTATCCCCAGCCAGTTCACCAACCCCGCAAACCCCGCGGTGCATGTTGCTACGACCGGACCGGAAATATGGAATGACACCGACGGCAAGGTAGATATATTCGTAGCGGGCGTAGGCACAGGAGGAACGGTTTCCGGCGTAGGCGGATACCTCAAGAGCCAGAACCCCAATGTCAAGGTAGTGGCGGTAGAGCCTGCCGGCTCGCCGGTGCTTTCCACCGGAACACCCGGACCGCACAAGATACAGGGTATCGGCGCAGGCTTTGTCCCCGAGACGCTGAACACCGAGATATATGATGAAATAATCACCGTCGAGAATGAGGACGCGTTTGAGACGGGACGCACACTCGCCAGAAAAGAGGGTCTGCTGGTCGGCATTTCCTCAGGTGCTGCTGTATGGGCTGCCACACAGCTGGCAAAGCGCCCCGAGAATAAGGGCAAGATAATAGTTGCCCTGCTCCCCGACACCGGCGAAAGATACCTGTCCACACCGATGTTCGCGGAATAAAAACAGGCCGTTGGCGGCTATACTGATATAAAAGTTATATGCTTCATTGAGGGAGACCCTTTTGTAAAAGGGTCTCCCTCAAACTCCTTCCCGAAAACTTTCAATAATTTTTTGCGGACAGGGTAAAATCCTGTCCGCAAAAAATTATATTAAAAGTCTTTGGAATGGGGTACGGGGAAAACCTTTCTACAGAAAGGTTTTCCCCGATAAATCATATTAATCTCTATATCAGCATACCCGCCTAACAGCCTGTTTTATCTTTCGTTTACCTCCGGAGCAGCAGTCAGCTTTTTGAGCAGCTCGGTTATTTCTGCCCTTTGCTCAGCGGCGGTATAAGTAACGGTAATAAGGAATAAGGACTGCCCGGTCACCGCCTGACACTGCATCTGATAACATATATCGCCGTCTTCTTCAAACTGTGTCCATCCAAAACGAGCTTTACCGTTTCTGAACTCGATATCCTCTAAATCATTTAGACCGTTAATATGCGGTGTAAAGTCTGCCGTGCCGTTATTTATCGTATAGCCGTTTATCCGCCAGATGGGGCTGTCGGTGGACGCGTCCCACCACAGGTCGGTGCCGCCGCCATTCTCATATTCCTCGCGCTCATACTGATACTTTCCGGGTAGCGTTATCTGCAATCTTCCGTATTCGTAAGACACGGGACTTTTTCTGAATCCTACCGGGAAGGAATATTTCAGACTTGGTGTGTCGGTCGGTATGATCGGTGTTCTGCCGTCCAACACGCATATTTCCATATATTCTTCAACAGGAAGCGGCAGCGTCGGTTCAAGCATATACGCGCGCTCGACATCGTCAACGATGCCGCTGTTAATGTGCTTGTCATACTCACTGCGAGAGGACGGTGCAAACCAGCAAAGCTCCCATAATGCGTTTACGGCGCGGTTGCGGTAGAACGCGGCATCCGCATTCGGCGAGTTCCATAGGAAGAACATATCCGCGAACGCCTCTATCCCCTGCCTGCTTACAATATCTTCTATCTCAAGTATAGTAAAGCGGCCCATCGGGGTAACTATCGTGTCAGGCACATCCTCAGGACAATAGCTGTCCATATCCCAGCACAATCGCAGCGAGGAAACCTCCCCATGCTGCCGTCTGCACAGGTCAATGATATTATCCAGCCATGAATAAAAATGCTCCTGCTTCATCCGGTTGAAATCGCGGTGACTGTAATAATCGGTCTCGTCCTGTAGCGAAAAATCCGCGGCATTTGCCATGATCATCAGCTTTTCGGTAAATTCTATCGCCGCCTTATGAAAACCCGGACCAGCCGGCGTCGACTGGCAATCGCCCTCAACACGCAAACCCTGACCGTCCGACTGCCATCTGAAATATAAATCGCCACCCATAGGGCAAAGCACGCAGCGCATCCCGTTATCCCCGACGCCGAGCCCATAGCCCAGCTCTCCTGCCATATTTCTTGCGTTTTGTATCAGTTCGTCGGCATTGTCAATACGACCGCTGAACGAAAATCCTATACTCATATATCCTCCTGCCGATCAGTGTTTTTAGTCCTCGGTCGGTGTAAATTCCTCTTCCTTGAAGAAACCGTCCTTGTCACGTCCGTATGCCGTGCCGTACGGCGAATTAAGAAAAATCATTATATCCGGGTCAAGGTTGCAGATGGTATTCAGCGCATAGATGCCGGAATTGTTAGCGTTATTGATGTACTCGTCGCTCTCGTCCCCTGCAAGAAAGCGCCATCCGCTGTCCCAATCCTCTTTTTCGGGGTCGGGCTGCTCGCGATAGCAATAGCCAACCTTGCACCCGTCCACCGTTATGCGGTCGCTGGCTATGCATCCGTTGGCGCCCTGCCAGTCGGTAAGCAGCGGGCGGATATCCTCCGCGCTGATGCAGTATGTTTTTTCCTGCGGCTGACTTTCGGCGGTCTCGCTTTTCCACATTTCGTATTTCTTTTCCATTATAGCGGACATTTCTTGATAATACCGCTCGTCAAAGGGGACGAACAAGTATGCCTCGTCCTGAAACTCATCGCTGTTATAACGCTCGGTGCCGAAATATTCCTCCGCGTGCAGGTCAACGTCATGCGGATAAGTATGCGCGTCATCGCCGCTGCGGTAGTACCAGTTGGAAAACGTCAAGCCCTCGTCATTAAAGCAAAGTGCGATAAGGCAGCCGTCAAGCAGCTCATTATCGCGCAGCAGCACACGCAGGTCATACGCCCCTCCCTGCTCTTTAACAGCCTGTACCGCGTCCGCGAACCGCTCGGCAAAGTTTTCATCTATAAGGTCATGCTCGATAAACCAGCGCAGATATATCGCAAGATGATTATAGGCGTTTATTTCATCCACCGGCAATTCTTTTTCTATAATAGACTGTAGATGGTACTTGGCGTCATCCAGTATAAAATCATCCAATGTCGGCACGTCGGGGTCGGGCACTTCCATACCCTCGGTAAGGTTCGGGCGGTCGATATGTACCACGAAATCCAGCCTTGCCTTGTTCATAAGGTCTGCCAGTGCACCCGCGCCGTTGTTGCGCTTGTAGTCCATTTCCGACTTGTACAGCGGGATAAGCTGATAAAAGTTTACCTTTTCTCCGCCCGGCAGCACACATGTCGCGCCCGCATCTCCCCCGACCAGCGGGTCAAACAGCATAACGCAGCACAACTCGGTATTCTCGGCATACGGACCGACGTTGGCTATTGTGTGACCGTAGGCAAGCCATGTGTCGCTCTCCCCCGGCAGCCGCGCCGCGCCCTTCAGCGCGCGGATAGGCCAATACCATTTCTCGTCCTGCTCGTCTGTCTTCCAGTCAGGCGGCAAGGTTATCAGCAGCTCTGCCCGCTCAAGATCTCTTACCGGCAGGTCGGCGGGGACGTTCATCTTATGCGCGCCCATACCCATGGTGACAAGTGTGTAGAAATTTTGCTTTTTGGTCGGCGGAATGATGCAGATATCCACATGGATATCCGGCGAAAAAATCTCGTGGAATACATTCGGAAATTTGCCGAAGTGCTTTTCGATATGCTTTTCCAGTACGTTCAGCTCGCTTTCGCTGTACAGCTCGGGCGAATAGCCCTCCGGCTCGCCGAATTTTTGCTTATTATCTTTATCCATTATTTATTAATTCCTTTCGGGATAGGGCAACACCGCACAGAGATTGTGCGAAAGATGCGCAGTCAGATTTTTCGTCAGATTGTATCAAAATTTTGCAGGCATACTG
>JAFLRX010000031.1 GCA_022511265.1 Eubacterium sp. | reverse complement strand
GTACCTGCCGCAGTGCCTCTGCCAGCAGCGCGTCGGATTTTCCGCCGCCTGCCGCACCGCCGTACAGTGCCTCGTACTCCGGCCGCTCCATAAACAGCCGCTGCCGTTCCTGCGGCCGCCACAGCACCCTGCCGCTTTTCGTTCCGACGGTCATTTTATCCCTCCTCGCCGTCCAACAGCTCCGGCAGCATTACCACGCCGCCCTTTTCGTCGGAGGATTTTTCCTCCCACTCATAGCCGCAGCGGTTTTTCAGCCAGAATATCTGTGCCGTGGTGCTGGGCATCACCTGCTTTTCCACTATCTTGACCGTCTCAAACTCGCCTGTCTTGCTGTTCAGCTGGCGGGTTATCTCGGTCGCGGTATAGCCTACCGCCCGCTTTAACAGCGCCTTTTCCACCGGATTTCGGACAACGTCCGCCGCGCCCACAGCCGCCCGTATCTCGGGGAAGCGTTTTTCCCACTGACGGAGAGTTTTGGGTTGTATACCTATCATCGCGGCTATCTCTTCGCGGCTGCCGCCCGACAGCGACGCGTCTCTCAGCCGCTCCAGCCCATCTTCCGTCAACCACTCGTTGTATTTACCTTTTACCAAACCGATTTTACGTCCGTCCGCTCGCACAGCAGCTCTGCCGCCCCGCCGCAGTACGGACACGCAGCCACCTCCTCATAGGCAGGTCTGCCGCACCATGTCCCGCAATAGGACAGAGCCGTCACAGTCTCGGCACAGTCCAGCGTCCTGCCGCATTCAATGCATTTGTACATCTTCAGCATCACCCTTTCTTTCATTAAAATGCAAAACCGTTCAGCGTAATACGCCTCGAAAAGTCTCTGTACATTCTATCGTACCATAATTTTTTTATAATGTTTTTCAATAGGATATTCCGAACCGCACATAGTCAACTTTTCGTTGACTTAATAATATCACAACTTTTTCAACTTGTCAACAATTTGTTGTGATATTTTTTAAATTCGGCAATTACGCATAAATTTAGGCAACGATTTGTTGTTTAATATTGACAAGTCAACGAAATGTTTATATAATTAAATCAGCAAAACACAAAATAAAATCAGAGGGAGATATTTTTATGAGTGTTTTTTCTGAAAATATCAGACGGCTGCGCGCGGAAAAAGGCGTATCTCAGGCAACCGTCGCGGAATATCTGCAAATAACCAAGCAAGCGTACAGCCTTTACGAGACCGACCGCCGCGAGCCGGACTTTGACACGCTGGTAAAGCTGGCAGAGTACTTCGGCACCGATACCGACTGCCTGCTGAAAGGTGCGGAAAACTCCGCGGTGTCCGACAGCAGGCTGAAATTCGCGCTGTTCGGCGACGCGGAGATAGACGACGATGTGCTGGACGACGTCAAGCGTCTCGCCAAGCTGCAGCTGGAGCTGCGCCGCAGCAAAGAGGAAAACAAATAGTTGATTTTTCACTTAAATTATTATTTTTTCAGTTTACGTCAGACAACAATTTGTCAACGAAAGGAGTGATACAGTGAACAGGCTGCTCAAAATAGCGCAGGACAACGATATCCCTATCGTGGATATGCGGCTGCGCGGCAAGGAAGAGGCGCTCAGCGAGAGCTGCGGCGGCTATTGCATAATAGCCATCGACCGCAAAAAGGTACGCAGCCTGAAAGACTATAAGGTCAAGGCGGCGCACGAGCTGGGGCATTGTATCACCGATTCGTTCTATGACGCCGCCTGTCCGGTCATCCCGCGCGGCAGGTGCGAGCGGCGCGCCGAAAAATGGGCGGTGCGCAACACGGTATCCCACCGTGCGTTGAATGCCGCGCTGAAGGACGGCATGACCGCCGTGTGGGAGCTGTCCGAGCATTTCGGCGTCACCGAGGAATTTATGATAAAGGTGCTGAAATACTACAACCTATGGAACGGCGAATGACAACATAAAAATACCCGGAATATTTTTCATAATATTCCGGCTTATTTTTTTGCAAAATCCGTTGACTATTTCCCGAAAATAGTGTAAAATTAAAAGAGCTGTTTTTATATTTAAAATAGTTAATACCATAAAGGGGCAGAACTCTGTATGACAGTACATAAAATACACCTGCCGCACAGCAAAAATTCCGCGGAGAACGAGACAATCACTCTCCCTCTCCCCTCGCGTGCGGTGATCAGCACGGCGCAGCATCTCGGTGCGGTGTGCTCTCCGACGGTGCAGGTCGGCGACAAGGTAAAAATAGGCGACGTTATCGCCGACAGTGACGCGGTCATGTCCGCGCCGGTGCATGCAAGCATATCCGGCACGGTGACCGAATTTGCCGATGTGCTGCACATCTCCGGCAGAAATATGCCGTCGATAGTGATAGAAAGCGACGGGCTGAACGAAATAAGCGACGCCGTAAAGCCGCCAGTAATAAACAACCGCGAGGATTTTCTCAAGGCGGTACGGCGCAGCGGCTCGATAGGTCTCGGCGGCGCGGGCTTTCCCACCTCGATGAAGCTCGGCTTTGACCCGAAGGAAAAGCAGCCGGATAAGCTGATAATCAACGGCGCGGAGTGCGAGCCGTATATCACCTCCGACTACCGCTGCTTTATCGAAGAGGGCGAAAAGGTGCTGGACGGCGCGCTGCAAATAATGAAGTACCTCGAGATACCGGAATGTATTATCGGCATCGAGGACAACAAGCCCAAGGCAATAGCAAAGATGAAAGAGCTTTGCACGTCTCACCCCAACGTAACGGTACACCCGCTGAAGTCCAGCTATCCGCAGGGCGCGGAAAAGACGCTGATATACAGTACCACCGGACGCGTTGTCAAAGAAGGTACTCTACCGCTGAACTGCGGCTGCGTGGTGATAAACTCCTCCACCTGCGCATTCCTCAGCGACTACATAAAGACCGGTATGCCGCTGGTCAGCCGCCGCATAACGGTAGACGGCAACATAGTAAAAAAGCCGTCCAACTTTATCGCCGCGGTCGGTATGTCCATCGGCGAGATAGTATATTATGCCGAGCTGTCCGCTGAGCCTGACAGGATAGTCCTCGGCGGCCCGATGATGGGTGCCTGCGCGTTCGAGCTTGACTATCCGCTGTCCAAGACCAACAATGCGGTGCTGCTGTTCAACAACAGCCCGGTATATCAGCCGTCGGCGTGCATACGCTGCGGACGCTGCGTCAGGGCCTGCTCGATGGGGCTTATGCCCACCGCTTTGGAGACGGCATTTGATATGCGCGACCCAAAGCAGCTGGATAAATTGAACGTAAATCTCTGCGTAAACTGCGGCGCATGCTCTTACGTCTGCCCCGCAAAGCGCAACTTAGCAGAAAAAAATCAGCTCGCCAAGGCATTTTTGCGCGAGCATGCTAACAAGCATAAGGGGGTGTAGTCATTGCCGCATAAGGATAAGCTTATAATCGAACCGTCTCCCCATATCAAAAGCAGCATGACCACCCAAAAGATAATGCTGTGCGTTATCATCGCCATGCTGCCCGCGCTGGTCGCGTCGGTGATAATCTTCGGTCTGCGCGCGCTGCTGATGACCGTTATCTGCTGCGCCGCCTGCGTGCTGTTTGAGTGGGTCACCCGCAAGATAATGAAGCGGGAAAACACCATCGGCGACCTGTCAGCGATAGTTACAGGTATGCTGCTCAGCTTTAATCTACCGGTGACATTGCCGTTTTATATGGCTGTTATCGGCTGCTTTGTCGCGATAGTGATAGTAAAGCAGTTTTTCGGCGGCATCGGACAAAACTTTGCCAACCCCGCGATAACAGGACGTATCGTGCTGATGCTGTCCTTTACCTCTTACATGACCTCATGGGCAGAGCCGTTTTATTATCAAAAGGGCGGCGAGATAATAACCACCTCCACCCCGCTCGCGGGCGGAGAGGCAAAGCTGCTCGACTTATTCCTCGGCACCACCGGCGGCTCGCTGGGCGAGACCTGCGCGCTGGCGCTGCTGATAGGCGGAGTATTCTTAGTGGCTATGAGGATAATCTCCCCCGCCACCCCGCTGTGCTTTATCGGCACGGTGTTCCTGCTTTCGCTTGTCGGCTCCGGCGACGTTATGACCGCTACTGCCGCGATACTTTCAGGCGGCGTTATGCTGGGTGCGATATTTATGGCGACCGACTATGCTACCACCCCGCTCACCCTGCCGGGAAAAATAATATTCGGTATCGGCTGCGGACTGATAACCATGCTTATCCGTTCCTTCGGCACAATGCCTGAGGGCGTGTCCTACTCAATACTGCTGATGAATATACTCACTCCGATAATCGACCGTCTCACCGTACCCAAGGCATTCGGTGCGGTAGACAAGAAAAAGGGGGCGCACCATGATAAGTAAGATAAAACCCGTACTGGTGCTGTCTGTCATCTGCACATTGGTCTGCGCCCTGCTGATAGTCACATACAACCTGACCTACGTTGATACCTCCGGCATAATCACCGACGACCTTATGGCGGCATGCGTGTCCGCAACGGGTGAGGCGAATTATCAGCTGATAACCGACCGCGAGGCTGCCGGACTTGACAGTGATGAATTCGAGGCGGTAAACAAGATAATCAAAAACACCGACAACGACACATTCCTGTTTGAGGTGATAACCGACGGCTACGCCGCAGACGGTATAGACGCGGTTGTGGCGATGAACGCCGACGGCAGCGTAAACGCCGTTGCCATAGTCGCCCTCGGCGAGACGCCCGGTCTCGGCACCAAGATAAACGATGATGAGTTCCTCGCTGAATTCAGCGGCTTTTCCTCGGATATAACGATATCCAAAAATCCTCCCGCCGCCAATAACGAGGTACAGGCAATGACGGGTGCGACCTATTCCTCCCGCGGACTTGCCAAGGCGATAAACACCGCTATCGCGGCATATCAGACATTAAACAAGGAGGTGCAGCCGGCATGAGCTATATGAAAGAATTTACCAAAGGCATAATCAAAGAAAACCCCAACATGGTCATGCTGCTGGGGATGTGTCCGACGCTGGCCGTCACCACCATGGCGGTAAACGGACTGGGCATGGGGCTGTCCACCACCTTTGTGCTTGTCTGCTCGAATATAGTAATTTCACTGCTTAAAAAGATAATACCCTCGACTGTCAGACTGCCATGCTACATAGTAGTTATCGCGGGCTTTGTTACCTTTGTCAGCCTGATGCTGCAGGCATTCATCCCCGCGTTATATTCCAGTCTGGGAATGTTCCTCAGCCTTATTACGGTCAACTGTATCATCCTCGGCAGAGCCGAGATGTTCGCGTCTAAAAACAGCGTTATCCCCTCCGCCCTTGACGGACTGGGCATGGGACTTGGCTTTACATTAACGCTGGTGCTGGTCGGCTCGCTGCGTGAGATCTTCGGCGCGGGCGAGTGGTTCGGCATCACGGTAATGCCTGAGGTATTAGAGCCGATGACGCTGTTCATACTCCCCGCGGGAGGATTTTTCGTGCTGGGCGTAGTTATCGCTGTAGTCAGCCGTATAATGAAAAAACAGCCGCGTGAGATAAGCTGTCACAACTGCCCCAACGCGCAAAACTGCTATGCGGGCGGCAACTGCGCAGCCGCGGCAACTGAGACCAAACCTGCTGAAGCAAAGAATGGAGGTAACGCATAATGGAGCTTGCTAAAAACCTCTGTATCATACTGCTGACAGGCATACTGACCGAAAACTTCGTGCTGTCAAAGTTTCTCGGTATCTGCCCGTTCTTGGGCGTTTCCAATAAATTCTCCAGCTCGCTGGGTATGGGTGCGGCGGTCACATTCGTAATGATGTGCGCCAGCCTTGTTACTTATCCGATATATTACGGGCTGCTGGTGCCGCTCGGCATAGAATACATGAACACCATCGCGTTTATTTTAGTTATCGCGGTATTTGTTCAGCTGGTGGAAATGATACTGAAAAAGTACGTCCCGCCGCTGTACAATTCGCTGGGCGTATATCTCCCGCTGATAACCACCAACTGCGCGGTGCTGGGCGTTACACTGCTCAACCTCACCGAGGACTATGACCTGCTGGAGAGCGTTGTGAACGCTTTCGGCGCGGGGCTTGGCTTTATGCTGGCGATGCTGATATTTGCGGGTGTGCGCGGCAGACTGGCCGAGTGCAATATCCCCAAGGCACTGCAGGGCGCGCCGATAACGCTGATGGCGGCGTCGGTTGTGTCTCTTGCGTTCATCGGCTTCGGCGGTGTGGTCGAGAATATTTTCGGCGCTGTGTAAGGAGGAAATTGATATATGAACGAATACCTTTTTCCTGTACTGATATTTCTCGGGCTGGGCGCGCTGGCTGGTATACTGTTGCTGATAGCGTCCAAGGTGCTGTTTGTACAGACCGACGAGACCGTCGAGAAGATAAAAGAAGTGCTCCCCGGCGCAAACTGCGGCGGCTGCGGCTTTTCCGGCTGCGAGGGCTATGCCAAGGCGGTGGCCGAGGGCAGAGCCGACGTCAACCTCTGCAAGCCCGGCGGCGCTGACGTAATGAGCGCCGTCAGCGAGATAATGGGCGTCGCCGCGGGAGAATTTGTCCGTGAGGTGGCTTTTGTCCGCTGTAACGGCGCATGCGGCGCGACCGATGATAAATACACCTACACAGGCTCTGCGTCCTGCACCGCTGTAGAACGCTTTTACAACGGCAAGGGCGACTGCCGCTTCGGCTGTGCGGGTCTCGGCGACTGCATAAAGGTCTGCGACAACAACGCGATACGGATAGAAAACGGTGTTGCCGTCGTCAACCCTGTGCTGTGTCAGGGCTGCGGCAAGTGCGTGAAAGAATGTCCCAACCACCTTATCTTTATGCGTAAAGAGACGTCGCTTGTGGCGTTGCGCTGTTCTTCCCACGATATAGGAAAGGTCACCCGCACCGTCTGCAAAAACGGCTGCATCGCCTGCAAAATGTGCGAAAAGAAATGTCCCAACGGCGCGATAAAGGTTTCCGACAACCGCGCCGAGATAGACTATTCTTTGTGTACATCCTGCGGCGCGTGCGCCGACGGCTGTCCGATGAAATGCCTTGTAAAAATTCCCGCCTGCGCGGAGTAAAACATAAATAAAGGAGCAAGCTATGAGACCCTTTGAACTTTTTTCTGCCGGCTTTGCCGAGCTGAAGACCCGCATACCGTATTCCGCCGTTTCCAAATTCAAAAACGAAAAGGTCAGCGGACAAAGCGGCAGCTCGGTACTCAGCAGCGTGGCGGCACGGCACAATTACCGTATGATACCGATAGTTTCACTCTTTGCGATAGTGCTGTCGGTCATCTTCATACTGTTTGAGTGCGGCATGCCGAACGGCTTTTCCGCCGAGCTGGCAGGTGATATTTTAATGATAGTCACCGGCTTCGGCTCGATAATCTTCGGCTTTTATTTCAAAGGGAAATACCCCACATATTATCCTTATATATTCTGGGTGCTGCTGATAATATCCTACGGCATAAAGGTGTCAGGCTGCGCAGGAGAGGCGTCCGGCTTTGTTATGACCGCCGCCGCGATATTCGTCGTTGCGGCTGTGCCGATACTCAGCACAGGCACCGCGGCGCTGTTCCTCGGCGCGATATTCGTATATTATACGATAATGTGCCTTATCAACGGCATAATGCTGTATTATATAGTAGTCGCGTTTTTGTTCGCGCTGCTGGGTTTGTTTATTTCTTCGGCTATGTATGCAAACTTCTGCTCGCGTACCATAAACAGCCGCAAGCAAAAGGACGACAACCTGCGTATGAAGCTGAACTCTGTTATCGACTCCCGTACCGGGCTGTACAACCGTACCTACGGTATAGAACAGGTAAACGAGGCGCTTAAGGCGCGCGAAAGCGTCGCAATGCTGCTTATCGGTATAGATCACTTTAAGGATTACAACCGCGCCAACGGCACCGACAAAAGCGACGAGGTGCTGCGTGATATCTGCAAATGCATCAAGATACTTGTCAAGCCCAAAACCGACCTCACCTGCCGCATAGGCGGCGATATGGCTATGGTGTGCATCCCTGCCGACGCAGACCGAGAGGCGGTAATGACCGCCGAAGAGATACGCTCAGGCATACGCACAATGAATATTGCCTTTGAGGAAAACAGCAGCTTCGGCGTTGTTACGGTATCGGTCGGCGCGGCGCGCAGCATACAGGGCGACAGTTTTGATTCGCTCTACTCCCGCGCAGAACGCTCGTACTCCGTCGCCAAGCAATACGGCGGCAACTGCATCGGCTTTAAAGAGCAGGCGTTCCGCTCGGAAACGGATGTATAATCAGTAAAAACAGCCGATAACAAAGCTTTCGCAAATGGTTATTGCTATCGGCTTTGCTTATATATGATCATAAAAACGATTACATGGAGGAAATAACAATGAAACTCACCAAAAGACTGGCGGCACTCGCGTTAACGGTCGCTATGGGTATGACCTGTCTTACCGGCTGCGAAACCGCCGAGGAAGCACCGGAAGAAGAGCCCGCAATGCGCGATATGACCACTATGGAAATAGTGCAGGATATGGGGCTGGGCATAAACCTCGGCAACACTATGGAGGCGTGCGGCGCGCATTTTTACAATGTACGCGATTTTGAGATGCTGTGGGGCAGCGCAGAGATAACACAGGAGGTAATACAGGGCTATGCCGACTGCGGCTTTGGCGTGCTGCGCATACCGGTGGCATGGTCAAATATGATGCAGGACGAATATACCATCCACCCCGACTATCTCGCGCGCGTAAAGCAGATAACCAACTGGGCGCTGGACAGCGGTATGTACGCAATCGTGAATATCCATTGGGACGGCGGCTGGTTTGAGGGTTTCGGCTATGACGACCAAAGAGACGAGTGTATGAAAAAATACACCCGCATATGGGAGCAGTTGTCCGAGGCATTTATAGACTACAATGACAAGCTGATGTTCGAGTCGCTTAACGAAGAGGGCTGCTGGGAGAATGTATGGAACAGCTACAGCGGACAGGGCGACAAGGAAAAGGCATTCGGCATCCTTAACGACATGAATCAGAAATTTGTGGATATCGTCCGCGGCTCCGGCGGAAATAACGAAAAGCGCCACCTTCTTATCGCGGGCTACGGCACAGCGATAAACCACACCTGCTCTAAGGAATATAAAATGCCGGACGACCCCGAAAACCGCTGCGCGGTGTCTATGCATTATTACAACCCCTCGACCTTTGCGATACTGGAAAAGGACGCATCCTGGGGCAAGGCGCAGACCGAGTGGGGCAGCGACGCCGAGATAGAGGACCTGAACAAGCTGATGGATCAGATGAAAACGACCTTCGTTGACAACGGCGTACCTGTCATCATCGGAGAATACGGCTGCTCGACCAGCAACAAAACACCCGAAATGGTAAGATACTATCTTACCTCGGTATGCGAGGCGGCATACACACGCGGAATGTGTCCGGTGCTGTGGGACGTCCCCGAAAACTTTTACAGCAGATACGACTATAAGTTCAAGGACGACCAGCTGCTGGAAGAGCTGATGGCAATAAAAGACCTTGAACGTCAATAATAATAAACTTCGCGGTCTCGGTTAAGGTGACCGCGAAGTTATTTTATATATCACAATAAATTTTTATTTTTCCTGTGACTTTTCCGGATAAACCGATACTTTATGTATAGAGAGGTGATAATGTGGAGGACGCAAAAATCATAGAACTGCTTTTCGAGCGGTCGGAAACAGCGCTGACCTGTCTGTCAGATAAATACGGTACCGTGATACGCAAGACCGCCGAAAACATATTAAAAAGCACCGAGGACGCGGAAGAAACCATCAACGACTCATTACTCGCGGTGTGGAACACCATACCGCCGCAGAGACCCAGGTCGCTGGTCGCGTACGTCTGCCGTATCGTCCGCAATACCGCTTTGGCAAAGCACCGCCAAAACACCGCAAAAAGGCGCAACAGCTTTTTCGACGCATCGCTCAGCGAGCTGGAAGGCTGCATACCCTCTGCCCTATCCACTGAAGAACAATGTGACGCGCGCCAGCTGTCAAACGCTGTCGAGGTGTTCCTCAGCACACTTGACAAGGACAGCCGCGCGATGTTCGTGCTGCGGTACTGGTATAACGAGCCGGTAAAAAACATCGCCGCTATGCTGGGCATCAGCAGCCATACAGCGACCGTCCGCCTCTCAAGAATACGCGGCAAGCTGAAAAGCTATCTCACCGAGAAAGGAATAATGATATGAAAAAGGACAAGATAATACAATCACTGGAAAATATGAACGACAGCTACATCACCGAGGCGGCGGAATATTACACCCACCCCCGCCGCAAAAGCAACGCCCTACGCTTTGCGCTGCCTGCGGCATGCTGCGCCACCGCGGCAGCCTGCGCGCTGGTCATCGGCATAAACAGCGTAAACAACGGCGTCAGCGCGGGCAGCGAAAACAGCGTTGGCAACAGCAACGGTATCGGCATTGTTTATACCGATACCGTAGTATCAAATTCTTTGGCAGAGACGTCTAAGGATGAAGATGTCAAGCCGAATGACGGCAATGAATACTTTGCTCAATTTCAGGGCGACGGATTAACATTTTCCGAAAATTTCGTTGTCAGTGATGATTACAGCGGCGGTCCGATAGTATATTCTTTTATCTCCGACTCTTCCGGAAATAAAAACGATGTAGAGTTCGGTTACCTTGCATTTCTGAACGGCGTACCACAGCTTATTTCCGTCAACGGCAGCGAGCCGTCCGAAATGGTGCTTTATACCCAGTCGCCTGATAAACAAGAAGAGGTCACCATCTCCATCATCCCACGGTTAACCGAGGAGTTAGCCAATGAAGAAACGCTGGAGCTTGAGATATTCGACATCTTCAACCCATCGTATGCTCCTACTGGCACTTATGTCGGCTTTGGCAACGCTCATATAGGAAGTATGTTTGCACACATCACGATAACCGCAAATTCACCCATCGAGGATATAGAGATAATCGACCTCGGCACACCGCTTACGGAATACGACAGCAGCGTTGTCAATAACACCGACAGCAATGTTGTCAATAACATCGCCAACAACGCTATTCTATATCTTACCGAGACAAAAACAAACAGCACCGTTATCCACCTACCCGACGACGCGACCACTGCCGAAATGAAGCTCACCCTTACCGGAATGGAAGATAGCCTTTACCGTGTATATATTTATCTGAATCATGAGCGCGTAAAGATAGACGGAGAATATGACTACGTTGATATCAATGTGTCTGACGGCAACGGACTCTCGTTTGATTTCGAGCTGCCGGGCATCAAAAACCGCGATATCGCCTATGCCATAGCCGTACCTTTGACAGAACCTTACGGAAATTATTTCTCCAACAACATCGTTAAGAGTAGCAGCGTGCTTATCCTTACCGAATCCGATCCGGCATACAATGTATAATATATCATATATAACCCTGTACACTGTTGACATTTTATCTGAAATATGCTAGTATAAATATAGTACAGGCTTTGCCTGGAAATACTATATTTTACAGTGTACAGGAGGTCACTATATGGATTCTATCAAAAAATACGTTGCGGAATTTATCGGCACGTTCGTGCTGGTGCTTTTCGCCTGCGGAGCGGCTGTTGTTACTCATTGCTCCGTTGAAAACGGCGCAGGCTATCTGCTGACCGCGCTGGCATTCGGTCTGGTAATAGTTGCGATGGCTTACTCTATCGGCAATATCTCCGGCTGCCATATCAACCCCGCGGTATCTATCGCCATGCTGGTAAGCGGCAAGATGTCCCTGACTGATTTCTTCGGCTATATCATTGCTCAGTTCCTCGGCGCTATCGCAGGCGCGGCAGTGCTTATGGGCATCGTAGGCGCAGACACAGGACTCGGCTCTAACGGACTTTACAACAACGACATCCTGATGTCGATAATCATTGAGGTCATACTCACCTTTGTGTTTGTTATAGCAATACTCGGCGTTACCTCTAAGGTAGAAAACAGCGCGGTCGCAGGCATCGTTATCGGTCTTTCGCTGACGCTGGTACATATCTTCGGTATCGCGCTGACCGGTACATCGGTCAATCCCGCGCGCAGCTTCGGTCCCGCGTTATTCGCAGGCGGCGACGCCCTCGCTAACGTGTGGGTGTTCATCGTTGCTCCGCTCATCGGCGGTGTGCTGGCAGCAGTGGTTTACAAGTTCCTCGCCTCCGGCAAGGAAGATAAGAAGTAAGCTTTTATAAAAGCCAAACGGGCGGATTTATCCGCCCGTTTTTTATCTCATTCCCTACCTTGACTTTCACTTACAAAAATGGTACAGTATATACATAACACTTTTTCGGAGGGCATATGTACGATATAATAATCATCGGTCTCGGTCCGGCGGGCGCGGTATTTGCCAAATGCCTTGACAGGCGTTTTTCGGTGCTGGCTATAGATAAAAAGAGCGAAAGCGGCGGCTTTGAAAAGCCCTGCGGCGGACTGCTCGCGCCGGACGCGCAAAAGGCGCTCGCCTCCCTCGGCTTAAACCTGCCCAAAGACGTGCTGGTAGACCCGCAGATATTCTCGGTGCGTACCATCGACCTTGACAGCGGCATAATAAAAAGCTATCAGCGTATGTACATAAACCTCGACCGCCGTAAATTTGACCTATGGCTGATGTCGCAGCTGCCGGAAAATATATCCCGCGCGACCGGCACGGTAACAGGCATAAGCAAAACCGACAGCGGCTATAGGGTGACCTATACCGAAAACGGCGAGACCAAGACCGCCGCGGCAAAATACATCATCGGCGCGGACGGCGCAAAGTCGGCGGTACGGCATTTCCTCGCGCCTAAATTCAAGACCCGCACATATCTCTCGGTGCAGCAGTGGTTTAATGACGTAAACCCCACACCGTTTTACTCATGCATTTTTGACAGCAAGAACACCGACTGTTATTCATGGTCTGTGTCAAAGGACGGCAGCTTTATTTTCGGCGGCGCGTACCCGATAAACGGCGCGCGTCAGGCATTCGAGCGGCAAAAGCAGACGCTTGCCAACCTCGGCTTTAGGTTCGGCAAGCCGACCAAGACCGAGGCGTGCCTTGTATTGCGTCCGCGGCTTACCGGCAGCTTTTGCTGCGGCAAGGACAATGTTTTCCTTATCGGCGAGGCGGCGGGCTTTATCAGCCCCAGCTCGCTGGAGGGCATCAGCAGTGCGGTGATCAGCGCGTGCAAGCTGGCGGCGGTGTTCAACTCCCGTACGCCGAATATGCAGTCCGCCTACCGCAGCGCGGTGAGAGGGCTGAGATTTAAGCTCGCCGCAAAGAACTTCAAAAACCCGTTCATGTACAACAAGCATTTGCGCAAACTGGTGATGAGTTCGGGGGTTAAGACGATAAAGGTCAAAGGTGAAAGGGATTTTTGATTGGATATCAAAAATAAAGACAGCGTCGCTATGAAAAATAAAAAGAATACCGGTATGCTGGCTGTCATCCTTGCCTTGGCATGGCCCACCATGCTGGAACAGTTGATGCAGACAGCGGTACAATACATAGATACGGCAATGGTGGGGTCTCTCGGCACACAGGCGACTGCGGCCGTGGGCGCCACCAGCACCGTTAACTGGCTGATAGGCAGCACTATTTCCGCCATTGGCATAGGTTTTCTGACATATATCTCACAGGCGATCGGCGCGAAGGCGACAGACAAAGCCCGCGCAGCCTCCGCCCAGGCAGTGACAGCGGTAATAATAGTCGGACTGTTTTTCACCGCGTTACCAATGGCGTTGAGCGGCCAAGTCCCCGTCTGGATGCAGGTAGACGACGGAATTCGGGAAATGTCCTCCCGCTATTTTCTTATTATATATTCTCCCATGCTGTTTCGTTCTGCCAGCATTGTTTTCGGCACTATTCTGCGGGCGGCAGGCGATACTAAAACGCCAATGTGCGTGGGCATTGCCGTAAACGTCGTCAATGTTGTCCTAAACTTTTTCATGATATATCCCACACGCACCGTTTCTATCGGGGATTGGAATTTTATCGTCCACGGCGCGGGCTGGGGCATCATCGGCGCCGCAGTGGCAAGCGCGGCGGCGTATGCATTCGGCGGAATTATTATCAGCGTGCTGTTCTGGCGGCACAAGGTCATTTCTCCCAAGGGGCAGAGGCTTCGCCCGAATATGAAGATACTGAAGCCGTGTTTGCGCGTATCATTTCCCGTTATGTTACAGCACTTTGCCACTTCTTTCGGTTATGTGGCTTTTGCCTCTATGATAAACTCACTTGGCGACACCGCCACGGCCGCCCACACCATCGCCAACACGGTAGAATCCGCCTTTTATATCCCCGGCTGGGGCATACAGACCGCCGCCGCCACCCTTTCGGGCAATGCATGGGGCGCGCAGGACGAGACAAAATTCAAAAGTCTCGCCCGTGTGATTTTGTTATTAGAGGTGGTCATGATGATCGTCTCCGGCGGACTGCTGTTTATCTTTGCCCCACAGCTTATGAGCATCTTTTCCAAGGACGCCGCCGTCATTGCCCTCGGCGCTGTGGTACTGCGTATGGTGGCCCTCTCAGAGCCGTTTTACGGCATTCCAATTGTTTTGGAGGGTATCATGCAGGGCGTCGGCAAGACTGTAGCCCCCTTTGTCTATAACCTATTGGGAATGTGGGGCGTGCGCATCGTCGGCACCTATATCTGCACACAGCTGCTGGGGCTTGATCTGATTTCTGCCTGGGGCTGTATGATAGGACACAATATGCTGCTCTTCGGCCTGTTCGCCGTCCATTACTTCACCGGTCGGTGGAATCCGTGGAAATACCCTCCCGCCGGACGAAAAAGGCTGAACACTACCGGTGACTTACCCAAAATAACCGAATAACAATCAAGCCCAGACGCGGTCGTCTTAAACCGCCTCGGGGCTTTACTTTTTATTTCATCAGATTGCTAAGCCGTTTTGTCAATCCCAAACAGCCCTTTCCTCATCAGCAAATACGCAACGCTCAAAAACGCCATCATTACCACCCACGTCAGCGGCTCGGTCAGGCTGGTGCCGAGAAAGCCCAACATTGGTATCAGCACCGATGCCGCGCCTATCTTCATCGCCAGCTCTATACAGCTTGCCGATACAGGCACCACCTTTTTGCCCATCGCCTGCATGGCATTGCGCAGCACGAAAATAATACACACAAACGGGAAAAAGCCCACATGCAGCTTTAGGCTGAGCACCGCGTTATCTATCATCTGAATATCGTTCGAGCCGGTGGTGACCGACACCAGCAGACCGCCGAGCAAGAATATCACTGCCGCGCTAAATCCGCACCACAGCAATTCTATACCCATCACTTGCCGCATTGCGCGGCGTATTCTGTCTTTTTTACCTGCTCCCCAGTTTTGCCCGACAAAGGTGGCGTTCGCCTGTGCGACGGTGGTAAGCGGCTGCATAAATACCATTATCCACCGCCTTGCCGCGGTATGGGCGGTTATTATCGCCTCGCCCAACTCGTTGTTGGCGCGCTGGAAAATCACCGATCCTATATCTATCATGCAGTACATCAACCCCATTGATATTCCAGTTGACAGCAATGCTGAATAGGTCGAGGCGGGTATATGTGAAAAGTCCTCTTTCTCCGGTAGGATATCACGGTAGTTTTTCAGCAGATATGTCCCTGCGGCACATGCCGATACCGTCTGGGCGATGACCGTCGCCACAGCAGTACCGATAATGCCAAAGCCCAGCACCGCCACAAACAGCAGGTCCAGCCCGATGTTTATCCCGCTGGATAGCATGAGAAAATACAGCGGCGTGCGGCTGTTGCCCACAGCGCGCAAAATACCAGCGACCATATTATAGCAGATGGTCGCCCCCATACCGCCGCAGATAACCGCTATGTAGCTGTATGCTTCGTAAAATATATTTTCCGGCGTGTTCATAAACCGCAGCAGCGGCTCCATAAATACCAGCGACAACGTGGTGATTATTACCACCGAGCCCGCGTCCAGCATTATCATACCCGCTATCGACCGCCGCAGCCTTTGCCCGTCACCCGCGCCGAAGCTTTGGGTGACAGTTATCGCATAGCCGTTGTTCAGCCCGCTGGCAAGATTTATCATCAGCCCGTACAGCGCGGAGGTCGCCCCTATTGCGGCGATAGCCCCATCGCCGAGACAATGCCCCGCCACCATCTGGTCAACTATGCTGTATATCTGCTGAAAAATATTCCCGATAAACAGCGGTATCGCAAACAGCAGGATATGAGACAGCGGGTTGCCCTCGGTCATATTTCTGACGCGCATTTTTTCCTTTGTGTTCATCAAACAATGCTCTCCAAAACTAAGCAACGCTAACCGACACCGCGTTTTATGCGGTGTCGGTTATTTTATATTATTTCAATACCGGTTTAAGATACTGTCCGGTGTAAGACTCCTTCACCTTTGCTACCTCTTCCGGTGTTCCGGTGGCGACCACCGTGCCGCCCTTGTCGCCGCCCTCTGGTCCCATATCTATGATATAGTCGGCGGTCTTTATCACATCAAGATTATGCTCGATAACAAGTACGGTATTACCGCCGTCAGTCAGCTTTTGCAGCACATCTATCAGCTTGTGCACGTCTGCGGTATGCAGACCCGTGGTCGGCTCGTCCAGCACGTACAGCGTGCGCCCCGTCGCACGGCGGGACAGCTCGGTCGCCAGCTTTACACGCTGCGCCTCGCCGCCGGACAGAGTGGTGGCGGGCTGACCTATCTTGATATAGCCCAATCCCACATCGTACAGTGTCCGCAGTCTGCGCGCTATCTTCTCGTGATTTTCAAAGAAAGCCACGCCCTCTTCCACCGTCATCTCCAGCACGTCGTATATGTTCTTGCCCTTATACCGCACGTCCAGCGTCTCACGATTATAGCGGTGTCCCTTACACACCTCGCAGGGGACGTATATATCCGGCAGAAAGTGCATCTCTATCTTGTTGATACCGTCGCCCTCGCACGCCTCGCAGCGTCCGCCCTTGACGTTGAAGGAGAACCGCGCCGCGGTATAGCCCTTCATCTTCGCGTCCTGTGTAGAGGCAAACAGCTCTCTTATATCATTGAACACACCCGTGTATGTCGCAGGGTTAGAGCGCGGGGTGCGCCCTATCGGCGACTGGTCTATCGCGATTATCTTATCCAGCTTGTCCGCACCCTTAAAGGTATCGAATTTTCCTGAGCGGATACGCGCACGGTTCAGCTTGGATACAAGGTGCTTGTATATTATCTCATTTACCAGCGAGCTTTTGCCGCTGCCGGATACGCCCGTAACACAGGTAAATACCCCCAGCGGTATTTTTACCGTGATGTCCTTAAGGTTGTTTTCCTTACAGCCGGTGATAGTCAGCCAGTTTTTGCCGGGCTTTCTGCGCTCGGACGGGACTTCTATCTTCTTCTCCCCTGTCAGATACTGTCCTGTGATAGATTCCTTACAGCCCATTATCTTGTCGATAGTACCCGCGCAGATTATGTTTCCGCCGTGTATGCCCGCACCGGGCCCGATATCAACAATGTAATCTGCCGCGCGCATGGTTTCCTCGTCATGCTCTACCACTATCAGCGTGTTGCCGAGGTCGCGCAGTCTCTTCAGCGTGGCTATCAGCTTGTCGTTGTCGCGCTGATGCAGCCCTATGCTCGGCTCGTCAAGTATATACAATACCCCCATCAGGCTGCTGCCTATCTGTGTCGCAAGCCTTATGCGCTGGCTCTCGCCGCCGGACAGCGTGCCGGACGAGCGCGACAGCGTAAGATATTCCAACCCCACGCTTTGTAAAAAGCCCAACCGCTCGCGTATCTCTTTAAGTATCTGCTTTGCTATCAGCTGCTCGCGCTCGGTCAGCTGTATGGTGTTCACAAACTCCAGCGCGTCCGCTATGCTCATACGGCAGAACTCGTTTATGTTCTTGCCCGACACGGTGACGCCCAGCGCCTCTTTGCGCAGTCTTTCGCCGTGGCACTCGGGACACTCGCAGTCGGACATATAGCTGCCCAGCTCGTCCTTTGCCGCTGCGCCCGTTGTCTCGTTATACCGCCGCTCAAGGTTGTTTACCACGCCCTCAAACTCGGTCATAAACACACCGCCGCCCTGTGTGCTGCTGCGCGCTACCTTTATCTTCTCGCCGTTCGTGCCGTACAGCACCGCGTTCAGCGCCTTTTCGTCCAGATCCTTTATCGGCGTCTCCACCGAAAATCCGTAATGCTTTGCCAGCGCGTCAAAGTACATCTGCGCGATGGTGCCGTCGTTGTACTTCCACCCGCTTGCCTTTATCGCGTTGTCCTTAATGGACAGACTGCGGTCGGGGATTATCAGGTCAACGTCTATCCTGCGGAACACGCCCAGTCCCGTACAGGTCGGACACGCACCGAACGGGTTGTTAAAGGAAAACATTCTCGGCACCAGTTCTTCCATGCTTATCCCATGCTCGGGGCAGGCGTAATTTTGGGAGAACATCAGCTCTTCTCCGTCAACGATGTCTATTATTATCAGACCGTCGGAGATACCGCCCGCCACCTCGATACTGTCGGTAAGGCGTGACTTGATATCCTCCTTTAACACAAGACGGTCAACCACAACTTCTATATTATGCTTTTTGTTCTTATCCAGCTTTATCTTCTCGGACAGGTCGTAGATGATACCGTCTACCCTTACTCTCGCAAAGCCCTTTTTCGCCAGCGACTCAAACTCGCGCTGATATTCGCCCTTGCGTCCTCTCGCCACGGGCGCCAGCACCATAAACCTTGTTTTTTCAGGCAATGCCATTATCTTGTCAACTATCTGATCGATGGTCTGCTGCTTTATCTCCTTGCCGCAGACGGGGCAGTGCGGTGTACCCGCGCGCGCGTACAGCAGACGCAGATAGTCGTATATCTCGGTCACCGTACCAACGGTAGAACGCGGGTTTTTAGAGGTGGTCTTCTGGTCTATGGATATCGCGGGAGAAAGCCCCTCAATACTGTCAACGTCCGGCTTTTCCATCTGCCCGAGGAACATCCTCGCATAGCTGGACAGGCTCTCGATATACCGTCTCTGTCCGTCCGCGTAAATGGTGTCAAACGCCAGCGACGACTTGCCCGAACCTGACAGTCCCGTCATTACTATCAGCTTGTCGCGGGGCAATTCTATATCTACGTTCTTTAGGTTATGCTCCCTCGCGCCTTTGATAACTATCTTCTCAATTCCCATTTTTCAGTTGTCCCTTTCTTTATTTCTCTTCCGAAAGTTCCTTTATCTTGTCTCTCAAAAATGCCGCATGCTCGAAGTCCAAAATCTTCGCTGCCTCTTTCATCTGTACCGTGTACTGTTTTATCAGCGCCTCGCGCTCTGCCTTGGTCATCTTACGCTTTTTGCCGCCGTGCTTGTCCTTTGCGCCGGATATCTCCAGCACCGCACGGATATCCTTGACGATGGTCTTCGGCACTATGCCGTGTTCCTCGTTATATTTCATCTGTATCTCGCGGCGGCGATTGGTCTCGTTTATCGCGCGCTCCATGCTGTCCGTGACGGTGTCCGCGTACATTATCACCTTGCCCTCGGCGTTTCGCGCCGCGCGCCCTATCGTCTGTATCAGCGAGGTCTCGCTGCGCAGAAAGCCCTCTTTATCCGCGTCCAGTATCGCCACTAAAGATACCTCAGGCAGGTCCAGTCCCTCTCTAAGCAGATTTATACCCACCAGCGCGTCAAACACATGCATACGCAGGTCGCGGATTATCTCCATACGCTCGATAGAATCTATATCATGATGCATATAGCGTATCTTTACGCCCAGCTTTTCATAATAATTTGTCAGGTCTTCCGCCATCTTTTTTGTCAGCGTGGTTATCAGCACGCACTCGTTCTTTGCCGCCCGCTCGTTTATCTCAGAGTACAGGTCCTCTATCTGCCCCTCTACCGGCTTTACCTCTATCAGCGGGTCCAGCAGACCTGTCGGTCTTATCACCTGCTCGGCAAACTGCACCGCATGCTCTTTCTCAAACGGACCGGGCGTAGCCGACACATATATCGCCTGATTTATCATACCGTGAAACTCGTCAAAGTTAAGCGGTCTGTTGTCAAAAGCGGACGGCAACCGAAAGCCGTAATCTATAAGGTTCTGCTTTCTCGATTTATCGTTGCCGAACATGCCGCGTACCTGCGGTAATGTTACATGGCTCTCGTCCACGAACAGCAGAAAATCCTCCGGAAAGTGGTGCATAAGTGTAATGGGCGAGCTGCCGGGCGCACGTCCCGCCAACACGCGTGAATAGTTCTCCACGCCCTTGCAGGTGCCTATCTCACGCAGCATCTCCATATCATAACGGGTGCGCTGCTCTATCCGCTGCGCCTCTATCAGCTTGCGGTTCTCGGTGAAATACCGCACCCGCTCTTCCATCTCACGCTCTATCTCGTCCAGTGCCGTTTCCAGCCTGTCCTTGCCGACAATGTAATGCGACGCGGGGAAAATGCAGATATGCGAAAATCTGCGCTTTACCTCGCCGGTCACCACATCTATCTCGGATATCCTATCTACCTCGTCGCCGAAAAACTCTATCCTTATCGCACGGTCAGAGGTACTCGCCGCCGGAAATATCTCCAGCACGTCCCCCCTCACCCTGAACTTGTTTCGGATAAAGTTCATATCATTGCGCTCGTACTGTATCTCGGTCAGCCGCCTGATAATATCGTCACGGCTTTTCTCCTGCCCCTCTCGCACCGACAGCATATTCTCGCGGTAGTCCTCGGGGCTGCCCAGGCTGTAGATACAGGACACGCTGGCAACGATGATGACATCCCGCCGCTCTGCCAGCGACGCAGTGGCAGAGTGGCGCAGGCGGTCTATCTCGTCGTTTATCGCGCTGTCCTTTTCGATATACGCGTCGGTCGCGGGTATATATGCCTCCGGCTGATAGTAGTCGTAGTAAGAGACGAAATATTCCACCGCGTTGTCGGGGAAAAACTCGCGGAACTCGCTGCACAGCTGCGCCGCCAGCGTCTTGTTATGCGCCAGTATAAGGGTAGGCTTGTTCACCTTTTCTATGATATTCGCCATAGTAAAGGTCTTGCCTGACCCGGTCACGCCCAGCAGCACCTGCTCTTTATCCCCGCGCAGCACGCCCTCCGCCAGCTTTTCTATCGCCTGCGGCTGGTCGCCCGTCGGCTTATATTCACTTTTAAGAACAAATCTGTCCATAAAATGCTCCGCCTCTTTATGCGAATTTACCAGACAATGTAAAGCGGCACAATCAGCTTTGCACCGCTTTACATTATAACATATTAAATATGACAACAGTATGTCATATTAAAGATCAAACTTAGTCTTCAAACACCGCGCCGGTATTGGAAGATGTAACCATCTTTGCGTATCTCTTGAGATAGCCGTCCAGCTGCTTGGGCGGGAGTATACCCTTCTTCTTACGCTCCGCGATAGTCGCATCATCTACCAGTAATTCTATCTTGCGGTTGGGGATGTCGATGTGTATCTTGTCGCCCGACTCGATAAACGCGATAAGTCCGCCCTCTGCCGCCTCGGGTGAAACATGTCCGACTGCCGCGCCGCGGCTTGCCCCGCTGAAGCGTCCGTCAGTGATAAGTGCCACACTGCCGTCCAGTCCCTTGCCGACGATTGCCGCCGTGGGCGCCAGCATCTCCGGCATGCCGGGTCCGCCCTTGGGTCCCTCATATCTGATGACAACCACGTCGCCCGGTACGATTACGTCGTTCATAATAGCGTCAACCGCCGCCTGCTCGCCGTCAAACACCTTTGCCATACCGGTAAAGTCCATCATCTCAGGCTTTACCGCGCCCTGCTTTACGACCGAGCCGTTCTCGGCAATGTTGCCGGACAGGATGGCGATACCGCCGTCCTTTCTTATCGGGCTTTCACAGGTGTGGATTATCGTGCCGTCCGCATTGCGTGCCGCCTTTATTCTGTCAGCCTGCGTACCGGACACCGTCAGCACGTCCTCATTAATATGCTTGCCCTTTGCCAGCTCTTTTATTACCGCCTGTATACCGCCGACATCGTTAAGGTCGGTGATGAACACGTCACTTGCGGGGTTCAGCTTGGACAGTTGCGGGGTCGCCCTGCTCATATTGTCTATATCGCTCAGCTGAATATCAACGCCTGCCTCGTGCGCTATCGCCAGCAGATGCAGCACGGTATTTGAGGACGCGCCGATAGCCATATCGGTGGCCAGCGCGTTCAGCATATTCTTCTTGGTGATTATATCCTTCGGGCGGATATTTTCCTTTACCAGCTCTACCGCCCTCTCGCCGGTCTCCTTTGCCAGTCTGCGGCGCGCGGAATTTACCGCAGGCTCGGTGCCGTTATACGGCAGCGCCAAGCCGATAGCCTCAGTCAGACAGTTCATCGAGTTAGCGGTATACATACCCGAGCAAGAGCCGCAGGTAGGACATGCGTTGTTTTCATAATCCTTGATAACGTCGTCGCCTATCTCGCCGTTGGCGTACTGTCCGATAGCCTCGTATATCTCGCTGTAGCCTACTCTCTTGCCCTGCACCTTGCCGGGGTTCATAGGTCCG
Organism: Eubacterium sp.; assembly: GCA_022511265.1. Taxonomy (GTDB): domain Bacteria; phylum Bacillota; class Clostridia; order Oscillospirales; family Ruminococcaceae; genus Ruminiclostridium_E. The sequence continues at coordinate 3,420 of JAFLRX010000031.1, read as the reverse complement.
CCGCTTACGAATATCGCGGGCAGGTTCAGCCTTGCTGCCGCCATTATCATACCCGGTACTATCTTGTCGCAGTTGGGGATAAACACGATACCGTCCAGCGGGTGTGCTGTCAGCATTACCTCAATACTGTCCGCGATAAGCTCACGTGAAGCGAGCGAATATCTCATACCCTTATGGTTCATCGCAAGACCGTCGCATACGCCGATGGTGAAAAACTCAAACGGCACGCCGCCCGCATTTCTTATACCGTCCTTTACCGCCGCGGATATTTCATGCAGATGCACATGTCCCGGCACATAGTCGCTTGCCGCGCATACCACCGCGATAAACGGCTTTTGCATCTCGCTGTCTATCAGTCCCAGCGACTTTAATATCGCCTTGTGCGGGGTTCTGTCAACTCCACTTTTGATTAAATCACTTCTCATTTTTAGTTGCTCCTTTTTCATTTGATTTATTTTTTCCAAGTAATGTATTTCCTATCGTGCTGCCGATAGCGCCCGTGGTCTCCAGTATCGCGCTGCCCAGCGTGCCCGTCTCGGTTCTGCCCAACATCGCACTGCCTATCATGCCCGCCTCATTCGCCAGCGCGCACATAACTATCTCGGTGTTCTTTTCGCTGTTTTTTGTGTATATCTGCTTTGCTATCTCTTTTTTCAACGGGTTTAACAGGTTGTCGCCCTCGTTGCAGACGCCGCCGCCGATACACAGCACATCCGGCTGGAAAATATTTATGGTATTTGCGATACCGCAGGCGAGATACTTTATGTACTTCTTCACGACCTCCGTACCGTCATCGTCGCCCAGCTTTGCCGCGTTGAACGCGGTGCGCGCGGATATCTTTCCGCCCAGCTCCGCCAGCTCTTTCAGGCGGGTCTTTGGTCTTTCCTTTATCATCTCGGCGGTCATGCGTATCAGTCCCGTTGCCGAGGCGTACGCCTCAAAGCATCCCTTACGTCCGCAGGTACACTCCCACCCGTCAATTTCTATAACAGTGTGACCTATCTCGCCGCCCGCAAAGTTAGAGCCGCTGTATATCTTTCCGTCAACGATTATCCCCGCGCCGACACCTGTCCCGAGGGTCAGCACCACGGCGTTCTTCGCGCCCTTTGCCGCACCCGCGATATACTCGCCGTATGCCGCCGCGTTGGCGTCGTTTTCAAGATACACCTTCTTGTCATATTTAGCGGCAATGTCCTTGCCCAGCGGAACATTGTCCCAGTGCAGGTTGTTGGAATACACCACCACACCCGCCGCCGCGTCCATTGTGCCGGGGCAGCCTACGCCGATGCTCTTTATCTTGTCGATGTCGATGCCGGACAGCTCCAACGCGGTGTCCGCCGCCTTGAAGATATTCTCCAGAGACGACTGATAACCGCCCGCCGACTCGGTCTTGACTGAGCTGTGCGCCAGCAGCTTTGCGTTCTCGTCAACAACGCCCGCCTTGACGTTGGTCCCGCCTATATCTATACCGAGGTAATACTTCATAAATTCCCTCTTTCTTTAATCAGATTATGTCAGTAACTATCGCGGTAATATTTCCGCTTATCGTATATTCGCCGTAACCGGCAGGCACAAAAAAGCTCTCGCCCTTTGCCGCCTTTACACCATTTATTGTACCCTCGCCGTCCAGCACCAGCACCGAGTTGAAGGATTTCTCCGACGCTGTCAGCTTGACCGTTCCGCTCACCTCGTACTTGTTCACGTTAAAGTACTCGCAGCTTGCCAGCAGCGTGCATGCGCCGCCCTCTATCGCGGTGCGCTCGCCCTTGGGCTTGGTGTCGTACTTCGGCGGCTCGGTCGCGGTGACATCTACAGCCTTGTCTATATGCAGCTGTCGTGGCTTGCCGTCCGCGCCTACTCTGCCATAGTCATACACACGGTAAGTGGTGTTGGAGTTTTGCTGTATCTCGGCGATAAGTATACCGCTGCCTATCGCGTGCAGTGTACCCGCCTCGATATAGAACACATCGCCCTTATGCACCGGAACATTGTTGGTTATCTCCAGCAGGGTGTTGTCCTTTATCCTGCGCTCAAACTCCTCACGGGAAACCTTATCCTTAAAGCCGTATATCAGCTGCGCACCCTCGTTGCAGTCTACTATGTACCACATCTCGGTCTTGCCGTACTCGCCCTCGACCCGCATAGCGTACTCGTTGTCGGGATGTACCTGCACCGACAAATTATCCTTTGCGTCTATCAGCTTTATCAGTATCGGAAAATATTCAAACCTATCGCATGCGCTGCCCAGCGCAGCCTTATTCTCCGCAAGATATTCCTTCAGCGTTTTGCCGTCATATGCTCCGCCGTCTATTACGCTTTCTCCGTCCTTGTGGCAGGACAGCTCCCAGCTCTCCGCTATTTTGTCGGAGTCGGAAACCTTGCCGTATTCCTCTCTCAGACGGTTGCCGCCCCATAAATAATCCTTGCAGGGCGCTTTCAGCTTTAATATATCCATATAAAAACCCCTCCCGGTTAAAAATCTATGCTTTTATTCTATCACATTTTTATTAAAAAGTCTATCTCTTTATAGACATTTTTGAAATTTTATGATATTATTTTATTAAAGAAATTTTCTATACCCAAACAGGAGGGACTAACTATGACCGATATAGTAAAGCAGTCGCTGAAAAACCGCGCGAAAAAGGTTATCGAGGCGCTGGAAAAGAACAACATGAAGGGCTACCTTGTTGACACCGCAGATGAAGCGAAAGAACTTATCGCAGGGCTTATCAAGGATGACAAGCTGATACTTTCCGGCGGCTCGATGACGCTGAAGGAAAGCGGCATACAGGATTTTCTGAACGAGAACTACAAGGGCATCTACCTTGACCGCGACCTCACCCCGCTGGAGGAGATACCCGCGCTGATGCGCAAAGCGTTCAGTGCGGATACATATTTCACCTCTACCAACGCGATAACCGAAAACGGTGAGCTGTACAACGTTGACGGCAACGGCAACCGCGTAGCCGCGATGATATTCGGACCAAAGCAGGTCATAGTTGTCGCAGGGCTGAACAAGATAGTCACCGACCTTGACGCCGCGGTTGACCGTCTGGAGACGATGGCATCCCCCGCCAACTGCATAAGGCTTAACCGCAACACCCCCTGCGCCGCCACCGGCCGCTGCGGACACTGCAAATCCCCCGACCGCATCTGCTGTGACTATGTGGTGATGTCCCAACAGCGCGAAAAGGACAGGATTAAGGTTATATTCATTGCTGAGGATTACGGATACTGATAAAAAAGCCGCCTAGGGCGGCTTTTTTAGTGAATAGTGAATAATTATGGTATGCCCTTTGGGCACGGATAAAAAACAAGGCTGTCGCAAATGCGACAGCCTTAATTTTATTCATTTTTCAGAGTTTGTAATTAAATTACTTGCTCTTCTTAGCAACTACTGCTGCGCCTGCTGCAAGAACT
>JAFLRX010000030.1 GCA_022511265.1 Eubacterium sp. | reverse complement strand
TATGATTTTTCCCCTGATAGGGTAATACCCTATCAGGGGAAAAATAAAACATAAATGTTTTTGGAGTATGAGGGAGACCCTTTTACAAAAGGGTCTCCCTCAATAATAGTTATAAACTTTCTTTATGGACTTCAGCCCTAAGAGAGCCGGTTTAATTACAGGTCAAAGTCGAAATCGAAATCGTCCCAATTGAAATCGTCATCATCATCCCAGCCAAAACCGTAATCGTCATCATAATCATATGACGGCATAGATGCCATGCTTGATGCGATATATGCTGAGATTATATCGGTCTTGCCCATAGAGCTTATTTTCTCGACGATCTTTTCAGCGTTGTTCGCGACATCCTCAAAGAACTTTTCCTCTTGTTCAGTGTAGTAGTAAGAGGAGTTGCTCATATCCACGGAATTGGAGTCATTGACTGCCGGTACTGAAATATCTTCGTAGGGTATAGAGGAAGTGTCGACAGACATGTCGAATATCTTTTCGTTATTAGCCTTCATTCCTATGCTGAACTGCGAATTGCCGCCAACCTCGGTAGAGCTTATATCAAAGCTCATGGTGTTGCCGTCAAAGTTGATATCCGCGGTACCGGTCACAGAAGTATCGGTAACGGTAAAGTTGCCTGTGCCGCTGAACAGCTTTTCGCCTTCCGCAATGAGAGCAACCTCAGTTGCGTACTGGTCGCCGGACTTTTTAACGTTTATAGAGAAATCCAGTTCGTCCTCTACTACGAGGGCTATGCTTATCATATCGTCGTTGATGATATGAACTATCTTGAGTATTTCCTCGCCGTCAACGATAATGCTTCTGCCGATTATCTGATCGTTGTCGTAGTAAACGACCATGCGCATAAGCTCTTCTTTAAGCTCGCTGTCGCTGGACTCTTTCTTTGCGCTCTCGAACATGGACTTAACCATATTCAAGGTGGACTTGTCAAAGCCGTATTCTTCCAACAAGGAGGAGAATGTCTTATCGTCGCCTATCTTTTCAACCAGCTTGATGATGAAATCGTAAATATTGCCCATGGTGAACTTTACGGTGTATGACTGGCAGCTAACGGTAGTAGAGCCTGCCGTAAGAGTTGCGGACTTTACATCCTCGCCGGTAAAGCATTCAAAATATGCGTCGGTGATTATTTTGAAAAGGCTGTCGATTTGATCATCAGAAAGCTCGGTCAGCATCTGTGCAAACTGCATGCCCGCAGTGTAGGATGAGGACATGCCGGAATAATAATCATCGTAGTCAGACAGCAGCATATTGCCTGCCGCAACTGACGATGCGGGGCTGCTGAGGCTTACCATGGATGAAGCGGAGGCTGCGTCCACAGTGATATACATATCCGACAGCTCGGGTATCTGCATTATTACCGTCTCGTCTTCCTGCCACAGCTTTGCGGACAGGTATTGCTGGTCGTCGGACTTCAGAGCTAACTCACAATATACCTTGCCGGATTCAATGTCGGCATATGTCTTGCCGGATATTACCGTGGGGGCAAAGTCGCCGGTGCCGGGGGTGAGAGATATCTCAAACTGCTCACCTATCTTGTCGGAGGTGAAGTCAGCGGTGGTGTCGCTGAGCGTCTCGCCAAGTCCGCCGAAGAACTTTCTTTCCAGGCTCTCATATCCGCCCTTGCCGCCGAAAAGCTGGAAGAGCAGGAATATCGCGCCGCCTATCAGGGCTGCCGCAAGTACGATTATAAGTATGATTATCGGGGTCTTGCTCTTTTTCTTTACAGGCATTACCGCAAAGCTGGACGCATCATATGCGGGTATAGCGGTAGGCTGATACTGCTGGGGCTGCTGAGCGTACTGCTGGGGCTGCTGAGCATACTGCTGCGGCTGCTGAGCGTACTGCTGCGGTTGCTGAGCGTACTGCTGGGGCTGCTGAGCGTACTGCTGCGGTTGCTGAGGCTGCTGAGTGTTTTCCACACTCTCAAACTCTTGCAGTACCTGCTGCCAGTTTTCCTGCATGTTGTTATCTTTATTTTCCATATCGGTTTCCTTTCTGCTGTGTTTCGGGCATAGTTTGCCCGTGTATAAGGTTATTCTAGCATACTTATTTATAAATTGCAACTAAATTTATATAAAATCCTGATATTTCCATAGGATTTTTAAAAAAAGATTGTATTTACGCTTGTACCGCACGCGCTTTTTGTGTGATTTTAACAAAATAATAATTATATATTGATAATTTTTACGGTAGGGAGTATAATTATATTATGATTGAAAAGCTATTAATTTAAGTAAAAAACGGAGGGCGTTATGAAAGTAATAGCAATAAACGGAAGTCCGCGCGAGCGCGGCAATACATACACCGCACTCAGCATGGCGTGCGGCGAGCTGGAAAAGCAGGGGATAGAGACTGAGATACTGCATATAGGAAATAAAAATATTTTCGGCTGTAAGGCATGCGGCGGCTGCGCCAAAATCGGTAAATGCGTCTTTGACGACGGGCTGAACGAGGCGGCGCAAAAGGTGCGCGAGGCGGACGGACTGATAGTCGGCTCTCCGGTATACTATGCGGGGATAAACGGCACGCTGAAGAGCTTTCTCGACAGGCTGTTTTACACCTCGTCGGCGTCTATGCGGTTCAAGCCCGCGGCGGCTGTTGCGGCACTGCGCCGCAGCGGCGGAGTAAACGCGATGGAAGAGATATACCGCTTTTTCGAGCTGGCGGAGATGATGATAACCCCCACCCGCTATTGGAGCGTCGTACACGGCAGGACGCCCGGCGAGGCAGAGATGGACGGCGAGGGCATGCAGATAGCCCGCAACATCGGCGCAAATATGGCGTATCTGCTCAAAATGAAAGAGTCGGCAGATGTTCAGCCCCCTGAGCTTGAGGAAAAGGTAATGACGAATTTTATAAGGTAAAATAAAAGAGCGGTGAGTACTCACCGCTCTTTTATTATCTTATCCAGTCTGCTTTTGCCGTTAATATACGGCTCGCTCATCTCGCGGTAAAGGCTGTCGTAAAAATCCATTGCCGCCTGTTTTCGCCCGGCGGCAAGCGCCGCGCCCTTTGCGGTGTAGAATTTGTCATATATGTTTTCCAGCTTATATCTGTATTCCTGAAAAAATGACGGCGTTTGGTCGTTTGTTCCGTCTGATACCGTACCGTCAGGCAGCATGGAATAAAGCGGCTCGCCGACCTCGCCTTTATACAATAAGGTCCTCGCTAACCCTGACGCGCCCGCTGCGTCCAGCTTGTCCGCGTCAAACAATATTTTTGCCTCAATACTTTGCGGCGGGCTGCTTTTTCTGAAACGGTGAGTGTAAATACAGTCTCTGACATGCCCCGCGAATAACTCGTCATAGCCGTTTTTCAGCAGAAATAAATACGCCTTTTCCGCACCTGCCGCCGCGTGGCAGACAGTGGGGTTATCAAACTGCTCCTTGCGCCCGATATCGTGCAGCAAGCAGGCGAAAATCAGCACATCACAGTCAACGTCGGGCTCTCCCTCGGCTATTTCAAGAGCATTGTACAAAACGCGGTAAATGTGCTCTTTATCATGGGCGCTGTCCTCCATGCATGACAGCATATAGTTTTCAGCGAGCATATATTCGGCTTGTGTCATCGGCGCGCTCCTTTCGGCTTATTGTTTAATTATAAATGCTTTGTTGGTATTTGTCAATAATAAAAAAGACTGCCGCACGCGACAGTCTATATTTGCATTATCAAAAATCCGTGCCGCGCCTTACGGCGCGGCACACCACAATTATTCATTATTCAATATTCGTTATTCATTAAACAAACAGGTACACACAATACCCCACATAAGCGGCTAGCATTATTCCGCCGGACAGGCGGCTCAGCTCTTTTTTGCGTATCACCAGCAGACCCAGCAGCACCGCCGAGCCGATAGCTACGGCTGCGTCTATCATAAAGTCTGCGCCGAATGCCATCGGGTTGGGGGAGAATACACCCGCAAGTCCAACAACAAACAGAATATTGAAAATATTGCTGCCGATGATGTTGCCGATAGCGATATCCGGCTTGTTCTTCAGCGAGGCGGTAATGCAGGTGATAAGCTCCGGCAGGGATGTACCGAATGCCACGACCGTCAGCGATATCGTTCTGTCGTCTATGCCTATCGTCTCGGCAATGTTCTTGGCAGAGTTTACCGTAAGGTCGCTGCCCAGCACTATGCTGACAAGACCTAAAACCGTCAGCAGTATCATTATCGGCAGCTTGTCGTTTTCAGACAGCTCCGGCACATCGTCCGCCGCCGAACTGTCGCCCTTTTTGTAAAGGTAAAACAGATATCCGAGAAAGCACGCAAACAGCACCAGCATAATTACGCCGTCTATCTTGTCGATACCGCCGCCTATCCAGCCCAGCACCAGCAGCGCCGCGGTGATGAACACCACAAACGGTATCTCAAACTTCAGCGTGTTGGGCTTTATTTTCAGCTTTGACACCAATGCGCTGGCGCCGAGGATAAGCAGTATGTTCATTATATTGCTGCCTATTACGTTGCCGACCGAGATGGCGGCAGCGTCCTGAAACGCCGCGCTGATGCTTATTGCCGCCTCCGGTGCGGAGGTACCCATAGCCACTATCGTAAGACCGATGACTATCTGCGGTATCTTGAACTTGGCGGCTATTTTGGACGCGCCCTCTACAAACATATCCGCGCCCTTTATCAGCATAAGAAAGCCCACCACCAGCACGCCGAGCGAGCTGATCATATTGAAGTTGATGTCTACACCAACATATCCCATTACAGTAAGCGCAACGCCTATAACAAGTGCGCCTATTCCCAATATCATATATATTTTCCTTTCGTATTTTGCTCATAAGAACGGGCGGATTTCATCCGCCCGTAAATTCACAATTATGAATTATGAATTATAAATCAGTCTTCGGGGCATAGCTCTCTGTAAAGACCGATATACAGCTTTGCCGACTGGCTCCAGCTGAAATCCGCCTTCATTGCGCGTACCACCAGCTTGTTCCATTCCTTCTTATCCCAGTAATGGTCCTTTGCGCGCGCTATCGAAGCCAGCATATCATGCGCGTTGTAGGACTGGAAGGTATAGCCGGTGCCGTCCTCGTTGCCGCAGTCTATTATGCTGTCGGCAAGACCGCCGGTAGAGCGCACTATCGGAATAGTGCCGTAACGCAGCGATATCATCTGCGCGAGACCGCACGGCTCGCTCTTGGACGGCATAAGGAACATATCCGCGCCCGCGTAAATTCTCTTAGCAAGGTCGGGAACATATCCGCAGGTGAACGCCACCTTGTCGGGGTACTTCCAGCGCATTTCGTTAAAGAACTGCTCGTACTGCGGCTCGCCCGAGCCGAGTATAACGACCTTAAAGCCGAGGTTGATTATATCATGGAAAACGTACTTGACCAAATCAAAGCCCTTGTGTTCTACCAGACGGGAGATCATACCGATAACCGGCTCGTCGCCCTGCGGCAGACCTACTTCTTCAAGCAGCTTTTCCTTGCAGACCTTTTTGCCTGCGCGGCGGCTTGTGCTGAATGTTGCGGGGATCACCGGGTCCTTCTGCGGGTTATACATATCGGTGTCTATACCGTTGAGGAAGCCGCAGGTTTTGTACGCCTTGTCCCTCAGCGCACGGTCAAGACCGTGGGAGAACCACGGGTCGAATATCTCTCTCGCGTAGGTGGGGGATACGGTGGTGACCTTGTCTGCGACCTCGATAGCCGCCTTCATAAAGTTGATGTCGCGGTCGTATTCCATAAGCGACGCAAAGTGGCGCGGGATACCCAGCACCTGCTCCAGTATATCCATGCCGTATCTGCCCTGATACTGGATATTATGTATGGTGAATACGTGCTTTATTCCCCACAGCTTGTGATGATGCTCATAGAACATATGATAGTAAACGGGGATAAGCGCGCACTGCCAGTCGTTGGAGTTTATCACCTGGGGCTTGAAGTCTATCACGGTCAGCATCTCAAGCACCGCGCGGGAGAAGAACGCATAGCGCTCGGCATCGTCATAATAGCCATACAGACCGTAATCACGCTTGAAGTAATATTCATTGTCAAGGAAGTAATAGGTCACGCCGTTGATGTTGGCGGTGAACAGTCCGCAGTACTGGCTGCGCCAGCCCACCGGCACATAAAAGTTGGTGACATAGGTCATCCGGTCGCGCCATTCCTGCTTGATAGTGTTGACGTACAGGGGCACTACCACTGCCGCCTCGTGACCCTCTTCTGCAAGAGCCTTGGGCAAAGAGCCCGCTACATCCGCAAGACCGCCCGAAGCCGCAACCGGCTGCGCCTCGCTTGCCGCATAAAGTATTCTCATTTTTTTCTCCAATCCCCGCCGCCTTAAATGCGGTTCGGAATATATTAGTTATTCTGTCGGTCAGACACCTGCATGTCTCACCGATATTCTTATTTAAAATATATCATAAATATGTCCCAAAATCAATAGCCAAAACCGAAATAACCGCGCAACACGGCGAAAAATCGGAATAACCTACCAAAATATTAACATTTACTTGTGTATTTTCACAAAAACAGTACGATTATATCTTGATTTTTTATTGCAAACAGTATATAATAAAAGTGTATTGACAATTACCCCGATTTATAAGGAGAAATCAATATGGAGCAAGAGATAAGACTATCCGACATTATTGAAGTCGGTACTTTACAAGAATGGCTGGACAGCTTTGCGAAGTCAGTCGGTATGACGGTGTATGCCGTTGATGCCGGCGGCGCGGTGACAAAGACAAGTAACCCTAACGACTTTTGCCGCAGCGTGATGCGCGGCACATCACAGGGACGCGAGCGGTGCAGCGAATGCGACCTGCACGGCGCAGAGCTTGCCCGCAGGACAGGCAAGCCCGCGATATACACCTGCCACAGCGGGCTGGTGGAATTTGCCGTGCCGATAATGATAGATGACAAGCATATCGGTACCTTTATCGGCGGACAGGTGCTGACCGAGCAGCCGGATATTTCCGCGGCACGCAGCGCCGCCGAGGAGATAGGCGTTGACCCCGACGAATATGTTGCGCGCCTGCAAAACGTGCGCACGGTATCAAGAGAATATGTCGACAACGCCGCGCAGCTGTTATTCAGGTTTGCCCAGATAATAGGCGAATACGGCGGAAGAAAGCTGACAGCCGCACAGGATGACGAGCGCAGGGCGGACGGCTATGCCGAGATAAAGGAAGACTTCCGTCAGGTCAGCGAGCACGGCGCGCAGATGATAGAAAACGTTAAAGAGCTTTCCTCGGAGTTTGACCGAATACGCAAAAAGGCGGAGGTCGCGGACAAGACCGTGGCAATGACCGATTCGATACTCAATTACATACAGAACGTTGCCACGCAGATGACGCTGCTGGGCTTTAACGCGTCGATAGAGGCAAAGCACGCAGGCGACGCGGGCGCGGGCTTTAATGTTATCGCGCAGGAGGTAAGGCAGCTGGCAGAGCAGACCTCCAGCCGCATACGCAGCGTTGAAGAGGTACTGAACAACGTAAAAATGTCGATAAAGAATATCGAGCGCGAGCTGGCAAGCGCCTCGGAGAAGGTAAAAGAGAACATCGACACCGTAAACGAGCTTAACGCCGCTATCAATTCCGCCGCTGAGAAAATAAAAGAGCAATAATGTTAACTAATTAAGCTTGTTTACGACGTGTTTATTTTACTTAAATTAAGCTTACAAATCGGTAACATTTTAACACAATGTTGTCACATTTATATAAATTCCGCTATATAATTTGTTACATATTTCATCTTGAATAAAGCAGGATAAAATGATATAATGTTATTGGGCGCAGTATTGTTAAATCTACGCGCTTAAAACGCAATTATTTTTTTACAGCAAAAAATTTTACAGGAGGTAACAATGAAAAAGTATTTCAAGGCTATGGCCGGTGCGCTCGCGCTTTTGACAGCTGTCAGTGCAATCGCAGGCTGCTCGACAAGCAGCTCCGGTGGTACCAGCAACGACACAGGGGCTAACAACAGCTCCGAATCTTCCGTAGATGCGGGTCCTACCCTTACTTCTGATGAGAATGTACAAAGTGCTGTCGGCGAACTCACTTCAAACGTTGAGGATGAGGTATCGGGCATAGAAGTAACAGACAAGCTGATATGGCTTGCATGGTGGAAGATCGATGAGAATTCTCCCGAGATCTCTTTGTTTAAGGAGCTGTACGGTGTTCCCGAGAATGTTCCGGACGGTTATACCGCAGCTGATCCCGGTGATGTATTTATCAATCTTAATACATCTTATGCAGAAAGATACAACAACCTTGCAAAGTATGTACAGTCCGGCGACTCGCCTGACTGCTTCCCGTTTGAGATAGGCAACTATCCTTACAGCATATACTCCAACCTGTTCCAGAACGTTGACGATCTGTTCAATTTTGAAGATGATCTTTGGGCAGACACCAAAGACGTTATCGAGCTGCTCAAGTGGGGCGAGCATTATTACTGCCCCGTTGTATCTATAGGCTGTAACACAGTCCTCTGGTACAGAAAGTCCATCGCGGCTCAGGCAGGCGTTGAGGACCCCTGGACACAGTTCCAGAACGGCGAGTGGAATTGGGACACCTTTATGGAGACCTGCCGTGCGTTCACCGATCCTGATAACGGCAAGTACGCTATCGACGGCTGGTATTTCCAGAAGAACATCTTAGCTACCACCGGTACTCCCCTTATCGGAATGGAAGACGGCAAGCTGGTAGGCAACTTCAACAACGCCAACATCGAAAAAGCTATGGATATGCTCATCAAGTTTGACGATGAGGCAGGCGAATCTCTCCGTTATCCCAGAGAGATACTCAACGGCTGGGGCACTAACCCCAGAGAGTGGAACGCAGGCAACGTCCTCTTCTTAGAGGACGGTAAATGGGCGTTCGAGGGTCAGACATCCGTAGGCGGCTTTAAGAGACTAAACAAGGACTGGGATGAGGATGAGGTACAGTTTGTTCCGTATCCCCAGATGCCCGGCTCGGATAAATACTATCAGCCCATGAAGGTTGACCCCATCATGCTGGTTGCATCCGCTAAGAATATTGACGGCTATAAGGCATGGATCTACTGCAACGCATACACCTCTAAGGACGAATCCGTAAGCGAAGCATTCAATCAGCAGTTTATGGAGTCTTATGAGTGCCCGCAGTACATCATGGACAACATTGCGATAATAGAAGATCCCGAGACCTTTACCGCAATATTTGACTTCATGGAAGGCATCGGCCCTGATATCGCGTCCGGTGACAACGGTGACACCCCGCTCCAGACCCTCACCTTCTATCCGTACATGAACGGTACACCTTATACTGTTCAGCGTGCTGAGGTTCTCCCCGTTATCCAGAACAGAATCGACGAGCTGAACGCTACCATTAGCTAATAGCTGAAGCTTTAATCGTAAATAACTGATACAGACCGCCGGCATTTCTGCCGGCGGTTTTCCTATGCTCATTTCCGGCGGGTTTTGCTTTTACATACTTGGTCGTCAAAGCAGGAAAAAGGTTGGCGGCTTTTATTTCAAAAATCGGAAATTACACATAAATTTCACTTGATATTTTGCAGGGAATGTGGTATACTTTATATTGGAATACCATATATGCGATTTTGACGTAAGATTTACATAAGCGGGGGATTGAGATTTGATTCGTGAGCTAAGCGGCGACGAGGTCGCTCTGTTTGGTGAATACATAGATAAAACACGCGCGTTTTTCCTCAGCACGAATGTCCGACCGAAGGCGTACGTCCACAGCTACGGCTGCCAGCAGAACGTAAGCGACGGCGAGAAGATAAAAGGTATGCTTGCCGAAATGGGCTATGACTTTACCGATACGCCGGACAACGTGGATTTGATTTTACTCAACACCTGCGCGGTGAGGGAGAATGCCGAGGATAAGGTGTTCGGCAATATCGGCGCGTTCAAAAAGCTGAAAGAGAGCAACCGCCGCCTGATAATCGCAGTGGGCGGCTGTATGGTACAGCAGCAGCACATCGCCGAAAAGCTGAAGGCATCATACCCGATGGTGGATATTATTTTCGGTACTCACACCGTGCACGAGCTGCCGCGTATGCTGTACGACAAGCTGACCAAAAACCTGGGCTGCGTAAATATCCCCGACGGCGACGGCGTGCTGACCGAAAGCATACCAGTGCGCCGCGACAACGCGATAAAGGCGTATGTGCCGATAATGTACGGCTGCAATAACTTTTGCACCTATTGCGTGGTTCCTTACGTCAGGGGGCGCGAGCGCTCGCGTAAGGCGGACGCGGTAGTGTCTGAGGTAAAAGAGCTGATACAGCAGGGGTATAAGGAGATACTGCTGCTGGGACAGAACGTCAATTCCTACGGGAAAGAGCACGGCATCGGCTTTGCCGAGCTTTTACGCAGACTGGACGCGATTGAGGGAGAGTATAAGATAAGCTTTATGACCTCTCATCCGAAGGACTGCACCAGAGAGCTGATAGACGTCATAGCGGACAGCGCGCATATCGAGCATCATATCCATCTCCCGGTGCAAAGCGGCAGCGACAGAATATTAAAGGCGATGAACCGCAGCTATACCACAGAGCATTATCTCGGGCTGGTGGAATACGCAAAGAGCAGGATACCCGACCTGTCGCTGACCACCGATATAATAGTCGGCTTTCCGGGGGAGACCTATGAGGATTTTCGGCAGACGGTAAAGCTGATGGAGACGGTGCGGTATGATATGGCGTACACCTTTATTTACAGCAAGCGCGAGGGTACCAAGGCGGCTGACATGGACGACCCTGTCAGCGACAAGGAAAAGGGACTCTGGATGCGCGAGCTGTTAGAGGTGCAGGGCGACATCGGACTGGAGAATTATCGGAAATATATCGGCAAAATTCTGGACGTGCTGTGCGAGGGACGGGACAAGAACAAGCCCGAATACCTAACGGGACACAGCAGACAGAATATCATCGTCCGCTTTGCGGGCGGGGACGAGCTTGTCGGCAGCTTTGTAAAGGTGAAAATTACAAAGGCTATGCCGTGGGCGGTTGAGGGTGAAACAGTCGGAGACACCGATTGAAATAAATAATTTATTATAAAGGAGACAAATACAATGGACGCAATCAAGGCGGCAAGAGAGCTCGGCAAGGCTATACAGGCAGACGAGCGTTATATCGAATACAACAAGGCGAAAGAGGCAAACGACGCCGATACCGAATTACAGAACCTTATCGGCGAATTTAACCTGAAAAGACAGCAGGTAGGACTGGAAATGAGCAAGTCTGCCGAGGAGCAGGACAAGGAAAAGCTGGACGAGGCAAACAAAGAAATGCAGCGTCTGTACACCATGATAATGTCCAACGAGCATATGGCAGACTATACCATGGCAAAGGCAGGAATGGACAAGCTGGTGAACGAAGTAAACGCGATAATCAGTCTGTGTGTAAACGGTGAGGACCCCGACACCTGCGACTATACCGCATGCACCGGTTCTTGCGCGACCTGCGGCGGCTGCCACTGAGTTAATTCATAATTCATAATGCATAATTCATAATTCCGAATTAAATTAAAGAGCCGGAGGTTCGGTAGATGCCTGAAAAAAAGGAGAAGCTTACTCCCATGATGCAGCAGTATGCTGACATCAAGAAGAACTACAGCGATTATATATTATTTTACCGCCTCGGCGACTTTTATGAGATGTTTGATAAGGACGCGCTGGTGGCGTCCAAAGAGCTGGAGCTGACCCTCACCCAAAGGGCGGGCAACCCCATGTGCGGCGTGCCGCACCACAGCGCGGAGGGCTATATCAAGCGGCTGATAGACAAGGGCTTTAAGGTCGCGGTGTGCGAGCAAACGGTAGACCCTGCCCTTGCCAAAGGATTGGTTGACCGCGACATCGTGCGGCTGGTCAGCGCGGGTACGGTGATAGAAGCGTCTATGCTGGAAGAGGGCGTGAACAACTATATCGCCTGCGTCTATTTCGGTGAAAGCGGCGCGGGATTAGTGTTCGCGGATATCAGCACCGGCGAGGTGCACGCCTTTGAAAAGGCTAACGGCAAAAAGCTGTACGACGAGATAGTAAACGAGTTTTCCCGCTATACACCGGCGGAGCTGCTGTTCAATCAGGAAATGCTGAGCGCAAAGCAGGTATACGATTTTATCCGTAACCGCTTTCCGCGCTGCGCGGCAGAGCTGCTGGACGAAGAGCGTTTTGAATATGACGAGCAGTCGGTGACCGCGCAGTTTTCCGGCAGTATAGCCGAGATAGGGCTGTCCGATAAGGAAAACGCGGTGCGCGCGCTGTCCGCGATGCTGGACTATCTAAAAAAGGCGCAGCGCAGCGGAGCAAAGCGATTTGTAAAATTAAACGTCCACAGCGGGCAGGAATATATGGAGCTTGGCTTTAACGCGCGGCGCAATCTGGAGCTTACTCAGACCATGCGCAGCGGGGAAAAACGCGGCTCGCTGCTGTGGGTATTGGACAAGACCGTGACGGGTATGGGCAGGCGCAGACTGAGACAATGCATAGAGCGCCCGCTGACCGACGCGGCGGCTATCATCAGGCGGCATGACGCGGTGCAGGCACTTGTTGAAAACTCCGCGGTGCTGTACGATATACAGGACGACTTAGACAAGGTATACGACCTTGAGCGGCTGATGACCAGAATAATCTACAAGACTGCCAGCCCAAAGGATGTGTACGCGTTGGGCGCGACCTGCCGCGCTATCCCTCAATTAAAAGAGGACATTGGCAGACTGGACGCGCCGCTGATAAACAGCCTGAATAAAAAGATAAGCGAGCTTGCCGATATAGCAAGCCTGACCGAAAACGCGATAGCGGACGACCCGCCCGCGCTGACAAAGGACGGCGGCTATATAAAATCCGGCTTTAACGAAGAACTGGACCGCCTGCGTACCATAACCGGCGGCGGCAAGGATTTACTGGAAGAAATAGAACGGCGCGAGCGCGAGCAGACCGGCATAAAAAACCTGCGTGTAGGGTATAACCGCGTGTTCGGCTATTATATAGAGGTCTCAAAGGGTAATGTGTCTATGGTGCCGGACAGGTATGTAAGACGGCAGACCCTCACCAACGGCGAGCGGTATATCACCGACGAGCTGAAAAAGATAGAGACCGAGATACTCGGCGCGAATGATAAGATACTGGCGTTAGAGGCGGAGATATTCGCCGAGGTGCGGGAGTTTATCGCAAAGCAGCTGGACAAGGTGCAGCTGACCGCGGAGAGTATAGCCAACCTTGACGTGTTGTGCAGCTATGCCGCGGTATCCATTGAAAACAATTACACCCGTCCCGCGATAGCAAACGGCGGCGTGATAGAGATAAAGGACGGACGTCACCCGGTTGTTGAAAAGACGGTGAACGATATCCTGTTCACCCCGAACGACGTTTACCTTGACGGTAACGCTAACCGCCTGATGATAATCACAGGACCGAATATGTCGGGTAAATCCACCTTTATGCGTCAGGTGGCGGTGATAACGCTGATGGCGCAGATAGGCTGCTTTGTCCCCGCGTCATACGCGCGGATAGGGATAGTTGACAAGATATTCACCCGCGTTGGGGCGAGCGACGATTTAAGCTCGGGTCAGTCTACCTTTATGGTGGAGATGAACGAGGTCGCCGAGATACTCAACGACGCCACCAAAAACAGCCTTGTCATACTGGACGAGATAGGCAGAGGCACATCCACCTTTGACGGCATCTCGATAGCCAAGGCGGTGGCGGAATACATAAATTCTAAGGCTATCGGCTGCAAGACGCTGTTTGCGACCCATTATCACGAGCTTATCTCGATGGAGAACGAGCAGAGCGGCGTGCGCAATTACAGCGTGCGGGTAAAACAAAAGGGCGACGATATACAGTTTTTACATAAGATAGTCGAGGGCGGGACCGACAACAGCTACGGCATACAGGTTGCAAGGCTGGCGGGACTGCCGAAAAAGGTGCTGGACCGCGCCAAAGAGATTTTGGCGGAAATGGAGAAGGCACCGAAGATACAGCGAGAGCTGGAGCTGCGCAGCGGTGAAGAGGCCGAGCTGCAAATAGACTTTGAGGCGACCGCGCGGCAGAATGTGATAAATGAGATAAAGCACCTCGACCTTGACGATATGACCCCGAGAGAGGCATACGCAAAGCTGGAGGAACTGAAAAATTTGCTGAATTGAGGTTTGGTTAAATGCCGACGATAAGACTGCTTGACAAAAGCGTTGCGGAGCTTATCGCCGCGGGAGAGGTGATAGAACGCCCCTCCTCGGTGATAAAAGAGCTTGTCGAAAACTCCGTCGACGCGGGTGCAAAGCATATCACAATTGAAATAAAAAACGGCGGCATAAGCTATATGCGCATCACCGACGACGGCTGCGGCATAGCGTACGACCAGCTGCCGACGGCGTTTTTGCGGCATGCGACCAGCAAGATACAAAACGGCGGAGACTTGGTCTCTATTGGTACGCTGGGCTTTCGCGGCGAGGCGTTGGCGTCGGTCGCGGCGGTGTCCCGTATCGAGATGATGAGCCGTCAGGCAGAGGACGAGCTGGGCGGCAGGATAGTTATTGAGGGCGGCGAGCAGACCCTGCACGAGCAGTGCGGATGCCCGGCAGGCACTACGATAGTTATCCGTGATTTGTTTTACAACACGCCTGCAAGGCTGAAATTCCTTAAAAAAGACGTGTCGGAGGGTAATTACATATCGGCGATAGTGGACAAGCTGGCGCTGTCCAACCCCGGTATATCCTTCCGCTTTATAAGAGATAATAAGAGCGTGCGGACCAGCACAGGCGACGGGACAGTGTATTCCGCGATACGGGCGGTGTGCGGCAGACAGTTTGCAGATACGCTGACCAAGTCGGATTATTCCTACAACAATATAGAGGTAGAGGGCTATGTATCCTCGCCGCTGTTTGGCAGGGCAAGCCGCAGTATGCAGATGTTCTTCGTCAACGGCAGATATATCAAAAGCACCACCTGCATGGCGGCACTGGAAGAGGGCTATCGCAACAGCATGATGACGGGCAAATATCCCGCCTGCGTGCTTAATTTGAAAATGCCCGCAGACGCCGTGGACGTAAATGTCCACCCCGCCAAGACCGAGGTACGCTTTGCGTATGAAAAGGCGGTGTTTGACGCGGTATATCTCGCGACCAAGAATGCGCTGCTGCTGGGCGCGGACCGCAAAAAAGAGATATCGGTGACACGGGAAAAGCCGAAGGACGATTACAGCCCGGAGAATTATTTTGCCCGTACGTCGGCGCTTAATCAGCCCAAGCCGGAGCAGTTGACATTACAGCCCGAGCCGCAGGTTGTATCGCAGCCTGAGCCGCAGGAAAAATCGCAGTCGGACAGCGTGGATATACAGCAGATATATATTGAAAACGCGAAAAAGCCTGTCGCTATGCGCAGCAGCGCGGCAGAGCAAAACCGCCCCTCGGCAGAGGGCAGATATATCTCGCCCGAGCCGCCGATTGAGGATAAACAGCCGGAAAAGGTTGAGCCTGCACCCACGCAGGAGATACCCTTGCCGGAGGAACCACCTGAGTTTAAGTACATAAACCCCGACAGCATGCAGCAAAGGGCAAAGACACATGTCATTGTCCCAGAGCAGCCGGAGGAAGAAATCGAGATACGCGTGATAGGCGAATTTGCCTTGACATATATAATCTGCGAGGCGGAAAACCAGCTTGTTATCATAGACAAGCACGCCGCGCATGAGAGGATACGCTTTGAAAAGCTGAAACGAGAATTCAGCCAGACCTCTCAGCTGTTGATGGACGAGGTGACGGTAAAGCTGTCCGCCGAGGAATACAACGCGCTGAACGAGTATTACGAATACGTCGAGCAGGCGGGTGTAGAGCTGATGTTCATGGATGATATGACGGTGCGGGTTACCGCATTGCCTAGCATAATCACCGACAGCAGCCCGCAGGAGCTGGTATGCGACATTGCAGCGCGGTTGATACAGGGCGGCACCGAGCAAAGCGGCGCGCTGTTTGACGATATTTTGCACACCATGGCGTGCAAGTCGGCGATAAAGGCGCACGACCGCACTGATATGTATGAGTTGGAGGCTTTGGCGCGCAGGGTGTACAATGACAAGACGATACGCTTTTGCCCGCACGGCAGACCTGTCATGACGGTGCTGCCGAAGAGCAAGATAGAGCATTTCTTTTTACGCAGTTGATATGGAAAAACAATTTTTAATAGCGGTGTGCGGACCTACCGCCAGCGGCAAGACCTCGCTTGCGGTACGGCTGGCGCAGGAGCTGGACGGCGAGGTAGTCTCGGCGGACTCTATGCAGATATATAAGTACCTTAACATAGCGGTGGCAAAGCCCACCGAGGAGGAAACGCAGGGTATACCGCATCACCTGATAGATTTTCTCGACCCGAAAGAGGGTTTTTCGGTGGCGGACTATGTGCGGCTTGCCAAAGAAAAGATAGCCGACATTGCCGCACACGGAAAACAGCCGATAGTCTGCGGAGGTACGGGACTGTATATCAGCTCGCTGATAGACAACATCAGCTTTGACGAGGACGGCGGGCAGGATATGGAGTACCGCGAGGAGCTTGGGCGGCTTGCCGCCGAAAAAGGCAATGAGTATGTCTTGGATATGCTGAGAGAGATAGACCCGGAGACCGCCGCGCGGCTGCACCCCAACAACCTAAAGCGTATAATCAGGGCATTAGAGGTGTACAAGCTGAGCGGAAAGACCATGAGTGAGGCGCAGCGGGACAGCAGAAAAGAGCCGTCCCCGTATCAACCCTGCATGCTGATGATAGATTATGACCGCGAGACGCTGTACGGCAGGATAGACAGGCGGGTAGACGTAATGCTGGAGCAGGGGCTGATCGACGAGGCAAGGGAGTTTTTCGGTCATACCGATTATTCCACAGCGGCGCAGGCGATAGGGTATAAGGAGCTAAAGCCATACATCAGCGGAGAAGAGCCGCTTGAGGTATGCGTCGAAAGGCTGAAGCGGGAGACCCGCAGATACGCCAAAAGACAGCTGACATGGTTTTACAGAGATGAGAGAATTTTCCGTATTTTGGCAGATATGAACACGGATAATGAAGAAATTTTCAGAAAAGCAAAAAATTATATAAAAACCTGTAGAAATTCAGGTTAAAATATGATACAATAAGATTAGGCATATCTGAGCCGCACTTAACTCAACAACGGCTTGGTATGTCCAACCGTTTATTTTCCGTAAACGGAGCCGCGAGCGAACAGTTCGATTTTAAGGAGGTCACGGCAATGGCAAAGGAAATCAATTTACAGGACGTTTTTTTGAATCAGGCAAGAAAGGAACGGATACCGGTAACCATCTACATCACCAACGGTTTCCAGTTCAAGGGACTTGTCAAGGGGTTTGACAACTACACCGTCATCCTTGACACAGACGGAAAGCAGAATCTTATCTACAAGCACGCGATATCAACGATAACACCTTTAAGGTCGGTATCTATACTGGATGCTTTTGATAAGGGCGAAGAACAGTAACGGGAGAAAATGGACAAATCAGTTACAACTAAGATAATAGCGGCGCTGCTGACGGTGTTTTTACTGGTGACGGTGATCAGTCAGTTTGCGATACACAGCGAAAACGGAATAACCACCGAGGTAGCGATGCGCTATGAATCTCAGGACGCGCTGGTTTTTGACGGAGTGTTCGTGAGGAACGAACACACAGTTACGGGTAATGTGAGCGGCGTGCTCCGGTACGAGCACGCCGACGGCTCGAAGCTGGGAAAAAACAGCGTTATCGCCAGCGTATACAACAGCGCGGGCGATATACAGAAGAAAAACAGAATAACCGCGCTTAATGAGAGGATAGACTCGCTGACCGACGCGCAGAGCCTGGCCGGCACCGATAACTCTCAGATAGAGGCGTTCAATAAGCTTATCACCGAAAAGCACAGCGAGCTGGTAAAGGCATTATACGAAAACGACTATGCCGCAGCGAGAAAGACAAAGTACGAGCTGCTTAATCTACAGAGCAAGCGGGACATGGCAAAGGGCAAGAGCGAGGACTACAGCGCAGTGATAAACACGCTGGAGCAGCAGGTGTCCGACCTCGAGCTCAGCATATCTTCGGATTATGAGAGCATATATTCCGAGGAGAGCGGTTATTTCGTCAGCACGGCGGACGGGTACGAGGACGAGTTGAGCTTTGACACGATAGACGCGCTGACCGAGCAGAGAATAACCGAGATAGTCAACGACCGCACAGAGCATAAAAATTCCGGTGACGTTATCGGCAAGATGATAGAGGATTACAGCTGGATGTTGGCGGCGGTGATAGACACCAACGAGGCGATAGTGCTGGAGGAAAAAACCTACGTCACACTGATGGCGGGTGCGTCCACCGTGCCGATACGGGCATATATCGAATCGATGGAAAAGAACGACAGCGGCAACACCGTGGTTATCTTTTCATCGGATGTTATGACTGAGTCGGTGACCTCAAAGCGGACCGAGCGGTTCCGCATCTCGCTGGAGGATTACAGCGGAATAAGGATATCCGCGTCGGCGATACATTTTGACGAAGAAAACAACATGGGCGTATATATAAAGACCGGCTCACAGGCGGAGTTTCGCAGGATAAAGCTGGTATATTCCGGCGAAGATTTTGTGATAGCGGAGGATACCACCGCGCTTATCGGTTACCTCTCGCTGTATGACAACATTATCACGGAGGGCAAGAATTTATATGACGGAAAAGTGTTGTAATCTGTCCGCCGAGGATACCGGATTTGAGGAGATAAAGCAAAATCTTGAGTTCATACGGCAGACGGTCGGCGAGGCCATGGATAAGGCGGGGCGCAAGGATACCCTGCGCATAATGGCGGTAACCAAGACCGTGCCGGTAGAAAAGATAAATTACGCCGAAGGGTTAGGAATCGACCTGCTCGGCGAAAACCGTGTGCAGGAGTTTCTCGGCAAGTACGAGGGCTATTCACCGAAGTCGGAGGTACACTTTATCGGCGCCTTGCAAAGCAACAAGGTAAAGTACATCATCGACAAGGTCAGCATGATACATTCTGTCGATAACCTCAAGCTGGCGCAGGAGATAGACAAACGCTCGGCGCAGCACGGAAAAATTACGGATATACTTCTGGAAGTCAATATAGGCGGCGAGGAAAGCAAGAGCGGCGTGCAGCCGTCGCAGCTTTCGGATATCGCGGCGCAGGCCGCGCAGTTGTCCAATGTAAGGATACGCGGACTGATGACGATACCCCCGCCCGGCGGAAATGAAATATATTTTGCGCGTATGCAGGAGCTTTATGAAAAGCTAAAGCATAGCGTGACAGGCATGGATGTTCTTTCCATGGGTATGTCCGCGGATTACGCCGCCGCGATAAAATACGGCTCAACTCTGGTACGGATAGGCAGTGCCCTGTTCGGCTACAGAAATTATATAAAATAACGGAGGAACAAAAAATGAGCGCATTTGAAGGATTAAGAAATTTATCCAAGAAGTTTCAGGGTGATGAGGACGAGATCTACGAGGAAGAGGGCGGCGAGCGCGATGCGGTTCCCGAGTCTCCCCGCGCCGCAGGCAGCGCGTCTTCGGGCAAGATCTACACCTACAACGCAAGCACTACTCTGCACCTTGTTGTAAGCAGACCCAAGAAGTACAGCGACGCTGCCGAGATAGCAGAGCTTTACAAGAATAAGAACACCGTTATACTGATGTTCAGCAACACCAACAAGGATATTGCCAACCGCCTTATCGACTTTCTCGGCGGCGTAAGCTATATCACCGACGGTGAGCTGAAGAGAATAGGCGACACTACTTATGTCCTGGCGCCCTTTAATGTTGATATCTCCGGCGAGTTCATCGACGAGATAAGCAACATTTCCGGCGAGGACATCTTTGACGATATCGGCTGATGTCCGAGGGAAATAACGACCTTTCCGCACATATCGTCAATGCCGCGCATACCTGCGCCAAACGCAGCACCCCGTACTTTACCCGCTTTCTCAGCGAGGGCGAGCAGGCAGAACTGAAATATCTGCGGCTGCCCGCGGGTGTGTTTGCGAGATATTACGCCGGCGAAAAGAACACCGAGTACCAAAGGGCGGTGCTGGGTGTATTTCCCGACCGCTTTTCCGACATCGGCGAGCAGCAGCTTGATACTATGTATCCGGTGCGGGCGGTGACTGTCACCTATCGCAGGCAGGACGAGATAAACCACCGCAGCGTGCTGGGCACGCTTATATCGCTGGGTATTGACCGCGATACCGTGGGCGACATATACATCGGTGACGGTACGGCGATAGTTTATCTGTACGACACCGTGTCAGACTATGTCAGAGACGCGGTAAGAAAGATAGGCGGCGTAGGCGTAGAGGTGTGCGAGGGCGTTGCGGCCGAGTTGCCGGAAAGACAGTACAAAGAGCTGAAGCTGTCGGTTTCGTCACTCAGGCTGGACACCGTGCTGGGGCATATCGTATCGGTCAGCCGCGGCAACGCACTGGATAAATATATAAAGGCGCAGCGTGTGTCTGTCAATTCAGTCCTTTGTACCGATGCCTCAAAGGTACTCAGTCCGGGGGACAAGATAGCTGTGCGCGGTGTGGGAAAGTTTATTTTCCATTCCGTAGACGGAGAAGGAAGAAAAGGAAATATCCATATTACGGTTAAAAAGTATATCTGACAGGAGGGGACAATTCCGTGAATGCTAAGGAAATAGTAACCAAAACATTTGAAAAAGCAAAGTTCAACGGTTATAAGAGCGAGGACGTAGACGAATATCTGCGCGACGTCTCGGTAGAGTTCAAAAAGCTCCAGAACGAGAACGCCGAGCTGGAAAAGAAGCTGGAAGTGCTCGCTACCAAGATAAGAGAATACCGCAACGACGAAGAGGCTCTGCGTGACGCGCTGCTTATCGCTAAAAAGCAGGGCATCCAGGTTGTCAACGAGGCAAAGGAAGAAGCGGAAAAGATAAACAAAGAGGCCAAGGATAAGGCTGACAAGACCAAGAAGGACGCCGATGATTATTCCGCAAAGAAAAAGGCGGAGTCTGACAAGGCGCTCGCAGACGCAAAGGCAGAGGCAAAGCGCATAGTTGACGAGGCCAACGCCAAGGCGGACGAGATACATACCATTATGATGCAGCAGACCGAAAGAGAGCAGATAGTTCTCCAGAGGACAAGAAAAGAGGTAAGCGAATATACCTCTAAAATACTTGCCGCATATAATGCGCATATTGATTATATTAAGGGCATACCCGCGCAGTGCGAAAACGAGTTCGTGATAAACACCGCGAAAGAGGTAGAGAGCAGAAAGCCTGCTGACAGCGCGTTCGCAAAGCCTGCGGCTAAGCCTGAGGAAAAGCATGACGAGCCGTTCAAGGCAGAGCCGGCAAAGCCTGAGGAAAAGAAGCCTGAAGAGAACAAGCCCGAGGAGAAAAAGCCTGAGGAAAACAAGCCCGAGGAGAAGAAGCCCGAGGAAAACAAACCCGAGGAGAAGAAACCCGAGGAAACCAAGCCTGAGGAGAATAAGCCCGAGGAAAACAAATCCGAGGAGAAAAAGCCCGAGGAAAACAAGCCCGATGATAGCAAGCCTTGGGAAAGAAAGACCGACTCGATACTTTTTAAGCTGAGCGAAGAAAAGACCACCGAACTGCGCGAGCCGCTGGAATTCGGCAAGAAGTAACTTACATAAATTTATCCGGAAAGGAAATCATCAATGGTTTATTTAGCTCTCGCGGTGGCAGCGGGACTTATCGGTCTTGATCAGCTCACTAAAATATTTATCGACAACAGCATGCATATTCACGAAACCTTTCCGATAATTGCTTTCGGAGATACACAGGTGCTTAACATCACCTACGAGCAAAATACCGGCGCGGCATTCAGCATACTCGAGGGAAAACAGATCTTTCTGATAATAGTTACCGGCGCGATACTGCTTGGTATGTTGTTTTTACTGCTTACAAAGCGGATAAGAAGACCTACCTACGTCTGGTGCGTAGCGCTGATACTGGCAGGTGGCATAGGCAACCTGATAGACAGGCTGGCAAGAGGCTTTGTGGTGGACTTTATAGACTTCCGCATTATCAACTTCGCGGTGTTCAATGTGGCGGACATCTGCGCGGTGATAGGCTCGGTCGGACTGCTGGTGTTTGTGGTGACGGACGAGATAAAGGACTACCGCAGGAAAAAGGCGGAAAAGCTGACGGACGGTGAGGCAGATGTGCATTGACGGCACACTGTACGCCTTTGTCTGTGACAGCGGCGGTGTACGGCTGGATAAGTTTTTATCCGAGCAGGATATAGATATATCCCGCAGTGCGGCGGCACAGCTTATTGACGAGGGCAGATGCCGCGTCAACGGCGCTGTATGCGGCAAAAACCACCGCCTAAAAGATGGGGACAATGTAGAGATAACATTGCCGCCGATAAAAGAGCTTGACGTCGCGCCTGAAAATATCCCGCTGGATATTGTTTATGAGGACAGCGAGCTGCTGGTGGTGAACAAGCCGAAGGGCATGGTGGTGCATCCCGCCCCCGGTCATTATGACGGGGGTACATTGGTGAATGCGCTGCTGTATCATTGCCGCGACAGCCTGTCGGGGATAAACGGCATACTCCGCCCCGGGATAGTACACCGCATAGACAGAGATACCAGCGGACTGTTGGCGGTCGCCAAGACCGACAACGCGCACAGGGTACTGGCAGAGCAGATAAAACAGCACAGCTTTACCCGCGAGTATATGTCGGTGGTGCAGGGTGTCATCAACGAGGATGGTTTCGTGGACGCGCCGATAGGCAGACATAAGACCGACCGCAAGAAAATGTGCGTCACCGAGCTTAACTCAAAGCAGGCGGTCACACATTATTTTGTCGAGCAGCGGTACAGCCGCAACACGTTGTTACGGCTGAGATTAGAGACGGGGCGCACCCACCAGATAAGGGTGCATATGGCATATATTGGTCATCCTGTGACGGGGGACGCAGTGTACGGCAGCGGCGAGCCGAAATGGCTGGGCGGGCAGTGCCTGCACGCGAAAAAGCTGGGGTTCATCCACCCCAACGGGCAGTATATGGAGTTTGACACCGAACTGCCGGAATATTTTACAAGGCTGCTGAACAGCCTTGAAAGTACAAAAATATAGGTAGAACATAGAATGGATTTTTCCAATGTTATAATAATGACCGACCTTGACGGGACGCTGCTGGACGATAAGAAAAACATCTCGGACAGGGATATGCGGTCGATAAACGATTTTTGCGATAAGGGCGGGCTGTTCACTATCGCGACGGGGCGCGGCTATTCAATGGCAAAGCCGATTGCCGACAAGCTGTCGCTGAGAATGCCCGCGGTAATATTCAACGGCTCGGCGGTGTATGATTTTAACGCCGAGAGCTTTTTATGGCAGAGCGAGGTAGGCTATCGCGCCCGCGACTACATAAAGGCTATTATAAAAGAATTCCCCGATGTGGGGATAGAGGTGCTGCAAAAGCATAATGTATACGTCCCCGCCAACAATGATGTAGAGCGTATGCATATGGCGCTGGAGAACGTGCAGGGAATCTTCTGCGATGTAGATGAGATACCGAACGGCGGCTGGCTGAAGGTGCTTATCGCATATCCGGAGGAAAAGATGGACGCAATGCGCCGCTTTGTGGACGAGCAATGTGCAGACGGCACAAACAGGGTGCTGTCCGCGCCGTTTTTCTACGAGCTGCTGCCGACAGGCGTAAGCAAGGCGTACGGCTATAAAAAGCTGTTGGAGGTAACAGGGAACACCCATCGCTTTACCGTGGCGGCGGGAGATTATCCCAATGATGCCGAAATGGTGCGCAGCGCGGATTTAGGCGTTGCGGTATCCAATGCGCACGAGGATGTGAAAAAAGCGGCGGATATAATCATCGGCAGCAATAACGACGACCCGATGACGCATATAATCGAGCATATACGGGCACTTTAAAAATACAAAAACGGGGCATTGCCCCGATGAAAGGAATACAGAATATGGATGCTATGATCAAACGGCAGCTGGAGCAAACCGCTGCCAAGGTAAGGCTTGGAATTATTGAAGGCGTATACAACGCCAAATCGGGACATCCGGGCGGATCGCTGTCTGTTGCAGACACGCTGACCTATCTTTATTTCGCAAGGATGAATGTTGACCCCGCTAACCCCGAAATGCCGGAGCGCGACAGACTGGTGCTGTCTAAGGGACACACCGCGCCCGCTTTGTACTCGGTACTGGCGCACAGGGGATTTTTCCCGGTAGACGAGCTTAAGACGCTGCGCCATATCGGTTCGAGACTACAGGGACACCCGGTAAGAAACAAGGTGCCGGGCGTTGATATGAGCACCGGCTCGCTGGGTCAGGGCGTATCCGCCGCATGCGGTATGGCACTGTCCGGCAAGCTGTCCAATGATTATTACAGAGTATACGCCGTACTGGGCGACGGTGAGATAGAAGAAGGACAGGTATGGGAGGCGGCAATGTTCGCCGCGCATTATCAGCTGGATAATCTCTGCTTTATCGTTGACAACAACGGACTTCAGATAGACGGCAAAATAAGTGAGGTAATGTCACCCTATCCGATAGACGAAAAGTTCAGGGCATTCGGCTGGAACGTGGTATGCATAGACGGTCACGACTTTGACGCGATAGAAAAGGCGTTCGACAGTGCCGAGAGGACGCTGAACCAGCCTACTGTTATTATACAGAAGAGCGTAAAGGGCAAGGGCGTATCCTTTATGGAGGATCAGGTATCATGGCACGGCACCGCGCCCAACGAAGAGCAGTACAATCAGGCAAAGGCAGAGCTTGAAGAACAGCTCGCTAAGCTTTCGTAATATCGGAGAGGAAGTGTAGTATGGATAAAAAAGCAACCCGTGAAAGCTACGGCGAGGCGCTGGTAATGCTCGCCGAGAAGAGAAACGACCTTGTGGTGCTGGACGCTGACTTAGCGGCGGCAACCAAGACAGGTACATTTAAGAAAGCATATCCCGACCGCTTTTTCGACTGCGGTATCGCGGAGGCAAATATGATGGGTGTTGCGGCAGGTATCGCCACCACCGGCAAGCTGGTGTTCGCCAGCACCTTTGCGATGTTCGCCGCAGGCAGAGCGTATGAGATAGTAAGAAACAGCATCGGCTACCCTCACCTTAACGTCAAGATAGGCGCGACCCACGCGGGTATCTCGGTAGGCGAGGACGGCGCAAGCCACCAGTGCAACGAGGATATCGCGCTGATGCGCACCATCCCCGGTATGACGGTCATCAACCCCGCCGACGATGTAGAGGCAAAGGCGGCAGTGCTGGCAATGGCGGACTATGTAGGACCTACCTATATGCGCTTTGGCAGACTGGCAGCGCCGATATTCAATGACCCCGCTACCTATAAGTTTGAGGTAGGCAAGGGCATACAGCTGAAAGAGGGTAATGACGTTACTATCGTTGCCACCGGACTTATGGTAGCGCAGGCGCTCGAGGCGGCAGACGCGCTTGCAGGTATGGGGATAAACGCCGACGTAATCAATATCCACACGATAAAGCCTATCGACAGGGATATCATCATCAACTCCGCAAAGCGTACAGGCAAGGTTGTCACCGTTGAGGAACACAGCGTGATCGGCGGTCTCGGCAGCGCGGTATGCGACGTGCTGAGCGAAAGCTGCCCGACCCCCGTCACCAAGATAGGCGTGCAGGACGTGTTCGGTCATTCCGGCCCGGCACCCAAGCTGCTGGAAGAATTCGGCCTTTGCGCGGAGAACATTGTTAATGTTGTTAAGCAGGTAGTTGGAAAGTAATTTATAATGCTGAATGCATAATTAAAGGCTGTTGCTTTGCAACAGCCTTTGTTAGTGAATAATAAATATTGAATAATGAATAATTGTTGGTATTTCGGCATTGTCATCATTTCAGCATAAAATGCTGAAATGATGACTTGCGCGGACGGATTAAAAACACCACATCCGTATATATTTTCTCCCCTTTACAGGGAGAAAATATATACGCCTTCCCCTCAAGGGGAAGGCGTTAAGTAGGAAGAACCAATATTGCGACTGCTTATTTTGCGGCGAGGTCAAGCACTCCCCGAGATAGAAGTGATATATTTGTGTTGATGTATGGCTAAGATAAGATAGACAAAATATCGAGCAGCAAACAGCAAGCAACTAGCCCTGTCCGAGGGAACAAGGGGAAAGATAGGGTGGGGTCAGGAAGGAGAGTCTGAGAGGAAACCTTGGGGAGGGGAAGAAATCCCGTAGGGTTTGCTTCCCCTCCTCAGGG
>JAFLRX010000003.1 GCA_022511265.1 Eubacterium sp. | reverse complement strand
GTACCTGCCGCAGTGCCTCTGCCAGCAGCGCGTCGGATTTTCCGCCGCCTGCCGCGCCGCCGTACAGCGCCTCGTACTCCGGCCGCTCCATAAACAGCCGCTGCCGTTCCTGCGGCCGCCATATAACATTATTATGTCTCATTTTTTACACCCGGCAGCAAAATCACACCGCTTGCGCCAGTCTCAATGTCTATACTCTGCTTGTCTCGCCATTTGTCTGGGCGACGGTTTTTAAGCCAAGCCATAGCAGCACCGGTATCAGGCGGAATCTCCTTAAGAACGACTTTAACCGTCTCCAATATGCCTGTTTCAGGGTTAACTTCCTGCACTTCTTCGCGCGCAGTGAATCCACAAGCACGCTTGAAAAGAGCATTTTCAACGACAATATCAACCACTTCTTTGCCTTTTTTTAAGGCGTTACTAATGTCACTGTACTTGTTTTTCCAATCTATCAGCGTTTTTCGAGAAATACCCATATTATGGGCGATCTGTTCATCGGTGAGACCGTCTCTCGCCCAGCCTTCAAGCAATATTAAGCCTTCATCTGTCAGCCAATACCCATACTTGCCTTTCGCTCCATGCTTGCTGCTCATGATTTCACCTCTTTGGAATAATCATAACATATATTTGTTTGATTGTTTGGAAAGTTTTTGTTTATGAAAAAAATTAAGAATCTCATAATTGTTTATTATATACAAAAATTGTATTATTTTTTTGTTATAAAAAAGCAAAAAAACATTTGACTATAAGACCTGATTATGTTATAATATAAATACGAAAGTTCACCATAAAGTTGAAAGAAATAAAATTTAAAAAACAATGAATTATTAAGTTTATGGATGTTAAAAGGTGACATATAAGCAATATTAGGTTAAAAGGAGGGAATCTACTAGGTAACTAAACAACGGGATTAAAGAGGCTTAGTAAACATAATAATGCCTAGAGTAGATCGTATTTTTACTTTTTGCTCTATCCCTTTGTATTGCTTATTTGTTGCATTATCTTTACAATGATAATTCGATAAACAATTGAGCAATACAAAGGGAAGAAGCATTAAGCTCCTTCCCTTAATTATTTTTTTGGAGGTGTTACTATGAACAAAAAGAAAAAAAAGAAAGAAGAAAAAAGGAGGAAAATGAAATTTGAATTTAAAAAGATACTTAAGAAAATTAAAATAATTGAAAAGAGGTTAAAAAAATTATGCAAATCTTCCCAGAACGATACATCCGGTGAAAAAGGAAAGGACAACAAATATTATAAAAAAATAATACTCATTGTCCTTTTGGGTATGTTCCTTATGGCAAGTGGCATTGCCAATAAGGAGACTTTTGAAGAACTGTTAACAATCCTCAGAACATTTGGAGTATGTTGAGAGAGGGTTGGTTAACAAATCTTTTTAAAAAAGCGAAGTGCGAGTTTCAATAAAGAGACTCGCCTTTTGCGTTGTCTACCTAAAAATCTATATGTTTAATTATACAGATTTTTTCTTCAATTGTCAAGTTTTTTCGAAATTCATGTTTTTAGGTTTAATGCTAATCAAGATAATACGGACAGTCCTTAAACCTATCCCGACAGAAAGTACAACCCCATTTCTGCCGTTTCTCTTTATCACGGAAGTTAATCTTTACTGTTTGCCCCTCCACAATGCCCTCGCAATGGACTGACTGTGGACGCTCATATCGGTAATACGGGCACACGCTGTAGTTAGTATCTCTGCTCATTGTTTATCCTTTCTGCTATCTGTTTTGTACTGATCCAATACCGCTTTGTAGACAGCAGCTATATCAAGGCTGCTATTCTTCTCCTGTGGCTTCTTAACCCCATCACTTTCCATCCAGCCCGCTATGGTCGATATACATTCACGCCTGGTGACGCCTTTTTTCTCACACCACCGCTGGAATTTTTTCTTGTACTTCTCTGTCGCCTCGATACCGTACCTGTCTATCAAGTCCTGCTCGGTAACTTCTGCTGGAGCAGGAGAAAATTCTGCGCTTGCGTCAGTGCCTCGCGCGCGCGCGTACTTGTTCCCCTTGTTATCATTGTTTTCTTTGTTCTCTTTGTTATGTAGGGTTCCGTTTGCGGTTCCGTTAGTGTCCCGCTTGTGTCCCTCTTGCGGTTCCGTTAGTGTCCCAACATCTTGATACCGACAGTAATTATTCAGCGTTATAATCGTATATTCAGCGGTTGCTTTGCGTTTCACCTCGCCGGTACTTTCCAACTTTTTTAGTGACCGCAGTATCGTATTCTTGCTTACACCAAGCGTATCGCTCAGGTTCCTTAGAGACGTTACCACTTGTCCGCGTTCAATCGTTATTCCTCGCCATTTCTTCTGCTCGTAATTAGCCGTCAGGAGCAGGTGCAGAAATAACGCTTTAGTGTTTATGTCGTCGTACCATTCCCATTTAAGCATTTTTCGGTGGAGGACTATAAAACCTCCAGCCCTATCTTCCCGCACTCACTCCACCCCCAAACATTAAAACGGATAATCATCATCCTCGCCCTCTGTCGGTTGCTCCGCCTGTACCTCGGCAGCAGCAGGAGATGCGGGTGTTTTTGTCTGCGGCTTAGTGCCACCCTCTGACTTGTCCCCGGTAAATGATACTCTGTCAACCAGTACCTCGGTGACATATACCGTCTTACCGTCCTTATCGTCATATGTGCGGGTTTGCAGCTCTCCATCAATGTGTATCATGCGACCCTTTGAGAAATACTTGCTTATAAACTCCGCATTGTTGCGCCACGCAACGATGTTAAAAAAGTCCGTCAGATGATCGTTAGGGTCGGGTTGATACCTGCGGTCTACCGCCAGCCGGAACGACAGCACGGACGCGCCGTTCTGCGTCGATTTCAGCTCAAGGTCGTTTGCTATACGACCCATTAAAATTACCTTGTTATACAATATCGTCTACCTCCGTTATCGTTATTTCTGTTCTTGGATTTTTCTTATCATACCCTGCGCGTATGCTGAGTATGATGCAATCAAAGCTATCGTCTACCAGTATTCCAGCCCGCACCAGCCCGTCAAGTATCATCTTGCCGGAGTAGTTGTCGGGATCGCGCCGCTTGCGGTCAGGGAAATAGTATGTCAGTTCCACCACCGCCTTTTTCAGCGGTGCTTTAGGCACTGGACGGCAGCAGCACTTTATAAGCTGCGCCCATTCTGACTTAACTTTGCCGTATTCCCACCGGGCATTCCGCCCAATATACTTGTTATTACTGGGCGGTATGCGGTCGATAGTGTACCTGTACGTCATTCGGCATCACCGAAAGGGTACGGCTCGTCCTCTGTGGTGGGCGTTTCGGGCGTGGTAGGCTCTGCATCAGCAATAACTGCCTCTGCCTCGATAACGGTTTCCTCTATTGGCTCGATAGTAGTCTCAATAACGTTGTTATTCTCGTTTGTGTCCTCGGCATTAAATGCGTTCATCATTCCCACGGACATATACCCGTAATGCGAGAGCAACAGGCGCAGCACGGTCTTGATTGCCATGCTGTCAAAGTCTGTTTTCCACGCTGACGAGCTGCTGTTATATGACTTGCTAAATCTCTTTGCGTGAGCAACGACAGCCTCAGCCGTCATATATTTGCCGTGGCTAAAGCCGTTCAGCGTCTCGATATACGCAAAATAGCCGACCACCTTATCTGAAATCTTTTCGCCGGTGAGGTCAAGCTCGCCTGTCAGCTTGTTAAGTCCCTGAAATTCGCCCTCATAGACCACGTCAGCGTTGATATACTTATACATACCCGTCCGCTGGCAAAGCTGTAATAAGCCCTTGTATCCTATCTGGAATTGCGGTGTTTGCTTGCCGCTCTTATCTCTATACGGTACTATGTACGCAAAGCCGAGCTGTTTGTTTATAGGCAGTTTAAGTGATACTGCCTTTAAGCACTCACCAAATACCTGTTTAGGCTCACACTGCCTAAGGTAAGTGTCGGAATTGTACAGGTCGAGAATAGAGGCGGCATATGCCCCAGCGTTCTCTTTCAACGCTTTCTGCAACGTTTCAATAGTCGATGAATGATTGAGTAACGCCTCCATAGGGTTCTTAGGCTTTTCTGTCTTTGCGACCTGTGTCTGTGCTGCTTTGGTGATTACACCTGCCGTGTTTGTGGTTTTCATATTTACTTCCTTTCTGTCAGACGGAATTGTCTGACGCTGCTTGTATATAATACCTCGCGGTATATTTCCGGGTATTTTGCTTTTAATTTCTTGCTGTCAACGGAATTTCTCTCAGAACTGGCAAACGAGAGTTTATAGTTCACGGTGCAACCACGTGCTGCACCGCTCATATTCAAGATAAGCTGCTGCTTGACCTCTTCGCGCTCTTTTTTAAGCCTGTCCATTTCCTTGCCTAGCTTAAAATAACTGTCGGCAAGTTCCTCATGCTCAAGCATCATCGCCTCGCTGTCATCTTCTCTGGCAAACTCGCCCAGAGCGGAGGTTGTCACCTCGCTGCCGTCCGGCGGCGGGCAAACTTCGGGAACAACATAATCATTCCAGAAGTCTATTTCCAGCTGCTGCAAAGCCGCCTCTTCTTCCGCGTCATGGTCTATGACAAACCAGTAAAACGCGCTGCCGGTAACAAGTACCGCGAGGTACATTCTGTCGTAGCCCATAACATTCATATAGTGTCGACACTGGCAGAGATAGTACAGCGGAATTTCTCCATTTTCAAAATCCGACTTGTTAAACTGCGTTGTTGTTTTACACTCAAGCCCTGCGTTCTCTCCGACGATTTCGCGGTCGATATTCGCGGTTAGAAACTCATAGTCATCGTGCCGGAACATCGCGTTGCGGCGGCGTACTTTCTTTCCTGTAGCCTCGGCAAAACGCTGGGCAACATAATCCTCAAGGTCTCGCCCTTGCCGCATTGCCTCGCTGTCAGCCTTATCGGGTATTGTCCCCATCTTGTCCGCCCAAAGGGTAACAAGACTGCTCCACGGGTTTAATCCGCATATAATGGCGGCATCGCTGCCGCCTATACCTTTGCGGCGATATTCCAGCCACTCGTCACGGGATAAACCCGCTGTCTTAACAATGATTTTAGGCATATTCTTCCTCCTCGTCCTCATAAATATCGTCTATCCCACACTCAGGGCAATATAACGCCTCTTGAGGGTACGGACTGTTATCTATCCACGCCAGCACCTCTGTATCGCGTATCGCCTCGTCCCAACTGTGGAGGATGTGTCCGCAGTTGTTGCATTTAATCATTGTGTTCTCCTGTTCCAATTTGCTATCACGTTGTCCGGTTCTGGCTTTTCTATGCCGCAAAAAGATACTATCGCTCCACAGCTTTTGTTTTCACATCTAAAAAATGTAATCGGCACAGGCAAGTCGTGTGCCACTATAACTTTCCTGCCGCAGAACGGGCAGGGTTTAAGGTCTGTTTTAGATTTCATTCTTTCTCACCTCCGTCCATTATCGCACCGCAGTTTCCACAATATTTAGTCTTATTAAGTATGCTGCCACAAACAGAGCACCTAAACCCGAAAGTCAGGTCACCGAATAGTTCATCTTTATAGCTTACCATTTTATCGCTCCACTTCCCGTGCTTTACCTCCTGAACATCAGCAGCGGGCGCACATTTCGCCGCAATAACAACAGGGTCGTTGCTTACACGGTCTTTTATAAGCTCGTCAGCGTTTATGTATTTTGGCATTTTATACCTCCTCAATTTATCCATTTTATAACAGGGTCGCCGTGAAAGCCTTTCTCCCATACAAACCACCCGTAAGCGGTGGCACCGCCGCCCGCGTCTTTGTATTGCTCGAAATCACCGTTCATAGCGCACCTTATCCGTCCCGAGGAGACATACAGCGTCTTAAACGGCTGCTCCTCAAACAGCTTTCTTCGCTTGTTGGTTTCTAGAAATAAGAGTTTTAGAAACATAGCTACTTTCCCACTCGGTCTGACTATATCGAGAGCCTTTTGCACAAATTCAATGGCGTATTTATAGGGTGGGTTTGTTATGATGTCGCCCGAAAAATATGTAACCTTGTCCGAAAGAAAATCAAACGGCTTGTTTGAACCGTATCCCTGCGGGTATAAGTCCGTACTGATTACGGAATATTTGTGCTTTCTGAGCACCTCAGACAAGTGCCCCCCGCCGCAAGCAGGCTCCCATATCAGCGGGTTAAACCTCTCGACCTCAAGCAACAACTCCATAGCGCGAGGGTCAGTCGCATAATAGTCATGCTGTTGCCGCTCATGGTCGACATGATTAGACGCGCCGAGCGTAACAAAAGTGCTGTGCGTGTTGCCTGTCCAGTCTTTATTTGTCATGTGTCCTCACTCCCTCTGATATAATCCGCTATGCCCCCAACAACCCTTAAGCCGCAGGGAACAGCTATCGAATTACCACAAGCCATGTAACGCGGACCGTCTTTGTCAAGCTCGTTATACCACTTTATCAATCGCGTTTTGGTCGGAGCAGTGTATTTCTTGCCCCTCAACTGCTTGTCCGTGAAGAGAACGGTTTTCCAAAATTCGTAGTCCTCTTCCGACATATCCGTTATTTTTGGTAGGGTAGTCCAATAATCGGGATAGCCCTGCAAACGTTCTTCTTCCAGCGGAGTAAGGCGGCGGATTATCCATTTGATAAGCCTTTGCAGTATAATAGTGCCGCCTTGATTACAAGTGTGGTTTCCACCGTTACCGTCAAGGGTGCGGGTTATTTCCGTCTTGTATATCCCGGAGTACGGGTTGTCCGATAACATTGCGTTGCTTTTATCTGAGCAGATGTTATAACATACTGCTCCCGAGTAGTTCAGTGACTGTCCGCCACTCTCTTTTGCCTGTAAAGTCGGATATAACTCTTTGTTAATCGCATAGTTTCGGCAATCCACACCATACGCAACCGCTGACGGTCCTTTTGCTGTGATGCTGTCCGATATTTCGGCGTATAGGGCATTTTCTTCTTGATTAAATGCGGCACGGTCTATTGTATAGATAACACCGTTACAATGTCCGGGGCGCGTTCCGTTGCATATTGTTGTCGCCTTTTCGTCATACACCTGTGTGTTTTCCGCTCTAAATCCAAGAGGGAAACCCCATGCGCAACAAACAAGGGCAGTATAATCGGAAATATGTCCGTTATGGTCTCCCGTCATTGTCGGGGCTATGTCTGCCCCCCCCATTTCCTCTTGCGTCATAGGCGAGGCAATCACCTCTAACAACGCCGCTTTCAGTATCGGCGGCAACTCTTTGCCCCTGCGTTCTGCGCGGCGCAAGATACCTCTGCACGCTGTCGCGCTTAAACAGTATTCTTGCGGCACTATCATCTCCAAAACTTCCGATAAGGTAGATACGCTTTCTTCGCTGGGGCTCTCCCCAATATTGAGCGTCAAAGACTCTCCAAGCGGCGCAAATTCTGCTCCCTCGTACCACTCCGGCGTTTGCCCACCGTCCGCTTGCAGGCATTGGAATATCGGTTTTTGTGATTTCTTGTAGCACGGTCTGAAAATCTCGTCCACCGTGGGAGCTGAACGCTCCGGGGACGTTCTCCCATACAATGTATCTTGGATATAATCCATTGGTTGCCTCCCTCATTTCGTATATTATCCTTACAGCCTCGAAAAACAGCCCGCTGCGGGTCGTTTCTTCGTCGCCGTTCGCCTCGTGCTTAATGCCTTTTCTTCCGCCAGCCACGCTTACATCTTGACACGGCGATCCGAATGTAATTATATCGACCGGCGGGATGTCTGCACCGTTTATCTTGCTGACGTCGCCATAATGTATCATGTCGGGGAAATGTCGGCGTGTAACTGCTATGCACAGCGGGTTGACTTCCGCCGCCCATACGGGTTTTACGCCCGATAGGACACCCGCGAGCGGAAACCCTCCTATCCCGTCAAACAGGCTGCCGAGGGTTAGTGTTTTTTCAGTGTTCATATATCCTCCCTCTTAGGCTTCATAAAGCACAGCCAATGAGTATTTATGTTTTTGCCGCTCCTGTGGCCGAACAGAGGGGTGAACGGAGCAAGTGGGAGTATTGCGCTAAGCGGTATTTGCACCTCGCTCCACTTAAATATTAAAACTCCATCATCATCAAGCACCGGGAAACACTCTGAAAAACCTTTTTTAATCATTGCTTTCCAATCTCCGTCTAAGCGGCCGTATTTTAACTTTGTCCAACTCGTATCGCCTACCTGTTTTAAGTGCGGCGGGTCAAAAACAACGAGTCTGTATGTTTTGTCCTCAAACGGTAACTGTGTGAAATCGCAAACGGTGTCCGGCTTGATTTCGATGTATCTATGCGGATAAAATTCGTGATATGGAACTTGCCTGTTATCGCAAAACTCAACATCGTGATTGTTTTTGTCAAACCAAAACATTTTTGAACCGCACGCAACGTCTAAAACTCTTTTCTTAGTGTTCATCTTTTCCTTTCCGCCCCTTGACATCAGAACTGTAATCTGATATAATAAGGCCACAAGCAATTTCTTATAACTTCTTTTCCCGCCTCTAGGCGGGGATTTTTTATGCTTTGTCTATTATTTCTTGGAGCCATTTAGCAGCATGGTCAAAACCATCGGCTAGCCCTTCGTTGTAACCTTTATAGTAATCCTTTGTAGGCCCATACTGTTTTCTGTACCCATCTACGATACGTTTTAGGAGATCAGCGTGATTTTTTAATTCTTTCACAATTTTTTTCTTTTTCACACAAAATCCTCCCACCACATTCTCGCAACATGCCCGGCCAGTTTCCAAATCGCGTATGTTATGCCTATAATCACTATCCACTCGCCGCCTACGGCGTAGTAGCCGCGCTGGGCGTATACCGCACTGACAAACCACACGGCGGTAAGAACGCCGAAAAACGCGGTGATAAGCAGCCGCAGGGCTGAAGTGATTATTATGTAGGTTTTGCGGCGGAGGAGTTTAAGCAATCTCATTTGGAACCTCCTTTTTCAATGCCCTCGGCGAGACTATCAGAATACTTTTATTGCCGCTTATATTCTGTAATTCTACCGATATTTTGATTTTTCCTTTAATGTCTTTGCGGTATACGATACCGCTTACTATGTACGGTGACGGCTTGTCCGCGTATTTGCACTGGTGATATACCGGCTTGCCTGAGAGCAGGGCGGTCTTTAACTCGTCGTTTGTCATACAGTCTCACTTCCAAACAGTTTTTTTAATCGTGAAAACTTTTTGATAACGCTTTCGACATCAATATTCCAAGCCTGATAAGCACACTCGGTGTTGACAGCATTCGCGTCCCAAGACAGCACCCCGTTTTTTTGCATTTCTGTCCTGGCGAGCTTTTTTAGCTTAGAAACTCTATCGCCGCCCATATTGCCGAATATGGCAATAATGTCCTTGTTGCCGATTTCGTTCTTTTCAAGGTAAGTTTTTATCACTACCTCTAAAGACACAGGCTGCGGCACTCTTACCCTTATTTCGTTTGGCATTTGTTTTACACCTCCTTAAATGTCAATGTTTAGAGCCTTTGACAGAGCACGCGCGACGTTATCGCTCGCATTGCGACCCGGACGGTTAAGCATGAACGCCTCTATTGTTGACTGCTTATAGCCTGTCATGTTGGCAAGGTCCTTGTTTGTCAGCCCTCTGAGTTTTTTAACTCGGCTGATCTCCGCACGAAAGAGCCTATACTCGTTAATAAGAATCACCTCCGTATATGCTTTTTTGTCGTAATCTCTTGACAAACGAATAAAAAAGGTTTATTATAAAGATATTCACACCGTATTATCTTTTCTGTAAATGCTTGTTGGCGCAGGCATTACAGTGCTTTTTATTCGTTTTTACAGCAGGGGGATAGTAAATTGGGTTATTGCGCCTGCTGCTGTCAGATTTTCCTTACAGTATTATTATATCTCGTATACACGAACTTGTCAATGCAAAAATTCGTATATACGAGATATTCGGAGATTTATACAATTTTTTTATTATAAATTATGCAATTTGTATAGGTGGTTGAAATGACAAAAATTCCAAATTTATTTAAGCTTCTTAGCGAGCGTGGCATTACTGCAGCAAAACTTTCTCTAGATACGAAAATTTCTACTGGAAATATAAGTGACTGGAAAAGCGGACGTGCGAGTCCCTCAATTGAAAAAGTAATACAATTAGCAAACTATTTTAATGTAAGCACAGATTATTTACTAGGCAGGGAAGATGTTATTTACAGCGACTTCGAGTTTAGAGTCACGGACGATGAAAGAGAGCTTATAGAGAAATACAGAGCTATTGACAATTACGGCAGGGAGACTGTTAAGGCTGTATTAGAGTCGGAATATAGGCATAGTGCTGCTGGCGCATCTGAAAGCAAGCAAAAAGTTGTTCTTGATATTGCAGCATACGGCGGTGACAATATCACTGTTATGGCTGACAAAGAGGAGCTGGAAGAGGCAATCCGCAAACTTAAAGAGCAGGACGATTAAGTTAAAATCATGCATCTTAGATTGACATCATGAGGATTTTAATTCACAATGAAACTGAATTTATATTTCAGGAGGTCAATCTATGATGACAAAATCTGTTTTACATGCAGCGGACAAGCTGCTATTAGAGAGTGGTATTATATCTTTGCCACCGACTTTGCAAAAATTACGGGATATAGCAAAAGGCAAAGGCTGGATTTTGAGTAATTACAAATCCGGCAACAACCTAATAAACGCTCTTTGTTTATCTGAATATATAAAAGATACGCCAGCGTTTACCTTAAAACACAAAAACAAAAACATCATATTATATGATGAAAAACTGTCCTATCAGGAGAAAATTCATTGTATATGTCACGAAATGGGGCATATAGTTTTAGATCATACAGAGGATGACTACATAGTAGGATATAGCAGAGATAAAGCGATACAATCCGAACAGGAGCGAGAAGCAGAGGCTTTCGCTGCTGAAATGTGTGCACCGGCGTGTGTTTTATCTAAAATCGGTATAAAAACATACGAAGATTTGGTTAATGAAAGGCTGATAAATGAGCAGCAAGCTATAGAACATATAAAAAATATATCATCTTCTCTTCCAAGCGACGATATAGAGATAGCTTTATGTAAGCGGTTTGTGCCACAAAAACCGAAAATCAGGGTAAAAGAGTATCTGCTGATTTACGCGGCTATGATAGTAATATTTGCAATCGCTATACTGGTGGTTAAAGGCGTAATAGACAGCAACCGCAAGCCGCTGTTGGAAACACCGATACTTGGGACGGAAACTGTCTATATAACAAGCAGCGGAGAGCGATACCACCGTGAGAACTGTTATTATGTAGAGGGAAAAAACAATGTTTTTACGCTGTCAATAGAGGAAGCTGAAAGAGCTGGTTATACGCCGTGTGCGTTTTGTTATTGAATTATAGGTTTATAGGAAAAGCAGTAAAGAGGTAAAAATAGTATGGATGTTTTTCTTTATATTTTAGTCATTTTAGTTGTTGTTGTACCTATTGTTATCATAGTTATTGACAG
Organism: Eubacterium sp.; assembly: GCA_022511265.1. GTDB lineage: Bacteria > Bacillota > Clostridia > Oscillospirales > Ruminococcaceae > Ruminiclostridium_E. Next base: position 113,929 of record JAFLRX010000003.1, on the reverse strand, counting down.
TAAACGCTTAAATCCATACCGTAAAGAAAAAGCGGAATTTAAACAGTTGGCAAAAGAATTGAAAGCTTTTTCTAAGAAAAGTAGAAAGAGTAATACTGAAAAAGATATAATAACACAAGGGATCGCAGACGGTCAAAAAAAGAGAGATATTATTTTTGAAGCGCAAAAGCCCGAAGATGATACATATGGGTATAGTAAAAATAATCCTATCTGCACTTCTGGTATAGAAAGCAGCGAAAAATATCTTTCTAGGCTAAGAACGTTATCTGGAGAAGCTTTTACATGGAAACGTAATGGTTCGCTTACTTTAGAAAACTATTGTAGTCTTGATTACATTATTATTGATGAATATCAGCTTTTTTTGAATAATAAGCCGCATAAAATTATTTATATTTGCCCTTATGGTCATAACAGCAAATATTCTCCTTTAGGGATGCAACTTATTTCTCTTGAAACTGGTTTACATATGAAAGAAAATCATCTTCCCAGACAAGAAAATGTTAATAGCTTACCCTCTTTTAACGATGTAGATAATCACGCTCTCTACAGTTTAGCTTACAGGGATGCTTATAACATATTAAAACAATCGGACTTAGTACATAATATAGAATTTGAACTCTTACCTATTCTGTATGTTTTGGTGGACTATGTAGGATATGTCTTGAAAAAAAGGGAATTATCTAATGATGCATTGAATTGGATTAGTAGTGCAATTGACGATTTCCATTATTATAAGGATGAGTTTAATAAGCGTGTTGATTTTTATGTTGAGTTTATTAGAGGCAAAGTCCCTTTTATGAATTGGTCTCCAGTTGATGCACCAAAAGAATCTTTGAATGACCCTTTGTTTAGATGTGTAGCCGCTTTTGGTGATGTAATCTATAATCCAGCTTGTATTGATAATTATGATGATGCTCCATTGTTGATAAATGGAATTTTTGACCAATTTAATTTTACTAATAAGATCATGAAACCAACGATGAAGATTTTTGAGCAATTTGTTGATTTGTTAAATTTAAAAATAAGTAAACAAAATTGAAGTGAATTATAATATCAAAAAAATAAAGAGAGAAGGTGACATATGCCTATATACAAAGTCAAAGGTGCGGTCAAAGACGGCTTGCAGAAGTACCGCGTGCGCGTCAATTACACCGATAAGAATGGTAAGGCGCACTCTATCACCCGGATAGAGTACGGCGCAGCCGAGGCGAGAACACTTGAAAGTAAACTGATAGAAGAGTACACGGTAAAGGGCGTTCCGCTTGCTCCCGCCAAAATGACCGTGCAAGAACTGTTTGACGAATACATGAACACAAAGCAGCACGAAGTAAGGAAGTCGTCATTGACAAAGACTGAAGCTTGTATACGCAATGGCATACTTCCATATCTTGGTGATATTCGTATAGACCGTCTCGGTGTTCAGCAGCTTCAAGACTGGAAGAATGTTATGTCGGAAAAAGGCTATGCGCACCAGACCCTAAGAAATTATTACGGAGAACTGCGTGCGTTGCTGAATTATGCCGTTAGAATGGAATACTTACCAAAAAATCCCATCTCATTGGTAGGCAATTTCAAGCAGGCATATTTTACCGAGCCATCAAAGGACAAGCTGCATTACTATACAGCTGATGAATTTATGAAATTTATAGCAGAAGCAAAGAAAAACGCGCAAAATTCATGTGCTTTGCGCGAGTGGGGATATTATGTGTTTTTCAATATAGCGTTTTATACGGGGGCGCGTAAGGGCGAAATAAACGCGCTTAAATGGTCGGATATTGACGGAGATATAATGCACATTCGCCGTTCTATTACCCAAAAATTAAAAGGCGGCGATATGGAAACACCGCCTAAAAATAAAAGCTCATACCGTGATATACAGATGCCTCTTCCTCTTATAGAAATACTATCCGAGCATAAACAGCGCCAGCAAGAGGATAGGAACTTTTCAGAAAATTATCGCGTGTGTGGTGGTATTAGCATACTTCGAGACAGCAGCATTACAAATAAAAATGTACAATTTGCTAAAGCTGCGGGATTACCGCATATTCGTATACACGATTTCAGGCATACGCACGCAACCCTGCTTATAAACGAGGGTATAAATGTGCAGGAGATCGCACGCCGGTTGGGACACTCAGATGTACAGCAAACATGGCAAACGTACGCGCACTTATACCCTAGAGAAGAAGAGCGTGCTATACAAATTTTGAATAAACTTACATAAAATCTGTACACGAATCGTACACGATTTTTTGTGATTTTGTAATTTTAGCATAAAAGTAAAAAAGATGATTTGATGTGTAAAACCGCATAGAATAAGGGTTTACAGGACGGCAAAGAAAACTGGAAGAAGAACACAAAATAGCAAGAATAACTCCAGCTATCCCAGCCAGAAAAAACCTCGTCAATGACGAGGTTTTTTCAACTAAATCCGTCCTTTGCTGATAGCTGGACAGGTTTATTTTGTAATCATATCATTCACCTTCCATCTAACTTGTCAAGTTGCTGTAGTTTGTTTTTACAACACAAACCGTTACAAAGCTATAAATTTTAATTTTCTTAATAAGTCAGCCGAAAAATGTATTATACAATCTAAAAATTTATAAGTGGATAAATATTTTTGTTAAAAAACATTATTGACAAAAACGGCAAAGTGTGGCATACTTATATTGAAAAGGAGGTTATATGACCATGGGGATAAAAGAAAATTTTAAGAGAGGATCTCTCGAGATGTTGATACTTCATCTTTTGCTGGATGAGGAAATGTACGGCTATCAGCTTACTCAGGAGATTTCGATAAGAAGCAACGGTACATTTAAGATAACAGAGGGATCTATGTATCCTACTCTTTACAGGCTGGTTGACAAGGGACTTATCTCCGACCGTCTTGAGCTGGTCGGAAGAAGACGTACACGCGTTTACTACCGTATCGAGGAAAAGGGTAAAGAATACCTGAAAAAGCTGAGAAAAGAATACGACATTACCAGCGCGGGAATTGAGGCAATTATGACATACGTTCACGATCCCGCACAGAAAAAAGAGTATTGATATCGTTGTTAGATGTGTAACTTAAAGCGGCCATGCGACAACACATGGTCGCTTGTGATTTTTAAGACCAAAGGAAAGCGGTGATAATTACGGCAAAACATATTGTAGACAGTCATGCGCATATTTTCCCCGACAAGATAGCGTCGAAGGCGTCGGTGAATATAGGAAACTTTTACAGTCTCCATATGTGCTTTGACGGCTCGGTGTCCCGGCTGCTTGCCGAGGGAGATAAAAACCGTATAGACAAATTTCTTGTGCAGTCGGTGGCGACTGTGCCGGAGCAGGTGTCGCATATAAATGACTTTATCGCGCAGCAGGTAAACGAGCATCCCGACAGATTTATCGGCTTTGCGTCGCTGCACCCGGATATGGCTGACCCTGCGGCTGAGGTAGACCGTGTTATCTCGCTTGGGCTTAAAGGAATAAAGCTGCACCCTGATTTTCAGCAATTTGCGATAGACGATAAGAGGGCGTACCGTTTGTATGAGGCTGTCGGCGACAAGCTGCCTTTTCTTATCCATACCGGTGACAGCAGATTTAAGTATTCCAATCCAAAGCTGATGGCAAAGGTGCTGGACGACTGTCCGTATCTCAGGGTGATAGCGGCGCATTTCGGCGGCTGGTCAGAGTGGGAAGAATCCGAAAATATGCTGTGCGGTAAAAATGTTTGGGTGGATACCTGTAGTTCGCTGTATCATCTGTCGCCCGAAAAAGCGGCGGAGCTTATCGAAAAATTCGGCGAGGACAGAGTTTTCTTCGGCACCGATTATCCGATGTGGGACGCGGCGGACGAATTGAAATACATCGAACGTTTGCCGATAACGGAAGAACAGAAAGAAAAGATACTGTGGAAAAACATCTGCGCTTTTCTTGATATAACAATGGACTGATATGTATAAGCTAATACGATTTGTTACACCAAAAAACGAATTTCACGACGGCTATGCCGCATATCTGCACGAGCAGGGCAGACAGCTGCTGACAGGCGGACTGTCCGCATATTACGGCATAGACTTTTCGGAGGATATGATTTTTTACGGAGAAAAAGGCAAGCCTTATATTAAGGATGCCTTTTTAAACATTTCCCATACCGACGGACTGATTTGCGCAGCACTGTCCGATAACGAAAACGGTTCTGATTGTGAAAAGATAAAAGCCCCGAGAGATGGCGTTCTCAGACGTTGCTTCAGTGAGAAAGAGGCGGAGTATATCCGCAAAAGCACCGATCCAGCCTTAGTATTTACGCGCCTGTGGACGCTGAAAGAGGCATATTCCAAGCTTGTCGGCGAGGGTATATCCGTGCTGAAAACCGTTGTTTTTGATTTGGATAATAACCATGCCGATTTTGACTGCGGCTGTGATTTTTATCAGTACATAATAAATGAAAGCTATGCGGTTGTTTTCTGTGAAAAAGTCGGCAGTGGGAAAGTATTTCTTGAAAATGTAAATTTTGAAAATGAGAAGGCTATGGTGAGTTATGTCATCTAAACAAGAATATGCAGAATATATAGCTGACTAGATAAGCACAGCGGGCAATATCAGCTATCGTAAAATGTTCGGCGAATACGGCTTGTATTGTGACGGAAAATTTTTTGCGGTAATTTTGGACAATAGGCTTTTTATTAAGGTTACTGACAGGGTAAAAGAGATATATTCCGATTTAAATGAAGTACACGAATATGGCGCACCGCATCATTTTCTTATTGAAGATGTAGACGACAGAGAAAAGCTGACAGAAATAGTAAGAGTTACCTGTGAGGCATTGCCGGAGAAAATGAAGAGAAAAAAGTCGTAATTCCTAAATTGAGATATGAGGTGTTGTATGAACAGCGAAGAAACAATAAGAAGATATTTCAAATGCTGGCTGGATAAAAATGGAGGGCCGTTACCGGAGATTTTCGCTGACAATGCTGTTTACAGTGAGTGCTACGGACCGGAATATCACGGCTTAGAGCAAATAATCAAATGGTTTACAGAGTGGAACAGGATAGGCAGTGTTTTGGAGTGGACAATAAAACAGTTTATCCATCAAGGAGCTTTTTCTGTTGCCGAGTGGTATTTTAAGTGTGATTATAACGGCGAAATAAGCGAATTTAACGGCGTGTCGCTGATTGAATTTGATAATAACGGCAAAATAGTTAATCTTAAAGAATTTAAATCTGACGCAGAACATTATTTCCCGTTTGGGAAATAACAAGGAACAATACTATGGAATACATAAAGGCAACCGAAAATAACACGCAAGCAATATACGAGCTTGTACAAAACACAATAAAAACCGTATATCCAAAATATTACACGCAGGATGTAGTTGACTTTTTCAGTGCGCACCATTGCTATGAAAATATTCTCAGTGATATCAAAAACGGCAAAATATGGGTATTACTTGTTGATAACCGTGTAGTCGGCACAGGAAGCTGTGAGGATAACCATATCAACCGCGTGTTTGTATCACCCGATTGTCAAGGAATGGGATATGGCGGATATATCATGCGGCAGCTGGAAAGCGAGATAGCCTTGCAATACAACACAGCTTGCCTTGATTCGTCCTTGCCCGGAAGTCTTATTTATGAGCATATGGGCTATAAGACGGTAAAGCATGAAAAAATCGAATGCGCAAACGGTAGATATTTAGTTTATGAGATAATGGAAAAGCGATTAAAGTAATAGGATAATATATAGAGCACCGTATGATGGTGCTTTTTTCTATTTCAATGCTTAGCAATTGACATCAATACAAAAATATGGTATAATATTATACAACTTATTTTAATAAGCCAAAACACTCTGCTACCTGAAAGAAGGCTGATTAAATGAAGGCTGATTTACATTGCCACACGACATTATCCGACGGATCGCTTGGGATAGAGGAAACCATTGCGCAGGCTAAGCGCTATGGGATAGACTATTTTGCGTTGACCGATCACGACACACTGGCTTCGTCCTCACGGGCGGTGGTGCTGGGAGAAAGATACGGGATAAAAATAATACCGGCAGTGGAGTTTTCTTGCTACGACAGCGAGAGAAAATCAAAGGTACATATAATATGCTATAATCCCCAAAAGCCTGACAGACTGGAAGGGTTATGCCTGCGTACCTGCGAGCTGCGTAAAAAGCGCGGCAAGCAGATGGCAATGAAGGTGTTGGAAAAATACCCAATAACGTTGGAAAGCATTATACGCTATGCCACCGGCAGCAAGGTGATATTCAAATGCCACATAATGCACGCGCTGATGGACTACGGCTATACCACAGACCTGTACGGAAAGGTATACGACGAGCTTTTTGACGCGCAGAACGGACTTTGCGCGCAGGAGGTCAGCACTGATATGCAGGATTATCCCGAGGTGCATTTTGTGCTGGAGCTTATCCATTCCGCAGGCGGCATTGCGGTAATGGCGCACCCGAAGGTGTTCAATAGCTATGAACTGTTGGATGAGCTTGCCGAAAACAAGAAGATAGACGGGGTAGAGGTATGGCATTCCAGCGCGGATGATAAGACGCGTGAACGGCTGCTTGAGATAGCTCAGAAGTATGATCTGATAACAACAGGCGGCTCGGACTTCCACGGGTTTTACAACCATTATCCGATAGCTATCGGGACAAATTATACTCCCGATGAGTCGCTTAAAAGAATACTCAGGGAAAAATAAAGGACTGTATAAAAATGGATGTTAAACAAAAGGCTTTGGAAAAGCATTATGACTGGCAGGGAAAGATAGAGGTCATTTCCCGCGCCGAGATAAACACAGCGGAGGACTTGTCGCTGGCGTACACCCCCGGTGTCGCGCAGGCGTGCCTTGAGATAGAGAAAGATCCGGCGCTGTCATACAAGCTGACCCGCCGTAAAAATCTGGTGGCGGTAATTACCGACGGTACTGCGGTGCTGGGACTGGGAGACATCGGCGGACTTGCCGGTATGCCGGTAATGGAGGGCAAATGCTGTCTGTTTAAAGAGTTTGCAGGGGTGGACGCATTCCCGCTTTGTATAAAGTCAAAGGACGTTGACGAGATAGTCCGCACCATTGAGCTTATCTCTGACAGCTTCGGCGGAATAAATATCGAAGACATTTCCGCGCCGAGGTGCTTTGAGATAGAAAAGAGACTGAAGGAAAAGCTGGATATCCCCGTATTCCACGACGACCAGCATGGCACGGCGGTTGTAGTAGGCGCGGCGCTTATCAATGCGGTGCGCTGCGCGGGAAAAGAACTGTCAAAGGTGACGGTAGTAATAAACGGCGCTGGTGCGGCAGGCATAGCGATAGGAAAATTCCTGCTCGAAATGGGAATAGGCAACCTTATTATGGTGGACATTGGCGGTATTATAGACAAGAACACCGCCTACGAAAACCCTGCGCATCTTGAAATAGCAAAGGTTACCAACAACAATAACATAAAGGGTACTCTTGCGGACGCAATGAAAGGCGCGGACGTGTTTATCGGCGTATCAAGACCTAAGCTGGTCACCGAGGAAATGGTGGCGTCGATGGCGGAAAAGCCGATAGTTTTCGCTATGGCAAACCCCGAACCGGAGATAATGCCCGACCTCGCAAAGCGCGCGGGCGCGTACATTGTCGGAACCGGCAGGAGCGATTTCCCGAATCAGATAAACAATGTTTTGGTGTTCCCCGGTATATTCAAGGGCGCGCTGGCGGTAGGCGCAAAGGCGATAACCGAGGAAATGAAAAAAGCGGCGGCATACGCTATCGCTGATATTGTAACAGCCGACAAGCTGTCGCCGGAGTACATAATACCCAGCCCGCTTGACAAGTCAGTGGCACAGGCAGTCGCTGACGCGGTGGCAAAGGCTGCAAACTAATTTAACGGAGGAAGCTATGAAGTACGAATACACACCCAAGGGCGTATGCTCGAGAAAAATGATTTTTGATATTGAAGACGGTAAGGTAATGGACCTTCAGGTCATCGGCGGCTGCCACGGAAATTTGCAGGGCGTCGGCGCGCTTATAAAGGGAATGACTGTAGAAGAAGTTATAGAGCGGCTTGACGGTATAATATGCGGGTCAAAGCAAACTTCTTGCCCCGGTCAGATAGCACAGGGACTGAAGGCGTACCTTGCCGAGGTATAAGCATCGGAGACGCTGATGACAGAGTATTGGGACGTATATGACAAGAACAGAAAACCTGTCGGAAGACTGCACAAGCGCAGCAGTAAGCCCGGCGAATATCTAAAGCCGGGGGATTATCATCTGGTGTGCGAGGCGTGGATAATCACACCGGACAATAGACTGCTGATAACCCAGCGTCACCCTAATAAGCACTACGGAACTAAGTGGGAATGTACCGGCGGAGCTGTTATTGCCGGAGAGGACAGCCGACAGGGCATTATACGGGAGATAAAGGAAGAGGTAGGCATACAGGTGTCCGACGACGAGCTTGAATTTGTCAGTACCGCGTGGGGCGCAAATTATTTCACCGATTATTTCCTTATCCGCCGTGACATAAAGCTTGACGAGCTTGTATTGCAAGAGGAAGAGGTAACCGGTGCCCGGCTTGTTACACCTGAGGAGTTTATAAGCCTCTACAAGCAGGGAAAGCTTGTTCCTAACCTGTACAGGTATATGAAAGAGATAGACTTTTATTTTCTGAAAGGAAAACATAAATGAAGATAATGGCAGTAGATTACGGCGACAGTCATACAGGACTTGCCTGCTGCGACAGGACGGAGACGCTTGCGTCGCCGCTGGGTATAATAAACGAGCGTGATTTTGACACCTGCGCCCAAAAGGTAGCTGCTGCGGCGGTAGAATACGAGGTCGGCGAGGTAGTTGTCGGCAACCCGATAAATATGAACGGCACTTACGGTCCGAGAAGTGAAAAATGTAAACAGTTTGCCGACTTGCTCAGCAATTATCTTGATATTCCGGTAGTCATGTGGGACGAGCGTTCTACCACCGTCACCGCCCATAATATGATGAACGAGGTCAACAAGCGCGGTAAAAAGCGCAAGGCAGTTATAGACGCGGTGGCCGCGGCGGTGATACTTGAAAATTACCTCGCATATAAAGCTAATATGCGTGCAAAACAGACAAATAGTGAATAAATAACAGACGGCATACATAATATTGACTAAAGGCGGGTGATATTATGATATGCCGTTTTTCCGATCTGCGATGTAAGGAAGTTATCAGCATCAAAACCGGCACAAGGATAGGCTTTGTGGACGATATGGAGTTTGACAGCTGTACGGCGAAGATATGCCGCATCATTGTTTTCGGCAGGAGCAGGTTTTTCGGGCTGCTGGGCAGGGAGGACGACCTTGTTATAAACTGGTGCGATATAGAGATAATAGGAGAAGACACTATTTTGGTAAGCTGCGATTTCCCGTATGGCGGAAAAAAGAAAGGCGGATTGCTAAAAAATCTGCTTAAATAAAGGATTTTATGCATAAAACCCTTGACAATCAGGGAAAATTATGCTAAAATAATAAGGCTGTTCGCATAACGGCAAATCCACACGCGTCGTATAAGGCTTGAAGGTGCCTTGCAAAAGGCTTGAGCTTGTGAGCGCGCGGAGGACAAAAAACCAAAAAACAAGGAGGACGCTACTAATGGCAGTAGTATCAATGAAACAGCTTCTTGAAGCAGGTGTTCATTTCGGACATCAGACAAGAAGATGGAACCCCAAAATGGCACCCTACATTTTCACGGAGAGAAACGGCATCTACATCATCGACCTTCAGAAGACGGTGAAGAAGCTGGACGAGGCTTACAACTTCATTCATGAGGTTGCTGCAAGCGGTGAAGAGATCCTGTTTGTAGGTACCAAGAAGCAGGCCGCAGATTCCATCAAGGAAGAGGCGGAGAGAGCAAACGCTCATTATGTAAACGCAAGATGGCTCGGCGGTATGATGACCAACTTTAAGACCATCCGCAAAAGAATCAAGAGACTTGAACAGCTCCACGCAATGGAGAACGACGGCACCTTTGATCTGCTCCCCAAGAAGGAAGTAGTTAAGCTGAACCTTGAGATTGAAAAGCTGGAAAAATTCCTCGGCGGTATCAAGAACATGGAAAAGCTGCCCGGCGCGCTGTTCGTAGTTGACCCCCGCAAGGAGAAGATCTCCGTTGCAGAGGCTAAGAAGCTCGGTATCCCGGTAGTTGCTATCGTAGACACCAACTGCGACCCCGACGAGATCGATTACGTTATCCCCGGCAATGACGACGCTATCCGCGCAGTAAAGCTTATAGCAGGCGCGATGGCTGACGCTATTATAGAGGCAAGACAGGGCGAGACCGTTGTCACCGGCGACGAAGAAAAGCCCGAGGTAGAAGAGGCTGCTGTGGAAGAAACCGCAGAAGAGCCCGCAGCTACAGAATAATAAAAGGAGTATAGATAAATGGCTATTTCAGCACAGGATGTAAAAGCATTAAAGGACCTTACCAACTGCGGCCTTATGGACTGCAAGAAGGCGCTTGAGGCTACCAACGGCGACGTTGACGCAGCTATCAAGTACCTCAGAGAAAACGGTCTTGCAAAGGCAGCTAAGAAGTCCGGCAGAATCGCTGCTGAGGGACTTGTATACGCTAAGATAGATGAAGCTAAGAAGATCGGTGCGGTAGTTGAGGTAAACAGCGAGACCGACTTTGCGGCTAAGTCTGAGAGATTTACCGAGTTTGTTGAGCTGGTTGCTCAGACTGTTATCGACAGCGATGTTGATGACGTTGAGGCACTCAAGGAAGTTAAGCCCGCAGGCAGCAACGAGACCATCGGCGAGATACTCACCGAAAGAATCGCTACCATCAGCGAGAACATTCAGATCCGTCGTTTCAAGAGAATGACCGGCAACCTGTTCTCCTATATCCATAACGGCGGCGGTTCCATCATCGGCGCAATGATAAAGATAGAGGCTGACGACGCTAACGATGACGCAGTTAAGGCATGCGCTAAGGATCTGCTGCTTCAGATCGCTGCAAGCGCTCCTCAGTACGTAAACCCCGAGGATGTTCCCGCATCTGTTATTGACGCAGAGAAGGAGATCCAGCTTGAGATCGTTAAGAAGGAGAACGCAGAGTCTCCCAAGCCCAAGCCCGAGAACGTGCTTGAGAAGATAGTTGAAGGCAGAATGAGAAAGTTCACCGAGGACATCTGCCTGCTCAACCAGCCCTATGTAAAGGACCCCAACCTCACGGTTGCTAAGTACATCGCTTCCGTAGGCAAGAACATCAAGGTCGTTGACTTTGTTCGTTACGAAAAGGGCGAGGGCATCCAGAAGAAGGAAGACAACTTCGCTGATGAAGTTGCTTCGATGGTTAAGTAAAAATAATAAATCCCCCGAACATAAGTTCGGGGGATAATTTTTTTATTTTCACCCGCACAGCTCATTCCACTCGCAGTTTCCGCATATCTCTTTTCTTTTTCCGCATAACAGTATGTTTTCCTGCACCAGCTTTTCAAAATCAAGAAAGGGCAAAACATCTCCCACGGACAAGCCGCATTTTTCCAGCACCTGCCTGTCGTATTCTCTGACTTTTTCCTCAGATGTACATATCCCGTCTTTGTTGTTCGGGCAGAAAGCGCATAACATATCCGCCTCACCCGTGATACAAACAAGCGGATTTTTAGCAAGCTGGCTTTTTATCTCGGTCATATTTTTCACAAACTCTTCGCTGTAGCCCTTGCCGCTGAAGAACGCGAGGCACATTCCGTGGTGCGGTCTTATTATATATTCTTTCATGACTGCTTTCCCTCTATTTTGAGTATTACTGCCAGCTTTTTGTAAATCAGCAGCGCGCAAACTATTTTTACGATATCCGGGATAACATAGGGGAATACGCACCATACCAGCGCAGTCCATAATCCTACCGCGTCAGGGGTGTTTGCAAAGTAGAATATATACCAAACCGTTCCGAACGCATAGCATACCAACAGTCCCAGCACCATAGAAACAGCCAATACCCATCTCTTTCTGCCGAGCAGACGCTCCATAAGCCACATTACAAGCGCGGAAAAAATAAAACCGAAAATATATCCGCCTGTCATACCCAGCATAATGCCCAGACCGCCGGTAAACTCCGCCAAAACAGGAATACCGATAGCTGCTAAAAGCAAATACACCAAAACAGCAAGTGTTCCTCTTTTTCCTCCCAGCACGGCTACGACCAGAAAGACACCGAATGTCTGTAGTGTAAAGGGGACAGCGGTCGGAATGGATATCCATGAGCATATTGTGATTATCACGGTTGACATCGCAATATACGTCATATCAAGTATCGTTATTTTTTTTGACATAATATACCTCTTTCGGTCTACGAAAGCCTTACGCTGATCTCACCCGAGGACAGTCTTTCTGTTTTGCCGTTCTCAAATCTCACCAGCAGGTGACATTCATCATCAATATCCAGCGCAGTGGCCTTTTTTCTGTTATCATGGCGGACTATTTCTATATCTTTGCCGATGACAAGACTTCTGCGCTTATAGCTTTCAGTATAATTACTTGTCTCAGGTAAGGTATAATACATCATAAAATGATTAAGAAACTCTGCGACAATTCGGTTTTTACCATCGCATTGCGCCTGATGAAATACCGCGCCGGCAACATCTTTCAGCTCATCCGGAAATCCGCCGTCCGGCTCTGTCACATTGATGCCTATGCCGAGTATAGCGTACTCTATCAAATCATTTTCCAAGCCAACCTGGGCTTCTGTAAGGATACCGCTGACCTTTTTGCCGTCTATATATATGTCATTGACCCATTTTATCTGTGCGTTTTCGCCGGAGACTGCCTCTATCGCCTCGCAAGCTGCGGCAGCCGCCATTGTTGTCAGCTTGACCGCCTGTCGTGCAGTAAGGTAGTGCGGACGCAGCAACAGACTCATGTATATTCCTGTATCAGACGGAGAATAAAAGCTTTGTCCACGCCTGCCTTTGCCGTCTGTCTGATTGTTTGCGATAACTACATATCCTTCATCTATGCCGTATGATGCTTTTTCGCGCGCCATTAGATTTGTCGAGCGCAATATCGGAACTATCTCAAACTTCAGCTCGGAGCATACCGGCTGTAAGTATTTCCGTATTCCTTGTACTGAAAGAATATCCGACTGAGAGGAAAGGCTATAGCCTTTATTCTGTACGGCGTCAATGTTATAGCCGTCGCTGCGCAGACTTTTAACAGCTTTCCATATAGCGGTACGCGAGACAGACAGCTTTTTTGCTATCTCTTCACCTGAAAAATATGTACCCCTGTTATTTTCAAAAAGATTAAGTAGCTGATCTTTTGTACTCATGTTATTCACCTCAAAAATAATTATATCATATCGCGCCCTCAATGTCAACTTGTTTTTTATAATAGGTTGACATTGCAGGCTTGATATGACAGCACAAAAAATTATTTATTCTCCATTACCGAAAAATTGCTTGAATTTATTTACCGCATCCTTTCCATAAGTCACAATCGCTATAGCTATCAGGGTAGAACACATCGCGGTGACGTTAAAGGTTTTGAGCGTTTCCACTAATGTTTCATCGGTTAACAGCTTGCAGTACGCTATTATCGGCACAGCCATCGATAGTCCGGTAACAAGAGCAGCCGAGCCGACCAACGCACATACGGTGTATATGATACCGTGAATAAACTTGGTTTTGTCAAAAGTGATGTTATTCTTTTTTGCAATTGCTATCCCGAACAGTATATCCGCCGCCCTGAACAATGCCAACAACAGCATACATGCACCTACATATTCAAGATTTGTGAGGACGGTGCTTAATATTTCACGCATAACAGTTCCTTTCCTTAACGGAGGTCTGATTATAATATATGCGGCTGTCCGTGTTTAGGTTATAAAAAACCTCCGGCTGATCAATCAGCCGGAGGTTTGTTGATATGTTTTTCATAAAATACTATCGTAATACTGTCATTTATCTTTTCTTCTTTTCCAGTTCCGATATAACCCATCTTTTCGTATAGATAACGTAATTTGGGTTCTTCTTTAATGGTTTCAAGCCTCCAGTCGCGGTCAGGGTATAGCTTTTCGATATCGGTCAAAGTCTGCTGTGCATATCCGTTTCCCTGATACTCGGGAATAATGAACAAAGGAGCGATACGGCAGAAGTTGTTATCCATTCTTACCACTCTTAATGCTCCTATATTTTTATCGCCAAGCCGTATGAAGTAGTAATCGTGCTGCTGTTCCATACGACGTGTTATTGCATCAAGGGGCTCGGCGGCCGGATTCGTCTCAAAGTCCTGATATTTGTCAAGCAGCTCTTTGAAAGCAATTACCTGCATTGAGTGTATCTCTTTCGCGTCGAAAAGGGAAGCCTTTATTAAATTTATCGTGTTCATATTTATATCCTCTTACGGATTGTATTTCTCCTTTAACAATTCTATTATTTTATACGCCACCTTATAAACGTCACCGCAGCCGAGAGTTATAATGAAATCACCGCTTTCGGCGTTGTCTGCGACATACTGCGCAACCTCGTCAAAGGTAGAAAACCACTTTCCGCCGGGTATCTTCGCGCACAGATCAGCGGAATAAATATTATAGGTGTTTTTCTCTCTGCTGCCCATTATCTCAGTCAGCACGGTAAGGTCGGCAATTTGCAGCGCATCGGCAAACTCATCTAACAGTGTTGCGGTACGGGAATAGGTAAACGGCTGATGTACCGCCCACACCCGCTTAAAGCTCATGCCCTTGGCGGTTTTCAGCGTTGCCGCGACCTCGGCAGGATGATGGGCGTAATCGTCCGCAACGATTATCCCGTTTACTTCCGCCAGCCGCTCAAAACGTCTTACCGCGCCGAAGAATGTGGCAAGACCCTTGTTTATATCCTCGACCTTTGCGCCCGCGGCGATAGCTGCCGCCGCTGCCGCCACTGCATTAAGCACATTGTGTCCGCCGGGGACGTGTATGGATATCCTGTCCAGCTTTTTGCCGTTTTCCATAAGGTCAAAATCGGTGTGGAAATCATCGACCTTTTCTATATTTTCGGGATAATATCGGTTTTTATCGGTATTGCCGAAGGTGATAATCTCTTTATCAAAGCCGGAGGCCTTTACCGCCAGTATGGTGTTTTCGTCATCGCCGTTTATTACAATGATGTCGGTAGTGTTGTCAATAAACTTTGTAAACGACGCGCGCAGATTATCCATAGTTTTGAAGAAATCCAGGTGATCCGCGTCGATATTCAGTATGACCGAAATATTGGGATACAGCTTTAAAAACGTGTTGGAAAACTCGCACGCCTCGCATACCATGGTGTCGCTTGCGCCGACCCTGCCGCTGCCGCCGATGGCTTTCAGCTTGCCGCCGATGACCGCGGAGATATCTATATCAGCAGCCAGCAATATATGGGTGAGCATGGAGGATGTCGTAGTTTTTCCGTGTGTGCCGGAGACGCAGACAGCCTTGTCATACCAGCTTGTTACCAGTCCCAACAGCTCGCTGCGCTCTACCACAAGCGCGCCGCTTTCCTTCGCGGCGATAAGCTCGGGGTTGTCGCTCATTATCGCGGCAGTATGGACGATAAGGTCAGCACCCTCGATATTAGACGGAGAATGACCGAGAAAAACCTTTATGCCCATATTCCTTACCGCTTTCAGCGTCTCGGTCTCGTTGTTATCCGAGCCGGTAAGGTAATATCCCTTTGTATGCAGTATTTGCGCCAGCGGATACATGCCGCTGCCGCCGATGCCTATAAAATGTATGTGCTTTTTATCTTTAAGAAAATCAACCATCTAGGTCACCTCGTAATTTTAATAAAACATTTTATCCCGATCATTCCATTATATGAATAATACCGCCCCGTATGCAAAAGCTATATTGTACCGATCAGACAGAAAGGAACAACAGCTATGAAAATAAGTGATATAAGAATAAGGAAGATCATGCAGGAGGGTCGTCTACGCGCGGTGGTGTCGCTGACTATTGACGAGTCCATCGCCGTACACGATATACGTCTTGTGCAGGGTGACGAGCGTATGTTTGTCGCAATGCCCAGCCGCCGTGACGACGAGGGCAAATACCGCGACATAGTCCACCCGATCCATCCCGATGTGCGCACGGATATCGAAAATCAGATAATCAGCGCATATAACGCTTTATAGTCCGCAACGGCACCGTTTTACGGTGTCGTTTTCTTGTCAAGTATAGCTTTCGCTTTCATCAGCGCAAGCTGCGTCTTTGCGTCGGGTATCTCATTGTTCAATACCATTTCGATCGCTTTATCCAGCGGTATTTTTTCCACCTCTAAAAACTCGTCCTCGTCAAGATGCTGCTTTCCGTCAGACAGCCCTGTCGCAAGATACATATGGGTTATCTCCGAGCAGTATGCGGGAGTAGGGTAGAGGCAGCCGAGATATTGATAGCTTGTGCAGGTACATCCTGTCTCTTCTTCCAACTCTCTCAGTCCGCACTCGTAATGGTCTTCGCACTCGTTCAGCTTTCCTGCGGGTATTTCCAGCAGCACCGCACCGAACGGATATCTGAACTGCCTTACCATCAGCACCTCATTGTTATCGGTTATCGGGACAACGCATACACCGCCGCTGTGGCGTATAACATCTCGGTATGCGGTCGAACCGTTTTCCAGCTCTACCGTGTCGCTGCATACCGTCAGTATCCTGCCGTCATATTTTACTTCGCTTTCAATGGTTTTTTCAAATAAATGCATCAGTTTTCGTTCCTTTCGCTGTCTGTATCTATTGTTTCAGTAGATTTTTCTTCATCAGCATCGGCATCGGATGTTTCATTTTCTGTACCATCCGCATTATCTGAAACAGTTTTATTCATTATCAGCGGTATTTCCGCTTCGTCAAACACGGTGTTGATGTACGCGCTGTGCAGTTTTATTTTGCCCAGTTGCTGCTCGTTGTATAGATGCTTGTACTTAAGCGGCTTATATTTGAAAACAAGCTTCAGCATAGCGAAATATCCTAAAAGCAGGACTGCCGCTATAATGGAAATGATGATACCTGCTTTAAGTCCGGGTGTTACATAGCTGAATTCTATCGTACATTCTCCCGCTGGTACTCTTATTCCCAAAAATCCGTGGTTTACCTTTTCAACTTCGGCGGGTTGACCGTTTATCGTTGCGCTCCAACCGCTCTCCCACGGTACCGAGAACACCGTAAACCTATCTGTCTCAAAGGAAGAGGTAGCGATAAATCCGTTCTTTACGGGGACGAATGTATCAACACAGACAGCCGCCAGCTTTTTGCAGTCTTCCTCGAATCGGTCATAGGTTACTCTGTTTACTTCTTTTGACTCGATATGTGTAAGTATATCGCCGTATTTTTCTATCTGCTCTTCGTTGAGCAGTACACCTTTGACATATACGCTGTCTCTTGACGATTTAGTGGTATAGTCAAAATCGTCATCGGTTATATACAGGTCACAGGTATATCCCATCGGGATAAATGCCTTGTTTTCGTATATGGTAAAGCTGCCTTGCTCTCCGATTTTTTCAAAGTTAGCCATATTTTGCAGCAATACCGTGGTATCCTTGTACTCTGTTTTATATGTCTGCATTATCAGATATTTTGTAGAGGTCAGCGAGCGCAGCGGATAATACGTGCCGTCCGGGTCGGTGTTTACCGAGCGTGAAAAGTCCGCACTGTCGTAAAACTCAAAGGTCGAGCCGGGCAGTATACTGTGAAAGCTTCTGAATCCATAGTTGTTCCAAAGCATATTGGCATTGTTTGTCATTCCGTATGCCTCTACACGGTAAAAGTCTCCGTTGTTGGGGTCGGGCAGATCAAACTCTGCGTCTACTATGCTGTTATAATCACCCAACGACGGACCTATCGAACGTCCGTACCCGATGGTATAAAATGAAAACAGCATACAAGCAACGACGGTAAAAGCGAATGATGTTTTCAAAAATCGTTGGGTAGACACACGTTTGCGGCTTCTGATAAGGATATAGCAGATAATTATCGCAACTATCGCCAGCCCTACAGACATCCAGAACGGTATCTTTTCATTCGGCAGTGAGAAAAGCTCGGTTACTTTTATCTTGCTTTCCGCTCCTGTGTCGGAATCGGTGACGGTTTTGGTTACCTCGCTCGGCAGTACGCCGACCAACGAGATAAGCACAACCGCAAAGCCGCACCATTTAAGCCCGTACCGCATGTCTATCTCTTCATGCTCCAGCGCGTAGGCGGTCATATAGCATGCCACGAGTATCGGCATATAGAACCACCTTGTATAATAGCTGGTGTTGAACATTACAAACGACGAGTTAAGCACGGGAATAAGCGCAAACAGCAGCATCAGCGGCATAAGATATTTTGCCCAGTGCCGCTTTTTGAATTTTATAAATGAGATAACGCCCGACATTGAAAACAGCGGCAGATAAGCGGACACGCTGGACCATCTCGCCGAGCTGTCGGGGAAGAAATTTTGCCGTGCCGGTATATCGGCAGGGAAGAACAGACTTTGAAAAATCAATCCGTATCGCTGTGACGGGTTGTGGAATACCATATTCCAGCCGTTTATTATATTGTCGGTACGCGGTACGTCAAGACAGGCGATTATCGCCGGCAAGAACATTACCCCAGCCAGCATAAGACCGACCACCGACTCAAACGCCAGCGCAAAAAAGGTCTTGACGGTGACAGGAAAACTCTTGTCGGTGCATCTGCATAGAAAGTATATGATAAGAAAAACACATTCTCCCGCAAAGAAGAAGTAATTTACAAACGCGTTCAGCGCGACCGTAAGCGCAAAGAACACCCTGCGCTTATTCACAACAGCTTCTTCCAACGCTATCAGCATCAGCGGGAAAACCACCATCGCCTCGTGAAAGTGGTTAAAGAATATGTTATACATCGAAAAGCCTGAAAACGCATACAGCAGACCGCCGATAAGCGCGGACTGCGGCTTACCCACAAACCGACGTATATAGGCGAACGCGAACACGCTGCAGCAAGATATCTTCAGCACGATTATAGGCGCCATGAGATATTTTGCAAATTCCGGCGGGAAGGGCAATGTCAGCCAAAAAAACGGGCTGCCAATCGTGTAAAAGGAATAGGAGCCGATAAAGTTTGCCCCTAGGTCAGTCTGCCAGTTCCACATTATTTCGCCGTTTCGTATAGCTTGATTGCACAGAGTATAAAACGGTATCTGTTGAGCGTTGTAATCGCCGTAGTATATGAAATAACCTCCGTCAGCTATCACAAACGGAGTTATCAGGATTATTGCCATTATCGCCGCGGTGAAAAAAGCTTTGCGGTAATATTTCAGCTCTGATTTGTACATCTTGTTGTCCTTTCGCGTGCTTAGTATAGCACGGCGCCGTATTTATCGGCAATTTTTTTAAGCTTTTCCGGCTCAATAAGTGATTTGGTATCTGCTATCGCTCTGCCTTGATACAGCATCAGTGCCATTTTCAGCGAGATATCATCGTCGGATAAAAACGCCACCGGCAATGTCGCCATATGCATATGCTTTGCAAAATCTATCGCGTCGTCAGGCGAGTTTACCGCGACGGTCAGCACGTCATAGCTTTCGTCGCAGGTATCGGTGATTATATCGTCCATATAGGGAGAGCACTCAATAACGGGTGAAAACTCCGTTGTGTCAGGATCAAGGAAAAACACCTGATTATCTGTTGCGAATACAAGAGATGTGTCTTGTTTTTCTATATCAACGCTGTCAAAGTCGAACCCGTCAAGAAGCGATTTCAGCGCGCTGATATACTCGTTGGACGCGCCTTTTCCTCCGCCGATTATCTGCGCGCCGTTTTGGAGTATCTTTTCGCATTGCTTTGCGTACTCTTCGGCAGACAGTGTAACGGTGTTTTGTTCGTCAGTATACTCTGCATCAGGTAAAGCAACAAGCGGGATATGCGCATATTGCGAGATCTGCCCGATAAGCTCAGCGCAAGTCTCAGGACTGCCTCCGCTTATACCAAAGCCGACAATGCCCAGCTCTTGCAGCGAGATAAGTGCGGGCAGCAGACAGGTGCCTGTCTCGGTCTCTCCGTCCTCATCTGTTTTAAGTATCACTATAACAGGCTTTTTGGATTTTTTGCAGGCAAACACTGCTGCGCGTATATTCCACAGCTCCGGCATATTTTCAATTGATATAATATCGCAGCTGTCGGCAAGTGCCGCCGCTTGTTCGCGGTAAATATCTATCAGCTTTGAAAAAGACATATCGCCGTACGGCTCAATATCAAGTCCTGCCGAGGAAATGCTGCCTACGGTAAAAGCTTTTCCGTCTGTTTTGCAGGGGATAAGGGTCGCTGCCTTATTTGTTGTGCCAATGCCGCTGTCAAGCAGCATCGGCAGCTGTAAGGGTATATCCTGACTGTCCATTGTCATTCCTTTCGGGTGTTACATTTTTTCGGGTGCGTCTACCTTGAGCAGGTCCAGCATATTCTTGAACACTGTCTTTGCGGCAACACACAGCGATAATCTTGACTGCACGATATTTTCTTCTTCTCCCTTTATTCTGCAATTGTCGTAGAACTTATGGAAAAGCTGTGCCAGCTCATGTATATATTTGGTAATTTTAGAGGGATTATACGCTTTTGCCGCCTCGTTGATGCAATCGGAAAGGGATGCGATATGCCGTATCAGAGCAAGCTCGGCGGGATGTGTATAGGTAAGTGTATCAGCGTTTTCAAACTTTACGCCCTCGTCGGCAAGCCTGCGCAGAACACTGCAAATCCTAGCGTGTGCGTATTGAACGTAAAATACCGGGTTGTCCGAGCTTTCCTTTATTGCAAGCTCTAAATCAAATTCAAGATGTGTATTCGGGTCACGCAGATTGAAGAAAAATCTTGCCGCGTCTATCGGCACCTCGTCCAACAGTGTAGAGAGGGTTATCGCCTTGCCGGAACGTTTGGACAGCTTGACGGTCTCGCCGTTTCTTACCAGCATTACCATCTGCATTATTACCGCGTCCAGCTTTGCCGCGTCTATGCCCAGTGCGGTAAGCGCGGCCTTCATTCTCGGTACATAGCCGTGATGGTCTGCTCCCAGTATATCCACCGCCCTGTCAAATCCGCGGGTGACCAGCTTGTTGTAGTGATAAGCTATGTCCGGCACAAAGTATGTCGGTATGCCGTTTGCACGGACAAGCACCCTGTCTTGGTCATCGCCGAACTCTGACGCCTTGAACCATATCGCGCCGTCCTTTTCGTAGGTATGACCCTTTTCAGTGAGCAGCTCTACTATCTTTTTTACCGCGCCGTTTTGGTGCAGAGTGCTTTCTCTGAACCAAGTATCGTATACTATGCGGTACTTCTTCAAGTCTCCCTCCAGCCCTTCAATATTCAGCGGCAGCGCGTACTCGACCAGCGCACTTTTGCGTTCTTCTTCATCAAGTGAAACCAGCTTGTCGCCGTTTATCTTGTAATAGTTATACGCATGTTCTATGATATCCACGCCTTTATAGACATCCTCCGGCATTGGGAAATTATCTTCATCCGCGAATATCTTATCGCAGATATCCTCGCCCTCGTATTGCTTGATGATATCGGCTTTGCTGCCGTCCGCTATCTGCATATAGCGCAGCGAGAGCGATTTGCCGAACTTTTCTATCTGATTTCCCGCGTCGTTTACATAAAACTCACGCTCTACATAAAAGCCCGCATATTGCAGCAGAGAGGCGAGACTGTCGCCCAGCGCGCCGCCGCGCGCGTTGCCGATATGCATGGGTCCTGTGGGGTTAGCGGAGACAAATTCAAGCAGTATCTTTTTGTTCTTGCCGTAGTCGGTCTTTCCGTAATCCGCACCCTCGTCTACAGCCGCTTTTACCACATCGGCAAACCACTTTTCACCGATATAAAAGTTGATAAAGCCCGGACCTGCCATCTCTATCTTTTCAAACGCGCTGCCGTCCAACACCGCGGTCTCACAGATCATCTGCGCAATCGCGCGGGGGTTGGATTTAAGCGCCTTTGCAAACGCAAGCGCCGCGTTGCAGGAAAAATCTCCGTGCGACGCGTCGGCAGGGCGTTCGATATTAAAAGCGGGGAGGGGGACTGACGGTATCTTTTCCTGTGCCACCAGCTCTCCGAGTGAGTTCATTATTATTTCCGATGCCTGCTTTTTAGCAAGCTCTGTCATATTGCTCATTTACTTTTGTCCTTTCATAGTGCCGCATTGCACTCTTTTACATTTATATACATCTCATTTTCGGACATATAGCTTGAGTTTATGTCCAAAGTATATTTCAGGTAAATATCTCCGCCCTTATCGGTAAGGCAGGATTTTATTTCATCTGTACTTATCCCTATCATAAAGTCGCCGTATTCGGTGCCGTAATGACAGTGGTGCTTTTTACCGCGCTCTATTATCAGTGAGCTTACCGCACGCCCTTTGCGCTGCATCGTCACCTTGTCGTTGAACACCTCCAGCGTCACGTGGCTGCCCTGAAAGCCGGTAGCCTCGCTTTCGTCATATCCGAGGCGAAAACCGTTTTGTATCGGCTCCATGCTGCCGTAGGTAAACAGCTCGGTGGTATCCTTGTCATCGTCAACCGATTGCGTGCTTTTTATCTTAATACATACATCTTTCAAAGCCAAAGCTCCTTTTCTTTTTATCTTGCGTCAATGGTAGAGGAGATAAGGTGATCCAGCATTTCCTCATAGCTTATCCCGCTTTCGGTAAGTATGGAGGAAAAGATGCTGTTCTTTTCCAGTCCGGGCAGTCCGCGTACCCGTCTGATTATTATATCGTTGTCACACAGCATCATATCTATTCTCGCAAAGCCCTTGCAGGACAACGCGCGAAACGCTGCCCGTGCCGCGTCCTTTATCTTGCTTTGTGTCACGCCGTCCAGTCTTGCGGGCACCTCAAACGTATATGTCTCGGCTATATGGTCGGACAGCTTGTCAGCCTTTTTATGCTGGGGGATAAGCTCGCCCACCGCTGTCCTGTCATTCTTGAATCCGCCGCTGAGTATCGCACATTCAAGCTGTCTGCCTTTAAGCTCTTGCTCGGCGATTATGGTAGGATGGTGTGAAAAAGCGGTCTTTACCGCGTTTTCCAGTTCCTCACGGTTTTCCGCGCGGCATGCGCCGATAGAGGTGCTGCAATTAGCGGGGGTAACATATACGGGATACCCGAGCTTTGCTTCGATATTATCGAGCGAAGCCTCCAGCTCGTTCATAGCTGAGCGCTCTAACGAGATATATTCCGCGGTTTTCAGCCCTGCCTCGCGCAGCAGCATATAGGTCAGCTTTTTGTCAAGACAGGCGTTGGAGGATGCAAGGTCGTTTCCTATCATCGGTATGCCTGACAGCTTGCAAAGTCCCTGAATACGTCCGTCCTCACCGTACTTGCCGTGCAAAAGAGGGAATATGGCGTCTACGCGGTGTATTGACGACTCTCCGCCGGGCATTATCTTGATAACGCCTTTATGCAGCGCGTCAGAACTGAGTATGCAAGAGCAGCAGTCGCTGTCCCGCTCCCAGCTGCCGTCAGGTATGTTTTCATAGCTGCCGGGGTAGAACAGCCAACGCCCGGCACGGGTAATACCGATGGGCAGCGGCTCATATTTATCCTTTGGTATAGCGTTCAGCACCGAATATGCCGTAGTAAGCGATGCGCTATGGTCTGCCGATGAACCTCCGAACAGCACGCAAACTCTCTTTTTTGCCATGTTTTTCTCCTTCTATCTCTTAAACTCTCCCGTTGAAATTACATTATGGGCATATATATCTATAGTATACCATAAAACGGTAATATTGTCAATTGCTAATTATATCTCCGAAAAATCGTCTCTGTGCTTTTTATTGGACAGACCGTCTGTTAAAATTACAACCGTAAGATAAAGCTTATGCGTTTATTAAGAAAGGAAGATGTAAAATGTTATTATTTTTAGTATTAGTTATCCTGCTGCCGATACTGGCAGTCGCGCTTGACGGGGTATATGAGGCTGTGACCGCGGAAACAAAAACGGCAGCCCGTGATTATAATCAGAATAATACTGATAATCAGAAAAGGGCTGCCGTAATAGAGCGTATTAATTTAGACAGAGAGACTGTCAGAAGAGCGTCTTAGAAAATTTCTTCCTCGGCTTTACTTGGTCTGCCCATCAGCCGTGTCAGACTTTCGCGCGGGTCGGTGCCTTCATAGCAGACCGAGCAAAGCTGCTCTGTGATAGGGATAGAGACGTTGAGAGCCTTGGCGATATCATATGCCACCTTTGCGCATTGATAGCCCTCTACCGTGCCTACTCTTGCCACTGCTTCTTCAGCGGGGATGCCCTGACCTATCAGTAGGCCCGCACGGTGGTTTCTTGAGTGGGACGAGGTGCAGGTAACTATCAGATCTCCTACACCTGACAGACCGTTAAAGGTCTCACGCTTTGCGCCCATCGCAACGCCGAGCCGGGTTATCTCGGCAAGACCGCGGGTCATCAATGCGGCAATGGTGTTGTCACCGTAGCCCATGCCTTCTACTATTCCGCAGCAGAGGGCAATCGGGTTTTTCAGTGCGCCGCCCAGCTCGCAGCCGATAAGGTCGCTGTTGACGTAAATCCTGAATATATTGTTTTGCAGAGTTTCCTGAATGTACTCTGCATATTTTTTTTCTTTGCAGGAGCATACGACTGTCGTCGGTATGCCGCGTGCTATCTCCTCCGCATGGGACGGACCGGTCAGCACAACGACAGGGTTGTCCGGCAGTTCTTCGGAAATTACCTGAGAAAGACGCTTGTCCGTGCCTTCTTCAAGCCCTTTGCCGACATTTACGATAACGGTGTTTTGGCTGACATACGGCTTTACTCTTACGGCTGTCTCTCTGACAAAGCGCGAGGGGACGGCAAACACAAGTATATCAGCGCCCTGCGCGCAGGTGATATCATCGGTAAAGCTTATCGTCGGCGGGACGATAACGCCCGGCAGCAGTCTTTTATGCTCGCCGTCTTTGACGATAGCGTCTATTTCTTCCTTATACTTTGACCACGCCGTAACGGTATGTCCGTAATTGTTCCATAAGATAGCCAATGCTGTGCCAAAGCCGCAGCCGAGTACGGTGATCTTAGCCATAACAAGTCCCTCACATCATGCTTTTTGACCGAGCTTTTTCTCGGTGCCGTTTTTAAGTCTTACTATATTTCCTCTGTGCATATACACTATAAGCACACCGATAAGCAACGCGATAACGGTGTTTATATATACGCACGGGTCGTGTACGATAAGCCCGTAAACCAGTACTGTCGGGCCGTATAACACCGCCGCCACGCAAGAGCCTAGCGAAACGTATCTTGTTATCGCAACAAGAATTATGAATATCCCAAGCAAAATGCAGGCGGGTATCCATTCTACCGTCATAAGTATAGATACCGAAACAAGTATGCCTTTTCCGCCCTTGAACTTGAAGTAAACAGGGAAGACGTGACCGAGTATTCCGGTCAATGCCGCCACGAATGCCACGAAGTTGAGGTTGTTATCATACACGGTTGTGTCTATTCCGGCGATAAGCAAAAACGCCAGTCTTACGGCTATAACCGACAGCACACCCTTCAGCACATCGCCCAACAAGACGAACAGTGCCGCAACCTTGCCCTGTGTTCTCAGCGTGTTTGTCAGCCCGGCGTTTCCGCTGCCGAGGTTTCTTATATCCTCGTGCGACTTTATACGGGTGACTATTATAGCCGAGTTTATCCCGCACAGCAGATACGGAACGATTATCATTACAGCATAGCATATCCAGATCATTTTATTCTCCCCGTTCCCGCACGATTATTCTTATCGGAGTGCCGTCCAGCCCAAAGCTCTCTCTTATTCTGTTCTCAATATATCGCTGATATGAATAATGGAACAGGTCCTTTTTGTTGCAGAATATCACAAAGGTCGGCGGTTTGGTTGACGCCTGCGTCATATAGTACAGCTTTAGCCGCTTGCCCTTGTCCGACGGGGGCTGAACTCTTGCGGTGGCATATGCCAGCAGGTCGTTCAGCGTGCCGGTGCTTATTCTTCTCGCATTCTGCTCGCAGGTGTATTTTATCAGCTCGAACAGCTTGTCTAACCTTTGTCCGGTCAGTGCGGAGATGAACACAAACGGGGCATAGGACATAAACGAAAAGTCCACCTCCAGCTTTTTGGTAAACTCCTGCATGGTCTTGCCGTCTTTTTCTATGCTGTCCCACTTGTTTATCGCGATGACGCTGGCTTTGCCTTGTTCGTGTGCATATCCGGCTACCTTGCTGTCCTGCTCGGTAAAGCCTTCGTTAGCGTCTATCATTATCACGCAGACATCCGCGCGGTCTATCGCCATATAGGCGCGCAGCACGCTGTATTTTTCTATCTGCTCGTTTACGCGTGATTTTCTCCTTATTCCCGCTGTGTCAATAAACACATAGGTATCCTCTCCGCGTGTTACCACGGTATCCACCGCGTCGCGGGTTGTTCCGGCAATGTCGGATACTATCATCCTGTCCTCGCCGGCTATCTTATTGATAAGCGATGATTTACCCGCGTTGGGCTTGCCTATTACAGCGACCTTTATAGCGTCCTCGGGATAATCGGCACCGCTTTTTTCTTCCGGCATTGCGGCAAAGACCGCATCCAGCAGATCACCCGTTCCGTGTCCGTGCACGGAGGATACAGCTATAGGCTCACCCAGTCCGAGGTTGTAAAACTCATAAAAATCCGCAGGGACATCACCGATAGAATCGCATTTGTTTACACAAAGCACTATCGGCTTTCCGCTTTTCATCAGCATATCCGCCACGTCCGCATCTGTTGCGGTAACACCCGTGGTGATATCCGTGACAAGAATTATCACGTCTGCTTTATCTATGGCGAGCTGTGCCTGTATACGCATCTGCGACAGGATAACGTCTTTCGCGTCCGGCTCAATGCCTCCGGTATCTATTAATGTAAATTCGCGGTCCAGCCACTCTGCCTTGGAATATATCCTGTCACGGGTGACACCGGGGGTGTCGTCTACAATAGACATACGCTTTCCGACAAGGCGGTTAAACAGCGTTGATTTGCCGACATTGGGACGTCCTACTATCGCTACCGTTCCGTACATTGCTCTTTCCTTTCTATCACATATCCGTCTCGAGAATGGCGTCCAGCAGCTCGTATCCGTCGTTGTCTGTTGGTATCACCGGCACGCCGAGCGCCTTTTCAACATCCTCAAGGGTCTTGTCGTCCAAAAATATATCTTCATCTGATTTTAACATATTTTTTGTTATCAGAATTTTATCTCCGAGAGTATCTTTAACAGGGGAGAGCTGCGCTATCATATCTCCCGCGGTAATAAGCCCCGCAACCGTCACCGTTTCCCCGAAAAAGTCGTTGCGTATAGCTTTAACATTGACCTCAGTATTGGGAAAATCAGCTTTCATCAGATTTACCAGTGTTTCTATCAGCGGCGCGGCAAGCACCCCTGTCGCTATTGTCAGATGTCTGGGTTTATCGTCAGTCTCATTAAATTCACGCTTGTCCGTCAGCGCGTCTATAAATTCCTTTTGCAGGCTGGCACACATGCCCACGCCGTTTTCAAACTGGTCAAAATCGCCGTAATAATCATAATCCGGCATAGGCCTTTCGGCGGTGAGGAAAAACTCGTCCGACGGGTATACCACGCGATCCTTGTATTTTTCGTACATCATATCGCCGAAAAGCTGCATAACATCTATCGCAGCCGACGCGGATTGCTTATCAAAGGTCTTTATCTGCTGTAGCCCGTCTCTAAATTTTGTCACACCGACAGGTACACAGGCGACGCTTTTGACGGCGGGGTAGAGCATACATAAGTCTGTCAGCGTGCGCTCCAGCTCTTTGCCGTCGTTTACTCCCGGTACAAGCACTATTTGGGTATTCAACTCTATTCCGGCGGCCGCCATTCTGTAAAGATAATCAAGACACTTTCCCGCATTGGGGTTGCTTGTCATTTTCACTCTCAGTTCGGGATTGGTGGTATGCACCGATATATTCATCGGCAGCTTCATCTTGATTATTCGGTCAACGTCCTGCTCGGTCAGATTGGTCATAGTGATATAGTTACCCTGTAAAAAGCTAAGCCGCGAATCATCGTCTTTAAAGTACAATGTATCACGCATGCCTTTGGGCAGCTGATTTATAAAGCAGAAGATACAGTTATTTTTGCAGTGCTGCTTTTTATCCATGAGATATGACTCGAACTCCAGTCCGAGGTCGTCATATTCCTGCTTTTTTATTTTTACTGTGCGGCTGCCAAGCTGAAGCGTCAGCTTTTTATCGGTGCAGTAGTATTTATAATCCAGCACGTCGTTTATATCGCTGCCGTTGATAGAGACAAGCTCTTCTCCTGCCTTTATCCCGCAGCGTGCGGCAGGGGAGCCGGGTATTACAGATTCAATTTTGACCATTACCTCTCCCGCCTTTAGTATCTTAATTTGTTAAAAATATTCCTATGATAAATAAGTGCTTTTATAGATAAATCCAATATCTTCGCATAATATGATGACCTTCTGCGTCATTATATGATGGTATCTTATCCATCAGCTTTCCGCCAAGTTTTTCACATACATGTGCTGACACAAGGTTTTCATCATTGATATTTAAAAGCACCTTGCTCATATTGTGATTTTTCGCTATATCCAGCCCCTGTTTCAGTATCTCTGTTCCATAGCCTTTACCTTGTTCAGATACGCGTACCGCATAACCGATACTGCCAATACCTGACATTATTTCCGGAGTGAATTCAGTTCTTAGTTGAAATTCACCAATAAATTTTTCCCCGTCCACAGCCCAAAAGTGAAAACTTATTGGCTGGTTTGGTATTTGACCGGTTTCCTTTTTATCATACCAATCTTTTGTTCTGCTAAACCATTCATTATCAATCTGTTTTGGATTGGTTGGACGAAAGTATATAACATTATTTTCAAATGCTTCCTTACAATACTCCTTATATCCGCAAACATATTGGGGACAGCGTTTAATAAGTTCTAACACTGTAAATTTTTACCTCCATATACAACCAAATCCCGATTTACACTAACAGGTCGAATACTTGAAATGAATACTTGAACTATAACTGAAAATAGAGTTAAATATTAAAATAGGGCTTAGCACACACTAAGCCCATTTTTAAGTTTACGCTTGTTTGCATAAAACCATGCAAATATCGCTTACGCCTCTTTGTGCGCAATAACCTCTTTGCCTTTGTAGTAGCCGCAATTGCCGCAAACTCTGTGAGGAGTCTTAAGCTCGCCGCACTGCGGGCAACGTGAGAATGCAGGTGCGGATAGCTTCCATACCTGTGAACGTCTCTTATCACGTCTCGCTTGAGATGTTTTTCTCTTTGGAACTGCCATTTTAGCACCCCCCTCTGATGTTCATAATCGTTAAATCAGCTGTATAAAAAAGTACGCTGAAAATCAACACTCTTAGTATTATACAGCAGTTTTTTCGATTTGTCAATAGTTATTTAAGATATTTTTTTACATTTTCGGTTAATTCGGCTACATCTGCGGAAATTGTAAAGGTGATATTAGTATCTTCGCCGCTTACAGCCGCGATCTTATCAAACATATTGCCAACCAGCTCGTAATCTCTTCCGCAAATCTTGAGTATTCCGTCAACGAAGATGTCGGTGCAGTCATAGTCGGATGCGAGTATTCCGGCAATAAAGCCAGCCATTTCATCGTAGTTGGAAATCTTATAGTCTTCAATGTTCACCAAACGAACCTTGTGATAAATATCCCTGTTCAGAGAAGAGCCGACCTGAATTGCAACTACGTTGCCGTTGCTTGCCTTTTCAGCTGCGTGAATGGCATCAATAAGTATCTTGGTCTTGCCTGATCCTTTTTTTCCGGGAATTAAATTGATCATTGTAAAGTCCTCCGTTTAATACGCAGTATCGTCCGAGCTGTCGGACAAAACCGCTTTTTGTGCGGGGCAGAGCCCCATATGATAAGATCAGCTGACTGATCTGTTATCCAAGTTTTGCCTCAAGCTCTGCCTTGGCGTCCTCATAGCCGGGCTTGCCGAGCAGTGCGAACATGTTTTTCTTATAGCTTTCAACGCCGGGCTGGTCAAACGGGTTTACACCCAGCATATAGCCGGAAACCGCACAAGCCTTTTCAAAGAAGTAAATCATATAGCCAAGCTCTGTCTCGTTAAGCTCGGGAACCTCCAGCACGATGTTAGGTGTGCCGCCCTCGGTGTGAGCCAGTATTGTACCTTCATAAGCCTTTTGGTTTACAATGGACATATTCTGATTGGATAAGAAGTTAAGTCCGTCGCCGTTGGTCGGCTCGTCCTTAAGGAAGAAATCCTGCTGAGGCGCCGCGAAATGCACAACCGTCTCAAACAGTATCTTCGAGCCGTCCTGAATAAACTGACCCAACGAATGAAGATCGGTAGAGAAGGTAGCGGAAACAGGGAACAGACCCTTTCTGTCCTTGCCCTCGCTCTCGCCGAACAGCTGCTTGAACCATTCGCACATCATAACAAACGAGTTTTCATAAGCTACCAGCATTTCTGCCTTAAAGCCCTTGCAGCGCAGGATGTTGCGCAGTGCCGCATATTTATAACATTCGTTGCTTTCAATATCGCATACAGAGAAATCTTCTCTTGCCTTAGCCGCGCCGCTCATAAGCGCGTCTATGTCACAGCCCGCGCACGCGATAGGAAGGAGACCTACGGCTGTCAGCACCGAAAAACGTCCGCCGACATCATCCGGGATAACAAAGGTCTCATATCCCATCTTGTCGGAAAGCTCTTTCAGTGTGCCCTTTGCCTTGTCAGTGGTGGCGTATATTCTTTCTCTTGCGCCGTCAACGCCATACTTTTCCTCCAGCATTTCTCTGAATACTCTGAAGGCGAGCGCCGGTTCGGTGGTGGTGCCGGATTTTGAGATAACGTTTACCGAGAAATCCTTATCCTTAACGATCTCTATTACATTATTAAGATATGTAGGGCTGATGCTGTTTCCTACAAAGTATATCTGCGGTGTATCCTTTGCCATAGAGTTATAGAGCGTGGATTTGAGTGCCTCGATAGCCGCTCTCGCGCCGAGGTACGATCCGCCGATGCCTATTACAATAAGAATCTCGCTGTCGGATTTTATTTTATCCGCAGCCTTTTTGATACGCTCAAACTCTTCTTTGTCATAATTTATCGGGAGATCAACCCAACCGAGAAAATCACTGCCCAATCCGCTCTTATCAGCTATCATCTCATGTGCCGCTTTTACCATCGGCTGCATAGCCTTAAGCTCGTCCGAGCCGATAAACGAGCTGAGATAACGTTGATTAACCTTTATTGACATTTCTATCTCCTTGTTTTTTCGTTTCTTTCTATGTTCTGCTTATATGAAAGGCAACGGTTTATATTTCTGTTCCGCGCCGAACCATATATTTATATTATAGCTGAATTTTCCTTGTTTTGCAAGATGTTTTCCGAACTACAGACAGTTTTGTTTAATCTGCATAAATCTCTGCGCATTTTTTTGTGCAAGCTGACTGCCTACATGCTAAATATTTGTGCCAATATGATTAACAGACTTTTCCAGAAAGTAAGCTCCTCAACGTTATATACCGTCACTATCTCACTGGCGAATATCTCTTCTCCATCCAGTACGGCGGTCATCCTGCCGACGGTCTGCCCGTAGGCTACCGGTGCCTCCAGCCCCTCTGAAAGGGTATAGCTGTATTCGATATTTCTTGCGCTGCCGCGCGGTACTACCGCACTGACCAGCTTTTTTACCCTGACGTCCACCTGCTTTTCGGTACCGTCCTCTACGGGGATAGGCGTAAGCTTTGAGCTGTCTACCGTCGGGCGGAACATCTCAAACCCCGCAAAGGAATAATCCAGCAGGCTTTCGCATACGTCAAACCGCTCGCTGTCCTGACCGCAGCCAAGCTCGACCGCCGCGACAGTCATATCCGAACGCCTTGCCCATACTGCCAGGCAACAGCCCGCGTTATCAGTTGTTCCGGTCTTTCCGCCTATCAAGCCGCTGTAATAATTCATCAGCTTATTTGTGTTGAGCAGTTGAGTTTGTCTTTCTCCCTCGCGTACATAATCCAGCCTTGTGTTGAAAAAACCGTTATAATAATCGTATTGGCTTATTTCCGCGCACAGCAAGGCGGTGTCATATGCGGTAGTATAATGCTGCTCATTGTCATATCCGACACAGTTGACGTAATGGGTATCACTCATACCGAGGTCGGCGGCGTGTTGGTTCATTTTTTCAACAAATGCCTCTTCAGTGCCGCTGACATGCTCCGCAAGGGCGACGCATGCGTCATTTGCCGAGGCGATAACGACTGATTTCAGCAGTTCTCCTGCGGTGAGCTGTTCGCCTGTCTCCAGCCAGATGACCGAGCCGTCCATACTGTTCGCGTGGGCGGTGCAGGTGACTGTATCGTCAAAATCAAGCCTGCCCGCCGATATCTCTTCAGCAAATATAAGCAGGCTCATCAGCTTTGTCACCGACGCCATCGGCAGCCTTTCATGCGCGTTATGCTCATATAAAACCTGCCCGGTGGAACATTCTATCGCTATTGCCGCTTTGGAGGTGCCGAGTGCGACCTCTCCGCTTTCTTCCGCGTTTGCCGTAAAGCATATATTCAGCGCAAGCGCGGCAGATAAAATAAAGGGGATTATCTTCTTTTTCATATTTACTCCTTTTAATGCATTTTTCTAAATGTATATGCGGATGTTGTCCTGATTTTTCCGTATAAACCGGACAAAAAAGGATAAAATAACAATATTATCAAAAAAATGAAAAGGAGCTATGTATATGGACTGCACTATAGACAGACCTATGAAATTGTTTATACTTTTTTCATTTGGCGGGGGACTGTACAGCATTGTGGAGATTCTGTACAAGCATGACACCCATTGGAGCATGTTTATCCTCGGCGGACTATGCTTTTTACTGGTAGGCGGATTAAATAAGATATACACCGATATGCCGCTGGTCGTGCAGATGGGGATATCATCGCTTATAATAACCGCGCTTGAATTTCTCTGCGGCTGCATAGTAAATATTTGGCTCGGCTGGGAGGTGTGGAACTATGACGCACTGCCGCTGAACCTTTTCGGGCAGATATGCATTTACTTTACTGTAATATGGTTTTTCCTGTCACTTGTAGGGATATTTGTCGAGGATTTTCTGCGTTGGCAGCTGTTTTATGAAAAAATGCCTGCTTACTCTATTATAAAGCGTAAGGCTTAAAGGCTTTCACGGTATTTTTTCGGCGTGCGGCCTTTGTGCTCCTTAAACACCTTGCAGAAGTGGCTTTGCGTCGAAAACCCCAACGCCTGTGAAATATCCGCGATAGGGATATTACTGCCTGACAACATCTTTTCAGCGGCGTCTATACGCTTTGCAGTTATATATTCATGTATGCCCATACCAAGCTCTTTTTTAAATAACGCGTGCAGGTGACAGCGGTGATACCCTGCGGCAGCCGCCACACTCTCTGCGGTTATCTTCTTTCCGAGATTATCGGAAATATAATCAATTGATTTCTTTATGGCAGAGGAATATCTGCTTTTTATTTTTTGCATACGCAGGGCAAAATCCATTACCATCTCATCGTTAAGCTCGGTAACTTCTTTTGTAGATGTGCAGCTGTCCGCCTTGCGGATATACATATCGCTGAGGGTATACGCCGTCTCTGTCGGCATACCTGCGGCGGCGCACGCCCTTGTTATCAGCGCAGCATTGACTACAAGATGATATATCTGATTTCTAAGCGGATTCTTTGACAGCACACCCTTTGCGGTGTCGGTGCTGTTTGCGTATTTCCGCTTGTTTTCAAGTATCGCCTCTACGTCGCCGGAGGTGACCATTTCATACAGCGTGTTTTCGCTTGTGTTCGGCTCGTGGTAAAATTCGTTTTCCCGCTGGATGTACAGTAGGCGGTCAAGCTCGTTTTTGGTTGGCATACCATCACCCTTTCCACTATACGATAATTATATAATAGCACATTTTTGATAAAAAAACAACAAATATTATATAAACCTCTATTGAAAAATGATATTATGAGAAAAATCATCGCTTACCGCAAAAGCGGTAAACAACGGAAAGGAAAAGGCAATGAGAAGAGCATTTTTAATTAAATTGACCGCGCTGTCTGTTTTGGCGGCAATGCTGCTGTCAGCGTGCAGCGGAGAAGTGTCCGAAAGCACATCATCGACAGTGCAAAGCGATACTTCGCAATCCGCAGAGTCTCAGGTACAGTCGGAAGAAACCGTCGGAATTATGCGCGACATAACCTCTCAGCAGTTGGTTGAAGAGATGAACATCGGCTGGAATCTCGGCAATACTCTCGATGTCTGTGCCGCGGACAGAAACGGCGACGGCAGGGTTGACGAACACCCCGAGGAAGGGGAAAAGGTGGACGAAACACTGTGGGGCAATCCCAAGGCGACTAAAGAACTGTTCGCCGCACTGAAAGAGGACGGAATAAATGCTGTTCGTATCCCAGTGACCTGGCGAGATCACCTTGACGATGACGATAATATAGATGCGGAATGGATGGACCGTGTACAGGAGGTCGTTGACTATGCCTATGACCAGGGGATGTACGTTATCATAAATATCCACCATGACGGCGGCGGAGACCCTCAGTTCGGCGCATGGGTGACAAGCTATGCGACAGAGGATTATGGCAAGTTCTACGCCAGATATTCCAAGATATGGTCTCAGATAGCTGATAGATTTAAGGATTATTCCGATTATCTCGTGTTTGAGTCTATGAATGAGGTAGGCTTTGATAATCTTTCGCAAAGCGACGCTTATGCGTTGCTCAACAGGATAAATCAGGACTTTGTTGACCTTATCCGTAAGTCCGGTGGCAACAACGTGCAGCGTCATTTGCTTATCGCGGGATATTGGACAGATATTGCCTGCACCTGCAACGACCTGTTCAAGATGCCTGAAGACCCTGCCGGAAGATGCATAGTTTCGGTTCATTATTATACGCCGTGGGATTTCTGCACCACAGATATCAGACACACATGGGGTACCGATTCTGAGGTCGCGGAGATGGAAAACCTCATCGGCAGGATGAACACGACCTTTGTTGAAAAGGGAATACCCGTAATAATCGGTGAATATGCCGCAAGCGGCAGTGACCTTGCAAGCTGTATCTTCTTTATTGAAAAGCTGAACAAGCTTTGTTCGGATTACGGTATGGCGGCATTCTACTGGGACAACGGCGGTCAGGTTAACAGAAATACCTATGAGTGGCGCACCATGACCTTCCTTGAGGCTATGCAAAGAGGCACAAGCGGCGAGGATTATGAAGTTACCAAGATAGAAGTATAATTATTCGGCAATAACAATAATGATATATTATTGTTTCCTAAATAATCAGCCCGCGGCTCTTAAAAAAGCCGCGGGCTGAGATTTTTATTCAATGGTAACTTTCTTCATTACCTGCGGGGTGGTGGGCTTGTCGTTGTAATCAACCTGAACGGATGCGATCTCATCCACGACGTCCATACCCTCTACTACCTTGCCGAATGCCGCATAGTTGCCGTCAAGGTGCGGTGCATCGGCATGCATTATAAAGAACTGCGAGCTTGCCGAGTCAGGCATCATCGAGCGTGCCATTGACAGCACGCCGCGGGTATGCTTTAACTCGTTCTTTACGCCGTTTTTCGCAAACTCTCCCTTTATGTTGGTGCCTGAGCCGCCTGTGCCTATCCCCAGCGGGCAGCCGCCCTGGATCATAAAGCCGCTTATTACGCGGTGAAAAATCAGACCGTCATAAAAGCCCTTTTTTACCAGCTTTTCAAAGTTCGCGCAGGTTATCGGCGCGATTTCGGGATAAAGCTCTGCCTTGATCTTCTTTCCGTTTTCCATTTCGATGACTATCATTTTAATTTTCCTTTCTTATCCTTATTACGGATATATCTTATAATATACAGTGCAACCGCCGCGACAGCAGCCATTACAACAACGTACAATATTACCTTGATATAAAAATCGGCTTGGTTATCAGGTTTTTCATCCGGCATCGGTGCGTCATAAGAAAACTCTTCTTGGCTTTCGTCTTGGGTTTTCTCAAAATATTCAAGCGCGCGGAAGTAATGTCTCTGTTCAGCGCGATCAGCGCGATGGTTAAGGGATAATGCAAACGGTGTAATATCGCTGTACTGATCATCCGACGGATTTGTATAGAACCGCTCCAGTTCATAAAAATTATCTGAGTTCCATACAGTGTCCATATAAATCCATCTGTCATCCAGCCATACCGCTGTCCATTCATGGTTTTGGGGGCTGTGCGCTAAATCTTCATAGTTTATCCCTGCAGAAGATGAAACCACCGAGCCTTTGATATTCACCGCTCTTATCCCTTGTGCCTCCAGCAGGGCACAATAAAGATTGGCGTATCCGCTGCATACCGTTTTATGGTCTTTCAAGACGTTATTCATGGATATAGTTGACAATGTCACCGAGTTGTCACGCGCGTCGCGGTCATAATAAATGTTGTCGGACATCCAATGCCCCAGCGCCAGCATTTTTTTATAATCATCCTCAATGCCTTCGGTTATCTCATCGGAAAGCGTCTGTATTTCTTCCAGTGTTTCTCTCACGCTCTCCTCGGTCAACTCGTCGGAAACATAGTTTGCCCATGCCGCGCTGCCGGTCTCGTAAATGTGGTCGAATACCTCGGTGTTTTTTTGCTTTATTCCGTTGTCGGGGAAATACCAGCCGTCGTCATATTCAATCCTATAGCTCATCACCGTGCCGGAGGTAAGTACGATAACGACACGGTTGTTGTTATCGGCCGGGGCAAGCTCGAGCTTTAGCTTTGCCGTAAAAGCACCGTCTTGATTTGTTTCGATTACGGCGTTTGCCGTTATCTCAGCCTGAAGATAAATTCTGCTTATCGGGTCGTCGGTATATTTTCCCTCTATGCTCATCATATTATCATTGATTATCATATTTGTGTAATAATCCGGATTATATGACGTCAAAAGCTCGTATGTTTTTTGCGGGGAAGAATTGTCTTCCGCATATACGCACGGTGACGCAATCGACAGAAATACAGCTACAGTAAGAGCCAGGGCGGTATTTTTATTCAATAATTTTATTTGCTTGTTCATCATATTATTATTTTATGTCCAATCGCATTATATAATCGTCCATAACAAATCCGTTGCCTATATCGGCGCACTTTTCTTCCGTAACATAAAAGCCTTTTTTCTTATATATATTTATTGTGTCGTCGTTGCGGCGGTTTACAGTGAGATAGATATATTTCAAACCGTGATTTTTACAGTAGTCAGTCAAAAATTCAAAAGCTTTAGACGCATATCCCTTTGAACGGTGTTCTTTTTTTATATACAGCTTGCTGAGGAAAAGCGCGTCTTTTTCAGGCTTTATTCCGTTATATCCTATCGGCTCGTCTCCGATATAAAACATATAATATTCGTAGCCGTCATTTTGTATCTGTGAGGTTATGGCATGTTCTGACTGGAACTTCTCCACCATATAATCTATTTGCTCGTCCGATATTATTATGCCGAAATATTCATGCCATATTTCATCCGCAATTGCTGCTAGAAGGTTTATCTGCTGCGCATCCTCGACCTTTTTTATATCCATTTTTTCCTCCGTTGCTTGTATAGGAAAAGTGTGTTAAATCTCTACAGAATTATATCATAAAGAGAAAATCATGTCAACTGTAAAACTCCGCCGGTATTATCCGGCGGAGCAGTTTATTTTGCGGTTATCAGTCACCGAAGGAAACTCCGATGCTTTTGCCTGTGATGACCAGCTTGTCATTTTCGGGGACGAATTTTGTCTTCATAGTTACATCAGAAAGCTTGTTTTCGGTTATATCGTTGCCTATTTTTGCGACTGTATAGCCGAATTTTTCTTCTTTTATCAGCATTGCCGCCCGCGCGCCGAATTTGGTCGCCAGTACACGGTCATAGGCCGACGGACTGCCTCCGCGCAGGATATGTCCGGGGACTACCGAGCGCGTTTCAACGCCTGTAGCAGCCTCTATCTGCTTTGCGATGCGGTTGGTGACGGTGGTTTCACCGGCCTCGGCACGCTTTTTGGCACGTTCTTTTTTCTTCATAGCCGCTTCTTGTATGTCCATTGCGCCCTCTGCAACGGCAATTATCGAAAATTTCTTGCCGGCCTCGGCACGTTTTTCGCATGCGTCTATTACCTTGTTGATATTATAGGGTATCTCCGGTATAAGGATAATGTCCGCACCGCCCGCAATGCCGGAGTACAGCGTCAACCAGCCCGCCTTGTTGCCCATTATCTCTATTACCATTATCCTGCGGTGAGAGGTAGCGGTGGTGTGCAGCCTGTCCAGTACTTCTGTTCCTATATCAACGGCAGTGTGAAATCCGAAAGTCACATCAGTACCCCATATATCGTTGTCTATAGTCTTGGGCAGTCCGATTATATTAAGCCCCTCTTCGGAAAGCAGATTTGCGGTCTTATGGGTGCCGTTTCCGCCCAGCGTGAGTATGCAGTCCAGCTTTTGCTCTTTGTAGGTCGCTTTCATCTCGGCGACTTTGTCAATGTTATCGTCCTCAATGACCTGCATCATTTTGTACGGAGTGCGCTTTGTGCCGAGGATAGTGCCGCCTTGCGTCAGTATACCGGAAAAGTCCTCGGGTTTCATCAATCGGCAGTCATTGTGGATAAGTCCGTGAAAACCGTTTGATATTCCTACTATTTCTATCTTATCCTCGCCAAACATGGTATAGCAGGCTTTTGCCGCACCTCTTATCGTCGCGTTAAGACCGGGGCAGTCGCCGCCGCTGGTAAGGATACCTATTCTTCGTTTTGCCATTTTGTGTACCTTCCTTTCAGAAAGTGATATATTTGTTTTATATTAACATAAATTACCCATTCTGTCAAGCTAATAGCATTCTTGCCATGCTATTGAAATATTTTCCTTAATGTGTTAAAATATTCATATAAAGTTGTTTTCGGGGTGATTATTTGAGTGAGAAAACAGAAAAGTTCATAGGCGGTGCAAAACGATTTCTTAGACGTGCGGCGGATGTGGTTTATCCCGCGCGGTGTCCTGTCTGCAACAGGATAATAAAGCTTGGGGAATATATCTGTGCAAAGTGTGACAGCGAGTTTGAGTATAAAAACAGTAAATCCCGCATCGGAGAATATCCGCTTTACTATGTATGTGAGTATGACGACAAAGCAAAGCGTATAGTACTTGCCGCGAAAAACGACTGGGACGGCGATAAGCTGGATTTTATGGCAAAATCCATTTACGATATACTGCGCGAATATAATGTTATTGATGACTTTGACGGCGTAGTCCCGATACCTATGTACTACAAGAATAAAAGGGAAAGAGGCTATAATCAGACCGAGATGATAGCCAGAAAGCTGTCTGAGCTTAGTTCGATAAAAATCGTTCAGGCGATACGAAAGGATGAACAAACCGCGCAACAAAAGCAGCTTTCCCGCACTGAACGACAGGAAAACCTGCGCACAGCGTTTTCGGTTGACAATGATATAGCTTTATACGGCAAGCGGTTGCTGGTGCTGGATGATGTATGTACTACCGGTGCGACATTAAAGGCAGCGGGCTCGCTGCTGATATCCGCAGGCTGTGAAAGCGTCAGCTTTGTTTGCTTTGCCCGTGCGGTTTTCAAGCCGTCGGAGAATTTAATACCGGAACCGAACACCTGCGACGAACACTAAAAGTATCATAAAAAATCCAAAAATTTTTTTGTGCGTAGGAAAGGGCAAAACAGGTCTTTGCACCGATTTTGCTATTGACAAATACTCTCAAAATATATTATAATTTACATAGGTTCTGACAAGGCGATTTTGCTTTTGTCATTACATTATTTTCAGAAATGAGAGGAAGATCAGTATGGCTTATTTATTGGGCGTTGACATAGGCACCTCAGGCACCAAGACCGTGCTGTTCGGTGAGGACGGAACCCCGATAGCTTCCGCGCTGTATGAGTACCCCTTATACACCCCGCAGAACGGTTATGCCGAGCAGGACCCTGCCGACTGGTGGAACGCGTGCGTAAACAGCATCCGTGATGTCGTTGCCAAGAGCGGCGTGCCTGCAGATGAGATCAAGGGTATCGGACTTTCCGGTCAGATGCACGGACTGGTTATGCTGGACGGTGACAACAAGGTCATCAGAAACAGCATTATCTGGTGCGACCAGCGTACTTCTAAAGAAGTAGTCGAGATAACCGAAAAGGTAGGGCATGACAGACTGCTGGCTATTACGGCTAACCCTGCTATCACAGGCTTCACCGCAGCAAAGATAATGTGGGTAAAGAACAACGAGCCGCAAAATTATGAAAAGTGCCGTCACATACTGCTGCCTAAGGATTATATAAGATTTATGCTGACAGGCGAGTACGCAACCGAGGTCTCCGACGCGTCGGGTATGCAGCTGCTGGATATACCCAAGCGTGACTGGTCGGACGAGGTACTGGAAAAGCTCGGTATAGACAAGTCATTGCTTGCCAAGGTATACGAAAGCCCGGATGTTACCGGTACGATAACCAAGGCGGTTGCTGAGGCTACCGGACTGAAAGAGGGTACACCGGTAGTAGGCGGTGCGGGAGACAATGCAGCTGCCGCTGTCGGTACAGGCGTTGTAGAGAACGGCAAGGCATTCACCACCATAGGCTCCAGCGGTGTGGTATTTGCGCATACTTCCGATATATCAATAGACTTAAAGGGCAGGGTACACACCTTCTGCTGTGCCGTACCCGGCTGTTGGCATGTAATGGGTGTTACCCAGTCGGCAGGTCTGTCGCTGAAATGGTTCAGAGACAACTTCGCGTGGGGTGAGATGGAGACCGCGCTGTCAATGGGCGTTGATCCTTATTACCTTATGGATAAAGAGGCTGACAGCGTGCCGATAGGCGCAAACAAGCTGCTTTATATGCCGTATCTTAACGGTGAGAGAACACCACACCTTGACCCGAATGTAAGGGGTGCGTTTGTGGGACTTTCCTCAATGCACAAGAAGAAAGACCTGCTCAGAGCGGTTATGGAGGGCGTTTCCTATTCACTGCGCGACTGCGTCGAGGTCATCCGTGAGATGAATATCGACGTCAGCGATATGATGGCGTGCGGAGGCGGCGGATCATCTCCGCTGTGGAGACAGATGCTTGCCGACCTGTACGGCTGCGAGGTAAAGACCACCGCCAATAAGGAAGGTCCGGCACTCGGCGTCGCGCTGCTTGCCGCTGTCGGTGCGGGAATATATTCCTCCGTGCCCGAGGCATGCAATGCGGTAATAAAGGCTGATAAGGTTCAGCAGCCTATCGAGGCAAACAGCAGACAGTACGAAAAGGTATACGCGCTGTACAAAAAGCTGTATCCCGCAATGAAGGCAAACTATGAAGAGCTTGCCGCACTGGATATATAAGGACATTATCGCTGAGACGATAAAATATATTATCGGGACAACCCGAAAAGGAGTAGGAAATGAAACTTTTTATTGACACTGCGAACGTAGCGGATATCAGACGTGCAAATGATATGGGCGTTATCTGCGGAGTTACCACCAACCCCTCTCTTATCGCAAAAGAGGGCAGAGACTTCAAAGAGGTCGTAAAGGAGATAACCGAGATAGTTGACGGACCTATCTCCGCTGAGGTGATCTCTCTTGAGGCGGATAAAATGGTAGAAGAGGCGCTGCCGCTCGCGGAAATCCATAAAAACATTGTTATCAAGCTGCCGATGTGCGAAGAGGGTCTTAAGGCTTGTAAAGAGCTGACTAAGCGCGGCATAAAGACAAACGTTACTCTTATTTTCTCCGCTGCACAGGCTTTGCTGGCTGCAAAGGCGGGCGCAACCTATGTAAGCCCGTTCTTAGGCAGACTGGATGATGTAGGTATGGAAGGTATGATGCTTATCGAGGAGATAGTTGACATCTTCAACGCGCAGGGCTTAGAGACCGAGATAATCGCGGCATCTATCCGCAATCCTATCCATGTTACCGCTGCCGCAAGAGTAGGCTGTGATATAGCTACAGTTCCGATGAATGTTATTTTACAGATGCTCAAACACCCGCTCACCGATAACGGTATCGAAAGATTCCTTAAAGACTGGGAAGGCTTTACCGCAAAGCAGTAACTGAGATCAGAAAGGGACAAAAAAATGTATAATGACCTTATAGATACCATAGGATTTCTCGGGGACGTTGACCCAGAGCTGTCCGACGCGATGGGCAAAGAGCTTGCACGTCAAAAGCGCAACCTTGAGCTTATCGCGAGTGAGAATATCGTATCTCCCGCAGTAATGGCTGCTATGGGCAGCGTGCTGACCAACAAGTATGCCGAGGGCTATCCCGCAAAGCGTTATTATGGCGGCTGCGAGGCGGTGGATATCGTTGAGAACATCGCAATTGACCGTGCCTGCAAGCTGTTTGGCGCAAAGTACGCTAACGTACAGCCCCATTCCGGCGCACAGGCGAATACCGCCGTATATTTCGCATTGCTTGAGCCGGGCGACACCGTGCTGGGTATGAGCCTTGCGCACGGCGGACACCTTACCCACGGCTCGCCTGTAAACCTTTCGGGTAAGTATTTTAACTTCGTATCCTACGGACTTGATGATGAGACCGGGATGATAAACTATGACACTCTCGCAGCGCTTGCCGAGGAGCACAAGCCTAAGCTTATCGTTGCGGGTGCCAGCGCATACCCCAGAGCTATCGACTTTGAGAAGATGTCGCAGATAGCTAAGAGCGTCGGTGCATACCTTATGGTGGATATGGCTCATATCGCAGGACTGGTGGCAGGCGGACAGCATATGTCGCCCGTACCCTATGCCGATATTGTAACCACTACTACACATAAGACCCTCAGAGGACCGAGGGGAGGTCTTATCCTCACTAACGACGAAGAGCTTGCAAAGAAGATAAACAAGGCTATATTCCCCGGCACACAGGGCGGCCCGCTCATGCATGTTATCGCTGCTAAGGCAGTATGCTTCGGCGAGGCGTTAAAGCCTGAGTTTACGGAATACGCAAAGCAGATAGTAAAGAATGCGTCCGCGCTTGCCGATGCGCTGCTTGAAAAAGGCTTTAACCTTGTTTCCGGCGGTACCGACAACCACCTTATGCTGGTAGATCTCCAGCCGTTCAGCATTACCGGTAAGGAACTGGAAAAGAAGCTGGACGAGGTATATATTACGGTAAATAAGAATGCTATACCCAATGACCCGCAGAGCCCGTTTATAACCAGCGGCGTCAGAATAGGCACACCCGCGGTAACCACCAGAGGTCTGAAAGAGGACGATATGCGTGTTATCGCAGACTGCATTTATCTTGCTGCTACTGACTTTGACGCGAAGGCTGACGAGATAAGAGAGACCGTTACGGGTATCTGCAAGAAGTACCCGCTATATGAATAAGCTATAGACTAAAACGCAAAACGAGAGAGCAAAATCCCTCGTTTTGCTGGTTTATACCGATGTATGCAGAATACAAAAAAGAAAGGGAAATAAAAATGGCTGAACAAAGAAGTGCAAGTGAGATCATATTTGCCAACTCAAAGAGAGTGGCACCGCTCAGTCTTATCGCATTGAAGGGCGCACAGGAGCTTGCCGATAAGATCAACAAGTATCTTGTTGAATGGTCGAACAATGCGGGGTATAAGTACGATAATTTCCTTATCGAGAACGACTGCCCGCGTTTTTCCTCCGGCGACGGAAAGGGTATTATCAAAAGCACCGTAAGAGGAAACGATGTATTTCTCATCGTTGATGTAGGCAACTACAGCTGCACATATAATATGTTCGAAAGGGACAACGCAATGTCTCCGGATGATCATTTCCAGGACTTAAAGCGTATCATTCAGGCGATAAGCGGTAAGGCACACAGAATAAACCTCATTATGCCGTTGCTTTACGGCGGCAGACAGCACAGAAGAAACTATCGCGAGTCTCTCGACTGTGCGGTAGCACTTCAGGAGCTGGAGGCAATGGGCGTAGCAAATATCATAACCTTTGACGCGCACGACGCCAGGGTGTGCAACGCTATCCCGCTGATGGGCTTTGACAATGTTATACCCACCTATCAGGTGCTGAAGACAATGTTCAACAACATTGAAGACCTGAGTATTGACAAAGAGGACTTTATGGTAGTCAGCCCGGACGAGGGCGCGCTGAACAGAAATATGTATTATGCGTCAGTGCTTGAGGTAGAGATGGGTATGTTCTACAAGCGCCGCGATTACTCGCAGGTGGTAAACGGCAGAAACCCGATAGTAGCACATGAGTACCTCGGTAACTCGGTAGAGGGCAAGGATGTATTCGTAGCCGATGACATCATCTCCTCCGGCGAGTCTATGCTGGATATTGCTATTGAGCTTAAAAAGCGCAAGGCGAGAAGAATAATCGCGTACGCTACCTATCCGATATTCACCAACGGACTTGACAAATTCGATCAGGCGTACAGAGACGGTATGATAGACTATGTGTTCGGTACCAACCTTACCTACCGTACACCCGAGCTGCTCAGTCGTGAGTGGTTCTGTGATGTTGATGTGTCCAAGTACATAGCATACCTTATCATGGCGCTTAATCACGACGTATCGACTGGAAAGGTAATAGATCCGCATAAGAAGATAAGCAACCTGCTTGAACAGCATAAACAAAAGATATAATTATAAAAACATTTACATTCCCGCTGTACTTGTTTCGGCGGGAATGTAAATATTTTGAAAGGGTGAAACTATGCCGTTAGCTGATAGAATACGTCCGCAGACGCTGGACGATGTGGTGGGGCAAAGCCACATCCTCGCAAAGGGCAGACCGCTGTACAATATCATCACAAAGGGAAAGATACCCAACATGATATTTTACGGCACGTCCGGCGTAGGCAAGACAACAGT
This sequence comes from Eubacterium sp., assembly GCA_022511265.1. Lineage (GTDB taxonomy): Bacteria > Bacillota > Clostridia > Oscillospirales > Ruminococcaceae > Ruminiclostridium_E. The sequence goes on along the minus strand of JAFLRX010000003.1, from coordinate 69,118 downwards.
CGCGAATATCATAGCCAAGCAGACCAGCATGAGCCTGTACCGTCTTAACGGTACGCAGGCGTCTACCGCGGATATAAAGGAGATCGTGGCAAATCTCGGCACTTTCAGCGCGGCGAATGGTATATTGCTGTTTTTAGACGAGATACAGTATCTTAACAAAAAGCAGCAGCAGACCTTGCTTGAATATCTTGAGACCGGAGATATAACCCTTATAGCGTCCACCACCGAAAATCCGTATTTTTATGTATACAATGCGGTGTTATCGAGATGTACGGTGTTTGAATTCAAGCCGGTGACCGCAAAGGAGATAGAGCCTGCGGTGCGCCGTGCGCTGACCCTTATGGGGGAAGAGTTGGGCTGCGAATTTTCTGCAAGCGATGAGGTGGTAGAACATATCGCCTACGGCTGCGGCGGCGATGTCCGCAAGGCGGTAAACACCGTCGAGCTGTGTGCGCTGTCCTGCGAGAACAACAACATCACCATGGAGACCGCCCAACTGCTGACCCAAAAGAGCAGTATGAGTTATGACCGTGACGGGGACAAGCATTATGATATATTGTCGGCGTTTCAGAAGTCTATCCGCGGCTCGGATGAGAATGCTGCGCTGCATTATATGGCGCGGCTTATCGCAGCGGGGGATATCACCTCGCTCTGCCGAAGACTGCTGGTTACCGCCAGCGAGGATATCGGGCTTGCGTATCCGCTGGCTATCCCGATAGTAAAGGCGTGCGTTGACAGCGCCTTGCAGCTGGGGTTGCCGGAGGCGAAGATACCGCTTGCCGACGCGGTTATACTGCTTTGCACCTCGCCGAAATCCAACAGCGGCGTCAATGCTATATCCGCCGCACTTGCTGATATTGAAAAGGGCAACACCGGCGATTTCCCGCGCCATCTGCAAAACGTACACTACGACGGAGAGGGTGTAAAGGTAAAAGGGCAGCATTATCTTTATCCGCATAATTTCCCTAATCACTATGTCGAGCAGCAATACCTGCCGGACGAGATAAAGGACAGGGTTTATTATGAATTCGGTGAGAACAAGCTGGAGCAACAGGCAAAGGCTTATCGGGATATGATAAAAGGAAAGAAATGACAAAAACGTCGGAGATCACTTGCTCTCTGGCGTTTTTTCTTTATTCTTATGAAATATTTCTTTTATCCCAACTGCAATCAGCAACACCGCAAACAGCTTTCGCAGTAGACTTGCGTCAATATACATACCCGCAATGCTACCTGCCGCCGCGCCTATCAGTCCAAAAAATCCGTAGAGCTTTATGATTTTCCAATCTATCAGTTTATTTTTTGCGTGTATTATCAGGGACAGCAACGCTATCGGCAGAAAGAACAGAAGATTCGCACCCTGCGCAATATCCTGCGGCGTATCGGTGAACGCTGACAGGTATATCAGAAAGATAAAACCGCCGCCCAGCCCCATTGACGCAGCCGCCCCGGTGAGCAGTCCTATTATTATATTCACGACAGCAGTATCCTGACCGCACTGACCAGTATCATTATACCGAACACCCGCCGCAGCAGGGAATTTGGTATCCTATTAAGCAGCATTGCGCCCGCTATCGAGCCTCCCAGTCCCCACGGGATATAATCCCATGCCAGAGCAATGTCGATCTTGCCTTGAACAAAATACAGTGCCGTAGTAAACATACTCAGTATAAAAATCAGCGCAACCGATGTGGCATGAGCCTTTTTTGCCTCAAGTCCGCTTTTTTCAAGGCAGGGGACGGCGACCACGCCGCCGCCCGAACCGAACAGCCCGTTCAGCACCCCGCACAGCCCGCCGAGCAGATAGTTTACGGATTTTTTCATATCATCACCTGATGATATTTTTTGATTGCAGGGGCGGTTTATGCATTATGAGCAGTGTTTTGCATAAATAAAGAAATGTACTGTTGTCGCAGGATTATTCAATTGCGGCGTAGCCGCACCACACCTATTCACTCTTCACTGTTACTTTTTACATTAAATAATGACGGGCTGCCGCGAAAGCAACAGCCCGATTATTTTTAAGAACCACCTTGCCGTGGTATGAAGATAAAACCCGCACAACAGTACGGTGGGTTAATTTCTCCCGAGCGGTTCACGCTCCCTTCGTCCGCGAAAGCGGGAGGTCTGCAATCCGCGCCCGGAGGCGAAATCCCTATTAATATTTGTTGGATCATATACATTCATACTTAAACGCACAAGGCAGTAAATTGACAGATTATTCGTTTTCCTCGTAGTCGAACATCTCGGAGAATAACTCGAAAAACGCCTCGGCAGCGCGGTCATATTCTTCATCGCTGTCGATGGTGTCAAGGTATTTCTCGCCGTCGTTCTCCATTTCCTTAAGGAAAACTACCTCATCCTCGTCCTCGTCCGAGTCGCTGTTCTCATCTTCAGAATACGGGGTAAGCGCGTAATAAACCGCGCCGTCAACCTCAAGACGGTAAAAAACTTCAAAGGTGACCGTATTGCCTTCTTCGTCCTCAAGATCAATAAGTTCAAAATCATAGTCTTCTTCTTCATTTGTGATTTTCTCAGACTCAGACATATCGGCTTTCCTTTCTCAGTATATTCATACCGCTGTTATTTGTTATAATTCTACACTAAAAAGCCGTTGTTGTCAAGAGGTATTTTGTGCTATACAAGCTGATTTATTCGGTGCAGAGAGGTCTATAAATGTAACGTGTGTAACATTATGCAATTCAAACAAAAAGATGTTAGTTGATTTATACAAAAATTTTCAACATTGTTATTGACTTTTATCTTTGTTTGTGGTATCATATAGTCAAGGGAAAGATAAAGTCCCCAGACAGAGCAAACGGCTTGGTGCTTACTCTTTACTTATATAAAGCGCAGGATGCTCAATGTATATAATACGGAAACTGTATACAAATTTATGTCGGCAAGGAGGCGAGTCCGATGGCACAGGAAGCAGTATCCGAATCCCAGTCTGTCGAGACTCGGACCAAATAGGAAATAACTTTATGATATGCTCTAACGGCAATCATATAACATTTCAGTGACGGGATTACCCGATAGGATGAGGTCGACAGGTTGAGATAAGGATAAATCAGTCATTCATATGCAGATGTATCTGCACTTTACCGCGAGAGCGTTTATATATACGATCCCACGATACAGTAAAGGCAGGGTGATTGAAATGATCAGTGAAGTTTCAGCGAAAAGAGGTTTCGCATGACAGCGTGAACCTCAAACAGCAAAGGCTGTAATAAATTTGTGAGGTACACTCCAATGACCTGATTACTTCAACTCCGTAGCTTTACGGAAAATACAATAGAATATGTACCGGGCTTTGAAGAAATTCAAAGCCTGTTGTTTTTTGTTTTAATTGACATTGACAGTGATTTATGGTAAAATAAAATATATATGTAATAATTCATAAGACGGTGAAAAAATGGGCTATAAAATAAATCTCGGCAGCTGGGGCAGCGTGTTTGCGGTCCCGTCCGACGTTGTTGATAAATATATAAAGATAGCGGGCGGCAGCTCGGTCAAAGTGCTGCTGTATTTTTTGCGGCACAGCGGGCGAGAGCTTGACGCCGCGGAAATCGCGCAGGCTCTTTATATGAAAGAAGAAGATGTATCAGACGCTTTTATTTTTTGGGAGCAGCAGGGTCTGCTGAAAAACAGCGGCGGCGAGTATCTACCGGCGGCAGACAATTCAAAACCTGATGCTGTGTATGAGCAGGCGACTTTCCTCCCGTTGAGTGAAAGCAAGGAAAGCGACCTGCAAAAGGCTCAGCTTGCTGTAACGCGTGCGGCGGCGCTGAGATCGCCGGAATTTTCTCCGTCGCAGATCGCGGACACAGTCAAGGCGGATGATAAGCTTAATTATCTTTTTAAGGTGTGCGAAAAACTGTACGGCAGACCGTTAAAGCATGCAGAGCAAAACGCGCTGGTGACGATAACCGAGCATATAGGGCTGCCTGCCGAGGTGGCGCTTATGCTGGTGGATTACTGCTTTTTAATCGGAAAGACTTCTCCTGCGTATATGAAAACCGCAGCGATGGACTGGGTAGAGAAAGAAGTAACAACCCTTTCCGAAGCAGAGGAATACGTCAGCAAGCTGCAAACACAGCATAATGCGGAAAATACCGTCAAATCTTTATTTGGGCTTGACAGGGCGATGTCGCAGAAGGAAAAGGATTTTTCCGCGCTGTGGATAAACGAGTGGGGTTTTTCGCCTGATGTTATAAAGGCTGCCTATGATATCAATATCAATGCCAAGGGAAAATGCTCGTTCCCGTACATAAGTAAGGTGTTGGAGAACTGGTATGAAAAAGGAATATCCACTGTAGAGCAGGTAAATGAGGAGAGGAAGAACGGAAAAACATCTAAAAATTCTTCTCTTGATGTTTCAGCTGTTTATCAGAGTGTTCTTGATGATTATAAAAAAGGAGAATAGATATGTCATATCCGTCCGCGTATTATGATGAGGCTCAAAGGGTAATAGACAAAAGGCGCTTTGACAACAGTTTGGAAGAAAATAGACGCGCGCAGGAGATAAACGATAAGCTGCCGGCTGCCGCAGAGCTGGTCGAGCAGCTTGCGGGTACGATCGACAAGCTGGCTAAAATAATACTCGACCGTGATGAAAATGTTGCGCAGAGAGTAGAAAAGCTGAAAGAAGAAAATCTTTCCATGCAGGATAAGCTGGCGGAGCTGCTTACGAAAAACGGTTATCCGGCGGATTATCTTGACGAAATATATACCTGTCAGAAATGTAAGGATACAGGTATAGGTGAAAACGGACGCTGCGAATGCTTTCATGAGCTGCTAAGACAGATTGCTGCGAAAAAGCTGAGCGAAAGTCTGCCGATAGGGTTGAGCACCTTTGACAGCTTTGAACTGAAATATTACAGTGACATAAAAGATCCAAAGCTGGGCGGACTTTCTCCGAGAAACATAATGGAGCAAAACCTGCGCAGCTGTGAGAAATACGCGGAAAATTTTCACCTGCCGTATGAGTCTGTATTTATGAGCGGCGGCACCGGTCTTGGTAAAACACATTTGTCGCTTGCTATTGCCAAAAAGGTTATAGAGAAGGAATATTCCGTGGTATACGGCTCTGTTCCGGATTTGCTTAGGAGAATAGAGACCGCGCATTTTGACCGCAGGGAGGACGACGCTGATGTTATCTTTACCGTTAAAGAGTGCGACCTTTTGGTGCTGGACGACCTCGGTGCGGAATTTAGCACGCAGTTCTATATCTCGACTTTATATGATATTATCAATACCAGACTGAATTTCGGCAGACCGACTATAGTGAGTACAAATCTTACGTCAGAGGAACTTGTGCAAAGATATACCGACCGCATTGCAAGCAGATTGCTGTCAATGAAAAGAATGTTGTTTGTCGGCAGTGATATAAGAGTTTCCAAGCGTTCTTAACCTTTTACGGAGGAGTAAACAATGATAAAAATGTCGGCATTCGGCTCGCTGATACTGATATTTGCGATAATCGCTACTTTTATAATCCCTTCCTCAGGACCTCTATCAGGCGCAAGTATAGGGGTGTTGGAGATGTCTCAACGTGAAAAAGCGGATTATGTCAACATAAGACAAAACGTTGATATCCCTGCTGAGCTGCCTTATCTTGCGCAGTTCAGCGAAGACGATATGAGTGGGGATTTTGTCTGCGATGTTACCTCTAGCGTTTCCTCCGGATATTACAGCAAGCCGCAGACGGTTATGCTGGAAAGCAAGTATGACCTTTATTACACCACCGACGGCACTATCCCCGATATTAACAGCACAAAATACGACCCTGCCACAGGCATATATATTGATGAAAATACATTCTTAACAGTGCGCGCGTTTAATAACGGCAAGGTTTCCACAGTATTAATGGGCTCGTATGTTATCTTCAAGGACACTACATCCTATAAATATGCTTATGGCTATAATTCTCTGAATGAAACCGATCAGTATATTTATGAGAAAATGTATGATGCGATAAGCAATTTTGAGACAGAATTTGACGTCGGTAATTACGGGATAAGCTTTTCACGGCTGAATAAGATAATGTTTATACTTAATTACGACAACCCCATGCTGTTTCAGGCACCCAATTATCTCAATATCAAAAAGGGCACACAGGATGATGTAAGACAGGTGAATATATATTACGCCTATAATGAGGCGGAATGTGAACTGCGCAAGCGTCTGTGCGAGCAAAGGGTAGACGAGATATTCAGCGAGGCGGACGGCAGCAAGTCGCTTATGGATTATCTTGTGCTGATACACCGCAGCATACTCAGCAAAACGGTTTATTACGACGATACCGACGAGATGGACATATACGAGGCATACGGCGTACTTGTAAACGGTCAGGGCGTGTGTGAATCGTACTCGCGCGCATTTGAATATGTATGCCAGAGAATGGGACTGGATAACCTGTTGATAGTAGGAGACAGCGAAGGCGTTTCACATATGTGGAACATGATAAAAATGGATAACGAATGGTACCACATCGATCTTACCTGGGACGACGGCGACAATGATGAAATATACTGCGACTTTTTCAATGTTGACGATAAAACCATCACTACATACGGTTATCGTGAGATATCTCCGATAGCGCGCGAGGGCGATGTAGAAAACGGTAAAGAAATATATAATTACTATGAAATACCCGAAGCGTACAGCATGTATTATAATTATTCGTACTATTATTTCGGAGAAGTTTACGACGAGCTTTACTATTGATGATATATCACGCTGAAAGGAGGGACGCTCTTGAAAAAAATCAATATCCGTGCTGTCATTGCGCTTTTGCTTTGCATAGCTCTTGTTCTCCCGCTTGTTGGCTGTTCTTCTGATGATATACAGCAGCTCATGCCTGATGAATACTTTGAGAGCGTCAGGACTGACAGCACTCTTGTATACAACACCAGAGGCGAATTTTCGCTTAACGTGTTATCAGATACGGCGGATTTTAACGAGGGCATATCTATAGATGATATTACCGTATGCTATGGCGTAATAAATGACGACGTACTGCCGGAAATAGACTCGGAAAAAGGCATACTGCTGACAGACAGCGAGTATGATGTGCATTACATCACCCCTTCAAATGTTACTAGAAACTCCGCCAGGTCGGTGACGGTGGATTTTGCCGACCCTGAATTTGACAGTAACCGTCCGGCAAATTATATTTTAGTTTTTGACAGGGAAAGTAACAGCGAAAATAAATATCTGTGCGCCGGTGTAGGCGTAAGATATCCGTCTTTCTCTTTGGTGTCGGATGTTTCTCAGATAACCTCTGATGCCGTGCCGGTACGGATAAGGCTGACGCTTGATACCAGCGTATTCACTGAGGATATAAGCGCTGATGATATTGTTCTCTCCGGCAGCTTTAAAAACAGTGATATCGGCGGTTTTGAGCGTATAGGTGAAAACACGTTGTCTTTTACTATTGACAATATCAATTCCGATTACATCAAGACCGGAAAGATCACCGTCAGCCATACGGCGGTGGTAGACGCACCGCAGGATGTGTCTGCCAGCATAAGGGTCGTTTCACCGGCGGCATATTTTTCCGCCGACTCGCTTTCAATCAACGGGAATAACGTAAAATACACGATAAATTTACAGGATTGTCAGTTTGCGGAGAATATCTCTGCCGATATGATAGCTGCCACAGATGAAGATATCAAAGTAACGCGGTTCGAGCGTGTGTCGCAGTCGCAGGCAAATGTAACTATGGTAGTAACTGAAAAAAACATAGGCGATATCCCTACGGTTTTTCCAGATATAACCTTTACGATTTCTTCCTCGGCACTTAATATTTCCGACCCGGTTGATTATACGGTAGATCCCGGTCAGACGGATGTCAGTGTCAGGATCAATTCGCTTACTCAGTCAGGCTCCGGGGCTAACGCGGTGCTTGAGTTTACCGTAACCGGCGGCACCTTTAACGCGGTAAGCAAGTCTAGCTTTGCTTTTACGGGAGATTTTGCCTCGGCAGAGGTAACCTCTATAACCTCTCAGAGCAATACCGCGTTGGTGCAGATAAGCATAAGCGATATCAGCGGGAAAAGCGAGCTGCTCGGCTCTGTCGGGCTGAGGACCGGCAGTGTGGCAAACTATTGGGGTGTAAGCAATTCCGCCGCGGCTGTTCCGCTGTATTACAGCTTTGCTCAGTCTAATGTCAGCGTTGACGGATTTTCGGGCGCTACAGATTTATCCAGCAAGCTGCTGGATGTGCTTACGAATACGCTTGGAAAGTATGATTTATCAGACATTTCATATATATCGGATATTATGAACGACTATAGCGAGGAAGAGGAAAGCGTCTTCGGAAGATTTGCCGTGATGTCGGCTAATAATATGTATATTGAACCTATCTTCAGACAGTCTATGGAATGTATTTCCAACGAGCATCTTTCTCAGACCGGCGAGCATATAAAGAAAGACAGGGCAGAGCTGACAGCCTTTATGTCTGACCTTCAGGCGCTTTGGGCGGCGTCTAGGCGAGCTGCCGAGTACCTGCCGCGCCTTGCCGAGCTGGAGGAGCAAATTGAGACCTGCGATGATGAAAATGAGCTTTTATCTCTTAACGAGCAGTACCGTGAATATGCTGATATAGTAATTTCAACGGGTAATTCTACAGTCAAGGGTATGTCGTACTCTACGCTTTTGGTGCGTGTAATGGATGAATATAACAGGCACGGTGATGCTAAGAGCGCTTTAGGTTGTTTTGATAATCTTACAGATTGTATGTATAACTGGCAGACGCAGACGGAAGAACGCAAGAGCGAATTCAGATACGCTGTTGATTCGGTTATTTTGCAATCTGTGTATATATCTGTTTATTCTATGTCAACAGATACCGAAAAGGAAGAGGAAGCCGCACAGAGCTTTAAGAATGTTGTGTCCAAGCTGAAATCACTGTCAGGTTATCTTAACAGTTCGGATGCGTCGGTATCTGATTATCCGTTTACCTGCAACACCTTAGGTAAGTCTATAGAGCTGGAGCATTTTGATTTTAATGTTATTTACGGTGAGATCACTTCAGACGAGATAGTGCAGCTGTTAAGTATGATACCCGCCGATACTACATTAAGAGAAGAGCTGGGACAAGTCGGATTTGATGTTTCATCGGTAAGATATCTTGTTTGCTCGGACTCGGCGGTAAGCAGTACACTGAACGTCACACAGCAATCTATAAACGGCAAAGCATGTATGCTTTATACCGTCAGCTCAAAGGCGACAGTGTACGACCTTATCAGAAACGAGTTTGTAAATGAGTTTGAATATGAAAACATAACCACTGTTCTTTCTACCGACGGCAGCGAGGTTGCGCCCGCACTTTCACAATTAGTCAACACAGCGCTAAAGCTTTATTCTATGAAATAATTCGAGGGCATACTTCTTGACAGTGCTGCCGATTTGTGGTATACTAATATTAATATAGGTCGGTTACCGACTAATAATTTTCAAAGGAGAAAAAAATGTTAGTTTCAGCTAAAGAAATGTTAAACAAGGCACGCGAAGGCAAATATGCTGTAGGCCAGTTTAACATAAACAACCTTGAATGGACAAAGGCTATCCTGCTTACCGCTCAGGAGCTTCAGTCTCCTGTTATTCTCGGTGTTTCCGAGGGCGCAGGAAAATACATGTGCGGTTATAAGACCGTTGTAGGTATGGTTAAGGGTATGCTCGAAGAGCTTAACATCACTGTTCCGGTAGCACTTCACCTTGACCACGGCACCTTTGAGGGCGCAAAGGCTTGCATCAACGCAGGTTTCTCTTCCGTTATGTTTGACGGCTCTCATTATCCCATTGAAGAAAACATCGCTAAGACGACCGCACTGGTAAACGCGTGTGACGTACTCGGCATTTCGCTGGAGGCTGAGGTAGGCTCTATCGGTGGTGAAGAGGATGGCGTTGTAGGCGCAGGCGAGTGCGCTGATCCCGACGAGTGCAAGCAGATCGCCGATCTCGGCGTAACCATGCTGGCAGCAGGCATCGGCAACATTCACGGCAAGTATCCAGAGAACTGGGCAGGTCTTTCCTTTGAGACACTTGCGGCAGTTAAGGAAAAGGTTGGCGATATGCCTCTCGTACTGCACGGCGGCACAGGTATCCCCGAGGATATGATAAAGAAGGCTATCTCGCTCGGCGTTGCTAAGATCAATGTTAATACCGAGTGCCAGCTTTCTTTCCAGGCTGCTACCAGACAGTATATAGAAGAGGGCAAGGATCAGCAGGGCAAGGGCTTTGACCCGAGAAAGCTGCTGGCTCCCGGCTTTGAGGCTATCAAGGCTACCGTTAAGGAAAAGATGGAGCTGTTCGGTTCTGTCGGCAAGGCGTAAGCATTATAAAAAATTAGAGGGGACGCAGTTTTTGCGTCCCTTTTTTGTGACATTTACAATTCTTTTTCCGTCTATTTGTATATAAGGACCTTATTAATCTATAAAGGAGGAGGCAGCGTGGAGGATAGTCAGATCGTAGAGCTGTATTGGGAGCGCTCCGAGTCGGCAATAGCCGAAACAAAGCAAAAATACGAGCACTACTGTCATTATATCGCGTACAACATTTTGAAATCCGATATGGATGCCGAAGAATGTGTAAACGATACCTATGTAAAGGCGTGGAATTCCATTCCGCCAAACCGTCCGAACAGATTATCAGCTTATCTCGGCAAAATAACCAGAAATATTGCGCTGGACCGATATGAAAAGAACAAGGCGCAAAAGCGCGGCGGCGGTGAAATGTCTGTCGTACTGGACGAATTGCAGGAATGTATACCCTCGTCAAACAACAGTATATCGGATACATATATCTTAAAGGACGCGATAAACCGTTTTCTTGTTTCGCTTTCGCCGGATAAAAGAAAGATTTTTATGCGGCGGTACTGGTATCTTTCGTCGATAAAAGAGATTTCGCAAGAATACGGTATCAGCCAAAGCAAGGCTAAGATGACGCTGCTGCGTGTAAGAAATGATTTCAAGGCTTTTTTGGAAAAGGAAGGGATAGATATATGACGGATAAGGATTTGTTAAGGTCGTTGGGTGACGTGAACGACGAGTTTATCCACGAGGCCGCACCTAACACAAATAAGAAAAAAAGCATAGTTTTCAAGATTATGCCGATAGCCGCGTGCATCGTTATAGCGATAGGAGCGATAGCCGTGTGGCGGGTGGCGGTTCCGGGTATGCCGATAATTTATCAGGCAAACAACGCTGAACAGACATCGGATGTGAATAACGGTTACCCCGATGACATAGTAAACAATGATGGTTTAGAGAATGATATGTTCAATGAAACGGCTAGCTCAAAGGAGGATAATGTTTTTACGGATTATATAACCCCGAGAGGCTGGCGGTTTACAACACAAGAAGATATTAGTGACGAATTGTGTGTTTTTACGGATTCGCCGGCTGGTACAGCACAGCTTTATTTTGAAGATTTTCACAGCGGAACATTTGAATTTACTGCGCCTAACGGCAAGAGAGCCTATGTATCTGATATATATATTCCTGTCCATACTGCATTTGAAAGCTTATCTCTGGCTGATACTCTTATCCTTAGAGAAATTGAAATGTTCAGCACATCGCATCTTACATCCGATGTAATCCCACAGTCCGCTATGGAATACAAATATGTGTTTTCAACTGAAAAATCTGATGAGAATGTATTTGTAGAATGTTATTATCATATGACCGAACAGGTAATAGATGAGTTAATAGATAGTTATGAGCAGAACTATGTGATAAAAGACGAATACTCTCTGCCTGAATACAGCACAACGGATAAACTGTGTTACAGAATAAATAACGCCATAGTTACTTATGGATATTCAAATCATCTTGGTGTTATAAGTATAACTATTATAACGGACGGCTGTTTATTTTCTATATATGATTCCCGACAAGCTTCGGATAATATAGTGAATGGGCTTTCTGATAAAGGAATAATATATCAGCTTGTTGAGAATTTGCAAAATGTTATACAAAAGGAAACAGTAAAATACAGCAACTGAGCCGAAAAAACAAAAATAAAAAGGGAGCGGAAATCCGCTCCCTTAAATATTTTTAACTTACTTGCTCAGGCTGCTTGCCTTATAGGTTGTATGCAGTGTCTCATGAGCAACATGGCTGCCGGGCTCGCCGAGGAAGTTCTCATATACTTCCTTGATCTCGGGGCTTTCATGCGACTTTCTGAGGGCGCGTGCATTGTCAAGGCTGTAAAGTGCCTTAGCACGCTCTGCGCGAAGGTCGGTAAAGTTGCGAACCTCTGCGGGCTGGATAACCTGTCCGCCGCCGTTTACGCAGCCACCGGGGCAAGCCATCACTTCGATGAAGTGAACCTCAACCTCGCCGTTCTTTACCTGGGTGAGCAGCTTCTTGGCATTAGCCAGACCGGAAACTACCGCAACCTTAACGGTCATATCGCCAACCTTGTATTCAGCGAACTTGATGCCGTCAACGCCTCTTACCTCGTTGAATTCAACGGGGCTGTCGGGAGCCTCGCCGGTCAGCTTCCATACCGCTGTTCTCAGAGCAGCTTCCATAACGCCGCCGGTAGCGCCGAAAATGATAGCTGCGCCGGTACCCTCGCTGAGCGGGGAATCGAACTTCTCATCCGGCAGCTCGGTAAAGCGTAAGCCTGCTTTGTTTATCATCTTAACCAGCTCTCTGGTGGTGATAGAGATATCAACGTCGGGAACGCCTGCTGCGGACTGATCCTCACGGCCTATCTCAAACTTCTTAGCGGTGCAGGGCATTACCGATACCGAAACGATGTTCTTCGGGTCGATATTGTTCTTCTTAGCCCAGTAAGTCTTTACTATAGCACCGGTCATCTGCTGCGGTGATTTGCAGCTGGAGAGGTTGGGCAGGAACTCGGGGAAGTACGCCTCGCAGTAACGGATCCAACCGGGCGAGCAGGAGGTTATCATCGGAAGTGTTCCGCCGTTCTGAACTCTCTCAAGGAACTCGTTGGACTCTTCCATAATGGTAAGGTCTGCACCGAAGTTGGTATCAAATACCGCGTTAAAGCCAAGTCTCTTGAGCGAAGCTGCCAGCTTGCCCTCAACAGGTGTGCCAATCGGATAACCGAATGCCTCGCCAAGTGATGCTCTTACCGCGGGAGCTGTCTGAACAACAACTACCTTCTCGGGGTCTGCAAGTGCTTCCCATACCTTGTTGGTGTCATCTCTCTCGGAGAGCGCACCTGTAGGACATGCGGTGATGCACTGTCCGCAGGATACACAAGCGGTATCTGCAAGATCCATACCAAACGCGCAGCCTATCTCAGTCTTAAAGCCGCGCTCGTTAGCGCCGATAACGCCGACGCCCTGGTTCTTTTCGCAGACTGCTACGCAGCGGCGGCAGTTGATGCACTTGTTGTCATCGCGGTACATATGCAATGAGCTGCAGTCGATATCGAAATCGTTCTTATCACCGCTAAAATAGGTGGAGTCGTCAACGCCCAGCTCTTTACAAAGTGCCTGTAATTCGCAGTTTCCGCTTCTTGCGCATGCAAGGCAGTCCATATTATGATCGGACAGCAGCAGCTGTAAGGTCATCTTTCTGCTTTCCAGAACTGCGGGGGAGTGGGTAAGAATATTCTTGCCCTCGTCAAACTTAGAAATCGGATAAACGCAGGCTGCGGTAAGGCTTCTCGCGCCGGTCATCTCTACTACGCAGATACGGCAGGCACCGATAGCATTTATATCCTTCAGCCAGCAAAGAGTAGGAATTCTGATACCGTTCTGGCGGCAAGCCTCAAGTATCGTTGTTCCCTCTTCGACCGAATATTCTATGCCGTTAATTTTAATATTAACCATAGTATAATTTATTCCTTTCACTGATCGATTTGAATTATTCCTTGATTATCGCACCGAACTTGCAGGTTGCAATACAAGCGCCGCACTTGATACACTTAGAGGTATCAATGGTGTGAGGCTCTTTAACGGTACCGGAAATAGCACCGACAGGACATTTTCTTGCGCAGGCGGTACAGCCCTTGCACTTGTCAGCCACGATCTTATAGGTAAGAAGATCCTGACATACACCTGCGGGACACTTCTTGTCATTAACGTGAGCAAGATACTCGTCCTTGAAGTAACGCAGGGTGGAAAGTACAGGGTTGGGAGCCGTCTGACCAAGACCGCACAGTGAGTTGTTCTTTATGTAGTAGCAAAGCTTTTCCATCTTGTCCAGATCTTCAAGCGTTGCGTTGCCGGAAGTGATCTTCTCCAGCATCTCATAAAGACGCTTTGTACCGATACGGCAGGGTGTACATTTACCGCAGGACTCGTCAACGGTGAACTCTAAGAAGAACTTAGCAATGTCTACCATACAGTTGTTCTCGTCCATTACAATAAGTCCGCCTGAGCCCATCATAGAGCCTATAGCGATAAGGTTGTCATAATCTATCGGGATATCAAGATGCTCTGCGGGGATGCATCCGCCGGAAGGACCGCCGGTCTGAGCCGCCTTGAATTCCTTACCGTTGGGGATACCGCCGCCTATCTCGTAAATAACCTCGCGCAGGGTAGTACCCATCGGGATCTCTACAAGACCTGTATTGTGGATCTTGCCGCCGAGCGCGAATACCTTAGTACCCTTGGATTTCTCAGTACCCATAGATGCGAACCAGTCAGCACCCTTGAGGATTATCTGAGGAATGTTAGCGTAGGTCTCAACGTTATTGAGGATAGTAGGCTTGTTGAAAAGTCCGCTTTCTGCGGGGAAGGGAGGACGGGGTCTGGGCTCGCCTCTGTTGCCCTCGATAGAGGTCATCAGCGCTGTCTCCTCGCCGCATACGAACGCGCCCGCACCGAGACGTAAGTCAAGGTCGAACTTGAAGCCGGTGCCGAAAATGTTGTCACCGAGCAGTCCGTACTCTCTTGCCTGCTTTATGGCGATCTGTAAACGCTCAACCGCGATAGGATACTCAGCACGTACATAGATGTAACCCTGAGTAGCACCGATAGCATAACCGGCGATAGCCATAGCCTCGATAACTACGTGGGGGTCGCCCTCGAGTACTGAACGGTCCATGAATGCGCCCGGGTCGCCTTCGTCCGCGTTACAGCAAACATACTTCTGATCTGCGTCCTTAACGAGGTTTCTTGCGAGCTGCCACTTCTTACCGGTGGGGAATCCGCCGCCGCCGCGTCCTCTCAGACCGGAGTCAAGCACCGTCTGGATAACGTCGTCGGGTGTCATCTCGGTAAGCACCTTAGCCAGTGCCTTGTAACCGTCAAGCGCGATGTATTCCTCGATATCCTCGGGGCTGATAACACCGCAGTTTCTTAAAGCAACACGATGCTGCTTCTTATAGAAGTTAGTCTCATTAAGGGACTTTATTCCGTTCTCGGTAACGGTCTCGGAATAAAGCAGTCTCTCAACTACGTTGCCCTTAACTAAATGCTCGGATACTATCTCAGGGATATTCTCCTCGTTTACCATCGAGTAGAAAGAGCCCTCGGGATAAACTATCATTATCGGACCGAGTGCGCACAGACCGAAGCAGCCTGTCTTTACGATCTTGATCTCATTTTCAATTCCGTTTTTCTTGAGTTCTTCTTCAAGCTTTTTGATGATGTTCATGCTGCCGGAGGAAGTACAGCCTGTACCTCCGCAGACCAAAACGTGCTTGCGGTATGTATCGGTTCCTTCCGATACAGCCGAAGCTCCGTCTTCCTTACGAAGCATCATCTGACTTTGCAATTTTGCTTTGATTGCGTCAAGCTCTGTCAGAGTCATAATAAATTAAATTCCTTTCAAAATATATTTTTGATTATCAGCTCTTTTTCGCCTTGATAAGCGAAAGTCCGCGTTATTCCTTATACTTGGCGAGAATGCCTTCAACTTCGTCAACGGTAAGTCTGCCGTAAACGTCGTCGTTGATAGTCATAACGGGAGCAAGACCGCACGCACCGATGCATCTGCACGCCTCGAGCGAGAAAAGTCCGTCGGGGGTAAGCTCGCCGCCCTTGATATTAAGTACCTCGGAAAGCTTGTTGTAAACATCGCCCGAGCCCTTAACATAGCAAGCGGTACCGAGACAAACGGAAATTTTGTACTTGCCCTTGGGGTTTATCGAGAACTGTGCGTAGAACGTAACAACTCCGTAAACCTTTTCCAAAGGAATACCCATTTCTTCTGCGATTATCGTTTGCACCTCAATGGGCAGATAACCGTAAATTTCCTGAGCCTGCTGTAAAACCGGCATCAGGGCACCTTTGTGTCCTTTTTCCTTGTTGATAACCTCCATGAGCGCCTGTTCCTGCTCAGGTGTCTGGGAAAAAGCGACAACGCTTTTCTTAAAAGCCATTGTTCAGCCTCCTTAAAAATAACCCATACAGGCATAATAACCTCTACAGGTATAGATATACAATCACAGCAGAAAATATCCGCGGACAAAAGGAAATAAACCTCGTATTTTGAGGCTTTAATCTTTTTGTATGCGGGATTTTCTCAGTAATCCTGCGGAGAAAACCGCAGGGTCGGGACAGAGTATTTGCGGAAAAACCGACATATTACGCTGCCGCTGATTGATACTATAATTTTAACATAAATGCAAATAAAAATCTACACCAAAATGCAAGTTTGTTAAGAAAAAAACAAAAATCGGGTATAGAATTTTCGGGCACATTTTTATGCAAAATGACTAAAATTATTTTTTGGTATTCTTTTATTACAAAATAATGTAAAATATAAAATTTTTTTATATTTCTATTTTTCCTTGTAAACCGCATAGCAGAGAGGATATAATCGGCTTTTTTATTATTTGACAAATTTCCCGTAAAGAGTTATAATAATATGTAAAACTTTTTTAAATAAGGGGTAAATATTTATGTGGTTTGAAAATGCGTGTGTATATCATATCTATCCGCTCGGTTATTGCGGCTGCGAAAAGCAGAACAGCTACACCGGCGGAGAAAACAGGCTTGCTGTTATTGAAAATAACATTGAGCATATAAAGTCTATGGGCTTTAACACTATCTATTTCGGCCCGGTGTTTGAGTCGGTTGCTCACGGATATGATACAGTGGATTACACCAAAATAGATTCCCGCCTCGGCACTAATGAGGATTTCGCGCGCCTTTGCAAAAAGCTGCACGAAAACGGCATAAAGGTAGTGCTGGACGGTGTATTCAATCATGTCGGACGTGATTTCGGTAAATTCAAAGAGCTGAGAGAGGGTAACTGGGGATACCGTGACTGGTTCCATGTTCATGACGGCAATTCCTGCTATAACGACGGCTTTTATTATGAGGGCTGGGAGGGTCATTACGAGCTGGTAAAGCTAAACCTCTACAATCCCGCGGTAAAGGAATACATAAAGCAGTGTATAACCGGCTGGGTAAACGAGTTTGAGATTGACGGACTGCGCCTTGATGTGGCGTACTGCCTTGACCTGAACTTTCTTAAAGAGCTGCGCGGTCACTGCAAGTGGTTGAAAGAAGATTTCTGGCTGATGGGTGAGACGCTGCACGGCGATTATAATAAATGGATGAATAACGAAATGCTGGACAGCGTTACCAACTATGAGTGCTATAAGGGCTTGTTCTCCAGCTTTAACGATATGAATATGTTTGAGATAGCGCATTCGCTGCACCGTCAGTTCGGCGGGGAGAGCTGGAGCCTGTACAATAATAAGTTGCTGTACACATTCGTTGATAACCATGACGTGTCGAGAATCGCCACCATGCTGAACAATAAAAAGCATGTTCCCATAATATATCCGCTGTTGTTCACTATGCCGGGCATCCCGGGCGTATATTACGGCAGCGAGTATGGTATAGAGGGTGACAAGCGTTCCGGCGATGATGCTCTGCGTACCGCGTGGGACGGTGAAGGCTTTAAGAATAACGGTCTGTGCGACCTGACAGAGCTTATCGGCAAGCTGTGCAAACTCAGAAGCGAGAGCAAGGCGCTGGCGCACGGCAGTTTTAAAAATCTTCAGCTAACCAACCGTCAGTATTCCTTCCGCCGTGATGCGGACGGCGAGACGCTGGTACTGATGATAAACATTGACGAAAATTCGTTTGATATGAATATCAATATCGGCGGAGAATTTACCGATATTCTCACCGGAGAGCCGGTAAATCTTTCCGCGCCTGTTCATATGGACGGATACAGTGTGAAAATTGCTGTCAGCAAATGATAAAATGTGTTATCTTCGATATGGACGGCACGCTGTTAGACAGTGAAACTGTCGGTCTTATCGCGTGGCAAAAAGTAATAGATAAGTTTTCGCTTGATATGGATCTGACACTGCCGATTGCGTCCATTGGGCTGAATTATAACTCTATGGAGCGGCTGTTTGCGGATAATATGGGAGCGGATTTTCCGTTCAGGAAATACTGGGACGAGGCTAAGGTGTTTTGCGCCGAATATGAAAAAGAACACGGTGTGGCGGTCAAAAAAGGCTTTGACAGCCTGTCGCGGTTTCTGAAAGAAAACGGCATAAAATCCGTTGTTGCTACCTCTACTTATCATAATTCGGCAGTAAAGAAACTCACAAATGCCGGAATATGGGATTGCTTTGACGGACTTTTCGGCGGTGACGAGATAGTAAACGGCAAGCCTGATCCTGAGATTTTTCTGAAGGCGGCAGAGCTGTTCGGCTATACTAAGGACGAGCAGCTAATTGTCGAGGACAGTGAGAACGGGGTAAGAGCCGCATTGAGTGCGGGGATACGCTGCGTCTATATAAAAGATATAAAGGACATAGAGCCGCAGACCGAAAGCAGGGTATTCGCAAGAACAGCTGACCTGTCGGGTGTGGCTGACGTTATAAAAGGAATAAGTTGATATTATAAAAAGATTAAGGAGAGTGTAGTATGCCTATAAATATACCCAACAACCTCCCGGCGTTCAGCACGCTGTTGAGTGAGAATATATTTGTTATGTCGCATGAGAAAGCGTCTAAACAGGATATACGTCCGCTTAAGGTGGCTATCGTTAATCTTATGCCTACCAAGATAGTTACCGAGACGCAGCTGCTGAGACTGCTGAGCAACACGCCGTTGCAGGTGGATATTACTCTTGTCAAGACAGAGACGCACAATCCTAAAAATACTTCACAGGAGCATCTTATAAACTTTTATTGTAATTTCAATGACATAAAGGATCAATATTTTGACGCACTGATAATTACCGGTGCGCCTGTAGAGCTGCTTAACTTTGAGTCGGTGAATTACTGGAAAGAGCTTTGCGACATAATGGAGTGGAGCAAAAGCCACGCGTTCAGCACCGTACATATCTGCTGGGCTGCATTTGCGGGATTATACTACCATTACGGTATACAAAAGCGTGTGCTGAATAAAAAGTTGTTCGGCGTGTTCCCGCATAAGATAAACGCTGTAAATCATCCGCTGTTAAAGGGCTTTGACGATGTGTTTATGGTGCCTCATTCACGTTATACCGAGGTGGATATCAATGAGGTAGAGCGGCATCCTGATCTTGCGCTGCTGTCCTATTCGGATACCGCGGGGGCGTACATTATCGCAGATAGGACAAACCGCCAGATATTTATTACGGGTCACGGCGAATACGATCGCAACACACTAAAGGACGAGTATACAAGAGATATTGAAAAGGGTCTGCCGATAGACATCCCGTACAACTATTTCCCGGGTGATGACCCCAAGCTGACCCCGAACTTTTCCTGGCGCGGTCACGCAAGCCTGATGTACTCCAACTGGCTGAACTTCTGCGTATATCAGGAGACCCCGTATGACCTTACCAAGATCGAGCCGCTTATTACAGGGAAGAAGCAATGACCAAAAAAGAGCTGCTTAAAAGGTATGTGTTGCTTGTAATCGGGCTTTTTCTCAGTGCGCTGGGCGTTGCCGCGGCAAAGCAGGGCGGACTGGGCGTGTCGCCTATATCATCGGTGGCGAATATCGTCAGCATAAAGCTGGATTTCTTTACCATGGGAACATGGCTGATTATCTGGAACTGTGTTCTGATAGTCGGGCAGATTATAATTCTCCGAAAGGATTTTAAGCTGATACAGCTTTTGCAGGTTCCGCTTTCTTTTGTGTTTGGCTGGTTTACCGATTTCGGTATGTGGTGCGTTTCGGCTGTACCGCAGGATATTTATCCGGTACAGTTGCTTATGACGGTGCTTGGCACGCTTATACTGGCGTTCGGAATATCTCTTGCAGTCGCTGCAAACGTCATAATGAACAGCGGCGAGGCCTTTGTTAAAGCGGTTTCGGACAAGACACACAAGAGCTTCGGCAATGTAAAAGTCATATTTGATATAAGCTGTGTGGTTTTGTCCGTGATATTATCGTTCATATTTTTCGGCGAGCTGGTCGGCACCCGTGAGGGTACTGTGATCGCGGCAGTATGCACGGGATTTGCCGTAAAGTTGTTTCAAAAGCTGGTCGGCAAGCCTGTTGAAAAACTCCTGAAAGAAAAATCATAAAATGTTATGCCTGGCGTGTCGACAGTTTTTGCGGCACGCTCAGCTTTTAAAATGAGGTGCTGCAATGAAGAAGGCGTTTTACGGCAGCCTTTGCCATGACGGAATACGCGGAGGAGGTATATATGTTACAGACGACACTGTGACATATAAGACAGGAGCATTTCTGCCGGACGAATACAGAAATATTATTATTCCGATAGCGGATATAGAACGTACAGAAAGCGGCAGAACAGCATTTTTGCCGACGGTTACACTTTATCTTAAAGGCGGGCACAGGTAAAGGCGGGCACAGGTACGAATTTGTGATATTTAACAGGAGCGGGTTTTAAAGCTGCTGCGGCAGCAGGGTGTAAAGGATATAGGATATATCGGAAAGAAGATGTCAAAATGCAAATCGGGAAACTAATGTTCGCAAGGAGGATGTAAGATGAACAAAAGCCGGAGCGAGCTTAACAAGACTATGCAGCTGCAATTAAAGAAAAAAGAAACCTTTCCCAAAGGTATCAAAACCCTGTTGGCGCTGCGTAAAGAGTTAATGGAACAGATGCTTGAATTTAAGAAAATTCTTACGGCAGAGCAGTTCAGCGCAATACCTTTTATCAATGCGAACGGTTACCACTGCAAGACGGTTGCTTATTCGCTGTGGCATATCATCCGTATTGAGGATATAGTTACAAATACCATGATAAAAAAGGATAGGCAGGTGTTTTTCACAGGTGACTATCAGCAAAAGATAAATTCACCTATAATAACCACCGGAAATGAGCTTGTAAAGCAGGTGATAGCGGACTTTTCCTCACAGCTGGATATAGATGGGTTGTATAATTACATTGCAGATGTGGACAAGTCTACTACAAAATTGCTACAACAGCTCACCTTTGAGGATATGAAAATAAAAATGACGGAGTCTGATAAAGACGCAGTGCGCAAAACAAAAACAGTCAGCGAGTCGGAAAACGCGGTATGGCTGATAGATTACTGGGGCGGTAAAGATATCCGCGGGCTGATACAGATGCCGCTGTCGCGGCACTGGATAATGCACATTGAGGCAGCGGAGCGGATAGCAAATAAGTTAACAGAAAAGAAATAACTGAGTTGTAGACATACTTTGAAAAAACATTAACGGCATACGAGTTGCGTATGCCGTTAACTTATTATTGTTTTATATTATGCTTTTTCTTTTACAAAACCCTTTCTTACCAGCGGGATAAATATACCGCCCGCCGCGTTGCCGAGCGACATTATCAGCAGATATCCAAAGGTTTTGAGCGACCACACCTCACCGACGGTGAAGTAAAACATATTCGCCACACAGTGCTCGTATCCGCTGAGTATAAACACCATAACCGGCAGGAAAATAACTATAACCTGTCCGATAGGGTTATTTATCCGTTTAAATCCGTCCGCAGCGACAAACATCAGTATCCCGCAGAAAAACGCGAGGATAAATATGCTGACAAGCGAATCGTTAAGCTTTGTTTCACATATACCTGCCGCTTTTTCTTCCAGCGTTGCGCTTATCCTTGTGAAAAGCAGCAGCAAGCCCATTATTACTGTGCCCGCGAGATTGCCCAGCCATATTACACCTAGGTCAAGCAAGTAGGACGGTTTGTTTTCAACGGCATAGCCGACTTTTCCCGTGAACAGATTATAGCCGAAAAACAGCACCATAAACAGTCCCAAGCCAAACAGAAAAGCGCCTATGTATTTATTATCGCAGGACAGATAAACCGCACCGCCGACGCCTATCGCAAAGCCGGTAAGCACGGCCTTGAGAAATAAGTCGATTATTCTCTTCAATTTTTCATTCCTTTCCCAACTAAAGGCTTATACTTCCACTTCACTTATCTTCCAGATATTCTCCGCGTAATCCTTGATAGTCCTGTCAGAACTGAACTTGCCTGAGAAGCACATATTAGCCCAGCACTTTCTCGCAAAGTCAAGACGCGCGTTCTTGTAGTCAGCGTTTGCTTTCAGCTTTGCCTGGACATAGCTTTCAAGGTCGCCTATGAGGTAGTAATGATCCGGCACGTGCCAGCTTGCGCCGTCGGTCAGCGCGAAATAAAGCTCTCTGAAGTCGCCCGAGCCGCCGTCGCTAACCGTTCCGTCAATGAGAGTATTAAGTACTCGAGCAATCTTCGGATTGTCTGCGATAATTTTTCTCGGGTCGTAATCCTTCATTATTTCGTCAAGCTCTTCGACACGCGCGCCGAAGATGTAGTTGTTGTCCTCGCCGGCTTCTTCTACTATCTCAACATTTGCGCCGTCATATGTGCCTAAAGTTACCGTACCGTTGAGCATAAATTTCATATTTCCGGTGCCGGATGCCTCGGTACCTGCTGTGGATATCTGCTCGGAGATATCAGCGGCGGTAACCAGCTTTTCGGCATAGGAAACATTATAGTTCTGCACGAAAACAACATTGATAAGGTCTTTTGTCTGCTCGTCCTTGTTAATAAGCTCGCCTATCTCGTTAATGTACTTGATAATTGCTTTTGCGCGCTTGTATCCGGGCGCGGATTTTGCGCCGAAAATAAAGGTGGTGGGGTAGAAGTCCTTGATACTGCCGTCCTTGATACCGAAATAGATATACAGTATGCTGAATGCGTTGAGCAGCTGTCTTTTGTATTCATGCAGTCTCTTTATCTGTATATCAAAAATGCTGTCGGGATTTATCTCCTTACTCTCGTTTTTGGTGATATAGGCGGCAAGCTGACGCTTTTTCTCCTGCTTGATGTCCATAAAACGCTGCATCATGCCGTTGTCACCGCGCAAGTGTTCCAGCTTTTCAAGCTGAGACAGGTCGTTTATCCAGTCGTCGCCGCCCAGCTGCTCGGTAATAAGCGCGGATAACTCCTTGTTGCAAAGCGCTATCCAACGTCTCGGTGTGATGCCGTTTGTCTTGTTCTGGAATCGTTCGGGATACAGCTTGTACCAGTCGTTTAATGTGTTATTTTTCAGTATCTCGGTATGCAGGGCAGCCACTCCGTTGGTGTAACTGGAGCAGTAGATAGCCATTTTCGCCATATGTACAACGCCGCCGGAGATAAGCTTCATATCATCAATGTTCTTTCTCGGCATGCCTTTCTTGTACATGTCAGCAATAAATGTCTCATTAAGCTGCAATATTATCTCGTATATCCTCGGAAGGACTTCCTGCACTATGCCGGTATCCCACTTTTCCATAGCCTCTGCCATAATTGTGTGGTTGGTGTAGTTGAACACCTTTTTCGCGATATCGAACGCCTCTTCAAACGAAAGACCCTCGTTGTCAACCAGTATTCTGATAAGCTCGGGGATAGAGATAACAGGGTGGGTGTCGTTGAGCTGTACGGTGATTTTCTCCGCAAGCGCATGGATATCAAATCCGCTTGCCTTGTGCTTTTTCACGATATCAGCCAGTGACGCGGCACAGAAGAAATACTGCTGTTTAAAGCGCAGTATCTTGCCCTCTCTTGTGTCATCGTTGGGGTAAAGTACGCGTGAAATATCCTCGGCGCGTATCTGCTCGATGCTGGCGTTGATGTAATCCTGATTGTTGAACTTGATAAAATCAAATTTTTTCGTCGGCTCTGCCTGCCACAGGCGGAGTGTACCGATGTTCTTAGTCTTAAAGCCGATTATCGGCATATCGTAGGGAACAGCCAAGACCTCTTGGTCGGCAAACCGAACGGTAACGATATCTTCCTCGCGGCGCTTGCTCCATGCGTCGCCGTACTTTGTCCAGTCGTCCGCCTCTTCTTTCTGGAATCCGTCAACTATAGACTGCTTGAACAGACCGTATTTATAGCGTATTCCGTATCCGTCCAGCGGCAGTGAAAGGGTAGCCGCACTGTCTAAAAAGCACGCCGCCAACCGTCCGAGACCGCCGTTGCCGAGTGCCGCGTCTTCTATTTCCTCCAGTGCGTTGATATCCGCATTTACCGAGCGGAACAGTTCTTCAACATCGTTTTCTATCTCAAGGCACAGCATATTGTTGTATATCGCGCGTCCAACCAAAAACTCCGCCGAGAAATAGCAAGCTCTGCGGGCGGCGAGATGCGCGCGCTTACTTTTCGTCCAGTTGGGGGAAAGCTGCTTCATTATCGCGGTGGAAATCGCGTCATGCAGCTGATACGGCGCAGCTGTATGCGGCGCGATATCGTATTTTTCCGAAAGAGCCGATAAAAAGTCTCTTTTAAGCTGTTCTTTATCCATAGTTTACGTCCTCCCATTTGTCTATATATCTGTTAATATGCCTATTACGGCATTTGATACCAAAAATCCCTCAGGCGTCAGCCTGATGTTATTATTGTCCGCACGGTAAAGCTGTGTTGGTACAGCTTTCAGCTTTTCAAACAGTTTTTCTTTTTCTATACCGAAACGCTGTTTTACTTCGTCTAAATCAACGCCCTCGCTGAGCCTTAGCCGCAGCATCAGCCATTCATCAAAATCAGCGGGCGAACCTTCGGTTACATAAGTACGCTGCGGGACAATCTTTATAAATTCCGATAAATCGCGATTTACCGCGTATCTTGAGCCATTATAAAACGAATGTGCCGCCGGACCTATACCGATATATTCCTCGCACCGCCAGTATTTAAGATTATGGCGGCACTCGCAGCCTGATTTAGCAAAGTTGCTTATCTCATACTGGGTAAAGCCTTTTTCAGGCAACAGTGAGACCGTATCGAGATACATCTGAGCATAGCCGTCCTCGTCCGGCAGGTCAAGCTGCCGTGTGGCGAAAGGTGTGTTTTCCTCTATTTTCAGCATATATGCCGAAATGTGAGTAATCGGCAGGGAAGTAAAGCGTTCAACCGTACGTTTAAGGCTCTCCGGCGTTTGCAGCGGTATACCCAGCATTATATCGGCGGATATGTTTTCTACCCCCGCATTATAACACATTTCAACAGCTTGCTCGCCCTGCGTTGCGTTATGCCGTCTGCCGAGTGCCTTCAGCTCATTATCGTCAGCGCTTTGCAGCCCGAAAGATACGCGATTGACACCGCTTTGCTTTAACGCGGTCAGCGCTTCGCCATGTGTACAGCAGGGGTTTGCCTCCAGCGTTATCTCCGCGTCAGGTTCGATCCTGTCACCCAAAAACGAGAGTATCTCGCATATCTCTTTCCATAGCAGTATTGGTGTACCGCCGCCGAAATACACCGTATCAAAGCGAATGCTGTCATAATTAGCAAGGTTTGCTTTAACCGCGTTCAGATAACCTTTTGCGGTGTCGTCATCATACTTTACCGAGTAAAAATCACAGTACGGGCATTTTGACAGGCAAAACGGTACGTGGATATACAACCCGACCTTATTCATCCAACTTTAACACCGCCATGAATGCCTCCTGCGGCACTTCGACCGTGCCGAGCTTTCTCATGCGCTTTTTGCCCTCTTTTTGCTTTTCAAGCAGCTTTTTTTTACGGGTAATATCGCCGCCGTAGCACTTGGCAAGCACATCCTTGCGCATTGCCTTTACCGTCTCTCGCGCAATTATCTTACCGCCTACCGCTGCCTGAACAGGCACCTCGAACAGCTGGCGCGGTATGTTTTCTTTAAGCTTTTCCGCTATTTTGCGCGCCCTAGGATATGCGCTGTCGGCGTGTACGATAAACGACAACGCATCCACTATCTCACCGTTGAGCAATATATCCAGCTTGACAAGATTTGACGGAACAAATCCGCTTATCTCATAATCATAGCTTGCATATCCCTTGGTGCGGGATTTCAGTGAATCAAAGAAGTCATACACTATCTCATTCAGCGGCAGGTCGTAATGCAGTTCGACGCGGGTCTGATCAAGATATTTCATATCCTTGAATGTGCCGCGCCGCTGTTGGCACAGCTCCATAATATTTCCGACATAATCGGCAGGGGCGTAGATATTAGCCTTTACCATAGGCTCTTCGGCCGTCTCTATCTCCGACGGGTCGGGGTAGTTGGTGGGGTTGTCAATATATGTCGTAGTGCCGTCGGTTTTGGTTATCTTATATACTACCGACGGTGCGGTGGTGACCAGGTCGAGATTGTATTCCCGCTCTAATCTTTCCTGTATTATCTCCATATGCAGCAGTCCGAGAAATCCGCAGCGGAAACCAAAGCCCAACGCAATTGACGTCTCAGGCTCGAATGACAGCGACGCATCGTTAAGCTGCAATTTCTCCAACGCTTCTCGTAAATCGGTATATTTCGCGCCGTCGGCGGGATAAATACCGCTGAATACCATAGGGTTAACATTTCGATAACCTGCCAGCGGCTCTGCCGCGGGAGAATCCGCCAATGTCACGGTATCGCCGACCTTGGTGTCGCCGATGGATTTTATCGACGCCGCGATATATCCAACCTCGCCTGCGCGCAGCTCGTCCGAGGTCGCGAGCTGTGTCGCACCCATATAGCCAAGCTCGGTCACGGTAAATTCCGCTCCTGTAGCCATCATGCGTATTTTATCGCCGACTTTAAGTGTTCCTTCTTTTATGCGAACGTGAACAATTACGCCTTTATACGAATCGTAATAGCTGTCAAAGATAAGCGCCTTCAGCGGCGCGGAGCTGTCTCCTTTAGGTGACGGGATATTCTTTACCACGTCTTCCAGCACGGCTTTGATATTTATGCCCATTTTGGCACTGATAAGCGGCGCGTCCTCGGCAGGTATACCGATAACATTTTCTATTTCCTCTTTTACTTCATCAGGGTGCGCGGAGGGGAGATCTATCTTATTTATAACAGGAATGACTTCAAGATCCTGGTCTATCGCAAGATAGGTGTTTGCCAATGTTTGTGCCTCGATACCCTGTGACGCGTCTACCACCAGCACCGCGCCCTCACACGCGTTGAGTGATCGGGAGACCTCATAGTTAAAGTCAACGTGTCCGGGGGTGTCTATCAGATTGAATATATAATCCTCTCCGTCATCGGCAGTGTATGTCAGCCTTACCGCGCGCGCCTTTATGGTTATGCCGCGCTCGCGCTCCAGCTCCATGTCGTCCAGCAGCTGTTCTTCCATTTCACGCTTGGCAACCGTCTGGGTCTGCTCCAGTATTCTGTCGGCAAGCGTGGACTTACCATGGTCTATATGTGCTATGATACAAAAGTTTCTTATTTTTGAAAGATAATCGTTGTTTGACAATTTGCTCGTCCTTTCAATTAAACTTTTTTAATTATAGCATATTACGCAGAAAAAATCAAATAATAATTGATGAAAAACTCAGAAATGTATTGAAAGGACAGATTATATGCTTCAATGTTCTCTTAGTGAACTGATTAATCTTGCGGATATCATAAGGACAGAGCGTTTTTTAAGTGAAAAGTACAAAAAATGCAGTGATGGGTGCAGCGACCCGCAGCTTAAGGAAAAACTGCAAAAGTGCGCAGCCGACCATATCAATCATTGCAACACGTTGGAAAAGCTGTTGAGTGAATAAGAGGGGAATGATATAATAATATGAAGGGAATGATTTAATGAACGGAAATGCCGAAAAACAAATGATAAAGGATGTGCTTTCCGCAGAGGAAATACTGAGTGTAAAATACAACCGCGCGATAAGTCAGAGCGGTACTACCGACCTGCGCAATAAGCTTATATTCGCGCATGACGAGGTACAGCAGACAGCGGGAACTATAATTGACGAGGCTGTAAACCGCGGTTGGTTTGACAGTGTAAAAGCGGATAAAGAGCTTATCAAGCAGATGAAGTATAAGCTTGATTCTGAGAAAAAGCTGCAATAAATATCTGATATAGACTGCTATAGTTAGCGGAGAAATCAGAACAGTTACAGCCCGGAGGAAAAATCCTTCCGGGCTGCTGTGTTATTTTTTCTTATGCATTTTAATTTAGCTTGTCAGCATAATTTGCTGAAATTCTGCTGTTTCTCGAACAAAGTCAAAGATTTGCTCTGACATTACGTTCTTTAACCAATCCACGTAACTTGTTTCAAAATTTTTCGTAATGCCTTCTTTTGAATAGCTGCCGGTATCCGAAAATAAGGATGTGTATTTGCCTGTATCGAAGCGGTCCAACTTAAATGCGTGTTGATATGCTGTTTTCAGAGCGTTAATAGTTTTTTCTTGATTTTTTGTCTTTGCGTATTCTCTTGCAAGGTTCATCCAAAGCATATTAAGAGCGCAGTTTTCATATCCGTAGTTACCGTCGTACAAAAACAATTTATAAAGCTTATCAATTGTTTCGTAGGCAAATATTCTTTCTTCGGCAGTATATTCTTTAGCGCATAGCATCCGGTTGACTGAACAATCTATCAGTCCAACGAGCGAGCCGATATTTTGCTGTGCCAGCTTTAATTTTTCTTCTCCTTCCAATACATCCTCAAGGACTATGCTTTTGGTGCAGTGTAAATCGGGTAGTTTTTCTGCATATTCTTTAGCTTTTGCTATATTCTTCTTTTTGCTGTAAGAGTAGACAATTGTTTGCAGAACTTCAAATCTTTGGCTGTCTTCAAGGCTTTTGGCAAGTATTTTTTCGCATATTTCAATACACTCATCAAGATACTCCTTCTCATCCGTAAAGAACAGCGAATTTGCTAAACTCTGCATGAGATAAAGATCATTGGGAAATTCTTTTAATGCATTTCGCGTTAGGGCAATATTATCTTTTATCCTGCCTGCATTGCCGTTAGTTACGTATTGTTTAATGATTTCGTCCATTTTTTTATTCCGTTCGATTTCGTCGCAGCCAAGCAGTTCGTCAACTGTCTTATCATAGAAAGAAGCGATAGCAGGCAAAAGTGTAATATCTGGATACCCCTCGCCGCGTTCCCATTTTGAGACAGCCTGCACAGAAATTCCAAGATGATTTGATAGATCTTCTTGTGTGTTTCCGCGCTCTTTGCGAAATGCTTTTAAGTTTTCGGAAATTGTAATATTCAAAATAAACCCTCCTAAATGATTTCTAATTGATAAACAAGCGCTTGTTATAATATGATTATATCATATTTCTTCCTATATTCAATAACCGCTCTGTTCAATTTTGGTTGAAAAAATCAACAATCAGTTTAACTGATTCTTTTTGCGGAAAGTAAACAGGATAGAGTCCTCATTTTGAGACATCTGAATGCTTGTTCTCTTTTCAGGACAAAATCATATAATCTATTGAAGGGGGTGGCGGTATGAAAGAAAAATTCAAGCTGCGTATGAGATTTGATTTTACTTTTTTTGCGGTAGTTGCTTTTTTAGTGTTTGTTGATACGCAAGGGACGGCTATACTAAGTCTGATAGCCTGCATATTGCACGAGGGCGGGCATCTGTTTGCTATGGCGGTATGCGGTGTACAGCCTGAATGTGTCACATTTTACGGCGGCGGGATAGCCATATCAAAAAGGCTGGACTTTTGCCCGTTCGGAAAACGTATTTTCATCCTTTCGGCGGGCTGCCTGACAAACGCGCTTATTGCGGCGTCCTGCCTTTTGACAATGCCTGACAATAAATATGCGGAAATCTTTGCGGCGGTAAATATACTTATCCTTTCATTTAACTTGTTGCCGCTGGGATATTTTGACGGAGCGCAGCTGCTTGACACGCTGTTAACGCGGTTAATGAGCTATAAAACCGCGCTGGTGACTAAAAGAGTGATAGGAGTGCTGACAAGTGCTGCGCTTATCGGCGGTGTTATTTTGTACGCGGTATATTACAAAGAAACTGTAAGCCTGTCGCTCGGATTTGTGATTTTGTATCTTCTGATCGCACAATTTATCGAATAACGCTTGCCTTTAACAAAAAAATGTAGTAAAATAAAGACAGTAAAAAATAAAGGAACGGTAACAATGTTAAAGGACAAGCTTGATAAAATACTGCTTAAAGTGCAAAAGCCTGCACGATATATCGGCGGAGAGGTCGGCTCGGTGGTAAAGGACAAGAGCAAAGTGGATATACGCTATGCCTTTTGTTTTCCCGATACCTATGACATCGGTATGTCCCACCTCGGTATAAAGATACTGTACGCGCTGAAAAACAGCGTGCCTAACTATTGGTGCGAGCGTGTGTTTATGCCTCTGCCTGATATGGAAGAAAAAATGCGGGAAAATGATATACCGTTGTACGGGTTGGAAAGTCTTGAGCCGATAAAGGATTTTGAGTTTATAGGCTTTACGCTGCAATATGAGCTTTGCTATACCAATATACTTTCCATGCTGGAGCTCGCGGGTGTGCCGATATTCGCCAAAGACCGCAAAGACCTGTTTCCGATAGTTATGGGTGGCGGTCCCTGCGTCTGCAATGCCGAGCCGATAGCGGATTTCTTTGACCTGTTTGTATTAGGTGAGGGTGAAGAGGTCAATCTTGAATTGATGTCATTAGCAGAGAAATTCAAGAAAAACGGCGGCACAAAGGCTGAATTTCTGGATGAAGCCGCCAAGATAGAGGGAATATATGTTCCGTCACTGTATGATATAGCTTATAACGAGGACGGAACAGTACAGGCGATAACGCCGAAAGGCTCTGCGCCCGCAAAGGTGAAAAAACGCATTATAGACGACTTTGACAAGGTGTTTACACCGGATTATTTTGTGGTGCCTTTTACCGAGATAGTGCATGACCGCTCGGTGGTAGAGGTGCTGAGGGGATGCATACGCGGCTGCCGTTTTTGCCAGGCCGGATTTATCTACCGCCCGTTCAGAGAGAAATCTAAGGATACCATTATCGAGCAGGTCAAAACTCTTACCGAAACAACGGGATATGACGAGGTATCTTTATCATCGCTTTCTACGAGCGATTACAGTGATATAGAAGGACTGCTGTGCGATCTCAGCGAATACACGGACAAGCAGGGTGTAAATCTGTCGCTGCCGTCGCTGAGGATTGACAGATTCAGCGAGGAAGTTGTAAAGAAGATAAAGGGCGTACGGGCAAGCGGGCTTACCTTTGCGCCTGAGGCAGGCTCGCAACGTCTGAGAGATGTTATTAATAAGAACATCACCGAGGATGACATAATGAAAAGCTGCCGCATAGCTTTTGAGAGCGGTTACAGCTCGGTAAAGCTGTACTTTATGATGGGACTGCCTACCGAGACGCTTGAGGATATCGAGGCGATAAAGACGTTGGCCGATAAGATAATCGAGCTGTATTACAGTATACCAAACCGCAGCAAGCGCGGAATAACTATATCAATATCGCTTTCTACCTTTATCCCAAAGCCTTTTACACCGTTTGAATATGAGCCGCTTGCGTCTGAAAAGGACGTTGACGAGCGTCAAAAGCATCTGCTGGAGATAACCGGCTCTAAGGGCAGAAGAAAGATAGATATAAGCTGGAGCAGGTATGAGAACACCTTGATAGAATCGGTATTCGCGCGCGGCGACCGCAGACTGTCCGCGGTTATTTACGAGGCATGGAAAAGCGGTTGTAAGCTGGACGGCTGGGGTGAATACTTTAAGCCGGAGCTGTGGGCAAAGGCATTCGAAAAGTGCGGACTGGATATGTCCTTTTACGCCCATAGAAAACGCGGATATGACGAGATAGCCCCGTGGGAGCATATGGATATGCTGTTCTCCCGTGATTTCCTTGTATCGGAGAATAAAAAGGCGCACGAGGGGCTGACCACCGCCAACTGCCGCGAAAAGTGCGCGGGCTGCGCGATAAACAAAACACTGGGGAGGGCGTGCTTTAAGTATGAATAAGATAACTTTTCCGGTACGTTTGTTTTTCACCAAGACAGGCAGAGCGAAATATATCTCCGCCCTCGACCTGATAAAATGCTTTCAGCGTGCCATACGCCGTACCGATCTGCCGATATGGCATACACAGGGCTTTAACCCGCATACTTATGTAAATGTCAATCTTCCGCTGTCGCTGGGTACAGAGGGCTATTGCGAGTCTATGGACCTGAAGCTGAACGAAGAAGTTGCCTTTGACGCGGTAGCAGAAAAGCTGAACGCGGTGCTGCCTGCCGATATCCGCATCACAAAGGCCGCCGTACCTGTAAAAAAGCACACAGAGATAGAAAAGTCGGTATATAAGATAGTGACTGATTGCGATATTCAAAAGCTGCAGGAGTTTTTCGGCAGGGAACAGATAATTACCGAAAAAAAGACCAAAAAGGGTATCGCGGAGATAGATATCAAGCCTTATATTGAGGTGTCGGATTACGGTGAGGGAGAGTTTACGCTGGTTTTACCGTCCGGATGTGATTTCACGATAAATCCGTCGCTGGTTTTTGACGCGTACGAAAAGCTGACGGGGGATAAAATAGAGACGCTGAAGATACAGCGGATGAGAATTTTGTGCAAAGACGGCAAGGATTTTGAATAAAAATTCATTTTTGCCTGAAAAAATATAAAAAATACGGAAAAATTCACAAAAAACCCTTGCAAATTTCGTATAAAGGTGATATAATATTAAAGCATTTGAAATCCGCCGGAAAAATTTTACTCATTTTGTGACATTTTTTCGGTGTGGCTAATGCCGAAAGTGCCGACGGCACAAAGACATTAAACGGGTAGTCCGCTGCATTCAAAGGGAATGTAAGAATACTCGAAAACACGGAGGAAAAAAAGATGGATGCATTAAAGCTTATCGCACAGGACAGCATTAAGGCTGAAGCGCCTAACGTAACAGTAGGCGACACGGTAAAGGTTCATGTAAGGATCCCCGAGGGTGACAAGTTCCGTATTCAGATATTTGAGGGTACGGTAATCGCCAAGAAGCACGGCGGAGTAAATGAGAC
The DNA here is from genome assembly GCA_022511265.1 of Eubacterium sp. Classification (GTDB taxonomy): domain Bacteria; phylum Bacillota; class Clostridia; order Oscillospirales; family Ruminococcaceae; genus Ruminiclostridium_E. Next base: position 36,036 of record JAFLRX010000003.1, on the reverse strand, counting down.
CTTTACGGTACGCAGAGTTGCACATGGCTGCGGCGTAGAAAGAGTATTTCCCGTTCACTGCCCCACCGTTGAAAAGGTAGAGGTAGTAAGAGAGGGTAAGGTACGCAGAGCTAAGCTGTACTACCTGCGCGACAGAGTAGGTAAGGCTGCCAAGGTTAAATCCAAGATATAAGGCAGTACATTTTCCTTGAGAATTGAACGGTAATAACGGGCGTTGCCCGTTATTACTTCAATTCATTTTTTCTTTTTATGAAGAGGGGCGTTTAGATGAAAGATGATAAAAATCTTACAAAGCCCGACAGCAACGACGAGAAAGAGCTGGGCTTTTACGGTGAACTGTTTGACTGGCTGTCAAGCATTTTTTCCGCTATACTTTGCTTTATTATCATCTTTACTATAGCCGCCCGTTTAATAACGGTAGACGGCGATTCGATGAAGCCTACGTTGGAAAACACTGAAAGACTGGTCGTATCCGATATGTTTTATCAGCCCGCCTACGGTGATATAGTTATCATTTACGCCGACAAGCTGGTGGATATCACCAACGGAAAAATGGGTAAGCCTATCGTAAAGCGCGTTATAGGACTTCCCGGAGACGTTATAAGAATAGATTTCGAGCGCGGTATAGTATACAGAAACGGTACCGAGCTGAAAGAGGATTATATAAAGGCACCGACAATGCTGGCACAGGACTTTCCCAACAATACCGATGTTGTTATCGAAGAGGGAAAGGTGTTTGTAATGGGCGACAACCGCAACGAATCCAAGGACAGCCGCAGCAACGATGTCGGACAGGTGGATATACGCTATATAATGGGTAAGGCGTATTTCAGAGTTTGGCCGTTTTCCCGATTCGGAAGCATTTATTAAATATGAAAGAGATACCTGATATACAGTGGTTTCCCGGTCACATGACCAAGACCCGCAGAATGATAGAGGCGGATATAAAGTCCGTTGACGCGGTGGCAGAGATAGTTGACGCGCGGATACCCGAATCCAGCAGAAATCCGATAATAAACGAGCTTGCGGGCAGCAAGCCGCGGATATTGCTGCTTAACAAAAGCGATTACGCTGATGACAAGATAACCGCCGAATGGGCGAAATTTTATAACAGCAAAGGCTACAAGACCGTTATCTGCGACTGCCGCAGCGGAAAGAACGTCAAGTCGTTTATTCCCGCGGTACGCTCTGTTTTATCCGATGTGCTGGCAAAGCGCAGGGCAAAGGGCTTTGTAGGCAGCGCGTTGAGAGTTATGGTGGTAGGTATACCTAATGTCGGTAAGTCGTCGTTTATAAACAGGCTTTCCGGCTCTAACAAGACTAAGACCGCTGACCGTCCGGGTGTTACCCGCGGAAAGCAGTGGGTGGTTCTGGATAAGGATATCGAGCTGCTGGACACGCCGGGCATACTATGGCCGAAGTTTGAGGACCCAGAGGCGGCGCTTAGGCTGGCATATACCGGGGCGGTGAAAGACGATGTGCTGGATATATACGAGATAGCGGGCTTTTTGGCAGAGTATCTGGACGCCAATTACCCGATACCTTTCAGACAGCGTTATAAAGTCCCTGAGGACGGGGAGATAAATCTTGAGATAATAGCGAGAAAGCGCGGTATGCTGATTTCCGGCGGCGAGCCTGATCTGCTGCGTGCCGCTGCGACTGTTCTCGATGAATTCAGGAGTGGTAAGCTTGGAAAAATCTCACTCGAACGACCGATACAGTCTGTTTGAATTTGACAGGCTGATGCGTGAGCAGTTCGGCACTATATGCGGACTGGACGAGGCGGGCAGAGGTCCGCTGGCCGGGGATGTATATGCCGCTGCTGTGATTTTCCCGCCTGACGTACATATTGAAGGTATTAACGATAGCAAAAAGCTTACCGAGAAAAAGCGCGAACTGCTGTATGACGAGATAATCGAAAAGGCTCAGGCGTGGTGCGTTGCCACTGCGTCAGTCGAAGAGATAGACAGTATAAATATCCTTAATGCCGCTATGCTGGCGATGAAAAGGGCTTATGAGGGTCTGGGAATAAAAGCCGATATTGCTTTTGCCGACGGCAACAAAACACCCGATCTCCCTATAAAGTGTGAGGCAGTGGTAAAAGGCGACGCACTGTCTGCGTCGATAGCCGCAGCGTCGATACTCGCAAAGGTGTCCCGTGACCGATATATGAAAGAGCTTGCGGAAAAATATCCCCAGTATCAGTTTGACAAGCATAAGGGATACGGCACCAAGCTGCATTATCAGATGTTGGACGAATACGGAGCGTCTGATATACACAGAAAAAGCTTTTTAGTAAAATACTATAAGAATAAAAATGACTGATAAAGAGAGAAAAGGCAGGTTGGGCGAGGATTATACCGCCGATTTTCTTATAAAGAAAGGCTGTAAAATAATCGCCAGAAACTACCGAAAGCCCTGCGGTGAGATAGATATACTTGCCGAGAGCGGCGACAAGCTGCTGATAGTAGAGGTAAAAACCCGCAAGGCAAACAGCTTAGTTAGCGGGGTAGAGGCGGTAGGCTACCGCAAAAAGGGCAGGATAATTGCCGCTGCGGAATGTTATTTTGCCGACAATGGGCTGGAGTTACAGCCGAGATATGATATAGCGGAGGTAACCGTAACCTCCGGCGATGAACCGAGAATAATCGACTTCAAATATTATAAAGACGCGTTTGATACCACCGGGTATGAAACACAGTTTTAACAGGAGGACAAAAGCGATGAATTATAAAAGCACGCGTGATATAAATGTAAACGTCACCGCAGCGGGGGCTATCTCAAAGGGCTTGTCCGCTGACGGCGGTTTGTTTGTGCCTGACAGTATACCTCAGCTTTCTAAGGAAAAGCTGCTTTCTATGTGCGATATGTCTTATGCGGACAGGGCTTATGAGGTATTCAGGCTGTTCCTTAACGATTTTACCGATGATGAGATACGTCACTGTGTAAACAGCGCGTACAGCGATAAAAACTTTGCTACCGAAAATATCGCGGAGTTATCGCATCTGCTCACCGGCACATATATGCTGGAGTTGTGGCACGGCCCGACCTGCGCGTTCAAGGATATGGCACTTCAGATATTGCCGTTCCTGCTGACCTGTTCAGCGAAGAAAACTATAGACGGCAAGAAGATAATGATACTTGTCGCTACCAGCGGAGACACAGGTAAGGCGGCGCTTGAGGGCTTTAAGGACGTTGACGGCACCTCTATTATGGTATTCTATCCCGAGGATGGCGTAAGCAATATGCAAAAGCGTCAGATGACCACCCAAGAGGGCAATAACGTAAATGTCTGCGCGGTTGTCGGTAACTTTGACGATTGCCAGAACGGTGTTAAGGCTATCTTCACCGATGAAGAGATACTCGCAAAGCTGGAAGACGCTAACACGGTGTTCTCCAGCGCGAATTCTATCAACTGGGGCAGACTTGCACCGCAGATAGTTTATTATGTTTCTTCTTACGTACAGCTTGTTAAGGATAAGGAGATAGAGTACGGCGAAAAAGTAAATGTCTGCGTACCTACCGGAAACTTTGGCAATATCCTCGCTGCTTATTATGCAAAGCAGATGGGTGTGCCGATAGGCAAGCTGATATGCGCGTCCAACGCCAACAACATCCTTACCGATTTTATAAATACAGGCATCTACGACAGAAACAGACCGTTTTACACCACTGTTTCACCGTCTATGGATATACTTATTTCCAGCAACCTTGAAAGACTGCTGTATCATCTGACCGATGAGGACGACAAGCTTATCAACGAGTGGTTTGGCTCGCTCAAGGCTAGCGGCAGATATGAGGTAAACGACGCGGTAAAGCAGAAGATAAAGGACAACTTCTATGCCGGATGTTGCGATGATGCTGCTACCAAGGAGACCATTAAAAAGGTGTTCGAGGAATACGGCTATCTCTGTGATACCCACACCGCGGTTGCTTATAAGGTTTACGAAGAATATAAAAAGGCCACCGGCGATGATACCAAGACTATCGTTGTTTCTACCGCAAATCCCTATAAATTCGGTTACGCGGTATACGATGCGCTGGGCGGAAAGGACGAGTGTGCAGATGAGTTTGAGCTTATCGCAAAGCTTGAACAGCTGACCAACACCACCTGTCCCAAGGCTCTGGCCGATACTAAGAACAAGGAGATCCGCTTTACAGGCTCGGCCGCGACAGATAAAATGTCCGGCGCGGTGCTGGATTTCCTGAAAGCACAGGAGAACTGATTGAGAGTTTTCACTATAGGCGATCTTCATCTGCCGTTTGGCGGTGGAAAGCCGATGGATATATTTTCCGGCTGGGATAACTATACCGAAAGGCTGGAAGAAAACTGGAACAGACTGGTGTCTGAGGACGATCTGACAGTGATACCCGGCGACTTGTGCTGGGCAATGAAGCTGGAGGACGCTCTGCCCGATTTTGAATTTGTCAGCCGCAGACTGAACGGAAGAAAGGTCATTTTTAAGGGTAACCACGATTATTGGTGGACTACTCAAAATAAAATGGAACAATTCTTATCAGAACACGGCTTTGACAACATAAAGCTGCTTAACAACAACGCAGTCATTGAGGGCGGTATTGCGATATGCGGTACCCGAGGCTGGATAAACGATGACGGACAGCCGCAGGACCTAAAACTGCTGAACCGTGAGGCGGGACGGCTGGAAACCTCTATTAAGGTAGGAATAGCGCTCGGCGGAGAGCCGATAGTGTTCCTGCATTATCCGCCGATATACGCGGGTGAGGAAAACACCTACATCCTTGATGTGCTGCATAAATACGATATAAAGCGCTGTTATTACGGGCATGTGCATGGAAGACTGTGCTTTTACAATGCGTTTCAGGGTGAGCGCGACGGGATAACCTATAAAATGGTGTCAGCTGATTATGTCAAATTTACACCTGTACTTGTGCAGGAATAAAAATAAAATTTATGCCGATTTTATAGATTTTACTTAAGGACGGCAAAAAACGGAGGATAAACAAAATGGAAATTATTTCTAACGCAAAGACCGCGGTAAATACCGTGGAGGTTGAATTCAAGGCGACCGCCGAGGAATTTGAGCAAGCTGTTCAGGCTACATTCTTAAAGCAGAGAAAGAACATAACCGTTCCCGGTTTCAGAAAGGGTAAGGCTACCCGTAAGATGATCGAGACCCAGTACGGCGAAGGTGTGTTCTATCAGGACGCGGTAAACAGCATGTATCAGAAAACCGTATCCGAGGTAATTGACGAGCTTAAGTTGGAAGTCGTTGATATGCCCAACGTAGAGGTAACCGACGTAAGCAAGGAAAACGGCGTGACCTTTAAGGCTGCTTTTACTGTAAAGCCCGAGGTTGAAATTTCCGATTATAAAGGATTAAAGGTAAATAAAACTGTCAAGACTGTTAAGGACGAGGATGTTGATAAGGAGATCGACAAGCTTCGTGAAAGAGACGCAAGAATTATCGATGTGACTGACAGACCTCTTGAAAACGGCGACACCGCAGTATTTGACTTTGAAGGCTTTGTAGACGGCGAGCCTTTTGAGGGCGGCAAGGCTGAGAAGTTCTCGTTAGTGATAGGCTCAGGTCAGTTTATTCCCGGCTTTGAGGATGGCATGATAGGCAAGAGCATCGGTGAGGATTTTGATGTAAATGTTACCTTCCCCGAGGATTATCATGCAGAAGAGCTTAAGGGCAAGGAAGCTGTATTCAAGTGCAAGATACATGAGATAAAGGCTAAGGAATATGCCGAGATAGACGATGAGTTTGCTAAGGATGTCAGCGAGTTTGATACACTTGACGAGCTTAAGGCTGACCTCAGAAAGAAATTAGAGGAGAATGCCGAAAACGAGGCAAAGTCCGCAGTTGACAACGAGATCACCGAAAAGGTTATCGAGCTTATGAAGGCTGAAATACCCGAGGCTATGATAAACAACCGTGTTGACGACCTTGTACGCGACTGGGAATACAGAAACAGATATCAGGGTATCACCGTAAATGATTATCTTAAGTTTACAGGTACTACTATCGAGCAGTTCAAGGAAAACTTTAAAGAGCCCGCTGAAAAGCAGGTAAAGCTGAGACTTGCGCTTGAGAAGGTAGTAGAGCTTGAGAAGATCGAGGTAACCGAAGAGGATATCGAAAACGAGTACAAGGAAATGGCAGAAAACTACAAGATGGAGCTTGACAAGGTTAAGTCCCTGATACCTAAGGAAAGTCTTGAAAAGGATATTGCCGTTGAAAAGGCGTTTGATCTTATCCGTGACAGCGCAGAAGTCACCAAGGTCACCGAATAATTTTACCGTCGGAGCTTTCCGTTTTGCGGAAGGCTCCCGGTTGATTTTAGAGTTTTAAGAAAGGAATGGACATTTATGAGTTTAGTACCAACCGTCATTGAACAAACCGGCAGAGGAGAGCGGGCATATGATATTTTTTCTCGTCTGCTCAACGACAGAATAATTATGCTGAATGAAGATGTTAACGATGTTACCGCGGGACTTATCGTGGCTCAGCTGCTGTTTTTGGAGGGTCAGGACCCCGATAAGGATATCAGCTTTTATATCAACAGCCCCGGCGGCTCTATATCGGCGGGTATGGCGATATACGACACCATGAACTATATCAAGTGTGACGTATCCACCATCTGTATCGGTATGGCGGCATCTATGGGCGCATTCCTGCTGTCCAGCGGCGCAAAAGGCAAGAGATTCTGCCTGCCTAATTCTCAGGTGCTTATTCATCAGCCGCTTATCGGCGGAGGACTGCACGGTCAGGAGACCGATATAATGATCCATGCCAAAAATCTTGAAAACACCAGACGCAAGCTGGAAGAGATCCTCGCGGCCAACTGCGGCAAGGATTACGAGCAGCTGCACAAGGATTGCGAGAGAGATAACTATATGTCCGCTGACGAGGCATGCGCCTACGGTCTGGTGGATAAGGTAATAGCTAAGCGATAAGTAAGCGTTGAAAGGAAAGTTGTTATGCTGAGATGCAGTTTTTGCGAACGGACTGAAGAACAGGTCGATAAGATAATATACGGTGCAAGCGGCTGTATATGCAGTGATTGTATACTCACCACCTACCAGATGCTTATGGAGCAGGAGGAAGGCAGGAGACCAGGCAGAAAAGATAAGCATCAAGAGCAGCAGATGCAGCTTATAAAGCCCGGCGACCTTAAAGCGGTTCTGGACAACTACGTCATCGGCCAGGAAGAAGCAAAGAAGACCATCTGTGTTTCCGTATATAACCATTACAAGCGTAATTTCTACGGAAATGAGAAGGAAGACGAGGTCGAGCTGCAAAAGAGCAATGTGCTGCTGCTTGGTCCTACCGGCGTGGGTAAGACAATGATAGCACAGACGCTGGCAAGAATACTGAATGTTCCTTTTGCGATAGCGGACGCTACCACATTGACACAGGCAGGTTATGTCGGTGAAGATGTGGAGAATGTTCTGCTGAGACTTATACAGGCTGCCGATTATGATATCGAGGCGGCACAGCATGGCATAATCTATATAGATGAGATAGATAAGATAACCAGAAAGTCTGAAAACACCTCTATTACCCGCGACGTCAGCGGCGAGGGCGTACAGCAGGCATTGCTGAAGATAATCGAGGGCACTGTCTCCAATGTCCCCCCGCAGGGCGGCAGAAAGCATCCTAATCAGGAATTTATACAGATAGACACAAAGAATATACTGTTTATCTGCGGCGGCGCTTTTGAGGGTATAGACAAGACTATATTGGCAAGGACAAATTCGTCCGCACTCGGTTTCGGAGCGGAAATAAAGGGCAAGAACGATGACATCAACGAAGCACTGCACAACGTAGAGCCTGAGGACTTGGTAAAGTTCGGTATTATACCCGAGCTGGTAGGACGTCTGCCTGTTATCGCGGTACTGGACGATCTTGACGAGGACGCGCTGGTAAGAATACTTGTAGAACCGAAAAACGCGGTGGTAAAGCAGTATAAGTACCTGTTCAGCCTTGATGATATCGAGCTTGAGTTTACCGACGAGGCGTTAAAGGCTATCGCAAGAAAGACCGCCGAAAGAAAGACCGGCGCGAGAGGTCTGAGGACGGTCATTGAAGACGCGCTGTCAGATGTTATGTTCAACGCGCCTGCCGATGAATCAATAGAAAAAGTGATCGTTGGTGCGGATTGTATCGAAAAGGGCGAAGAGCCTCAGATAATCCGCAGCGAGAGCAAAAAGAACGCCAAGAAAACCATCGAAAAGAAGACGATGAAGAAGATAAGCTGACCGTTCACACCGGGAGGTTGAAATGAACAAGCCTGAAATGATACTGTTTGACTGGGGCAATACGCTTGCAACCGGCGGCTTTGACGGTGTGGCAGGTACTCGCGCGGTGCTGAATAGTTCACATAATCCGAACAATGTCACCGCTGAAGAGGTACAGGCATTTGCCGACAAGATAAACAGAGAGTGCGGCAGAGAATACGGATATAATGTAAAAGAACTTACGGCGGAGATACACAACCACCCGTTTCAGCGTTATCTTTATGAATACTTTGGTGTAGAGTTTGATATTTCGCAAGATGAAGTTGAGGAGATATTTTGGAGCAATGCCAATCCTGTTCATAACACGGAGGGGATAGAGGAGTTCCTAAGATTTCTCAAGAGTGAAAATATCCGCACGGGAGTAATCAGCAACATTTCATTCACCGAAAAGGCGCTGGCTCGGCGGATAAATTCTATGCTGCCGGACAACGAGTTTGAGTTTATTATCGCCTCCAGCGAGTATGTGTTCAGAAAGCCGAACGGCAGATTATTTGAACTAGCGCTCAGAAAGGCGGGCATCACAGCCGACAAAGCGTGGTACTGCGGTGATAACGTCAATTGTGATGTTATCGGGGCATACAATGCCGGTATTACTCCGGTGTGGTATACGGGAGACATGGACGGCAAACAGACACCGCCGCCGTTTGAATGTATCACGGTAAGCAAATGGAAAGAGCTTAAAGAAATACTTCTAAAGGTACATACGACCGTATAATATGTTAATGCAAAGCCGGAGGGGGAGACCCTTTCGGCGAGTGTTTTATATAGGAATTTAAGAAAAGGAAATTTTTTTAAAAAAAGCCTTTACAAATTCTGATTAATATGTTATAATAACTTTTGTTATGTGCAAAACATGACAATAACCGTTTCTTGGCGCTGCGGCGAATGCTCGGAAGAGAAACACCAATGCCCTCTGCTATGAGACGGAATAAATGAAAAAGAGGTGTAACTATGCTGTTAAAGGACGAAAAGACTGCGATTATCGAGGCTAACCGCACTCATGAAAATGATACCGGTTCTCCCGAGGTGCAGATCGCTATTCTCACTAAGAGAATAAACGATCTTACCGAGCATCTCAAGACCCATAAGAAGGATCATCATTCTCGCCGCGGTCTGCTCAAGATGGTAGGTCACAGACGTAACCTGCTTAACTATCTGATGAAAAAGGATATAGAGCGTTATCGTGCGACTATCGCTAAGCTCGGTATCCGTAAGTAAGAGTGTAAAAGGGTGGAGCAATCCGCCCTTTAACCCTTATTTTTAAGAAATTAAAATTATTGCGAGGGACATGCCTTTAGCATTAAATTGAACGGATTGTGTCAGTCCGCTGAATTTATTGCTAACGCTGTTTCTCGTAAAAAGGAGGAACAAAAATGTTTGAAAACTACAAGGTATTCAAAACCACATTTGCAGGCAAAGAACTGACTGTAGAGACCGGCAAGGTATGCGGTCTCGCAAACGGCTCTTGCTGGATCCGCTACGGCGAATCGGTAGTAATGGTAAACGCTACCGCAAGCCCCAAGCCCCGCGACGGTATTGATTTCTTCCCGCTGGCAGTTGACTATGAGGAAAAGCTGTACTCGGTAGGTAAGATCCCCGGCGGATTTTTGAAGAGAGAGGGCAGACCCAGCGAAAAGGCTATCCTTTATTCGCGTGTTGTTGACCGCCCCATGCGTCCGTTATTCCCCAAGGATATGAGAAACGATGTAGCTATCGTTATGACGGTGCTGGCAGTTGACCCCGATACCCAGCCCGAGATAATCGCTATGATAGGCGCGTCTATCGCGGTAACTATCTCCGACATCCCGTGGAACGGTCCTATCGGCGGTATTTCCGTAGGTCTCGTTGACGGCGAGATAGTTCTCATGCCCGATGCAGAGCAGAGAGCAAAGTCTGATCTTCAGCTGACCGTTGCGTCCAGCGAAAAGAAGGTCGTAATGATCGAGGCAGGCGCGAACGAGGTTGACGACGACACCATGTTGAAGGCTATCATGGCAGGTCATGAAGAGATAAACAAGTCTCTTATTCCGTTTATCAAGGACATCCAGGCACAGATAGGCAAGCCGAAGTTCAGCTTCCCGTCAATGGATGTTGACCATGATCTGTTTGAGGCTATCAAAGAGCAGTACACCGAAAAGGTAAAGTATGCGCTTGATACCGACGACAAGAACATCCGCGAAGAGCGTTTACAGCCCATCAAGGATGAGATACACGCACAGTATGACGAGCAGTACCCCGATCAGGGCGCAATGATAGACGAGTGCATCTACAAGCTGCAAAAGTTCATTGTAAGACGCTGGCTGCTGGACGAGCAAAAGCGTGTTGACGGCAGAGGCATGGACGAGATGCGTCCGCTGGCTGCTGAAGTTGGTATGCTGCCGCGTGTACACGGCTCCGGTATATTTACCAGAGGTCAGACACAGGTAATGACCGTTACCACCCTAGGTCCTGTCAGCGACAGCCAAAAGCTGGACGGTCTTGACGATGAGGAATTGAAGAGATATATGCATCATTACAATTTCCCCGCGTACTCGGTAGGTGAGACCAAGGCAAGCAGAGGTCCCGGCAGACGTGAGATAGGTCACGGCGCACTGGCACAGCGCGCTCTCGAGCCGGTTATCCCGTCGGTTGAAGAATTCCCCTACGCGATAAGACTTGTGTCTGAGGTGCTTTCCTCCAACGGTTCTACCTCGCAGGGTTCTGTCTGCGGTTCTACGCTGTCCCTTATGGACGCAGGCGTACCGATAAAGGCGCCTGTTGCAGGTATTTCCTGCGGACTTATCACCGAGGGCGACCGCTGGATGACTATGGTAGATATCCAGGGTGTTGAGGACTTCTTCGGCGATATGGACTTTAAGGTGGCAGGTACTCACAAGGGTATCACCGCTATCCAGATGGACCTGAAGATCGACGGACTTACCCCCGAGATAATCAAGGACGCATTTGCAAAGACCCACAAGGCAAGAGATTATATACTTGATGAAATAATCCTCAAGGCTATTCCCGCGCCGAGACCCACCGTTAACAAGTACGCACCCAAAATGCTGGGCACTAAGATACCTGTTGATAAAATACGCGACGTTATCGGTACAGGCGGCAAGGTTATTCAGAAGCTTTGCGCCGACTTTGAGGTAAAGATCGACGTAGACGAGGAAGGCAACGTATTTGTCTGCGGTCAGGATCTTGAAAAGGCAAACAACTGCATCGCTATGATAAAGGCTATAACCTCTCCGCCGGAGATTGGCGCGATATACAAGGGCAAGGTTGTTCGTATAACCAGCTTTGGCGCGTTTGTTGAGATAGCACCCGGCAAGGACGGTATGGTACACGTTTCCGAGCTTGAAAACCGCAGGGTTGAAAAGGTAGAGGATGTACTGTCCATAGGCGATGAGATAATCGTAAAGGTCCTGAATATTGACGACCAGGGCAAGATAAGACTTTCGAGAAAGGCTGCTCTTGCTGATATCGAGGCAAAGAAAAAGAATAGCTAATATACAAAAATAGGCGTCCGAAAGGGCGCTTATTTTTTATTGACACCGTTGTTTTCGTATGATAAAATATCAAAAAAGGGGGCACATATATGAAAAAGCTGGTTTCTTTATTATTCGGTATGTTATGTGCTGTTTTAATCAGTGCGGCGGCGTGCGCTGAGTACAGCGAAGTAAGCTGGGGCTACCGCAAAAACGATGACGGCACTATTGAGGTCGGCAGATGCTATGGATATGCTGAAACAATGGATATACCCGAAGAACTGGACGGAATGACTGTCAGCATGCTGAATTTGTCTATCTTAGGCGACCATGAGGAGACAAAAAGTATAAATATCCCCAAAACCGTTTCAAGCGTTACCGATGAATTTTACAGCTCACATGAATATAATTTGACGGAGATAACGGTATCACCCGAAAACGAATGGTACACCGTTGTAGATAATATTCTCTTTACAAAGGATATGAAAACGCTGGTGCTGTATCCCACATTAAGACCTGATGCGGAATACACTGTACCTGACGGTGTAGAGGTCATAGGCGAAAAGGCCTTCTACAATGCGGATAATCTTATATCCGTGATGATCCCTGACGGTCTGTCAGAGCTTGGCGGCTTCGCGTTTTCGGACTGTACAAGCTTGGAAAAAATAGATCTACCTCAATCGCTCACAAAAATAGAATACGGAGTATTTGATGGCTGTACATCATTGGCAGAGATAAATATACCCGCCAACGAAGAATTTTGTTCAGAGGACGGAGTATTATTTAACGGCGACATGACCGAGCTGCAATGCTATCCCGCGGGCAAAACCGATAGTAAGTACACCGTGCCGGACAGCGTAACCAGGCTTAAGACAAGCGCATTTGGCGATAACGTATATATCACCGAGATAGATTTACCTGACGGTTTAACGGATATAAGCGGCTTCGCATTTGTCAGATGCAAAAGTCTGAACACGGTTATTATACCTGAAAATGTGTGGAGCATTTCAATATCCGCCTTTGATGGGAGCGGCATTACAAGTATCTATATTCCGAATAATGTATCATATATAGCAAGCTCTGCCTTTCAAGACTGTAAAAACCTTTCTTCTATTGAGGTCGCTGAGAGTAACGATGAATATTCTTCAATAGACGGCGTGCTGTTCAACAAGGATAAAACAGAGTTTATAACATATCCTGCGGGAAAAACAGATAAAAGCTATATTATCCCTGACAGTGTACTTGATGTGACAAGCGGTGCTTTTTGGGGCAGCAAGTATCTGGAGGATGTAACCGTATCTCCGAATATGTCGGTGATAATGATAGATACCTTTCGCGATTGCGAAAATCTGAGCAATGTCGATCTGGCGGACAATATCAAAATGATATATGAGTACGCGTTTCATAACACACCGTTGCTTAATAATCAGACCGATGCGGTAAAATATGTAGGGACATGGTTAATATCCTGTGATGAAGAGGCGACGGATGTAACGGTAAAAGAGGGTACAACCGGCATAGCCGGCGGCGCCTTTGAATACTGTGATATGCTGCGCACCGTTAATTTACCAAACAGCCTGAAGATAATAGGCGACTATGCGTTTTACTCTTGTGACTGGCTGGAAAAAGTAACGGTACCGCATAATGTAACCGAAATAGGCGCTTTGGCGTTCAGCGACTGCTATAGACTGCGCGAGGTAGAATTACCCGACAGTATCACTACCATAGGCAGAAGCGCTTTTGCCGGCAGCGGTCGCTTAAAAAGTCTTGTTATCCCTAAGGGTGTAACTGAAATACCGGAAAATATCGCCGGAGGGTGCATTGGATTATCGTATATAGTGCTGCATGATGATATTACCGAAATAGGGGAAGGCGCGTTTTACTTGTGTTCTTCGCTTGCGGATATTTATTACAATGGCGATGAAGAACAATGGGAAAAGATAGATATAGGCGAAGATAACGAAATTCTCACTACTGCCGAGCTTCACCCTAATACTGATGCGTTTGACGCATGGTCAGAACAGTTGACTGATACTGACAGTTCCTACTCCGGCAGTGCGGGGGGCAGCAGCACACAGCCTTTCTGGATGCTTGGAATAGGCTCTGCGGGGTTGTTGATCGTTGCACTTGTAATTCTGACAATTCAAAAATTGCGCAAAAAGAAATCTGAATAAACACCTTTGGCACTGACTACAAAACGGTAACTTTTTTGTCATAAAAGATTGACATATGTCTGAAATTGTGATATAATACATTTTAGAACATTTTTCAGATTTCTACCGACTTTGTATTCGCAAAGGAGAAAAATATGAACAATTTTGCTGTATATATACTTACCAGCGGCTTTACAAACGGTTTTACTGATGATTTCAAGCAACAGGTCAAAAAATTTACCGACAACCCGCAGCGATTTGTATTTATCGCGTCGGAGTTTAACGAAGGCTATGATAAAACCGATAAATACTGCAGTGAGTTTCTTGAGCAATTTTCCGAAATGGGGATAAGCTTTACCGATAAATATATAGTTGACGGACGCGTGAGCAAGGAAGAGGCACGGGAAAAGATAGCGCAGGCTGATGTTATTTGGATAACAGGCGGACATCCGATAAACCAGATGAAATACATAAACAGCTATGGGCTGCCCGCCGCGCTGCAAAGCAGTAAAGCGCTGATAATCGGCGTCAGCGCAGGCGCGATAAATATGGCAAAACGTGTGGTGCTGCCTCGCCGTAATTTTATCCCTGAGCTGTCGGTGTATTACGGTATCGGGCTTGTGGATATAAATATCGACCCTCATTTTGATATGAGCGATGAAAAGCATATCGAGGAGATAAAAGAGGCTGCGTTGCTTTCGCGCATATATGGGCTTTATGATGATTCATTTATCACTGTAAAGGACGGGGTGGCGGAGTTTTACGGAGATTACATTATATTTGGTTAGGCATATGCCAAAGGAGAGCACAATATGACGGTAAGAGAGATAACCGCAAGCGATTTTGACGGATTGATGAGGTTGTATATGCAGCTGCACGATAATCCGTTTCCCGATAAAACCCCTGAGGTGATGAAGGTATGGGAGACTGTACTTGCTGATAAAAGCCACCATATAATCGTTGCCGAGGAGGACGGGAAAATAGTTTCATCCTGTGTTTGCGTTATTATCCCTAATCTTACCCACGCTCAGCGTCCTTACGCGCTGGTGGAAAATGTGGTGACAGATGAGGCATACCGCAAGCGCGGCTTTGCCACCGCGTGTCTTGATTATGCCAAAGAGATAGCGCTAAAGGAAAACTGCTATAAAATCAGCCTTATGACCGGGTCTAAGCTGGAAAGCACGCTGAATTTTTACAGGCGGGCAGGGTACGTTGACGGCGATAAGACGGCGTTTATACAGTGGTTTGAATAATCAATTGGCTCGGGTTTTATCCTGAGCCGATTTTATTAAGTATATTAATAATGCAACTTATTTTACTAAAACTTGCAAAAAACATTGACATATCAAGTATAATATGCTAAAATTTATTTGTATTATTATTTTAGGAGGAATGAATTTGACAGCTGCACAGATCATTATGATAATCACTATTGCGGCATACCTAGTTATGATGCTGATAGTGGGATTTATCTGTTCAAAGAAAAACAACTCGGTAGGCGACTTTTACCTTGGCGGCAGAAAGCTCGGTCCTATCGTCACTGCGATGAGCGCGGAGGCGTCGGATATGTCAAGCTGGCTGCTTATGGGATTGCCCGGACTTGCTTATGCAAGCGGTATCTGCGACCCAGGCTGGACTGCGCTGGGACTGATAATCGGTACATATGTAAGCTGGCTTATCGTTGCAAAAAGATTGAGAAACTATACCGAGCACAGCAATTCTATTACACTGCCGGACTTTTTCGCCAACCGTTGGCGTGATAAAAAGATACTTATGGGTGTATCGGCGGTAATTATTATTGTATTTTTCGTGCCGTATACCGGCTCAGGCTTTGCGGCGTGCGGAAAGCTGTTCAACTCTCTGTTCGGTATAGATTATCACATTGCCATGATAGTTGCCGCGTTGATAATTATTTCATACACCTGTTTTGGCGGATTTTTGGCGGCAAGCCATACCGACCTTATTCAGAGTATAATAATGACTATCGCGCTTATAATAGCAGTATTTTTGGGAATATCCTATGCGGGCGGTTGGGACAACGTTGTTGACAACGCACAAGGCCTGCCGGGATATCTTTCGGTTACGCAGACGTATTCACCCGCAACGGGAGAGGCTAACGATTACGGCTTGCTTACCATTATTTCAAATATGGCGTGGGGTCTCGGTTATCTCGGTATGCCGCACTTTTTGCTGAGATTTATGGCTATCCGCAACAGCAAGGAGATAAAGACCTCAAGACGTATAGCTACCGTATGGGTAATAGTAGCAATGACAGTAGCTATCCTTATCGGTGTGGTAGGCCTCGGCATTACCGCAAACGGCAATCTCGAATCGCTAGCTGACCCTGAGACTATAATGGTGGCACTCGCTAACCTTATGAGTGAAAACCATATCCTGCTTGCCGTTATCGGCGGACTTATCCTTTCGGGTATTCTTGCCTGCACAATGTCCACAGCGGACTCACAGCTGCTGGCGGCTTCGTCCAGTGCTACCGAAAACCTGCTGCGCGGCACATTCGGCATAAAAATATCTGATAAAATGGCTATGATAATCGCGAGAGTTGCACTTGTTGTGATTGCGGCAGTCGGCGTGATTATCGCGTGGGATCCCGACAGTTCGGTATTCCAGATAGTATCCTTTGCCTGGGCAGGATTTGGCGCGGCGTTCGGTCCGCTGGTAGTTGCCGCACTGTTCTGGAAGCGTTCAAACAAGTACGGTGCTATCGCAGGTATCGTTGTAGGCGGTGTAATGGTATTCGTATGGAAGTACCTTATCGCACCCATCGGCGGCGCGTGGAATATCTATGAGCTGCTGCCCGCATTCATACTCAGCTTTATCGCAATCGTTGTAGTTTCACTTGCGACAGGTGAGCCTGACAAGGAGATAGTAGACGAGTTTGAAGAAGTAAGAGCAATGGAAAAGGCGTAAAATAATAATAAGAAAATACAAAACCGCCGGATCAACCGGCGGTTTTGTCATACCATAAAATTAAACAAATTAATATAAGAGTATATATCAGTTAGTCAACTCCATTACCAAAAAATCTTCCGTATGATTGCTGTAGGCCACTTCGTCTTGTATTGTTTCCACATAAACAAAACCGGCATTTTGATATGCTTTGATTGCACGTTGATTCCAAGCAACAACTCTTAGTAGTATTTTGCCTGTATAATTTTTAATTATCTTTAACTCCTCGACGCATCTTTCTACAAAAGCTGTTCCGTTTCCGCAACCGCAAAGTTCGGGAGCAAGCGACCAACCAACCCACAAGTCATTACCTTCAAACTGGCAGGATACCTGCCCCAAAACCTTGTTTTCCTTTGATAAACAAAACAATTCTTTGCCCCAAATTGACTTGTCCATCAAATAGCTGTTAGCACGACCGTTAAAGCTATAAACATCAAATGGTTTTTCATATTCCCACTTGCTGATTTCAATAACAGATTCTTCTGTCATCGGAATAAGTTTGCTTCCAAAAAATAATGTTTTCATTGATTTACCTCTCTCAAAAAAATAAAGTTGTTTTTGATGAGACCAAAAACAACTTTATACCCTTTGATTAAGAATCAAATAACGGACAAAATGGCATTTGGTTTCATCAGATTATTGATTGTCATTTTGTCCACCTCACTTTTTGAAAAATTATATTAACCGGACACCGTTATCTTATTATGATTGGTGTCCGGTTATGAAAATAGTGACCTGCTTTGATACAAAATGCACACCCCCGCCGACCTATCGTTAAAAGGTATAGTAATCGTTAAAAGGTGCATACCCATTCGTAATCCACGATGTTCAATGGTTTACAATAATGATTTTAGCCACATTTTTATTTGCTTGGATGCTCACCGTGCCGCCAATAGGGAATGTAATAATCGGAAAAACATGACCAAAATCTGCGCCAAACACTACGGGGATGTTAGATGGAATTTTGTCCTGAACAATATCTGTGATTCTCTCCAAGGTTAGACCGCAGCTTTCTTCAAAGCGACCAAAAACAATGCCTTTGATCGTATCTGCTCCCTCGACCTGTAAAAGCGACTCCAAATTGCGATCAAATTCATAACTGAAGTACTCACCCATAATATTGTCATCTTCAAGAAACAACACCTTATTACGGATGTCCGGCATATAGGGAGTGCCTTGCAATAGATTCAGTGTACAGAGATTACCGCCGATAATAGTTCCTTCGCAGACCCCCTCTTGAATAATATGATATTGTGACGTAGCTTTGGAAGGCGTAACATTGATAGGTGCGTCGTTCATTAAGCAATCAAAAAACGCTTGTCTTGTATAGTCAGGCTCACCATCAAATCCGAATGTGCTGTAGTGCGGACCGTGATAAGTCACAAGACCCGTTTTTGCATAAACAGCATTGAGTAACGCCGTAATATCCGAATACCCGCAGAGGATTTTTGGATTCTTGGCGATCAGTTCAAAATCAAGATGGCGAAGAAGCTGATTAGAATTGAAGCCCCCCAAACCGGTGATTACCATTTTTACATTCGGGTCGAGAAACGCTTCGTGTAAATCTTCGATACGCGATGCGATGCTTGAAGAGTGATATTTATCAAGTTCACGGCAATTCTTGGAATACGTGAGATTGAAACCTGCATTTTGCCAGAAGTCAATCGCATGATGATGCGCTTCCTGCCACACTACGGCTTGACTTCTGGATGGTGCAATGACTCTGACTTCGTCGCCGGGTTTCAGTTTACTTGCGATCATACGATGATCTCCTCTTCTTATAATATAAAACCGGACACCAATCGTATCAAAATTAGTGTCCAGCTATGGTGCGAATATTGATAACGGACTTGATAAAACCATTGATTATACCGACGTCGAACGTACATATTCACATACTGAAAAAGCCCAATCGCACATTTTTGTTTTCCGCCGTTTTGCGTTACAATATAAGCGAAGGGAGGCGGAAACGCTATGAAATACGCAAAACAGCCGAAACGGCATATCTACCTTGATGATTTTGAGTGGAGAGCGCTTGTCAAAGGGATCAACGAATACCGCAAGCAAGTCATTGATGAGGACGGCTGCGTTGAGGTCGTAAACGAGCTTGTGCTCAAGATCATCGACGCTCCGACAAAGAAAATCAAGATTATGGAGGCATAAAAATGAAGGATGAATTTATCGGTAAAATCGGCGTTTGGGGACAGCGCCGCTATAACCATCTGAAAGCGACAAAGCCGAGCGTTGTTAATGTAATGCGGATGAATAAAAATCTTATCCCATATCTGCAAAGCGTCGATGAACAAGCAGATGAAATGTTCTTTCAGTTGGTAAAACAAATCGCTAAGAAGGAGGGTATCACCGAACAACTTAAACAGCGTGATCAAATGGCGTGGGTTCGTGAAATGAATGGTGTTCGCAACCGCGCGATTGAAATCGTTACAAAGGAAATAATAAATATCTAAAGATTGAGCGGCGTGGAGATGCACCTCGCCGCTTGTTTCTTTTTACACTTGTCACTATTTATCAATAACGTGCAGAGCGTTGTCAACTAAAACATTAAAATATGTTGCGCTTTTAGACGCAAATCGACGTTAATCGACTTATACCTATTGAAAATTTCGACAAAATATGCTATAATACATTTATCATACATATCAACTTCAAAAACGAGGAAAAAAACGTGGAATTATCAAACAGATGGTACTCTCTCAAAGAAATATGCGAATATCTCGGAGTAAGTAGAGACACCGTATTCAAGTGGATTGAGACCAAAGGCATGCCCGCACACAAAATGGGCAGGCAATGGAAGTTTAAGCTTGATGAAGTAGATGAATGGGTAAAAGCTGGTAACGCAGCAGATTAACAAAGCTATTCAAGTGAAATTGTTAGGAGGTTTTCCGTGGAACAGTTACTCCAGAAGGTATCCGAGGCAATACAAGAAGATTTTGTTGGGAATTGCGTTTTTTCAGATGACGAACTTGCAATAATGTATGATTTCACTGGAAATTTGCTTCGGAATTATGATAGTGGGTGGGGTAATAGCATTTCTCAAGGCTATGATCAACTTGTTTTTGTGGCTATGGTGAACGCTGTGAAAACATGGAAATCTGATGAGGACACTTTTTGGGATTGTATCTATAAAAAGCTCATCGGTACATCAGGCTCGCAAAAAATATACATATATCTCACGAGTGTAATCGAGCGCCTTGGCAAAAATGGAAAAATCATTTATTTGTCCGGTTGTACAAAACGATATTACGCAACTATTTTAGCGCATTCTTTTGCTCCGATAAGTTCCACCGAGTCCTTTTTAGAATTGTGTTGGAATTTGTACTCCGAGGATATGAATTTCACATACAACAAAAACGATGAAATATTTTCTCTTGTTTCGGAAGAATTGAGACGCACCTTCTTAAACGAAAAATCTATCGAAGATGACCTTAGACTTGGAAGTGGCGTATATTCTTTGCGCGCTGGAATCAAGCGAATGACTATAGATGCACCCGACAAAATGGTGCAGTTTATAGAGAACACAATTTGCTTGTTAGACAGAGTGTTCAGTGGAGAAATTTTAGACAGTAACCTTTACTATAACAGCATTGTTCGAAATTGGTGGAAGGATAAAGAAAAAAGTTTTGGTATCGAAAAACCGAAACGTAATACATACGACCGCGCGATAACTGATTATACAACAATTCGCCCGAAATACAATTTTAATGGAAAACAAGCTGTATTGACGATACCAAGTATCCGGTTAAAAAGTAATTTCTATGTTTCTCCGATCTTAAATGTATACCGCGGCGAGGAGCTTATAGATCAGCGTGAATTAGACACTTTTGGTACCGGTCTTACAATGGCAACGAAAGAATTGCCTATCTATGCAGACAACCTTGTTTCAATGGGCGGAGACCTTGATTGTACGATAGAGATTGTTCATTGCGGCGAATCAATATACAACTCAAAGAAAACTTTATTCCGGGATTATCTGCTTTTCAAGGATAAGCGAGAAATTTTGCAAGAAGAGTGCTTCCCCGGAAATTATATCTTATTCGCTCCTGGCTTTGATCGCTTTTCCTCATACCCTAAAAGTATCAAAAGGATGCCCGGAGAACCTAACTTATATGTGTTTAATGCAACAGAGGACGAAATCCTCCAAAGCGAAAAACGAACTGTATTTTTTGTAAATGAAAAGCAAAACCGTAGTATTAGAATTGTTTCCGATAGAAAAAACAATGCAAAATTCATACATGATGGTGAGGAATATTTTGTAATTGACGGAGATTTGAAAGTAATCGTCAATACTGATTTGGATATTTCTAAGTATGGAATTCGATATGAAGAATCTGATTTTAAGCTGAAAGATTTTACTTGTATAGAAGGCGAAGGAATACGAACATTTTTAATAACGGAGCTGCTTAATGTTTGTGAGCCACAAAAAATTAACATCTTCAGTTATATCGACAACAGAATTGAGGCTTCGTTTAATGTTGTTAAGTTTAACCGTATCAGTATAGTTTACGATAAGGTTTTATATTTCGACAAAAACAACATTGGAACAGTTCATTTTTCCACCGAAAAGTACAATAAAGAAGTTTCGTTTGATATTTATCAGGGCGATGTGATTATTCCATTTGACGATGGTGATATTGTACTTACGCCTCCCGTGTTGCGTTGGAGAATAGATGACGGCGAACCATCGATGCAATTTGGAGACGGATTATGGTATAAATCTATATCTAATTCCGCTATGCTTCAAATTGATTTGCCGCCAGAATTGGGATATCAGGTGTTTACCAACAACAATGTTTTTTTGACCGAAGGTTCCGAATTGAACTCCTTCAAATTTGGAGAACTTCTATATTCAATGCTTCAGCAGTCCGGAGAAGTAACCGTTTTTGTTAAGATAGAAAACAACAACATTGTTTATCCTGTTTTGAATGTTTGCTTACAAGAAAAGTTCAGATATGCTCCTTTCGAGATTGTTGGAAGAGAATTGATTTGGAATTCCAGTCAAGCGTTTATCGGCGATGATAATGCTCGATTTTACATTTCATTTCTTGAAAAAGGGACTGTTGTACATAGCTTTGAGGTAGAAAATCAAAGCATGAAATATTCGTTAAATGATCTCGAAATAGGCTGCTATGACGTAACGGTTGAATTGGTGAAAAGAATTGCTTTTGCTAACAAACAGATAAAATTATATGAGTGTTCAATAACGTACGGGGACATCAATATTATTCGATTCAAAGGTAAATACCTAAGATTTGAAAAAGTGATGCTAACAGGTGCCTCTAATTACGAACCAATCAAAACCTTTTATGTAGATCATCTATGGTACATAGGTGAAATAGAAGGGTGCCACTATTATACCGGTAGTGCATACATCATCAATCGTGACGGACGAAAAGTTTATTTGAATACTATGGCCAATGACAAAGGCATATTTGAGAGCACAAATCCCATTCGATTGGAATTAAGGAGCGAAAATTCCTGTTTTATCGTCGCGGGCGTAAACCGTGATGATATGGATGATTTTTTAGGTGAATTCACATTGGATACACGTAATTGTATCAGTAACCTTGACAAGACAACTCGAGGAATTGATTATTTTGTTTTTGAAAAAGAGGAGGCATAATTGAATGTTTAATCCGGCAAAAGCATCAGCAAATATCAAAGATGAATTTATCGATTATATATCGACTACCCATGCTTTTTCCAATCCTGCTTTACAAAGGCAGTTTGTCACGGAGTTAAAAAGCAACATTGCAAAAGGGCCGCTGCTCGAAATCAAGGACATTTTCAAGAGCGGTAAATCTATTGAGGAAATGATTGTGGACGAGCAATGTCCTCTTTCTCCGCTATTTAGAGATCTTGAAGCCATAAAACCTAATGATAAACTACATAAGCACAGGCTTCCCATAGACCGCAAACTGTATCTCCATCAGGAGAAGGCTATCAGGGCTATTGTTGGAGGACACAATGCGGTTGTTTCAACAGGTACAGGTAGCGGTAAAACAAACTGCTTTCTCATTCCAGTCCTCAATGAATTATTGCGCGAAAAAGAGGATGGAACTCTTGGCAAAGGAGTTCGTGCGCTTTTTATATACCCGATGAACGCATTGGCTAACGACCAAATGAAGAATATCAGAGAAATACTCATGTGTTATCCTGATATAACCTTTGGTGCGTACAACGGTGGTACAGAAAACGACGAAGAGAGCGCCATTGCTGTTTACGAAGCAATGTTTGCAAAAGAGAAGATACCTGAACTTCGACATAGATTGCCAAACGAGATCCTTTCTCGCGAGGATATGAAGAAGAATCCTCCGAATATTCTTTTTACGAACTATGCGATGCTCGAGCATCTGCTCCTGCGCCCGAAGGATGATGTTCTCTTTTCAAATGCGGATTTCCGTTTTGTTGTATTGGATGAAGCACACATATACACCGGCGCTACAGGAATCGAAACCTCTATACTGCTCCGTAGACTAAGAGCAAGAATTTCAGCTACAAAGGAAACTCGTTTTATTCTGACAAGTGCAACATTGGGTAGTGATAGTAGCGTAGATGATGACATTATTACTTTTGCTCAAAATCTGTGCGGAGTCAATTTTGATAAAGAGTATATTATCAGAGCAGAACGTGAACCTTACATTCCAAATAGTGTTGTCAACGAGTATCCTAATGAACTATATCTGAAGTTGGCTGACGAAGAGAATGTTGTTTGGGATGTTCTAAAAGAATATGGGATAAATACTGATAAGGAAAAAGATGAAAAAGAACTTTTATACGATTTTTTGATTACATCGAGTCTTTATCACTCCTTAAGACTGCGTTTTGGGGGTATATGCGATTTGTCTGAAATCGGAGAAAAATTGGCGGTTGATATCAATGTTGCAATCGCATTTATATCCTTATGCACTCGTGCGCAGAAGAACAAAAAGTCTTTGATTGATGCAAGATATCACTTTTTCATTCGCAGCCTTGAGGGATGCTATATTACAATTGGTCGAGAGAATAAATTATTTCTAAATCGGCAACGCTCGTATTTCAGCAATGGAAACACATATGCGGTATTCGAAGCCGCGGTGTGTGACGATTGCGGAAGAATAGCTTTAGTTGGCAGGATCGAGAACAGAAAGTTAGTTCAAGCGAGCAAACTTGAAGAAGCAGTAGAGTATTATTATCTGGATGTCGATGATAACAATGATATAGAAGATGATGATTCTGAAGCTGAGAACGAAAAAAAGGAAGTTTTCTATCTTTGCCCATTATGCGGAGCGATTGTGTCTGAAAATGAAATTCATAATCTTCCTTGTGATTGTGGCAAGGAGAATTATATAAAAGTTATTAAAGCAAAAATCTTGAAAAGCGGGGCAAGATGCGGAAATTGCCATACGGGTGCATACAAAAGATTGTATCTTGGCAATGATGCAGCAACGGCAGTCTTGGCAACCTCTCTATACGAGGAACTTCCTGAACTGGAATACATTGAAAACGAGGAACAATCAAAAGCAAAAAATATTTTTTCAAGAGCAGCAAGCAATAACAAGAAGATTCCCCGAAAAACAGGAAGACAATTCTTGGCTTTCTCGGATAGCAGACAAGAAGCGGCAAAATTTGCTTGCTATTTAGGCAAGAGCTATAACGAATTTTTGCGAAGACGTGGAATTTGCCATATCATTAAAGAACGCAAAGACGAAATGATTTCTCACGAACACACAATTTCTGATTTTGTCACGCTGCTCACAAATTATTTCACCTCTAAAAAGAGCTTTGCAAAAAGCAATTCGGACGAGAGTAATCTTACGCTTGATAGTCGTCAAAATGCTTGGGTAGCTCTTTTGAACGAGTTGGCCAGATATAGTTCCTCTACTTCACTAACATCACTTGGCCAAATTCAGTTTGAATATAGGGGTAACACACCTGAAATTATAGAGTCGATTGCAGAAGAGTATCATGCTGATCCAATTGCTGTAAAAGCGTTACTTGACTTGTTGGCATTTGAAATCGTTAAAATGGGCGCCATATATCCGGATTCGGACAGTGATATAGACGACAATGATCGAGAGTATATTTTCTTTACGCCATCTCAGCGTTTTGTTACCTATATGCAATCTCCGGATAAAAAACGCACGACGGTATCAAATTGGATGCCCAAGAGCAAGGGAGAAGGCAAGGGATTCTATAAATCTAATCGTCTTTATTATGTTTGCAAAACGCTTAACATTTCAGAAGAACAAGCCGTTGATTTTTTGACACAATACTTCGAGTACCTCTCCAAGCCAGAACTTGGAAATCCATATTGTATGGATGATATAAACAAGAATGGAACTTATGTGTTGAGAGCCAAGAACTTTGTCGTAAAAATCAATGGCTCTCCGAATGCGCTTTGGTATCAATGTAAGAAATGCGGAAAAATTACGCAATTCAATTTGGGACATTGTCCTTCGGTCAGATGTGAAGGTACACTTGCTGAAATTAACCCCGATGATATTTCACGGGATAACCATTTTGCAAAGTTATACATGAGCAGCAGAATGTCTCCACTACTGATCAAAGAACACACTGCCCAATTAAGTAAAAAAGAGAGCGCCGAATATCAGGAACAGTTTATCAAGAAAGAAATCAATGCTCTGTCCTGCTCTACAACATTTGAAATGGGTGTTGACGTTGGTGACTTGGAAACCGTTTTTCTTCGCGACGTTCCCCCGTTGCCATCCAACTATGCGCAGAGAGCAGGTCGTGCAGGTCGTAGTCTTGATGCAGCTGCTTTCGTTCTCACATTTGCCAAATTAAGTTCGCATGATCTGTCATTTTTTAACGAACCAAAGAAAATGATTGGTGGAACGATCTTGCCACCATTATTTAAGGTGGATAATGAGAAAATCGTTCGCAGACACGTCTATGCAGTTGCATTAAGTATGTTTTTTGCGGATCACGAAGATCAATACAATCACAACGATGCAGACAAGTTTATCAATCAAAAGGGCTACGTTGATTTCATTGAGTGGATCAAAAGATACCCGGATCGTTTGCGCGATATGTTAAAGCGGTCAATCCCTGATATTGATAATCTTCATCAGCGTCTCGGTCTAAATGACTTCTCATGGATTGAAGAATTCAGCGGTGATGAAGGCGTATTCACACAACTTATTAAGGAGTATGAAAGCAATATTGGGAATTTCGAAAAATTGATCAAGCAGTTCAAAAAAGAAAATGATTTAACGAAGGCGGCAATTTGCGAACGAAAACTTCAACACTATAAAAAGAATAAGCTGATTGACTTTTTGGCAAGAGGCAATATCCTTCCCAGGTATGGGTTCCCTGTAAATACCGTAGAATTACAGCAAAATACCACAGCCAACAATGTTTCAAAGCTGAGGCTAAGCAGAGATTTGCAGATTGCAATTGCTGAGTATGCACCATCGTCGGAAGTTGTTGCAGATGGAAGGTTGTATACAAGCCGTTATATTAAAAAAACAGCGACCGGTAAGGATAAACAGGATTGGCACACTGGATATATCGGCGTTTGTAGGAATCCAGAATGTAATACAGTGAATTATAGTATTACGCCGATTACAAACGATGGGATAAATTGTTCCTCGTGCGGCAGGAAACTCACTAAAATGGATTTTTACGAGAGTATAGAACCGCGTTCCGGTTTTGTAGCCGAACGTCAAGACAAAGATGTTCCAATGACTCGCCAAGAGAAGAATTACCGTTCCGAAGATTACTATATTGGGAATGTATCTGCCAAAACGATTGATAAGCATAAATATTTGTTTAACTCTATAGAAGTTCAGGTTGAATCCACCACAAATGATTCGCTGATGGTCAAATCTGTTAACAGCTTTTATGTATGTCCTCTCTGTGGCTATGCTGTTGCTGAAGATGAAAACATAAGGGAAAAGGAAATTGAAAAGCAAATGAGGGCAGGCGCATTAAAAGTCACAACGACCAAAGCGCATGAAAGCTTGTACGGCCAATATAATTGTAATTGCAAAGAATTGGTCAGAAGATCTTTACATCACGAATTCAAGACTGACGTCGCAAAGATTTCATTCAAATGCAATACATCTGATTATAATACTATGGTGTCAGTAATGTATGCAATTTTGAATGCCATGGCTAAAGATTTGAACATTGAGAGAAGAGATATAAAAGCATGCTTATCAGCCCACATTATCGGACGCACGTTGGACTTGTCAATCATTATTTATGATTCTGTTCCGGGTGGTGCAGGACATTCAAGACGATTGGTTACTCAAGACGGTAGAATGCTTCACAACATTTTTATGTCTGCACTAAAATCAATGAAAACATGTAATTGTGATCCCTCATGCTATAATTGTTTGCGCAGCTACGAAAATCAAAAAATTCACGATTTGTTAGACAGGCAGTTGGCAATTGAGTTTTTACAGCAGTTTGTCGGCAATGTTGAATTGGTAGATGAATCTGAAGATTCGGATGTTGTGTTTTGACAAATACAAGGGTATGGAACGATTTTGAATCGAATTTGCAACATTGCACGGACAATCATTTTTAATTGAAACTTGATATATGATCACTACAAAAATGGTAAACACAGGAGATAACTATGCCACTTGACACAACCTTACTCGACCTTGACCGTGCGCCGACGATACTGGAAATGCGGGCGTTTTTCAAAAAGCACGACTGGTCGGCGGCGAAAATATCGGAACCGAAGTCGAGGTCTTCTGAAGACCTCGAGACGATCAGTTATGTGCAGCGCATCATGGACGAGGCGTTTGAAAAGGAGGCCCGCGCGAGAGGGCTTTCGGCATGGTCGGGATATTTCGATAATTCTGTTCTGGTGAACGGCGAGAAGATTCAGAACAATCCGCTTATCGCGCTGCAGGACAACGTGGAGGATTTAGTGTCGGATGGCGTTCGGATGCTCCTGACCGGGCCGGATGAAATCGTAGACGGTATTCTCAGCCAGTTCAATTTTGACGATCCAGAGCTTGACAAAAAAGCGGACGATTTTTTGCATACCGCCGTGGGGACGATGCTCGACGTGATGGAATACGATCAACTCGCCGGCATTATGGAGGAATTCTCCGCCGCTGAGGATTTTAACCCGTACGTCAAGCCGAATTTCCGTGCGCAGGATCACAATAAATCCTGGTATCATACCGAAGCAAAGACAAAAGTCGAATACTGCCCTGACCCGGAAGCAATGCTCCCACCCGACAGAGCTGTGGTGGATCCCGAACAAATTGCGATTTTCAATCTGATGATGGAAGATTATTGGGAGGTGCTGGACGACACCGAAAAGAAAATTTTTCGTCTCAGTGAACAAGGATATAAGCAGCACGAAGTTGCAAAAATACTTGGGTATGCAGGCAACAGTGCGGTGTGCAAACGCCTTCAAAAGATGCGCGTAAAACTCAAGGATGTCACCGGTATCTAAAAAATTTTGAAAAAATTTTCGGGAGTCAGGAATATTTTTCGTTTCTCACCTCGTTATATAATAGAGGGTTATGCGAAAAAGCGGGAATCACATTTAAGAATATTGCACTCACCTTTTTGAAATCTCAATTAAATAACGCTATGATTTTACATAGCATACAGACAGACCGACGAACATTCGCCGGTCTTTTCTTATGCGCAAATTTGGAAAGGAGAAGCAAGAAATGATCGAAAAAATCTTTACAACCGAATACGGATAGACCCATATGACACTGACCCGGCAAGCACTGAATTTGGGTGCCCCAAATTCGGCGGCATCAGCTCAGCAAGCATCGCGTTTGGGTGCACGCACCCGCCGCCTTGTCAGGGAAAATCCCTGAAACCCTTAAAACATGAAGAAGAAAGGACAAGAAAAAGCATGACAAAAACAAAAAGAATCAAGTTTTGGTTAGGCGACGAAGAATTGGCTTTGATCGACAAAAAAGCAAAGAAAGAAGGACTGTCTCGCTCGGAGTTTCTAAGAAAAATGATAAACGAATCTGAGGTGCTCCCTGCGACAGACATTGATTACGCCTTCTACAAAGAAGAATACCGACGCTTGGGAAGGATTCTCAATACGCATGTCAAAGAGGTGAACACAACGGGAGAATTGAATTTTGAAGCGGTGGATCGTGTTGTTTCCGAAATTAGAATACTATCAGAAAAGATGCTGACAGAGATGCGAGAGAAAACGCCGCAGCTTGGAAAAGGATGGTGCTAATGAGAACAGACGGCAATTATGTTCAGGTGAAGGTCAGCCCAGAAGAAAAGGAGCATTTTCTCCATATAGCGAATCAGTGCCGATTTACCGAAAAACTCACGCTGTATAAGATGCTTCACGGTGAGGAGCTCCGGGAACATCCGCCGGAGGAATTTTGGGAAGTACACAGGCAAATCAGGAAAATAAATGTCAACACGCTTGACCTGAGCAAAATCGGAATGACTGAGCTTGCATCAAAGGTCTTTTGGCGTTACAGGGAGTTTGGGCAGTATCTGCAAATCGTGAGACGCGATATGGTCTTTATTTGCAGTTTCGGAACTGATCCCAGTGAAGAAGAATAAACCAAATACTGTTTCACCGACATTTTTCTATGACTCATTTTCTGAAACAGAGAAAGAAATGAGGATAAGAAAATGAAAGAGAAAGAAATGGCTGTGCAGAAGCCGAAATCTGCAATCATCAAAACAGAAGACCTTGTGCCGTTTGAAAATCATCCGTACAAGGTGATCGACAACGAAGATATGAATGATCTTATTGATAGCATCCGCGAACATGGCATTCTAAACCCGTTGATCGTCCGCCCGGCAGAGGGTAACGATGGCAAGTACGAAATTATTTCCGGGCACAGACGATTCCACGCTGCAGAAAAGTTGGAAATGAAGAAGCTGCCCTGCACCGTGCATTTTATTGACCGTGACGCCGCAACGGTGATGATGGTGGATTCCAACTGTCAGCGCACGGAAGTGCTGCCGTCGGAAAAGGCGTGGGCGTATAGGATGAAGATGGATGCGATCAAAAGAATACCCGGCAGAAAACCTGCAGAAAATGTGTCTCCAGTGGAGACACAAATGCGGTCAAGTGAAATTATCGCCCAAGAATCCGGGGAAAGCCGTGCGCAGATTGACAGGTATATTCGTTTAACCTATCTCGTCCCCGAACTGCTCCAATTCGTTGATGAGGGTAAAATCAAAATGCGACCCGCCGTAGAGCTTTCGTATCTCGACGAAGAAATCCAGCGTGATATTATGGATTGCATCGACGAGCGCGGTAGTGAGGTGTTCCCATCACACGCACAAACAAGGAGAATACGCGAACAAGCTGAAAACGGAGGAATCACCTATGAAGAGATCGCCGCGATCATGGACGAGCTGAAGCCCAATCAGGCGGAAAAAGTTAAAATTCCCACCAACGAATTGAAAAAGAGGATCGGTAAAAGCATGACCGATGCCGATGCGATTGACTTCATCTTCAAAGCGGTAGACTTTTACGTCCGCCATCTACAAAAGCAGCGTGAACAAGCGAGGTGACGGATATGGGAAATAAATGGATCATCGGTCTCGGTGCGGACGAACATGAGTATAAGATCGGGGACGTGACGTATATCGTTACGTCCCACTTCGTAAAACCAAGTGATGAAAACAAGCAAACCGTTGCCGACAAGCTGAAACATTATGTTAGCGGGGATTTCGCAGATTTGACAGCGGATATCGACTCAGATACAATTGACGGTGAATATGTATGTTCGGCTGCCGGAGAGGAGGACACATGCAGTCGAAAAACAAAAAATTGAATATGATCGCAGGGATAACGGCATTGTATTGCCGCCTGTCACGGGATGAAGGCGTTGACGTCGAAAGCAACTCTATCCTCAATCAAAAGCGGATGCTGGAGAAAAAGGCAAAGGAATACGGGCTGAAGAATACAAGGTGCTACGTGGATGACGGATACACCGGCACAAACTTCAACCGCCCCGGATTCCAGCAAATGATCGACGATATTGAAGCAGGATACGTCACCACTGTCATGGTAAAAGATCTTTCCCGTCTCGGCAGATACGCCCCGGAGATGGGGATCTATATGGATAGCTACTTTCCCGAACACGATGTGCGATTTATTGCCGTAAACGATCTGGTGGACAGCGCAGAGGGCGAGAACGAGATTGCACCGTTCAAGAATGTCATGAATGAAATGTACGCCCGCGACATCAGCAAGAAGGTACGCTCCGCGCACCGCATACGCGGCAACTGTGGAGAACCGCTGGGTCAGCCGCCGTATGGGTATATCAAAGATCCGTTGAACAAGAAAAAGTGGATCATTGAGCCCGGCACGGCAGAGGTTGTACAGGACATCTTCAAGATGTGTATGGAAGGCAAGGGCAATGAAACGATTGCCCGGATTCTTTCAGAACGCAAACTCCTTGCTCCAACGGCATATTGGCTAGACAGGGGAATCAAACGCGGTGGAAAGAAGGTTCCGAAAGAACCGTGGAAGTGGAAGTGCGAAACCATTGGCAAGATTCTGTCCAATCAGGAATACTGTGGTGATGTGATCAATTTTAAAACCTACTCAAAGAACTTCCGAAACAAGAAACGGATAAACAATCCCGAAGAAAACTGGGTGATTTTCAAGGACGTACACGAGCCGATCATCGAACGGAGTGTATTTGAGCGAGTGCAGGAAATGAAGGCGAAAACAAAACGCCGTGCCCCAAAGAACAACGGCGGCGAGAAGCACCTGCTTTCCGACTATCTCTACTGCGGTGACTGTCACAGCAAGCTGTGGTATCATACGAACACAATCAACAAAGAGATTCACTTCTTCTCGTGTTCCAATTATGCCAAAGATTATCGCGGAACCTGTCCTACACGGCACTATATCCGCGCTGACGCCATCGAGCAGGTCGTGATGTTGGAGTTGCGCCGTCTTGCCACGTTTCTGCAGGATGACGAGGACACATTTATTGAAATCCTGACGAACAAAACCAACTGTGACATTCTCAAAGAGCAGAAGTATTTGGAGGATGAGATCAACAAAGCTGTCGCTCGGAACGAAAAGGTTTCCGGGTTATACGAAAAGCTTTACGAGGATCACGCGGAAAACAAGATTTCCGAGGAATGGTTCATGCACATGTCGCAGAAATATGAAGCGGAGAGGATGGAACTGAAAAGCAAAATCAGCCGACTGCGCCGAGAACTTGCCGAAGCTGACGCGCTCAAGCTCGGGCAGGAATCGTTCGTGAAGGCGATCCGCAAGTTTCTGCAGATGCAAACTCTGACGAAGCCGCTTTTACAGGAACTGATCGACCATATTGATATATTCGAGACGGAAGGGACGGGTAAGAACCGTACGCAGAGGATCACAGTATATTACCGCTTCGTCGGCTATATTGAAATTCCCGAAGTGCCAAAGCGCAGACGCGAAAACTATGTCGCAGACACAAGACAAGGCGTATCCGTCGAATACGTCCCGCAGATCGCAGCGGGGGCCACGGCATAACACAAAAAGGAGCAGGATCAACCGAACCTGCTCCGTACATAGAAAACGGCGTAAAACAAAAGAAAATCGAGTATCCATAACTCAAGTCCGTTATGAATACTCGATATGGTGCAGCGAGTGCATTTATATCCGAACCCAAGCCCGATTCCTCAAGCTCAGCGAAAGTGATTGTTTTTGTGCCGTCCTTGTAGTTGAACGTGAACGTAATCCTGTCGTCATAGACGAAAATCGCATTGACAAAGCTGTCGATCAGCCTGCGACGGTGTTCAAGCTTCTTTGTGTCGAGCTTGCGAAAGCGGTGGAACCAAAATACGACCTGCTCTCGCGAAAGCATCGGCTTTGTCATTTCTTCCTTGATGATCTGCACGGACAACTCACTCTTTTGCTTTTCAAGCGATTCAAGCCGTTCCTTTGTTGACGCCGTGAAGATCCCTTGCTGGATCGCATTCAGCATATTGTCGATTGCTTTCTGCGTGTCGGTATATTGCTTGCGCAGAAGGGGAAGCGCGGTGTTTTCTTTGCCTTGCACCTCCATGACCATGTCGGCAAGTTTTTCAATCAATTCATCGTCAAAGATAATCTTCTTGATCTGCTTAATAACGGCTTCTTCGATCCACTCTTTTTTGATCGGCTTCTTGTCGCAGCCCTTGTGATTCTTTGCGCTGACGCATTTGTAATACCGATGAACGAATCCGGTGTGGCTCGTTCCACTTTCTCCGACCATAAAGCATTGACAGTTCCCGCAAAACAGTTTCGTTGTCAGCAGGTATTCGTCTTCGGCTTTGTGCTTTGCCGGAGCCTTTTTATTTGCCGCCATGCGTTCCTGCACACGATCGAAAAGTTCCTGCGGAATGATCGCCGGGATACCGCCGGGTTGCACAACATCGCGGTATTTGTATTCGCCGATGTATTTGCGATTGTGTAGCATACGGGTGACGCTGTTGACGCTGATCTTGCCGCCGCGCTTGGTGCGTATGCCTTTCAGATTCATCTCGTCGGTGATCTGCTGCATGGACGCCCCGTTTGCATAATGTTGAAACGCCTCTATGACAGCAGGGGCCGTCAGCGGATCGATCTGAAAATACTGCTCGCTGTCTATTGTGTACCCGATGGGAAGCGTACCGCCGTTATACTTGCATTTCAGCGCGTTCTCGGTCAGCCCTCGAACAACTTTGACGGATAACTCGGCTGAATAATACTCCGCCATACCTTCAAGCAGCGATTCAAGCAGGATTCCTTCTGGTCCGTTTGAAATTGCTTCCGTTGCGGAAACGACACGAACGCCGTTGTTTTTCAGCGTCCACTTATAGTGAGCCGAATCGAATTTGTTTCTGGAAAAGCGGTCAAGCTTCCATACAAGCAGGATTTCAAATTTCTTGCTCGCGCTGTCCTTGATCAGTCGTAGAAAGTCCGGACGGCTATCCGTTTTTGCCGATAAGGCACGGTCAATGTATGTTTCAACGATTTCGATGTCGTTCTTTTCGGCAAACGCTCTGCATTCTCGAATCTGACCCTCGATAGACTCTTCACGCTGATTGTCGGAAGAATATCTCGCATAGATTACGCCTTTCATTTTTTCTTTCTCACCTCCTTCTGTAAAGATTTGTTCGCAGGGGTCTTAGGGTACTCCCTAACAAGAGGCGGGCGAAGCAAGCCGTTGTGTTTGGGCACCCAAA
Source organism: Eubacterium sp. (assembly GCA_022511265.1). Classification (GTDB taxonomy): domain Bacteria; phylum Bacillota; class Clostridia; order Oscillospirales; family Ruminococcaceae; genus Ruminiclostridium_E. The sequence continues at coordinate 2,008 of JAFLRX010000003.1, read as the reverse complement.
CGCGATGCTTGCTGTACTAACGCCGCAGTGTTTTGCTCCGGTGGAGACAAAACACGATGCTTGCCGAACTCGGCCGCCGACGGATTATGGGGACATAATCCAGTGCTTGCTATGACAATGCCGTGTGAATCCTGCTGCGAAATAAGTATATCATGTTTCGGCCGATTTGTCCATAGGAAATAGTAAAAATTCTTGAAATATTCAAAATATCCTATTGTCATTTCGCACACAATGTGATATACTTGTAACCGTAGAATTATACCTATTCGGAGGGATTACCATGTCTCGATCCTATAAAAAGCTTTGGAAGCTGATGATCGACAAAGAAATCAACAAAACTGAGCTGACAAAGAAAGCGAAAATCTCAACCAACTCTATGGCCAAGCTCGGGCGCAATGAATCCGTGCCGATTGAAACGTTAGAGAAGATTTGTGCGGTGTTGGAATGTACGCTTGACGATATTGTGGAAATTAGCGGGGACGAACAATAACGACTTTTGGCATCGTCTCAGCAAGCATCGCGTTTGTATATACATACAAACACCCGCCTGCCTCAGCAGCCTCTTGTTAGGGAGTACCCTAAGACCCCGAAGAAACGGAGACATTTATGGAAAAACAGATATTTACAAAATACACGATATTTGAAGTCAAAAAGCATCTTACTGAGATGGAGCGACAGCTTGGGAAAGAAGCGGTCGAGAAACTTCTCGGTAAAGAAAAAACTGACGAGATCAATCGAGAGTTTGAAAAAGAAGTCACCTTGCGGTTGGAACCGTATTGGAAAGACATTCAGGACTACGAACACGGCGGCTTTTGGGTTCGCTTGCGTGTGCTAATCAAATATATTCTCCGTGACCGTCGAGCCGAGTGCGATGTTCCAAAACACGTCTTGCAAGCCATTGTAGACGATATGCTGCCCGATATTCGTGCATTCTTTGAGTCCGAAGAAGGCAAACGCGAGTTTGAAGAATGGAAAGCGGAGCGGGAGAAGAAAGCCGCTGAAAAAAATAGAAAGCCAATACAAGGAGACGGCGATCATGCTAAAGCAGATTAAATACTTTCAGGCTGTTGTTCGCTGTAACAGTTTCAGCGAAGCGGCCGAGGAATGTTACATCTCACAATCCGCTATCTCGCAGCAGGTGCAGGCGTTGGAACGGGATCTTGGTGTCACTCTACTAAAACGAGAAAATCGCCGCTTCTCGCTGACTCCGGCAGGCGAGCATTTCTATCGGCAAAGCCTGCTTTTGACAGCAGACTTTGAAAGGCTGTGCAAGGAAACTGCACAGATCGCCCACGGCGACGATTTCACTCTGCGCATTGGGTATCTGAAAGGCTATGGCGGTACGGAATTTCAGAAAGCAGTGGCAGAATTTACGGCAAAGCATCCGGATGTTCCGGTTGATATGAAAATCGGAAACCACGAAGACTTATACGAGTTACTGCGAACAAACAATGTAGATTTGGTGCTGAACGATCAGCGGCGAGCTTTTTCCAATGAATATGTCAATACTGTTCTGACAACCATTGACTGCAACATTGAGATTTCCGCAAGAAATCCGATAGCGGGTATGGGATATGTGAATGCGGATGATCTACGGCGTACCCCATGCATATTGATCGCTTCTAAAGAACAGCAGGAAAACGAGCAAAGCTATTACCGTGAAATTTACGGGATCACAAGTTCGGTCATATTCGCCGAGCATTTAGAAGAAGCACGGCTGATGGTGGTCGGCGGGAAAGGCTATCTCCCTATCGAGGGCGGCGCTCTGCCCGCGCAGTACGCGGAAACGATCGTCCGTCTGCCTCTCTGCCGGAACAAAACGCCGATCCACCGCAATTACTGCGCCTTTTGGAAAACCGACAACTCGGGCTTTTATATCGAAGAATTCGCAGAGATACTGAAAGCCCAGTTCGATAAAACTGAATAAATCTATAACCAAAGAGCCTATTTAGACATATAGATTTTGATATCTGCGCATAAAGAGAACAGGGAGATTTGTATAGGTATG
>JAFLRX010000029.1 GCA_022511265.1 Eubacterium sp. | reverse complement strand
AATAACAACAACTGAATCAAATCAGACAGTGTTATGTACATAAGCAACGCCCCCTTTTCGGGAGCAGGATTAGCCGTCCATCCGTTACGCTTCCTTTGCGGGTGAAAAGTCACCGTTTATATTTTAGCATATTTTGTCTGTACGTGTCAAGTTGTAAGAGTTCTCTGCAAAAACAAGACCCTTGCATTTTTTCCAAAAATACGCTATAATATATACAACATATAAGGGGGCGACATAATGAAACCGATAAAAACACTTATCTCGGGGCTTTGCGCGGCGGCGGTTGCGTTAACCGTATCCGCGTCTGCGGGCGCTATAGATTTCGATGCCGAAAAAGCTATGGATTCGACGTTTGTTGTATATGATGCAAAAATGCTCGGCAGCGGTTTTGCGGTGGGCGAGAACATCATAATCACAAATGCGCATGTGGCGTTGGGGGCGGAAGTATATTTTGTATATACGGACGATCAACAAGAGTATGAGGCCTATCTTGTCGCCTATGATAGGGAGAGAGATCTGGCAGCGCTTGCGGTAGGCGATGATGTGACATTGAAACCGCTGCCGCTCAGAGACCATATGGAGATGAATGTGGGCGACGAGGTGTACGCGATAGGCTCTCCCAAGGGATTGTATTATACATTGACAAAGGGCGTAATTTCCACTATGGAGCGCGAAATTGACGGCTCTGTCTTTCTACAGCACGACGCGGTGACATACGGGGGCAACAGCGGCGGACCGCTGTTTGACGATGAGGGAAACATTATCGGCGTCACCTCATACAAAGCTGCCGACGTTGACGGTCTGTCATTCGCCATACCTGCAACTGATGTTGTGACTTTTCTTAACAGTATCGGACTGGAGACGGATGAAAACGGAAACGTTATCGGCAGGGTAGAGCTAAAGCCGGAGTACAGCCACACCAACCCCACTTTGTCCGATGATGAAGAGGAAGAGCCTGACGACAAGCCGCAAAGCAAATCATGGTATCAGCTGACCGCATGGGACGCATCGGTGATAGCAACGGTGGTCGGCTTAGTGTCGCTGGTATTCAACGCGGTGCTGATGCTTGCGCTGAGGCGCACCAATGAACGTCTGAGACTGAGCAACACGCAGAAAAGAGCTTCAGCTAAAAAAGACGATGGTGAGGAAAAAGCATCCCAAGACGAAAAAACCTCCGCAGACGAGGAAGAGAGTTAAATCAGAAAAGCTATTGAAAAAACAAAGGGAACAGCTAAACTGCTGTTCCCTTTAAAATTATTGATTTATGTTATTTTCTCTTTTTGCTGATAACCAGTGCTATTGCCGCCGCAGCCGCCAGTGCCGCGCTGCTGACAGTGACACCGGTTTCGGGGTTTTGCTCGCCGTTATCTTCGGGCAGCTGTGAATTTCCGGGAACCTCAGCCTCAGGCGCTTCTGTCTCCGCAGGCGCAGTCGTTTCTGCGGGCTTTTCGGTTTGCTCAGGTGCAGTTGTCTCCTCAGGCTTTTCGGTCTCTTCGGGTTCAACTGTTTCTACAGGCTTTTCAGTCTCTTCAGGTGCAGTTGTTTCCGCAGGGGTTTCTGTTTCTACGGGTTTTTCGGTCTGAATTTCCGCAGCCTTTACAATGATCTCTGCGGTTTGCAGATCTTTGGTATCGGTCACGGTAACTACCGCGTTTTCGAGCTGATAATCCGCGTCAGAGGTAGTTACGGTATATTCACCGGCAGGAATATTATAAAGTGTAAGTCCGGTGTCCGGGACAGAAAACGTTGTAGTGTAATATTGTGTGGCTGTTTTAGGTATAAAGCTCTTTACTGTCGATCCGTTGCGTCCGCCGCCGTTTCTGAATTCGGTAGCCATACCAAAGGAAAGTGTTTCCTCGTCTACCCATACGCTTATATTGCCGTCTTCGTCAGGGAGAGACGCGGTAACTACGCCGCCGCTTATGAAATACAACGCTACATCTTCGCCTATCTTGAGCTTGTCCTCGCCGTATGTACCGTCGGCATTGAAATAGTGGGTCAGCTCTGCGATATTGCCGTTGACCTGAAAATAACGGCTGTCATGGTCTTTGACATTCAGTATTCCGCCTGTACCGGATACAGAGCCGCTGTTAATTTTTACGGTGCACCACATCTCGTGGGTGCCGACAGAAAGATTGTCGAAAGTAAGGGTTCCCTTTTGTCCCTTGAACAGGACCTCGAGATTTCTGTTTTCTTCAGGGAAGATACCGTAACCCATAGTGACGTCATTTTCAAAAGCCGGTTCGATAGAAACCGCCCATTCGCCTGCTTTTACAGTCATTGTTTTGCCGGTATAGCCGGGTATTTCTTCTAAATTAACTGCGGGAGTGTAGTCGTATCTGTATTCTTTGCCAAGCTGCAGATAATAACCGTCAGCCTCAGGTGTAACATATGCATAAGATTGATACATTTTTCCGTCTTTGCCGTCAACATCCGGAACAAACGGCTCTACCGGCAGTACCGAGAGATCGCTTCTCGGTGTGATTGCGTATATTCCGTCAGCAGGTTTGGCGTCGGTCTCTGCCCCTGCCGTCCACTGAGCGACCACCGACCCGTCAGCACCTACAAGCTTTAGCTCGAGCCCCTCAGGCAGTTCTCCCAGTGCCTCGTCCGCTGTTACCGTAAGATTAAGATACGGTTTGTTGATCTGGATGGACTTTGCGTTATCATCAGCCGCAAAAGCCACAACGCCGGAAGACGCAACCGCTGCGGCAACCGCCGCAGCGGTAACACGCTTTAATATCTTCGTTTTCATGAAACCCTCCTGTTTTTATAAAAGTATTTTTCTGATAATATTGACGATATTGTCATCAAATATTAGTATACTAGAGCGCGTCAATAATGTCAAGAGATAATTGTGTATTTATTGGACAAATCTTCACTATTCACTATTACTTCTTACTTCAAAAAATCCCGAATGTGGATTTCAGTGAAAAGTGAAGAGTGAAGAGGTAAAAAGTAAAAATCCCGAACGCTATCGCATTCGGGATTTTTTGGAGCTGGCAACGGGACTCGAACCTGCGACCTGCGCATTACGAATGCGCTGCTCTACCGACTGAGCTACGCCAGCAAATAAAATTTTACACCCGAACGCTTAACTCTTGCAAACGCGATAGGAATGTGGTACAATATATAAGGATAAAAATTCAGCATTCGTGCGGCTGAGATGTCAGCCTTATAATTATACAATATTTTATTTAAGTTGTCAAGTGTAAAATAGCCAAACTGCCTGCGAAAGGAGAGATGCCGCAAAATGAAATATAAAATAATAACACGCGTGATAGGCGGCGTGCTGCTGCTTGTCGCGGCGGTGCTGGCTGTAATGTCTATCGTCTTTGCGGCAGGCAGAGGGTCGGCGGGGCTCGGCATATATTTGGTGGATAACAACGGATTTGAAATGATACCGTCGGGGGCTGCGGCGTTCGGCAGCTTTATCCCGGCAGAGCAGAGCAAGCCCGGCGACATAATCGTATATCGCGAGCGGCAAAGCGGCAACGTAAGATTCGGCAAGGTCACCGATATATCGGTCGAAAACGGACTAAGCATAACGGTGTCAACCGAAAGCGGCGGCAGCGAGGCGATAACCCAGGACGGCTTTATCGCGAAGATAACAAGCTACAGCAGCGTATTCGGCAGCATCATCGGATTTGTCCGTTCGCCGTTCGGCATGATAGCGTTCATCCTGCTGCCCTGCGCGGGGGTCGGCGCATTTTATCTGGTGCGCTGGCTGTTCGAGCGTAAATATTCCGATGAGGAGGAATACGACGACAGCGATCTTTATTACGATGACGACGAATATGATGAATATTACGATGACGAATACGATGAATACGACGATGAATATGAATATGACGACGAATACGATGATTATGATGATGAATACGAATACGACGACGAGTATGACGATGAATACGATGATGAATACGATGATGAATACGACGATGAATACACCGACGACCCGCAAGACGGTAAAGCTCAGCCGTCGGCGGAACAACCTGCCGCAGAGCAGCCGCGGGAGAAAAGCGAAAAGAATTATAATATAGACGCTTTTCTTGAAGACCTGGACGGGGTAAAGTGACATACATAAAAGTCTGCACATCTGTGCAGACTTTTTCAGTGTAAAATATAATTATGTTTTTATCCAAAATTTACAAGTAATAAAACAAAAAAGCGGGAACATAATAAGTTTGCAAGGTCAAAAGACATTGCATTAAGCAATATTGATGGAGGAAATTGATATGTCCAGCAACAACAGAAACAAGGCAGCATTAAACGGCATTAAGATGCAGGCTGCTAACGAAGTAGGCGTACCTCTGAAGGATAAAGGATACAACGGCGACCTTACCGCTAAGCAGGTAGGCAGCGTCGGCGGTCAGATGGTTAAGAAAATGATCGAATCCTACGAAAATGCCAACAAGTAACACTGCAAAGAAGCCCGACGGAAAACCGTCGGGCTTCATATTTTGCTTTATATCGAGTATTTATCCCTCATCGCCACCGCAAGCTTGTCGCAACGCTCGTTTTCGGCGTGTCCGGCGTGTCCCTTTATCCAGCGGAATTCCACCTTGTGGGTATCTAACAGCGGCAGCAGCCGCTCCCACAGATCAACGTTAAGGGCGGGGGATTTGTCCGCCTTTTTCCATCCGTTTTTCCGCCAGCCGTACACCCAGCCTTTCGTTACACTGTCCACGACATAGCGGCTGTCGGTGGTGAGTATCACATCACAGGGGTATTTAAGCTCTTCCAACGCCTTGATGACCCCCATCAGCTCCATGCGGTTGTTGGTGGTGCTAGCCTCGCCGCCGGAAATTTCCTTTTCCTTGCCCTTACAGCGCAGTATCGCGCCGTATCCTCCCGGACCGGGGTTGTGACTGCACGCGCCGTCACTGAATATCTCAACTAACATGATTTCCCTCTATTGCATTTTTTGGTTTTTTGTTAAGCAGCCCTGCTATCTTTTGCTGTATCTTCAGTATGAAAGCGGTAAGCCGCTGTTCAAATATACTGATAAGCACCGTCGCGAGAACTGTCACGCCTACACATACGAACAACGATATCATCACCGGCGTCGGCAGTATGCTGAGGTCCAGCAGGCGGTCGCCGAGTACGTATATTCCAAGCGAAAATCCTGCTACCAGAAATGCCAGCAGCCCTATCTTCCACGGCTTTAGCGGCAGGCACACCTTAAACAGCACCACAAACGCCGCAAAGCCTATCGAGATTATCGCCAGCGTACCCGCGTACTGTTCAAATTCGGCATGGCCCATAAAGCCACCCGCATTGAGTACCGCGCGGCATATCATCATAACTATAAAATTCAGCGTCAATATAAGTCCGTACAGCACCGAGCGCGGCAGTACGTTGTCGATAAAACGTCCCTTGACTATGTTAAAATTCGGCTCCAGCGCCAGTAAGAACGACGGTATGCCGTTTGTGAATACATTTATCAGCGTAAGCTGTATCGCCTGCAGCGGATACCCCATCGGGACAAAAATAAACATCAGCGCGGCAAGGAATGAGTAAACGGTCTTGTACAAAAACAGTGTGCCGGAACGCTCGATATTATTGATAGAGCGTCTGCCCTCTGCCACTATTTTCGGCATAGAGGCAAAGTTTGAATCCAGCAGCACAATGTTGGAGACGTTGCGTGCCGCGTCGCTGCCTGACTGCATGGCTATCGAGCAGTCGGATTCTTTCAGTGCCAGCACGTCGTTCACGCCGTCGCCTGTCATCGCCACGGTATGTCCCGCCGCCTTTAGCGCCTTTACCAGTGCCAGCTTTTGGTCGGGGGTAACACGTCCGAATATCTTGTATTTCTCTGCTGCCTCTGCCAGCTGCCGCTCGTCCTTTATCGTTGACATATCGACATAGCGGTCATAGTCTGCCAGCCCCGCACGCTTTGCCACGCCGGACACCGTGATGGGGTTGTCGCCGGAGATTATCCTGATATCAACGCCCTGCTCGGCAAAGAACGCCAGCGTGTCGGGCGCCTCTTTGCGTATCTTGTCGCTTATCTTTACCAGTGCCGTCGGAATAATATTCGCAGGCAGCTCTTTGTTTTCGTAATCGGGACTGCCGTCAGAGTGGGCTATCAGTATTATGCGATAGCCGCCCTCGGACTCTTTTTCTATCCGCTGTCTAAGACTGTCGGGCAGCTGCTCTTTCAGTATAAATTCCGCCGCGCCCATTATATAGGTGCCCTTGCCGTCAAACTCCGCAAGGCTCCACTTTTTCGCGGAGGAAAAGGGCAGACTGCCTACGCATTTCAGCCCTGATATGTCAGGATAGCTTGCCTTTATCGCGTCATAGGTGGGGTTTTTATCGTTCAGCGCGGTCATCAGCGCGGTTAGTGCCTCCGCAGGGTCGCTGCTATCAAGCGGGATGACGTCGGTCACCTCCATGCTGCCCTCGGTTATCGTGCCGGTCTTGTCAAGGCACAGCACGTCCACCCGCGCCAGCGTCTCTACGCAGTACAGATCCTGCGCGAGGGTCTTGTGCATGGCAAGACGTATCACGCTGACCGCCAGCACCATGCTGGCCATAAGCACCAGTCCCTCAGGTATCATGCCGATTATCGCCGAAACGGTCGCCACCACCGCGTCCGCAAACGGCGCGCCGCCTATCACCATCTCCTTGCCGAACATCAGCAGTATCATCGGGATTATGCAGATACTTATCACTTTTATCACATTGTTGATAGAGTTCAGCATTTCGGAGTTGTGCTTTTTGATATATTTTGCGCCGCTGGTTATCTTGTTGGCGTAATTGTCCGCGCCTATCCGTATCGCCTGCGCCTTTGCCTCGCCGCAGACCACGAAAGAGCCGGACAGCAGCTCGTCCCCGGCACGCTTGGTGACGGGGTCGCTCTCGCCTGTGATAAGGCTCTCGTTTACCTCTATCTCGCCGCTGACTATACGGCTGTCCGCGCAGATCTGCCCGCCCGCGCCCAGCAGTATCAGTTCGTCCAGCACGACCTCGCTGACGGGGATAACGGATTCTTTGCCGTCGCGCAGCACCGTCGCCTTTGGCGCGGATATCAGCGACAGCTTATCCACCGCACGCTTTGAGCGTATCTCCTGAAAAATACCTATCGCGGTGTTGGAGATGATAACACCGAGAAAAAGGCAGTTCTTAAAAGAGCCTACCGCAACAACGAAAGCGGCAAGCACCACGTTTATAAAATTAAAGAAAGTAAAGCAGTTGTCGATAAATATCTGCTTTACGGATTTGCTTGGGATATTGAAGTCGCCGTTGACTTTCCCCTCGGCGGTACGCTGTCGCACCTCTTCGGCGGAAAGCCCGTTACTGATATCAGTTTTATATTCTTCCATTCCGCCCGCTTTCCTTGCCCGTTACAGGCAAAACATTTATATATAGAGTATAACATTTTAGGCGGGAAATTGCAAGGGGGATTTGCTCAGCTGACTTACTTTCCCCAAAAAAAACCACCGATTTTCACTATTTATACAATCTGCACAAAAACTTTCTGAATTTTTCTACACAAATATTTCAAATTTCACGAAAAAAGCATTGTTTTTTTCGGCGTTTCAGTATATAATGAAATTATCCCTAAATTATCGCTTATGAAAGGATGGTTTTTTATGAAAACCTACAAATGTAAAAACATCCGCAATATCGCGTTGGCCGGACACGGCGGCAGCGGCAAGACCTCGGTAGCAGAGGGTCTGCTGTACAAGTGCGGAGAGATCGAACGTATGGGAAAGGTATCCGAGGGCAGCAGCGTATGCGACTATGACGCTGACGAAATAAAGAGAAAGATTTCACTGAATACCGCTCTGGCATACTGCCAGTGGAAGGATGTCAAGATAAACATTCTCGACACGCCCGGTCAGTTTGACTTTGCTGCGGGTATGTACGAGGGCATCAGCGCCGCTGAGAGCGTTGTTATCACCCTTCCCGCAAAGGACGGCGTGCAGGTCGGCACGATAAAGGCTTATCGCGAGGCGGTAAAGCGCGGCAAGGCGACCATGTTTGTCGTAACAAGAATGGAAGAGGAAAACTCCAACTTCTACAAGTGTCTTGAAGAGCTGAAGACCGAGTTCGGTCCTTCTATCTGTCCGATAGTTGTGCCCTTTGACAAGTACGGCACTGTAGAAAGCTACATAAACCTGCTGGAGATGAAAGCATACACCTACGACAACGGCGTACCCACCGAGGTGGAGATGCCCGCGTCGGAGAACCGCCTGAAGGGTCTTCGTGCCGCAATGGCAGAGGCGGTAGCCGAGACAGACGAAGAGCTGATGATGAGATATTTCGAGAACGAGGGTGAGGACTTTACCGAGGCAGAGCTGATAAAGGGTCTGCATGACGGCATCCATAACGGCGACATCACCCCCGTGGTATGCTGCTCGGGCGATACCCTTGCGGGCATTGATATGATGCTCAATACTATCATATATATGCTGCCCAGCCCTGATGAGCGCGGCGGCGAGCTGCTGGAGGGCGGCGGCAAGCTGGCATATGACGAGGGCAAGCCGCTGGCTTGTAAGGTGTTCAAGACAGTTGCCGACCCGTTCGTGGGCAAGATGAACTACGTTAAGGTGGTTACCGGCACACTGGCGGCAGGCGCGGATGTTGTAAATCAGGCTAACGGACAGACCGAGCGCATCGGCAAGCTGCTGGCGTTACAGGGTAAAAAGTCCGAGGATATGGTAGAGGCGTACGCGGGCGACATTGTTGCGGTTACCAAGCTGACCGCCAACACAGGCGATACTCTGACAAGCGCGGGCAACGATGTGGCGTTTGCGAGAGAGACATTCCCCACCGCGTGCTTCTTCAAGGCGGTTGCCGCAAAGAATAAGAACGACGAGGGCAAGATAAGCAACGCTATCAAGCGTATGATAGAAGAGGACCTGACGCTGAACTATTTCCACAACCACGAGACGCATCAGCGTATACTCGGCGGTTTGGGAGAGCAGCATCTTGATTCCGCTATCTCCAAGATGAAGAATAAATTCGGCGTAGAGGTAGAGGTCTCCGACCCTGTTATCGCATACCGTGAGTCGATACGCAAAAAAGTATCCGCCGAGGGCAAGCATAAGAAGCAGTCCGGCGGTCACGGTCAGTACGGACATGTTAAGATTGACTTTGAGCCTTGCGAGAGCGATACGCTGGTATTTGAGGAAAAGGTATTCGGCGGCAGCGTACCGAAGAACTATTTCCCCGCGGTAGAAAAGGGCTTGCAGGAAAGCACCGCGCACGGCGTGCTGGCGGGCTATCCTGTCGTAAATCTCAAGGCAACGCTGCTGGATGGCTCTTACCACCCGGTAGACAGCTCTGAGCAGGCGTTCAAGATGGCGGCGCACATCGCGTATAAGAGCGGACTTGTAAACGCTTCGCCCTGTCTGCTTGAACCTATCTGCAATGTTACTATCACGCTGGACGATGCAAGCACCGGCGACATTATGACGGTTGTAAACAAGCGCAGAGGTACAGTGCTGGGTATGAACCCCTCCGAAGAGGAAAAGGGTATGACGGTGCTGCAGGCGCAGATACCGCAGGCAGAGATAACCGACCTTGCAACTGTTATCCGTCAGATAACCAGAGGTATGGGATATTTCACTTCCGAGTTTGACCGTTACGAGCTGCTCCCGCAGGCGCTGGAGGCTGACGTAATAGCGAATGCACCTAAGTTCTCGGAATATGAGGGATAAGTTAGGATAAGACAAACTCTCCGCCCAACGGGCGGAGAGTTTTTGCCAATATAACAGTTGGCTATTGACTTATAAATAATTTTATGTTATAATAAAATCAACAAAGGAAGCAGACAAACGGTCTGCCCCCTAGTTAAGAGCTAAAAATAGCCGCCCTAAATTGAGAGCAAAGGGCGGTTATTTCCTTTTGCTGAGTTTAACGCAGGTAAGTACGAGTATTACTATATTAACAATAACTAATGTATATTGAAGTAATTCCTGTAAAGTTACATACATTATCACTCACCCCCTTTTACAGGGGCAGGACAAACACCGTCCATCCGTTACGCTTCCTTTGCGGGTGAAAATCACCGTTAATATTTTAGCATAATTTGTATATGTTTGTCAAGAAAAAGTCTTCCCCTCAAGGGGAAGACTTTTTTCTCGCCGATTTTTACTTTTATCGTTTGCCGTGCCTGAAAAAATTTTCCTATTTCTTCTTTTTCATATCCTCATAAATTAAGTCGGTGATATATTTGTTTAAACTTTTTCCTGCGCCTTCGGCATATTTTTTTATTTCATCCTTTTGCCCCTTTTTTACTAAAAGATTTATTCTGTCATAAGCCTTTTTATGGTATCTGTTGGTAGCGTTTGTTTGCGGATTGTCGCTCATTTTATCACCTCATTTTAATTTATTATATCAAATTCTTTGTATATTTTTAATAGTTGAGTACCTATATATTTGTTGATTTTTACTGTTGATCTAATAAGTGTGTACCTATATAATAATATTATATCATTTTAAAAACACCTAAAATCGGTTTTCAAACCAAGAAAGGAAAAATAAATGAAAATCCTCGAAGAACTATGGTACGGCAACCTACGTCCCGTCGAACGCAACCTGTTTAAAAACACAAAGTACTCCAAGCTGTCAAAATAGATACTAAGCATAGAGGGCAAGCTGGACGGTATGCTGTCGGATGAGGTAAGAAAGGAGCTTGAAAAGCTGGCGGACATTAAATCCGAGCGTGCGCTAATAAGCGAGAGCGAGGCTTTCGCATCCGGCTTTGCTCTCGGCGCGAGAATGATGCTGGAGGTTATGGAAAACGGCGGAAGTATACAGCAATAGAAAAGGGCTGTGCGTTGCACAGCCCATATCTGTAATATCCATTATAATCACGAATTAAACTCAAAGCTCTCCATATCAAACTTAACGCCCGGCAAGAACACAAAGCTTACATCATTCACGCCCGAAACCTTTTCGATATCAAACTTAACCGCGGTAAAGTCGTCGGCATGCGGAAATTCCAGTATCTGTGTTTTCTGTGTGCCGCTGCTGTCGGTGGTGCGCAGCTGTATGGTGTTTACGTCCAGCGGGGTGCGGCCGGTTATTGTCAACGAGGTTGCCCCCTCGCCGAAGTCCAGCGCGTTGAACTCGATGACCACGTTGTTGCCTATCTTGTTTACACGCTTGTCGGCTACCTCATAATCGTCGCCGTACAACTTGTCGCAGTCTGCGGCGTAGTTGAGCATATACGCGCGGTTGTACGCGCCGAAGCCGATACCGCCGTAGATAAGACCGCTGTCTATCTCGATATAGATGTCGTTTAAGCCCTTGATTATTTCCGGCAGCTTGAACACCTGCGGAGACGCCTTGTCCCAGCCGTTGTTGTATTCCAGCAGGAAATCGCCTACATACCGTCCGCCGTTGTCGGGGTCGCCAACGTACAGCTTTGCGTATACGGGGTCGGGGTTGCAGTTGCCGACGCTGATGGTTATGCTGTCCGCGCCCGCCTTGCCGAAATCCATACTGTAAAAGCCGGTCACCGACCTGCCGTTCAGCCCGAACGAGCCGTTGCCGATATTGTTCAGCGTGACGTTGGTATAATTGCACAGCGTCGCCGCGGTAAACTGATATGCGTCTATTACCGCGCTGCCCATGCCGGTTATGCTGTATTCCAGCTCGGAGATGACCTTGGGAATATCGCTGCCGTTTTTGGCGATGGCGCGCAGGCGGAAATCGCCGTCGCCCTTTGCCTTGAACGAAACATACTCTCCGTCGTAATCCGTCACCTCGACAAAGTTGACTTCCTCGCCGCTGCTTGAGCTGCACTTAAACACGATATCGCTGTAGTCCGCGTCGGCGGGGTGCAGCTTGACCTTTACCTTTCGCTCGGTGTGTTCGGGGTCGAATGTCCTGTCGGTGTTTTCGTCGATAAGCTCTATCTTTCTGACAGGCTTTTCGGGCTTGTATTCGGTAGTGACCGCAGGAAAGACGTTTTCGGTCACAACGCTGATGCCGTCCGGCTTTTCGCACGGTTCGGCGGTAATGGTGACAGACGCGCTTTCCAGCTCCGCGCCCTCGGCGGTGACGGTTATTGTACCGCTGTCAAGGGTAGCCTGGACTATCGCCAGCAGCTTGCCGGAGAACAGGCGGCGGTTGTCGTTTTTATAGCTGTCATAGTCGGTGCTGTCGCCGTTGTCGGTGCCGACCAGTCTGCCCGCGCCGCTGACGGTCAGCTTTACGCGGTCGTTGGCGTTGGCGACTTCGTTGCCGTTTTCGTCTGTTACCGATATCTCAATAAAGCTCAGCGAGCGGCCGTCCGCCTTTATCGCGGTCTTATCCGCCGACAGCTTTATCGCCTTAGGCTCGCCGAAGGATGCAAGCGTCTCACATACCGCCCAGTCATCCTTGTCCTTTATCTTAACTGTGGTATAGCCGTATACTTTTACCTCGTCGTCTTTAGAGTATTTTATCTGCCAGTGCGCGCAGAATCTATCCCCGTGGTCTAGGTCAATGTGCTGGGTTTTGTGCGGCTGGTCGTTTACGGTCAGCGTCAGCGTCGGCAGATTGCTGTAGGCTATCACGTCTATCAACTGACCCTCGTTATAGTCCATGTGCGGCATAAGGTGTATGAACGGCGCTGCTTTCTTATCCCATACCGATTTGTAAAACCAGTAGGACTCTTTAGGAAAGCCCGCGGTATCAATTATACCGAAGTAAGAGTTTTTAGAGTTATAGGGCGTAGGCTCGCCGATATAGTCAAAACCCGTCCAGACAAACTGACCCATCGAGAATTTGCAGTCGCGGTCCATGCGGTAAGAATAAAACGGGCTTGCGCCCCAGTTTACCACGCTGTTGCCGAGGTCAGAGCATTGCATGTCGTCATGGGTAAGCTGCGGACTGTTGTACGGGAAATGATATACGCCGCGCGAGCGTACCGTAGAGGCGGTCTCGCTACCGTATATCACCCAATCGTGATGCAGCGCGTGATGCTCTTTATACAGCCGCTCGGCATAGTTATAGCCTATGATCTTCAGATGGTCGGCGACCTTTTTCGCATTGTCCCACGCCATATAGTTAGAGCCTATCGTGGGCTTGGCGTTGCCGCGGCGGTCGTGCAGCTTTACCTCGTCGGACAAAGCCTTTGCTACCTCTAAGCCTCGCTCGCTCTTGTGGGTGTCGTGTATCTCGTTGCCGATGCTCCACATTATCACGCAGGGGTGGTTGCGGTCACGGGTCACCCACGCCTTGACGTCGGTCTTATACCATTCGGGGAAAAAGCGGGAATAGTCGTACTCGGTCTTGGCTTCTTCCCACACATCGGAAAATTCACAGTTGACAAGCAGTCCCAGCTCGTCGCACAGCTCTATCAGCTCGCGCGAGTGCGGGTTGTGGGCGGTGCGTATCGCGTTTACTCCCATGCCGATAAGCTTTTCCAGCTGTCTGCGTATCGCGTCCTTGTTTACCGCCGCGCCCAGCGCGCCGAGGTCGTGGTGCAGGCATACGCCGTTCAGCTTTATGCGCCTGCCGTTAAGGTACAGTCCTGACGCGGGGTCAAACCGTACATTGCGAAATCCTACGCGGCAGGACGTTTCGTCCAACGTCTCTCCGTCGTTGGTCATAAGATATGTATGTAACGTGTACAGGTTGGGACTGTCTGGGTTCCACAGCTTTGGCGTGTCGATGAAAAACTCGGTGCGGTGTACGGCACCCACGACAGGTCCGCATATCTCCGCCGCCGTCTGCCCGTCCGCATTGACAAGGGTATGCCGCACCTGCCCGTCAAAATCGCGGTTCAGCTCGGTGTCCAGCATGACCTTCCACCGTGACGAGCTTTCGGTCATCGGATAACCCACCGCCTTTGCGCTGAAATACACGCCGTCGGTGATTATATAGTCTGCCGAGGTACGTCGCATATACACGTTTCTGTATATGCCCGCGCCGCTGTACCAGCGAGAGTTGGGGTGCTTGTGGTTTACCCGTACCAGTATCTCGTTGTCGCCCTCTTTTATATATTCTGTTATGTCGAATGAGAACGAGGTATAGCCGTTCTTCCATTCGCCCGCCTTGCTGCCGTTGACGTATACGGTACTGTCCATATACACACCGTCAAAGCATATTATAAAGCTGTCGGCAGCCTCTTCCGCCGTCAGCGAAAATGTCTTTTTATACCAGCCGCAGCCGGACTTGTACAGGTTATTTGTATCGCCTATCAGCCAGTCATGCGGTATCTCAACATTATACCACTTTGCGCCGTCAAGCGCGGCGCGGTCTGCGTCCGCGTCGGTCAGCGCAAACTGCCAGTTGTCGTTGAATAAGTTGCAGCCCTTTTTCATATATGCATATCCTTTCGTGGGAAAATTCGTTAGTTCTATTATACACGACTTTGGACGGAAAGTCCACTGTTTTATTTTGATATTTTACATTTTTTATATTGACATTTCTTGCGTTAGGTATATAATTGTATTAACAGCGTATAGCTGATTTTGCAACAAGGAGATATTTCTATGGAAAAACGCACAAGCAAGCTTAGCAAAACACTGCCGGCACTCTTATTCGCAGCAGTTCTGCTCACCTCCTGCGAGGCAAATCCGGCAAGCGACAGCACAACAAGCGGCGGTATAGTTTATACCGACAGCACCGCAGGCGACAGCACATTTAACAACAGCACCGAAACATCGGCTGAGACCTCGGAAAATACCGAGCCGTCAATCGTTGAAGAAGTATCGGAGGACGAAACTTCTAAGATTGAAGAGACGTCAACGCCGGAAACAGACCCGCCCGAAGAAAAAGAAGAACCTTCCGTTCCGAGCGATGAGGACATAGCCGCGGTATCCGCCCTGATATCCTTTGACGAGCCGTCGGCGTGGTACGCTTTCGGTGACGGCGGCAGCCGATATTATGTATTCGGTGAAAACGGAAAAATAATAACCCCGGAGACCGGTAAAAGAACCTCTGTTACGTATAATTACGGCAGTGACGGCGTACTTACGTTAGCCGCGGGCGAAGAAGAATATTCCGCTGTCGTGACCGCTGACGGCGAGGCGGTTGTTTTCACCTACAGTGACGGCAGCACCGAAAAGCTGACGCATATTACCGATGACGTTAAAGGCTTTGACGTTATATCCGATGAGGACGCAAAGCGTAAGGCTGCGCAATATTATATTTCCAATTTGACATTTATCGTTCCGATGGATCAAATAGACAATGTCCTTACCGATAACGGAGACGGAACCGTGACCGCCGAGCTGACCGTCAAAGAAACCGGAGAAACAGCGGCAAAACTCACTTTTGACCGTGTGACCGGAGACGGCACCGACATAAACGGTAATGAGATAAATATTAATAATCTGCGCAAATAATAATATAAAAGCATCTCCCGCCTGACGGCGGGAGATATTTTTTATATTTTTGAGTTTTCGACAAAATGTTGCCTAAAAAACCAAATAAAAACGCCTTGTTATTTATCAAACTGCACAAATGTTAACTTAGATTATGATAAAAGAATATCTCAAATTTGCAAAGACTTATTTTTCATAGTATAATAAAAAATACACCCCTGACATGATGCTTTCGTGTCGACAGAGAAGAGAGAGAAAAAATATGTTTTATGAAAGGAAAAGCACACATGGAGAATTTAGTAAAGGTGCTTATCGCGGACGACTCACGCGTGACTGCCGCAGACTGTGCCACGGCATTCAGGCAGGCGGGGTTTTACGCGGTGGCTGTCGGCTGCGACGAGGTGCTGAGCACCGCTCTGCCGATGCGCCCGCAGATAGTCATCTTATCGTCGGGTACGGGCAGCGGCCGCACGATAAGGGCACTGAAAAGCATCACTGACAGCCCGCCGCTGATAATCGCGGTGACGGACAGCCGCACATATGAGCATACATACATTAACGCGGGTGCGGACCGTTGTATCGCCCGCCCCGTAAGCCCGAGCGAGCTGGTGACGGCAACGCTGGCGTTGATGCTTGCAAAGAGAGAAAAACCCTGCGAAAGCGAACACCGCATGCGCGGCATAGAGCAGGAGATAACCGACATCATCCGCCGCATAGGCATACCGGCACATATAAAAGGCTATCATTATATACGCACCGCGATAATGCTTGTAATAAACGACCGTGAAATGATAAGCAGCATTACCGGGCGGCTTTATCCGACGGTGGCGCAGCTGTGCGGCACGACCGCATCCCGTGTAGAACGCGCCATACGCCATGCGATAGGTCTTGCGTGGGACAACGGCGAAAGCATGGAATGGAGAGAGTATTTCGGCTCGCTTTATACACGGGGCAAGCCCACCAACTCTGAATTTATCGCGGTGATAGCCGAAAGACTGCGGGTAGAGCATAGTGCGTCCTTTCATTATGACACCGTCGAGCAGCTAACGCTGTTCTGAATAGCGAACAGTGAAGAAGAGACAGCAGCGGGTCGTGTCCGCAAATAAGCCGTTTCAAATCCGTGCCGTAAGGCAAGGCACACTAAGCTTATTCATTCTTTACTATTACTTATTACTTCAAAAAACTCGCCCTGTCAAGGGCGAGTTTTTTTGAATCCTGTTATCATTGTCTCGGTGACTATATTACCGAGGTCATCGTTTACCTTTATCAGATAGACGCAGGTGCTGCGCCCGTCCTTGACGCATTCCGCGCGGGCGATAAGCCGTTTGCCCTTTGCTGCGCCCGCGAAAGCGATGTTGGAATTTACCGACACCACGGGCGCCTCGCGCTTCCAATTGGCGGCGACAGCGAACGCGAAGTCCGACAGCATGAACGGCACTCCGCCCATTACGCCCCCAACAGCGTTAAGGTGCCGCGGTTCTATCTCAAGGCTGACCTGCGCGAAGTTTTCTCCGACCTCGTCTATTATTGCGCCGTTTTCGGTCGCAAAGCGGTCGTTTTTGAAAAACTCGCGTATTTCTTCTATGTTAATTTCCATTTGCTTTTTCCTTTCTGTGATTGTTGTAAATGAACATCGCCACTGCCGCGCCGCAGATGATGAGATAGCCTATCCAGCTGAACACGTCCGGCATCTGACCGAACAGTAAAAATCCCATCAGCGCCGAGAACAGCACCTGCGAATAATCGTACACCGATATTTCGCTCGCGGGGGCGAATTTGTAAGCGGCGGTTATGGAAAACTGTCCGCCTGCCGCCGCCAGCCCCGCACCCAGCAGTATCAGCCATTGCAAAGGCGTCATATAGTGGAAATCGAATATCAAAAACGGCAGGGTGACAAGACAGGAAAATCCCGAGAAGAAAAAGACAATGTACGAGCCTCTCTCCCCGCGCAGCCCAAGCCACCGCACACAGCTGTATGCAGCGCCCGCGCCCATACCGCCGAGAAAGCCCAGCAGCGACGGCACAAGCTCCATATTGGCAAAGCTCGGTTTAATGATAAACAGACTTCCTATAAACGCCGCGATTATTCCCAGTGCCTGCACGGGTGTGGTTTTCTCCTTTAATATAAACAGCGAGAACACCACCGCGAAAAACGGCGACATCTTGTTCAGCATCGACGCGTCGGACAGGTTGAGGTGATCCACCGCGTAAAAGTTGCACAGCACGCCCAGCGTACCGCACACTGCCCGCGCGATAAGCGCGGGCAGATTATTTTTGCTTTGCGGCAGCAGCGGCGAGCGCTCTTTCAGCAATATCACCAGCGCGAATATCAGCGCTACGAAATTGCGGAAAAAGCTCTTCTGCACCGACGGCAGGTCGCCTGCCAGCCGCACAAATATATTCATAAAGGTAAAGCAAAACGCCGACAGCAGTATACAGATTATTCCCTTGTACTTGTCGGGTATTGTCTTGCGAATGTCATTCATACCCTCTTAACGCCCATTTTTACCTTTTCGCCGTTGATATCCCACTCGGCGGTATAGCCGTCGGGTGTGCCTATAACGATATCATCGGCAAGGGTATCGTCGGATATCTCGGCGCGGTTGCGGTCAAGTATGCCCGCGATCTTCTCACTGCCCTCGCAATAGATGACAATGCGGTTCATTACCTCAAAGCCTGCGTCCTTACGCATGGACTGCACCTTGCTGATTATCTCTCTTACAAAGCCCTCTTCGATAAGCGCGTCGTCCAGCACGGTGTCCAGCACCACGGTATAGCCCCTGTCGGATACCACCGCGCAGCCCTCTTTCTGCTTTTCTTCTATCAGCAGGTCCTCTTCCGCTATCTGGACGTCGCCGTCGGAAAGCGACAGCGTCAGCACGCCGATAGACCTCAGCTGTGCCATAGCGGCAGTGCCGTCAACCTCGGCAAGGGCTGTTCTTATCTCGTTTATCCGCTTGCCGAACTTTGCGCCCAGCGTCTTGAGCTGCGGCTTAAAGCTGTAGGAGGTGAACTCCTCGGTGTTGTCGGTGAATACTACGTCCTTTACGTTCAGCTCGTCTTTTACTATATCCGCGAACATCGGTTCGAGGGTTTTCTCACCCTTTACGGTTATCTTTCTCGCGGGCTGTCTGTTCTTTATTGCGGCGGCGTTTCTTGCGGCTCTGCCGAGGGTGACTACTGTCAGCACCGTCTGCATCTCGCTTTCCAGCTCGGCGTCAACAAGTGTCTCGTCACAAACGGGGAAGTCGCAGAGATGTACGCTGACCGGTGCGTCCTTATCCAGCGAGCATACCAGGTTGCGGTATATCTCGTCAGCGATGAACGGTGTCATCGGCGCGGTCACCTTGGCAACGGTAACCAGTGCGGTATACAGTGTCATATACGCGTTTATCTTATCCTCGGTAAGTTCCTTGGACCAGAAGCGCTCGCGGCTGCGTCTTACATACCAGTTGGACATATCGTCAACGAATTCCGACAGCGCCTTTGCCGCCTCGGGTATGCGATAATTGCCGAGGTTGCCGTCAACGTCCTTTATGAGAGTATTCAGGCGGGACAACAGCCACTTATCCATTACCGGCAGCTTGGCAGGGTCGAGGGTGTATTTGGTCGCGTCAAAGCTGTCGATGTTGGCGTACAGCACATAGAACGCGTAGGTGTTCCACAATGTGGAGATATACTTTCTCTGTCCCTCGGTAACTGCCTTGTCGTAGAAGCGGTTGGGCAGCCAGGGGGCGGAGTTGGTGTAGAAGTACCAGCGTATCGCGTCCGCGCCGTGGGTAGCCAGCGCGTCAAACGGGTCGACCGAGTTGCCCTTGGACTTGGACATCTTCTGTCCGTCCTTATCCAGCACTAATCCGAGTACGATTACGTTCTTATACGGCGCTTTGTCAAACAGCAGAGTGGATATCGCCAGCAGCGAGTAGAACCATCCGCGGGTCTGATCCACCGCCTCGGATATAAAGTCGGCGGGGAACTGCTTTTCAAACAAGTCCTTGTTCTCAAAAGGATAATGATGCTGCGCAAACGGCATCGAGCCGGAGTCAAACCAGCAGTCTATTACCTCCGGTACGCGCTTCATCTGCTTGCCGCATTCGGGGCAGGTGATAGTAACCGCGTCGATGTAGGGGCGGTGCAGCTCGATGTTGTCGGGACAGTTGTCGGACATGTTCTTCAGCTCTTCTATGCTGCCTATCGCGTGACGGTGTCCGCACTCGCACTCCCATATATTAAGAGGTGTACCCCAGTATCTGTTACGGCTGAGACCCCAGTCCTGTACGTTCTCCAGCCAGTCGCCGAAGCGGTTTTTACCCACGCTCTCGGGTATCCAGTTGATGGTCTCGTTGTTCTTTATCAGCTGCTCGCGCACGTCGGTCATCTTGATGAACCACGACTCTCTCGCGTAGTAGATGAGCGGAGTGTCGCAGCGCCAGCAATGTGGATAGCTATGCTCGAACTTCGGCGCGTCAAACAGCAGTCCCTTTGCGTCGAGGTCTTTTAACACCATCGGGTCGGCCTTTTTGCAGAATACCCCCGCATAGGGCGTATCCTCGGTCATCTCGCCCTTGCCGTTGACCAGCTGTACGAACGGCAGGTCGTACTTTCTGCCGACCTTAGAGTCGTCCTCACCGAACGCAGGCGCGATATGAACAACGCCCGTACCGTCGGTAAGCGTTACATACCCGTCGCAGGTAACGAAGAATGCCTTTTTATGCTGCTTTTCGCAGATGGGCACCGCACAGTCAAACAGCGGCTCGTATTCCTTATATTCGAGCTCTTTACCCTTGTAGGTCTCGATTATCTCATAGGGTGCTGTGGGCTTGTCTCCGCCCAGCACCGCGTCGCACAGCGCGCCCGCGAGGTAATAGGTATAGCCGTCAGCGGTCTTTACCTTAACGTACTCTTCATCGGGGTTGACACACAACGCCACGTTAGACGGCAGCGTCCAAGGGGTGGTGGTCCATGCAAGAATGTATGCGTCCTCGTCCTTTACCTTAAAGCGGGCAACAGCCGAACGCTCTTTGATATCCTTATAGCCCTGTGCCACCTCATGGCTGGACAGCGGGGTTCCGCAGCGCGGGCAGTAGGGTACTATCTTAAAGCCCTTGTACAGCAGCCCCTTGTCCCATATCTGCTTTAACGCCCACCATTCCGACTCGATAAAGTTGTTGTCGTAGGTTACATACGGCTGGTCCATATCCGCCCAGAATCCGACGGTGCGGGAGAAATCCTCCCACATTCCCTTGTACTTCCAGACGCTTTCCTTACACTTGTCAATAAACGGCTCGAGACCGTATTCTTCTATCTGCTCCTTGCCGTCAAGACCCAGCAGCTTTTCAACCTCCAGCTCGACCGGCAGACCGTGGGTGTCCCAGCCCGCCTTTCTAGGCACATATTTGCCTTTCATCGTCTGATAGCGCGGTATCATATCCTTGATTACACGGGTAAGCACGTGGCCGATATGCGGCTTGCCGTTGGCGGTCGGAGGACCGTCGTAGAAGGTATAGGTGTTATCGTCGCTGCGCGCGTTCATGCTGACACGGAAAATATCGTTATCGTGCCAGAACTGCTCGATCTTCTTTTCCCGCTCGGGGAAATTGGGCGAAGTCGGTACTTTTTCATAAAGTGACATTGCGTTTTCCTCCATATTTATATTTGTTGATAATTTACAAATTTTGACGTAGCCGAGCGGCAACAAAAAATCCTTACCCATAACAGGATAAGGAAACCTTACAACCACCTATTACGTCATTCCGTCAAATGAGTCTCCGTTAACGGGAAGAGCCCGTCCCGACCTACTCGGTTGTTGCACCTTTCAGCGGGCAGCTACAAAGTGATGTTCAGCCTTGTCGGAGCTGCCGGGCTTGCACCGCCCCCGGCTCGCTGAAAGCTCTTTTTACAAAGCTTACTGTCTTTGTCACAGCCTTTAATAAAGACATTATACTATATTTTATTTCCGTTGTCAAGAAATTTTTCGCCTATAATTTATCGCATTTCCTTTATATATACTATTTAAATAGCAAAACAGAAACAGTTAACTGCGTTAATAGAAAAAATTACCATAAAACCCGCATTATAGCGGCAAAAGCACGGTTTTTGTGTATGTTAGACAACCGAAAAACGAAAGTTGAATTTAGTTTGTGATATTTACCTATTGCAAAACGAGGTTGAAAGTAGTATTATATATTTGGTCCTGAGAGACAGGACGATAGAAATGAATTCTTATGGAGGACATAAAAATGAGCTTAAAGAAAGTTTTTGCAGGCGTAGCTGCAGCAGCAGTTGCAGCATCCGCTATGACATTTGCAGCATTTGCAGAAGTAGGCGAGACCGAAGTAGTAGCAGAGCCCGTACTTGTTGAGCTGGCTAACGGCGGCGTAATGGTTAACGACGGCGGCGTTCGTGTAAACCTCGTACATCCTTGGGGCGGCGAAGAGAACTGGGACGCATTCCACATTGTTGATGCGGCTGATTTCGCAGGCACTCAGGCTATCTCCGTTAAGTTCAGCGTTACCGGCGTTACCGATCCCTTCAACGCTTGGCTGATCTTCGCAACCAACACCGATGATGACGCTAGCAACATCTACTACTGGGGCGCTGACAACGCTAACGGCGTAACTCAGACTCCCGTACTGGTTGAGGCTGACGGCGAATACGTAATCACTATCTACACCGACGTTCCCGTAGAGATCACCGACAACTTCTTCTTCGCTCTTCAGACCGACATCACTCCCGATGCTGATGACGAAGCACTTGAGAACGTTCCTCAGATCTCTATAGTAGCAGTTGCAAGAGATGCAGCTCTTACCGTTGACGCAGATGTTGTACCCGGCGAAAGCAGCGGCAACGTTGACGAGCCCACTCCCGAGAACCCCGACAATGTTGACACCGGTGTTGCTCTGACCGTAGTTCCCGCGGCTCTCGCGGCAGCAGCTCTCGTAGCAGCAGGCGTTGCAACCAAGAAGAGAAAGTAATCTAACTTAATACTTAAACTCTGATTACATTAACCGCCCTTTTAAGGGCGGTTAGTTGTTTTTTATAATTATCTACAAAAATATTTAGTATTTTTGTGAATTTTGACAATTGAAAAACAAGCCGATTTGATGTATGATAAATAGTAGCTTAATAGCTAAAATAATATTATTTTTATGGAGGACACTCAAAATGAAGCTTAAGAAAACTTTTGCCGGCGTTGTTGCTGCTTCCGTTGCAGTTTCCGCGCTCGCAGTAAGTGCTTTTGCAGGAAGTGCTACCCTCAACACCACTAGCTGGTGGGCACAGGAAGCTATTTCTGTAGAAGACCTTCTTGAGGGCAATGCAGTTGAAGATGTTGAGTCCGTTACCTTTGAAAGCGATATTGCTGCTGTATTTGGTTACAATAGCATTTCTACCGGTGAATGGGCACAGGTTGACATTCCTGCAAACACCCCCACTGACGTAGATGTTTCCGATCTTGATTATGATCCCGAAATCTACTATTCATGCGTAGCAATTTCCACTGATGACGGTGTTGATCACACCATCACTTGGACCGTAAACCTTAAGGATGACACCATCGGCGGTTCTGAGAACGTAGCTGAGCCCGTAATCATCGACCTCGCTAACGGCGGTACAATGGTTAACGACGGCGGCGTTCGTATCAACCTCGTTCATCCTTGGGCACCCGAAGATCTTTGGGATGCTTTCCACATCGTTAACGCAGCTGATTTTGAAGGCACTCAGGTAATCTCTGTTAAGTTCCAGGTTACCGGCGTAACCGCTCCCTTCGATGCTTGGCTGGCAGTTTCCACCAACAACTGGGACGGCGAGAACGATATGGCTTACTGGGGTCCCGACAGTGCGGACAACGTTAAGACCACTTCCGCTCCTCTTACCATTACTGAAGACGGCGTATATGTGCTGACTGTTTACTTTGATCAGCCTATCGTAGTAGCTGAGAACTTCTTCTTTGCTCTTCAGACCAACATCGTTCCCGATGAGGATGATGAAGATCTCGAAAATGTTCCTCAGATCACTATCCTTCAGGTAGCTAAGGATGCAGCTCTTACCGTTGACGCTGAAGAAGATCCCACCGAAGAGCCCACTCCCGGTGAGAGCAGCGGCAATGTAGAAGATCCCACTGATGATCCCACTCCCGAGAACCCCGATAATGTTGACACCGGTGTTGCTCTGACCGTAGTTCCTGCAGCTCTCGCAGCAGCAGCTCTGGCAGTAGCAGGTGTAGCAACCAAGAAGAGAAAGTAATTGATATCGTCAATTAAACTCTGATATTTATGACCGCCCCTCGTTTTACGAGGGGCGGTTTTTTGTGCCTAATTCTGCCTTTAGTCATACTGCCTAAAACGCGGCTGTAAAATTTGTTGAAATTACCGCCCTTGAAAAGGTGCTGTAATACTGCTATAATTGATGTAAAGGATTACCGTTTGCGGGGGCATCCGATGCGGTAACAACAGGAGGCCGGACTTATGCGGTCCCCTATAACGAAAGGAATGAAGCAAATATGAATTACGGACATTTCGACCTTGAAAACAAGGAATATGTCATCACCAGACCGGACACGCCGTCGGCGTGGGCAAACTATCTCGGCTCGCCCGAGTACGGCGCGATAATATCCAACAACGCAGGCGGATACAGCTTTGTAAAATCCGGCGCGAACGGCAGAGTTATCCGTTACCGTTTCAACTCCGTACCCAACGACCAGCCCGGCCGTTATATCTACTTAAAAGATCTCGACAACAACGATTATTGGTCGGCATCATGGTCGCCGGTATGCAAGAGCCTTGACGAGTATAAGAGCGAGTGCCGCCACGGTACCGCCTACACTGTCATCACCTCCGAGTATAAGAAGATAAAGTCAGAAGTCACCTATTATGTGCCCAAGGATGCTACATATGAGGTATGGGCTGCGAAGGTGACCAACACCGACAACGTACCCAGAAAGCTGGCTGTTACCGGCTACTGCGAATTTGTAAACGACAACAACTACGAGCAGGACCAGGTAAACTTACAGTACACGTTATTCATCACCCGCACCTACTTCAAGGGTAACTTTATCCAGCAGAAGCAGAACGAGGTGTTCAAGAACCCCAACAACGAGCGTTTCCTCGGTGTGGCAAGGGCTGATGTGTCCGCTTACTGCGGCGACCGTGACGCGTTTGTAGGTTCTTACAGAGGCTACTCCAACCCCAAGGGTATAGAGGAGGGTCTCAAGGGCGACCTTAACTACAACACCAACTCCTGCGGCGCGCTGCAGAGCGACATAGTGCTTCAGCCCGGCGAGACTAAAGAGCTTACCTATATAATGGGCCAGAAGCCTGAGAACGTAGCTTCTGAGATAATCGCGTCCTATCAGAAAGAGGGCGTTGTAGAAAAGGAAATTGCCGAGCTGAAGGAATACTGGCATTCTAAGCTGGCTAACCTGGTAGTAAACACCCCCGACGCGGACTTCAACAACATGGTAAACGTATGGAACGCGTACAACTGCTTTATCACCTTTATCTGGTCGAGAGCGGCATCGTTCCAGTACTGCGGTCTGAGAAACGGCTTCGGCTACCGTGACACCGTACAGGATATACAGGGTATAATCCACCTTGCGCCCGAAATGGCAAAGCAGCAGATAATCTTCATGCTGTCTGCGCAGGTAACCAACGGCGCGGGTCTTCCGCTGGTAAAATATACCCACAAGGCGGGCAGCGAGAACACCCCCGACGACCCCGAGTACGTAAAGGAGACCGGACACCCCAGCTATCGTGCGGACGACGCGCTGTGGCTGTTCCCGACGATATACAAGTACATCTCCGAGAGCGGCGACCATGCGTTCTTAGATGAAGAGATATTCTACGCAAACGACGGCGAAAAGGGTACCGTATACGACCACCTCAAGAGAGCAATCGACTTCTCGATGAACAACCTCGGCAACCACGGTATGCCCGCGGGACTTCATGCCGACTGGAACGACTGCCTGAGACTGGGCAAGAAGGGCGAATCCACCTTCGTTGCATTCCAGTTGGTATACGCTGTTAAGATACTCAGAACCTACGCTGAGGAAAAGGGCGACGCCGAGTACATCAAGTACCTTGACGAAGTAAAGGCTAACCTTGATAAGATACTCGCCGCTTGCTGGAACGAGGACAGATGGATAAGAGGCTACAAGGAGGACGGCACCGTTATCGGTCAGCGTACCGACCCCGAGGCGTCCATGTGGCTCAACCCGCAGTCTTGGTCCATCATCTCCGGCTTTGCGAGCAAGGAGCAGGGCGAAAAGGCTATGGACAGCGTTGAAAGAGAGCTTAACACTCCGTACGGCGCGATGGTTATGTACCCGCCCTACGTTGAGCATGGCTTTGACGGCGCACTGATGCAGTGCTTTAACAAGTGCACCAAGGAGAACGCAGGTATCTTCTCCCAGCCGCAGGGCTGGCTGATACTTGCCGAGTCCAAGCTGGGTCACGGCAACCGCGCATATCAGTACTGGAAAGAGGCAGCACCCGCTACCTACAACGACAACGCCGAGCACAGAGTGCTGGAGCCGTACGTTTACGGTCAGTTTGTAGAGGGCAAGGACAGCCCGTTCGCAGGCCGTGCGCACGTTCATTGGCTGACAGGTACAGCGTCCACCGTTATGGTAGGTACTACCGAGGGTATACTCGGACTTAACCCCGAGACCAAGGGTATCGTTATCGACCCGTCTATACCCTCTGAGTGGAAGGAATACACCATGGATAAGACCTTCCGTGGTAAAAAGCTGCACGTAACCGTCAAGAACCCCAACGGCAGCGAGCACGGTGTAAAGCAGGTAACCGTCAACGGCGAAAAGATAGAAGGCAAGCTGATACTTGACAGCATCTTAAAGGCTGAAAACGATATAGTTATCGAGCTGTAATAATTTGAATAAAACGGCTGTTATGCTTTTGCGTAACAGCCGTTTTTGATGCATAATTTATAATTATGCATCAAAAAGAAGCCAAGCAGGAAGCACCTACACCGTGACTGCTTATTTTGCGGCGAGGTCAAGCACTGCATAAAATAGCAGGGATAACA
>JAFLRX010000028.1 GCA_022511265.1 Eubacterium sp. | reverse complement strand
GGAGATTTAACTCCCACTGAAAGGCTAAATGTCTCCCGCCGCCTTAGAGGCGGGGAGACATAGTCGCGGTTATATTCTTATTATAAAGTATAGCGTATAAAAATGCAACCCTTGACGATTGCGTGATAATATGGTAAACTTATCTCATAAGGGGGACGTAACATGATACTATCCGATAAAACGATTATAAAAATGCTTGACGAGGGCAGCCTGACCATAACTCCGCTGGAGCAGGCGCAGATACAGCCCGCCAGCGTAGACGTGCGGCTGGGCGACACCTTCGGTGTGGTGGAGGACAGCTCTAAGGGCATAATCACGCTGGACAGCGAGATAAGCTATAAAACGATAAAAACAGATACATATTTGCTGCTGCCGGGGCAGTTCGTGCTGGCGACGACTATGGAGTATTTCGAGCTGCCGGACAACCTCACCGCGTTTGTCGAGGGCAGAAGCTCGCTGGGACGCATGGGGCTGTTTATCCAAAACGCGGGTTGGGTAGACCCGGGCTTTAAGGGCGAGATAACGCTGGAGCTGTTCAACGCCAACCGCTGCGCGATAGAACTGAAGGCGGGGCGCAGAGTGGGTCAGCTGGTATTCGCCGAGATGGACAACAATGCGCTGAATCCCTACAACGGCAAATATCAAGGACAGACCGGTGCGACCGGCTCTCGCGTATTTATGGACGAGGACAGGAAATAATATATTTAATTTAGAAAAAACATTATAAAGTTGACTTTGCGGTTATTTTATGTTAAGATAAAAGCAACAACAAATCTGTAAAAGGAGGAAAATACTGTGGCTGAAAAAGAGACCTTTGACGAGATGTCCGAGGAAGAGGCTGAGATAATCACCCTCACCGACGAGGACGGCAACGACGTTGATTTCGAGTTTTTGGACATTATAGAATATCAGGGGGAGGAATACATTCTGCTGCTCCCGCTGGAGGAAAGCGACGACATGGACGGCGTTGTTATACTCAAGATAGAGCCGACCGAGGACGAGGACGTTGATAACTTCGCAGGTATCGAGGACGAAAACGTGCTGAACGCGGTGTTCGAGATATTCAAGGAGAAGTATAAGGACGAATTCAACTTTGAATAAAAATTTCTCCCCGGCTGTTTCCGGGGAGAAATTTTTATTTTGTTTTATTTTGTAAAGCACGTCAATAATTCCGCAAAACTCTCTACCGTACCCGACACCCTCTCCGGCTTTTCCATTACGCCGAAGCCGTATGCCGCGTGTACGAACGGCACACCCGCGTCATACGCCGCATCGCAGTCACCCTGCGTGTCGCCGACATAGATAGGGTTTTCGCAGCGTTGCCGCTTTATCAGCTCACCTATCGTAAAGCTTTTCGGCATGCGGGTGTCGCCCCAGCACATATGCCCGTCAAAGTATTTGCCAAAGCCTGTATAGGTCAGAAATGCCTCGATATACCCGCACTGGCAGTTGCTGACGATAAACAGGCGGTGCTGTGCTTTGAGCGCTTTCAGCGTCTCCTCTTCCCTGTCAAACAGCCGCCCGCCGTGTACGGCGATATATTTGTTTTCTTCCTCCATACACACCCCCAGCACCTCAAGCTGTTTTTCCGGCGGCAGCATGGGGAAATATTTCTCCGCAAGGGCGGTCATGGTCATACCCATGCCGCTTTGCAGGTCGGCGGCGGTAAGGGTAAGCCCGTTCAGCTCAGGCATATCCAGCCTGCGCAAGGTGTCTGTCCAGGACGCGGCAACGGTGTCAGAGCTGTCCCACAGCGTTCCGTCCAAATCAAAGATTATCTCCATACGGTTAGCCCCCTTTGTACTGATAAGATTTTAACATATTAAAAATATATCGTCAAGTGGGCTTAATCAAAAAAATTTCCGAAAAAACAAAAAAATCTGTAATATTCCGAAATATATTTCGTCTTACTATATGAAAGGGGGCGTTAAGATGGATGACTGCAGCATAATAAACCTATTCTTTGACCGTTCGGAATCGGCAATAAACGAGCTGAAGGACAAATACGGCAGTTTGTGCGGACGCATTGCCGAAAACATACTTAAAAACAGGCAGGACGCGGAAGAATGTGTAAACGACACCTACCTCAGCGTATGGAACACCATACCGCCGCAGCGGCCGCGGTCACTGTCCGCATACGTCTGCCGCATAGTGAGAAACAGGGCGATCTCCCTCTACCGCAAAAACACCGCGCAAAAGCGCAACAGCTATTACGACGCGGCGCTGGAAGAGCTGGGCGACTACATATCCGACCCGTTTACGTTAGAAGAGCAATACGACGAAAAGGCGACCACCTGGGCGATAAACAGCTTTCTTGAGACACTGGAGAAAGAGGACAGAATAATGTTTATGATGCGGTACTGGTACTGCTACAGCGTCAAAGAGGTCGCAAAGGCATTCGACATAACCCCCAACAACGCGGCGGTGCGGCTGTCACGGATAAAGGAAAAATTCAAACGATATTTAGAAGACGAAGGGGTGATAATATGAAATACGAAAAGCTTTCAAACGCGCTGGATAAGACCGACGAAAAATTTATTGCGGAAACCGCCGAATTTCTCAACTCCGCAGACCTGCGCAAACCGCGCA
Organism: Eubacterium sp.; assembly: GCA_022511265.1. Taxonomy (GTDB): domain Bacteria; phylum Bacillota; class Clostridia; order Oscillospirales; family Ruminococcaceae; genus Ruminiclostridium_E. The sequence continues at coordinate 25,393 of JAFLRX010000028.1, read as the reverse complement.
AAAAGATACCGTTTGCGCTGAAATTCACCTCGATCGCGGCGTGCGCCTGCGTCGCAGTGGGACTGTCGGTGCTGGCGTATCAGCAGCTTGCGCCGGGCGTAGGTGTGACCTATCAGGGTACCCAAGGACCGGATTCTCAAAACAGCAGTCAACCAACAACTCCCGACCCCGACGTCAATGTCACGGATTTTAACGGCTTTACCGGCAACAGGTTCGGTATGCGTATAAGTAACGGCAGCTTTTACGAATACGGTTTTATAAACAACACGCCCTATATAGCCGAATACGATCCGGAAAATAAAACAAAAAGCGGGATAGTAAATCTACTGTCGCTAAAAAATGACGGTGTAGATACGACCTGCTTTGCAGTGACGCCCTCAGGCTTTATATTCATGGGCGAAGAACCAAAACCGAATGAAGAACCGACCGACACCGACCGCGTCTACGATGTATATACAAACTTCTATTTCCTCAGCTTTGACGGTCAGGCTCTCGATATGAAACAGGTTAAAACAGGCACTGTCTCATTTGACGGCGACGAGTGGAAAACCGAGACGGATAAGTTTGACGGCACGAACGACGTATTGCTTGCCGATGACGGGTACATCTACGGCACAGGCTGCGGCGACAGCAGCATAATAAGGATAAATCCGCTGACAGGCGAACGGCAGGAGATAGCCAAACGCTTTACCGAAAAGACCGACAGAGGATACAGCACAATATCCGATATTTTACTGGGACTGTATGATAATTATATCTATTCATATTATATCAGCACCAACTCCGAGATCGTTATCACCCGATATGATATAAACGACCCCACACAAAAAGAGCGGATAACGATACCCAAGCGGTATGTGTCTTCCGTATATACAACAGAACTTGAGCTACACTCCGACGGTACAATTACGTTTTACGCCAAAGACGAAAATGAAGCGGTCTCCGCTATATACTACACGAATTTTGACGAAAATCTGACAGTGACTCCGCTGCCTTTCAGCATATCCGAGAACACAAACGACATAATAACCGAACTTACGTTGATAGGCGACTACTGGTACTTTGTCAAAAACGGCTCGCTGTGCCGTGCGTTGCGCAACGGCACTGAGGTAACCGAAATTGCTGCCGAGGGACAGCTGTATGACAAATACTTTAACAACGGCTACTATTATACTATCGACGCATATACCGATGAGTATATAATACTTAACGGCTATTCCGACATCTATATTATCTCCACCGGCGACGCCGTACCGTTCACCGAGCGGTAAAACAATACAGACAAATACACCCGCCGCACCGAAAGGTGCGGCGGGTACGTTTATGAGGAATTACATGTTGTCAGTCAAAGTGCAGTATGCCGCCTTTATAAAAATTGTTTATGCACATACCGTCCGGCATAAATTCTCCGGGCTGATATACCGCAGTAACACTACCCATATATCCTATTCGTACTTCAGGCTGATCGCTGATATGGTATCTGCCCCATTCCATATCATCAATTCTGAAGCTGCCGTCCTCGTTAAGCTCAAGAATGATATTACAGTGAATATAGGTATAATGGTTGTCATAACTTTCGTACATTCTTGACGGATCGGCCGCTACATTTATTTCTATCTTGTCATCGGTTTGAGAAAAACCTACAATATAATAATCAAACAAATTGTAAAACGCACCGTTTCCGTCATCAAAGCAGAAACGGTATGCACCGCCGTCCGCCTCCCATGTATATGTGTACTTCGGCTCGAGCGGCTCACTAAACATAGTGTCTATCAGCTTTTGTACAAAATGGTCGGTAAAATATTGCGAGCGAGCCTCTCTCAGCTTTTCAAGCGTATTGACCGCAGAACCTGTATACTTTATAAAGACTTTTGGATACAACTCATCCTCGCAGAGTGCTTTTAACTCGTCGGGCAACTCATCCTCGTTAAAATATGCCTTTTCAAATTCATATTCTGTACCTTCAAATACCGGCGGAGAATTTTTATCCTCCCAGCTTTCATTAAAGAACAGACATGCCATTTTGACATACTCATCGTATACCTTTTCTACAATGTCCTTCTGTTCATCTGTCAACTTAACTGTCTCAATTGTCTCATCGAATACGGGTGTATCGGAAATAGGCTTTAAGCATGACGGCAGATATTCGCTTACAAATTCCTTCCGCGAATAATCCTTGTTGCCTTTATAGTCGTCGTATGCCGCCTCAAACAGCTTGGTATAAATCGTCAGCCATTCATCAAAATATGCTGCCCAAGGACTGTCGGGATAGTCCTCAAGAGCGGCGTCACGCTTTTCAAAAAGCATATCCGGCAGTATATCTTCATCAATAAGGTGATAGAGACGTTTGTCCTCCATACACACTTTGGGCGTGTATACCATGCCGTCTATATATAAGGTATAGCGGTTTATAAACTTTTCGATGAATTGCTCTCGCGTACCCTCAAAGATAAGTTTTGCCTCGTCCTCGGTAAAATCTCCTGTTTCGCTTAACATATCCTTAAAGTCACTATATTTTAATCCGAATTCTTGTGCATAGCTCCACGGGTCGCAATAGCTGCCGATATCCGAGCTTTCTTCTTTTTCGGATAGTGTGCCGAGATATTCCTCAGCTTTTGCCTGAGGGACAAAGCCGTTTTGGCGAGCATACCCGTCTATCAGCTGAAAGGCATTGTATATTCTTTTCTGATAAGGGTAGAGATATTCGATATCGGGATCTTCTGTTATAATTGAATAGTAATAATTTTGCATGGGGTCAATGTGATAACCGTCCACGGTCATACTTGAAGTGCAAATACCAAATGCTATGTTTCGCACCTTGCCTTTGAAATAGCTTTCTTCCATGAAAAGTTCTGCGTAGGTTTCCGGCTCGCTGATTTCGATAGACGACTGCGCGGGTGCCGAGCTTTCCGGCAATGACGACGAGGTAACCTCCGTCTCCGGCGGCTGCACCGAGGTGTTGTTTAACGACTCGGAATACACCATACCTGTGCCGGGGGTGCCGGTGCCGATCACCACCGCAATGGCGGCTGTGCTGAGTGCGATAAAAGCCCCTGCCGCTATCGACCCGTATTTTATAAACGGGGACAGACCCTTGCGCGGCAAATGCGTGTTTATATGCTCGGTAAGCTCGCTTATATATTTTTCATCTGTTTTGTCCAATGCTTTTGAAAAGGTTTCTTTATTCATATTGCCACCCCTTTCTCTTCAAGATAGCGTTTTAGCCTTTCTTTAATACGGGACAGCTTGACCGCCGCGTTGTTAGAGGTCATATCAAACGACTTCGCCACATCCTTTACGCTGTACCCTGCCCAGTACCGCATAAGGAATATCATGCGGCTCTCCTTGTCCAGCTCTGCCAGAAAGCCGTTTATCAGCTGGGCGGTCTCGTTTTCGTCATACTTGTCCTCTACCGAGCCCACGGAAGCTATGTACCCGACTATATCATCCAGCGCAGCGTCATAATAGCTGTTGCGGTGTGCCGCGGTGTTTTTGCGATAGCGGAAGACAGCCTTGTTCCTCACGATACGCCCTACATACGCGGACAGGCTGGCGGGCTTTTGCGGCGGGATAGTGTTCCATACGCTGAGGTAGGCGTCGTTTACACACTCCTCCGCGTCCTCGCGGCTTTTCAGTATGTTTTGTGCTATGCTGCGGCAAAGCGGTCCGTATTTTTTCGACAGCTCTGACACCGCCGATTCAGAGCGCTCGTTGAACAGGTCGATTATATAGCTGTCATCCATATCGCTGCCCCCCTTTGTATTTGTACGAAATATATTTCACCTATATAGACGCAAAAAATGCGGAAATATTACAGCCTTTAACAAAAAAATCTCGCCCGTTAATGAGCGAGATTTGTTATTAAAAATGCAAAATGCCGCTTTCGTAAAAGTCTGTAACATCCAGTTCATAAACATCTCTTACGCTTTCCTGACAGAAATTATCCATTTTTAAGTCTCCGTCATCATCCGTAACAAGAGTTATATAATAATACTGATAAGCATAGCCCGGCTGTTCTTCCATTGATACACCCCAATAGCGCTCGTATTCCTGTTCGTCATACAACACAGTCCTATCACACAACAGCTTTATTTCTATCCTGCCGTCTGATTCGGTAAATTCCTTCACATACAGATCATAGTAATCCGCCATCGGCTTTGAGGATATATATCCGCAATACTTATAAACACCCTCTCCGTCTTCCCATATAACGGAAGAAAGTATGCTTGATACACGGGATATAGTCGCTTTATTTATAAAACTGTCGGTGAAATATTCAGAACGCTCCTGTTCAAATTTTTCTACCGTGTTGACCGCCGAGCCGGTATACTTTACAAATGAATTCGGTATAGACCAGTCCTCTGTGTGAAGCTCTTTGAATTCGTCAGGCATTTCGTCCTCGGTGAGAAATTCAGTATGGAACTCATATTCCGTCCCCTCAAACAACTTTGGCTCATCCTTATAATCAAATGCCTGATTAAAGAAAACATACGCCATCTTCGTGTATTTATCATACACCTGTGTCAGTATGTCCTTCTGCTCGTCGGTAAGTTCAATAGATTCGCGAGTTTCACTGAATAATGGGCTGTCAACGGCAGGCTGCTCGTCCTCGCTTTCAACCCGTGAGGTTTCCGGCAAGGATTCCTGCTCGTCGCTCTCCTCCGCCAAAGAGCTTTCCTCAGATGTGACCGACGAACTTTCCTCAGAAGATTCCTCCACAGAGGATTGCTCCGACTCAGAAACCGTAGACACATCAGATACGTCCGAAATCTGTTCCTGCTCAGTAGAGCAACCGCAGGCAAGCATAGAAAAGGATAATGCAAGCGATAATAATTTTACAATGTTTTTCATGTCAGACGCTCCTGTTAAATTCTATTTTATAATGCGCTTATGTGTGTTTTAGACAAGAGTATACATATTTTTTAAAAAAGGGGCTGTGGTAAACCCACAGCCCCTCATTTTTAATTTTACTGAAGAATCGAATGTTCATCCTGAGGATCGAACAGATGGATCTTGTTAGGATCAAGCGCCAGCTTAACAACGTCCTGAGGACGTGCGGTGCATCTGGGGGATACTCTCGCGGTCAGCGGGATACCCTCGCAGGTGAGGTACAGATAGGATTCTGCACCCAGCATTTCGGTTACGTCTACGGTAGCCTCAATGATGCCGGTCTTAGCGTTGGAGAGATACATCTCTTCGTCATGGATGTTCTCGGGACGGATACCCAAGATAACTTCCTTATCCAGATAATACTTAAGTGCCTCGGAATCAGCCTTAACACTGGGTATTTCGATATAGAACTTTCTGCCTCTGGTGGTCTTGGTGTCCTCAGAGCCGAATTCGATAGTGTACTTGCCGTTGAGCATTATCAGCTTTGCTTCGATAAAGTTCATCTGAGGTGAACCAAGGAAGCCTGCAACGAACTTGTTGGTCGGGTTCTCATACAGATTGATAGGAGAATCGATCTGCTGAATGAAGCCGTCCTTCATAACAACTATTCTGTCGCCCATCGTCATAGCCTCTATCTGGTCATGTGTAACGTAGATAAAGGTTGTACCCAGCTTCTTGTGGAGCTTAGAAAGCTCGGTTCTCATCTGTGCACGCAGCTTTGCGTCGAGGTTGGACAGCGGCTCGTCAAGTAAGAATACCTGAGGATCACGCACGATAGCTCTACCTAATGCTACACGCTGTCTCTGACCGCCGGACAGAGCCTTCGGCTTTCTGTCGAGCAGATGCGCGATATCGAGGATCTTAGCAGCCTCTTCAACCAGCTTCTTGATCTCATCCTTCGGAACCTTTCTGAGCTTCAGACCAAATGCCATGTTCTCAAAAACGGTCATGTGAGGATAAAGTGCGTAGTTCTGGAACACCATCGCGATATCGCGGTCTTTCGGAGCTACGTCGTTTACAAGTCTATCACCGATGAACAGCTCGCCCTCGGAGATTTCTTCCAGACCTGCAATCATTCTTAAAGTTGTAGACTTACCGCAACCGGAAGGACCAACGAAGATTATGAACTCCTTGTCCTTGATGTTCATGGTAAAGTCGGATACGGCTACAACGCCGCCGGGATAACGCTTGTAGATACCCCTTAAAGATAAACTTGCCATTTATGTGTGACCTCCTGTATATAATGCAGAATAATCTTGCACTATTATTGTAACAAATTCTCAGGAAAAATGGTAGCACCTATTTACCCAAAGATTATCGCGTTTCGTTATGCAAAATTACTAACGGTTATAAAAACATGGACTTTTTAATTTGTTTTGTAGGCAATTTATACAAAAAACAGATTAGAATTTCCAGTTTTTGGAATAACAGAAAGGCTAATTTGTTACTATTGCTACATACTCAAATAAAAATTTTGTGTATTTTATCCGATTTACCGTTCAGAAAGATATTTTTTCGTGGTTTTTTACAGTAAAATTTGTGGAAAATATGCAATTATCAATCAATTATGCAATGGATAAACATCGGTATCAAATCATAATCCTGTCCCGCCCTGTCATATACTGTACAAACCTGACAGGAAAGGAATATAACGACATGAAACAAAAACTGAGAATAATAGTAATAATGCTCACTATGCTGATAGCGATATCGACGGTAATGGTGATAGCCCTTGCCGCGTCGGGTCAGACGCCGCCCGACGGCTCGACAGAGGAGCAGCGGAGAGAATACATAAGCACGCTTGGCTATCGCTGTGCCGAGGGCGAACAGGCACGCAACATCGTCATCCCGGCGCATTTTACCGAGGTGTATGAGAATTACAACCAACTCCAGCTGCAAAGCGGGTTTGACCTGTCCCGCTATAAAGGGGACAGCGCGATATGCTATACCTACAGTATCACCAACTACCCAGACCCGACAGGCGGCTTTTACCGCGACATCAAGCTGACGCTGATAACTGTCGGCGGGAAAATAGTCGGCGGCGATATCTCCAGCGCGGCGCTTGACGGGTTTATGGAAGGACTGTCGTGCCGGGACGGCACGACAAGTGAATAACGAATAGTGAATAGGGGTGGTGCGTCGCCCTTTGGGCGACGATAATATAATTTGCGGGCGCAGCCCTCAACCTCACTTCTTCGCTATTCACTATTACTTATTACTTCAAAAAATCGTCCCTGTGTTTCATTATCTAACAATCATATAACGCATGATAAGTTAAGTCCGTACCCTTTTCAGGGTGCGGACTTATACATTTCAATATAATGAATCATAAAATTCTTTCATTAACTTCTTTGCAAAGCGCTTCCAAGTCATCACAGTCACTGTTAAATCTGAAATCATAATCACCGTCATCAAACATGCCGTGCTTTTTCTCAAGCATTTGTTCCACCGGCTTAGGTAAATTTCCGTGCATCCGCGCACTGAAACGCTCTTTTATGCTGTCAAGTCCGGCGATAACAAGAATTTTGACTGCTCCCTCCGGTAACAGGGCAATATGCTCCTTCTCCGAAATAACATAAATGACATTTCCGTTAGACATAGCCTGCTTCAGTTTGTCTTTAAACAACGCTGTTGACTCACTCTCGGATTTTGCCATCCGAAGATAGTCTTTGCCTGTTATGATTTCAGCTTCGATAGATTTGTTCAACTCTTTTGCAAGTGTAGATTTTCCGGTGCAGTTTTCACCGATAATCCCTATAACCATATTTCTTTTTCCATCCCAGTTCTAATCATTTCGGGAAATTTTTACTTTGTTCCGAACAGTCTGTCGCCGCCGTCGCCTATGCCGGGTACGATATATAAATCATCATTCAGCTTTTCGTCCATTGCGCCGCAGTAGATATCCACATCGGGATATGCCTCGTGCAGTGCCTGCGCGCCCTCAGGGCAGGCGATAAGGCACATAAACTTTACCGAGCGTGCGCCGCTCTCCTTTACGCGCTTTACGGCGTGTACGGCAGATACGCCGGTTGCCAGCATAAGGTCGGTGATTATCACGTCGCGCTCGTCAATGTCAAACGGCAGCTTGCAGTAATATTCCGACGCGGTGTTGCCGTTCGCCTTGTCGCGGAAAATTCCGATATGACCTATCTTGGCAGCGGGGACAAGCTTTATCGCGCCGTCCACCATGCCCAGTCCCGCGCGCAGTATCGGCACAAATGCGAGCTTTCTGCCGGATATGATGCTGGAATTAGCTATCGCGATCGGCGTCTGTATCTGCACCGATTTCAGCGGCAGGTCGCGGGTCGCCTCATAGCACATGAGCATTGAAATTTCCGATACCAGCTCTCTGAAATCCTTCGAGCCGGTGTTTTTATCTCTTAACAGAGAAATTTTGTGCTGTACCAGCGGGTGGTCACAGATGTGAAGCTTTGCGTTTTCCATAATGTCCTCATTTCTCCCCGTAGGGGTGTTTTTATTTATTTTCGATATCCATTATCTTCTCTACTCTTGCGGCGTGCCTGCCGCCCTCAAACTCGGTGGTCAGGAACTTGCGCACTATACCCTCGGCAACGCCGCTGCCTATCACGCGGCCGCCCATGCACAGCACATTCGCATCGTTGTGCAGTCTGGTAAACTCCGAGGTGTACTCGTTATGGCACACCGCCGCGCGGATGCCCTTTACCTTGTTTGCCGCCATGGAGATGCCTATGCCCGTGCCGCAGATAAGTATGCCCTTGTCGCACTCTCCGCCGATTATCTTCTCGCAGGCGGTCTCGGCTATGTCGGGATAGTCGCAGGTCTCGCCGTTGCAGCCGATGTCGATGTACTTCTCGCCCATATCGTCCAGCACCTGCATCATATCCAATTTCAACTGATAGCCCGCTCTGTCGCAGCCTATTACCAGCATAATATCACTTCCCCTTTAGTTTTTCCTCCAGCTCCCGCTGAGCCTGCGGCAGCTGTATATATACCGGCATTATCTTTTCCGGCGTTACAGCCTCGGCATACTGTGCCGCAAGGCAGACGCCGCATGCCGACTGCTGTGCAGCCCACTGCGGGATGACTGTCACCGCGCCGCTAAGCTCTCCGAGCGCGTCGGCGATTATCTGCGCGCCGTCACCGGTTACGGTTATGTCCTCGTTTTTGTATTCGGACAGCAGCTTTGCCGCTTGTTCAGCAGTAATGCATTGCTCGTCGGTCAGCCGTTCAAGCCTGTCTCCGTCCGCCCTGAACAGCGCACAGTACACACGGTTTATCTTCGCGTCTATCGCGGCGCAGATAACTCCCCGCCGAACAGGCAGCGAATATGCCGCCGCCTCGCAAGAGGTCACCGCCGCGCAGAGTATATCCAACCCTGCTGCCAATCCCTTTGCCGCCGACACGCCTATGCGTATCCCGGTAAACGAGCCGGGGCCCGCGCATGCCGCGACAAGATCAATATCCTGTAGCGTACAGCCGCAGGAGGCAAGCATATTTTCTATCATCGGCATAAGGGTCACCGAATGGGTGAGCTTGTTATTTATCTCATACCGCGCGACAAACTGCCGCCGTCCGGTATCGTATACCGCCGCGCAGCACGCCGCGGTGCTTGTATCTATGCCGAGTATCAATACGCCATCCCCTTTAGTCTATCAGCACAATGGTACGGGTGCTGTCTCCGGTTTTGTCTATCTCGACCACGCAATAGTCCTCAAGATAGGATTGCAGGTCGTCTATGTTCTCGCTCCATTCGATAATACAGATGCCGTCCTGCCCGACATAATCGAAAAATCCCATCGCGTACAGGTCCTGCAAATTGGTTATCCTGAACAGGTCAAAATGATATATCGGGGTGCGCGCCTCGTACTCGTTGACTATCGCAAAGGTCGGGCTGGCGACGTCGTTCGCGTCCGCGCCGAAATAGCTCGCTATTCCCTTTGTCAGGTGGGTCTTTCCCGCACCCATCTCACCGCGGAACAGCAGGCTTTTCCCCGCCTTTAGGTATGACGCTATCTGCCGCCCGATATCCATGGTTTCCTCAGGTGATGAGGACATAAAGGTCATCATCAGAACAGCCCCGTTATCTCTCCGTCAGCCAGCACGTCAATGTTGTTTGCCGCGGGCACCTTAGGCAGTCCCGGCATGGTCATTATCTCTCCGGTCAGCGCCACAGCAAAGCCTGCGCCCGCCGACAGTCTCACGTCTCTTACAGTAATTTCAAAGCCCTGCGGTCTGCCGAGCTTTGCGGGGTCGTCGGACAGCGAATACTGCGTCTTTGCCACGCATACCGGTATATCGCCGAATCCCAGCTCTTCAATCTGCTTTATTGCCTTATCCGCGGCGGGGGTAACGTTAACGCCGTCAGCGCCGTATATCTCGCGTGCGATTATGTTCAGCTTTTCCTTTATCGGCAGCTTTTCGTCATAAATAGGCGCAAAGTCGGAGGTCGTGGTATCTATCGTCTCGATTACCGCCTCGGCAAGCTCTATGCCGCCCTCTCCGCCTTTCAGGAACACATCGGAGAACGCGACCTTGGCGCCGACGCTCTCACAGAACGCGCGTACAGACTCTATCTCGGCGTCGCTGTCGGTGTAGAAGTGGTTTATCGCCACAACAACCGGCACACCGAACTTGCGCATATTCTCGATATGCTTGCCGAGGTTGACCATGCCCTTATTCAGTGCGTCAACATTTTCCTCGGACAGCTTATCCTTGGGTATGCCGCCGTTGTACTTCAGCGCGCGTATGGTAGCCACCAGCACCACGCAGTCGGGCTTTAATCCCGCAAAGCGGCACTTGATATCAAAGAATTTTTCCGCGCCGAGGTCAGAGCCGAAGCCCGCCTCGGTAATGGCGTAATCGCCCACCTTCAGCGCCAGCTTGGTCGCCCTGATGCTGTTGCAGCCGTGCGCGATATTGGCGAACGGACCGCCGTGGATTATTGCGGGGTTGTTTTCCAGCGTCTGAACGAGGTTGGGGTTTATCGCGTCTTTAAGCAGAGCGGTAAGCGCGCCCACCGCCTGTAAGTCAGCCGCGTAGACAGGCTTGTTATCGTATGTATAAGCTACCAGGATACGTCCCAGACGTTTCTTTAAATCTTCCAGATCCTCCGCCAAACACAGTATAGCCATAAACTCGGTAGCAACCGTGATGCGGAAATGATCCTCTCTCGGCACGCCGTTTACCTTGCCGCCGAGACCTATCGTGATATTTCTCAGCGCGCGGTCGTTCATGTCAAGGCAGCGGTCTATCATCACCCTGCGGGGGTCGATGCCCAGCGGGTTGCCCTGCTGTATATGGTTGTCCAGCAATGCGCAGAGCAGGTTGTTTGCCGAGGTCAGCGCATGCATATCACCGGTAAAGTGCAGATTGATGTCCTCCATCGGCACTACCTGTGCGTATCCGCCGCCGGCCGCGCCACCCTTGATACCGAACACCGGACCGAGCGACGGCTCGCGCAGTGCCAGCACCGCGTTTTTGCCCAGTCTGTTCATCGCCTGTGCCAATCCTACCGAAGTGGTGGTCTTGCCCTCGCCCGCGGGGGTGGGGTTTATCGCGGTCACCAGTATCAGCTTGCCGTCAGGCTTGCTTGCCAGACGGTCGATACACTCCTGCGATATCTTAGCCTTATAATGGCCGTAGGGTATCAGCTCGTCCTCCTCTATACCGAGGGGTGCGGCGATATCCTTGATCTTCTTCATTTTCGCGTTCTGAGCAATTTCAATATCAGTCAGCATAATATTTCCCTTTCTGCGGCTTTGCCGCCGAGGCTTAAAACGTATAATAAAAGTATAACATAACGCAGGAGAAAAAACAAGTGTAAATTATTTAATTCGGAATTATTCAAATCTCAATTGTGTAATGTCCTCTTTGCTTGCCGCGCCCGCCACCGGTACGGTCTTGGTGCGGAATTTATCGGGGTCTCTCACCATACCGTCGGTATACGGCATCGCCGCCGCCAGCTCGGTCTTGGTCAGCCTCATCACCTGTACGCCCTGGGTATCTCTTGCCGCTTTGGGCAGTATCAGCACGGTATCGAATATCAGCGTCTTGCCCGCCGCCGAGGACATTATAAACTCGCAGTCCTCTTTAATATGCCACATCGAGACCAGCTCAGACTTGTCGCTGTACGCGCCGGACAGCTTTTTGCGGCGCGTCTTGGTCTCAAAGGAGGACATAGGCACCTTAGCGACCTTGCCGTTTTTAAAGAACAGCACCAGCATACCCGAAAAATCCTCGCAGGCTATCGCGCGTATCAGCTTTTCGTCCTGCTCCAGCTCCAGCTTTGCGGGGACATAGTCACCCATCGCGCTCGCCTTTGTGTCGGCAAAATCCGCCGCCTTTGCCTTGTACACCTGATACTTATCGGTGAAGAACAGCAGTTCGGTGCGGTTGCTGCCCTCGTAGGTCATTATTATCTCGTCGTTTTCCTTCAGCTTGTGCTCGCCGCTCATTCTCAACGACTGCGGGGTTATCTTCTTGAAATAGCCCTCTCTGGTGAAGAACAGGTTGACCGCATAGTCGGGTATTTCTTCCTCCTGCTCTTCCTCGTATTCCTCCGCATTGTAGATGAACTGGCTCTTTCTCGGTTTGCCGTATTTTTCGGCTATCTCTTTCAGCTCTTTTATTATTATCTGCTTTATCCTGCGCTCAGAGCCGAGTATCTCCTCCATATCCTCTATGTCGGATTTCAGCGTCTCTATCTCCTCTATACGCTTTAAGATATATGCCTTGTTGATGTTGCGCAATCTGATGTCAGCGACATACTCCGCCTGTACCTCGTCAATGCCAAAGCCTATCATCAGGTTGGGTACGACCTCGTTTTCCTCCTCGGTCTCGCGGATTATCTTTATCGCCTTGTCTATGTCCAGTAAAATCTTAGAAAGACCTTGAAGCAGATGCAACTTCTCTTTCTTTTTACGCAAGTCGTATTTTACGCGGCGGCGTACCCCCGTAACACGAAAGTCCGTCCACTCGTCCAGTATCTCCTTTACGCCCATTACCTTCGGCACGCCGCCGATAAGTATATTAAAGTTGCAGGAAAACACGTCCTGTAACGGCGTCAGCTTATACAGCCTTTGCATCAGCGCGTCGGGGTCTACCCTGCGCTTTAGGTCTATCGTTATTTTCAGACCCGACAGGTCGGTCTCGTCACGCACGTCCATTATCTCTTTTATCTTGCCGACCTTTACCAGCTCGACTATCTTGTCTATTATCGCCTCGGAGGTGGCGGTGGGCGGTATCTCGGTCACCTCGATGCAGTTGGCGTCGCTGTCATAATTATACCTGCTGCGCACCTTTACGCTGCCGCGTCCGGTCTCGTATATACGGCGCAGCTCCGCCTCGTCCGCAATGATATATCCACCACCCGGGAAATCCGGCCCCGGCAGGGTGGATATGATATCATGCTCGGGGTTTTTCATCAGCGCCGTTGTGGTCTCGCATATCTCGGTCAGATTGAACGAGCAGATATTGCTCGCCATACCGACGGCGATACCTATGTTGTTGTTTACCAGCACCGACGGGAACTTTGCCGGCAGCAGCACCGGCTCGGTCATGGTGTTGTCGTAGTTGGGGACAAAGTCCACAATATCCTTGTCTATATCCGCGAATATCTCCGCACATATCGGGTCCAGCTTTGCCTCGGTATAACGGGACGCCGCATAGGACATATCGCGGGAATACGCCTTACCGAAGTTGCCCTTGCTGTCGATGTAGGGGTGCAGCAATGCCTCGTTGCCGCGGGCAAGTCTTACCATCGTCTCATATATTGCCGAGTCGCCGTGCGGGTTCAGCTTCATGGTCTGTCCCACGATGTTCGCGGATTTTGTCCGCGCGCCGTTCAACAGACCCATCTTGTACATGGTGTACAGCAGCTTGCGGTGGGCGGGCTTAAAGCCGTCTATCTCCGGCAGCGCACGGGACATTATTACGCTCATCGCATAGGGCATAAAGTTCTCGATAAGCGTTTCGGTTATCGGCTGGTCGGCGACCAGTCCCGCACCCTCAATGTATGCGTTGGGCTGATTTTTCGGCTGCTTTTTTTCTTTTCCGTTCTTTTTCTTCACAGGTTATCTCCTATATCCCCAGTTCGGGTTTTATCTTTTCATATCTCTCTGCGTGTTTTTCACTTACGCCGCCGTTATACAGTGCGTGCTGCAAAACGTCCGCGTCCTTTAACAGCTCCTCATACGACTCGCCGACGCTGTCTTTATCGGAATGTTTGGCTATCGCGGTGGCTATCACGCCTATCTCGCAGGGGGTGAACAGCTCGGTCTTTGCCAGTATCGGCAATGACATATTCGCGCTGTTTTCGGCGTGGTTTTCGCTTTCCCCGGTCTTATAGCTTGCGTAGTCGTGCAGCAGCCCGCATACCGCAGCCAGCTCTGTGTCCAAGCCCCGCTTTTGCGCCAGCAGCACCGCGCACTGCGATACGCCGAACAGGTGGATGTACCCTGCGGCGCGGTCCTCTTCCGCTGCCTCTTCCAGCATTTGCGTAACCGCAAATGCTATTACCTTTACTCTGTTTATCTCCATAATATCTCCTTAAGATACATCTATATCGTCAAGATACATATATCCGTAGTCGCGGATATATTCCTTTCTGCCGTCAAGGTTGTTGCCCAGCAGCAGCTCGAATATCTCCTGCGTCTTTTCCGCGTCCTCCGGGCACACCTTGATAAGGCGGCGGGTGTCGGGGTTCATGGTGGTCAGCGACATCATCTCAGGCTCGTTCTCGCCCAGACCTTTCGAGCGCTGTATTGTGTATTTCTTATCGCCGAAGCTCTCTAAAATACGCGTCTTTTCCTGCTCGGTATAGGCGAAATATGTCTCGTCCTTGCAGTTTATCTCATACAGCGGCGACTCCGCGATATACACATAGCCCTCCTGTATCACCGTCGGGACAAGGCGGTACAGCATAGTCAGTATCAGCGTGCGTATCTGATAGCCGTCATAGTCCGCATCGGTGCATATCACTATCTTATTCCACCGCAGATTGTTCAGGTCAAAGGTGGACAGGCTCTTGTTGGACTTGCTCTTTATCTCCACGCCGCAGCCGAATATCTTCATCAGGTTGGTGATTATCTCGCTCTTGAATATCTGCTCATAGCTTGCCTTCAGACAGTTCAGCGTCTTGCCGCGCACCGGCATAACCGCCTGATATTCCGCGTCGCGCGCCTGCTTTACCGCGCCGAGCGCCGAGTCGCCCTCCACGATATACAGCTCGCGGCGGCTGACGTCCTTACTGCGGCAATCCACAAATTTCGGTATGCGGTTGGTCAGGTCTATCTTTTCGGTCAGCGTCTTTTTCATGCTGTCCTTCGCACGGTCGGCGTTTTCACGGGCGCGCTTGTTTATCATTACCTGCTCGCATATCCGCAGCGCGTCGTCCGGATTTTCGAGGAAGTAGACCTCCAGCTCCTTTTTCAGCCAATCAGTCATGGCCTCTTGTATAAATTTGTTGGTTATCGACTTTTTGGTCTGATTTTCGTAGCTGGTCTGGGTAGAAAAGTTAGAGGATATGAACACAAGGCAGTCCTGTATATCGACGTACTTTATCTTTGCCTCGTTTTTATTGTACTTGTTGTTCGCCTTCAGCCAGCCGTCTATCTGCGAGGTAAACGCCGCGCTCAGCGCCTTTTCGGGGCTGCCGCCGTGCTCAAGGAAGCTTGAGTTGTGATAATGCTTGATAAGGTTCACCTTGTTGGAAAAGGCGAACGCGCATTTCAGCTTTACCTTGTATTCCGGCTTGTCCTCTCTGTCCTTGCCCACACGCTGGGTGTTCCACACCTGCGGTATCGAAAAGGCGGTATCGCCGACAGTTTCCTGCAAATAATCGCTGATGCCGTTTTCATAATAATAGGTCGTCTCGTCAAAGTGCGAGCCGCCGTCCTCATCGGCGACCTCGTTTCGCAAAATAAAGGTCAGCCCGTCATTCACCACCGCCTGATGCTTCAACACATCGTCAAAGTACTCAAACGGGACGTTTATGTCGGTGAACACGTCTAAATCCGGCTTCCACCGTATCTTTGTACCGGTGCTGCCGTCCGACTGTCTGCGGCGAAAGCCGCGCTCGTCCTTTTCGACGTTAAAGCCTTTTTCAAAGCTCAGCTCGTATATCCATGTGCCGTTGTTGCTGCGTACCTGCATATATTCCGACGCAAACTGGGTCGAGCAAAGACCGAGGCCGTTAAGTCCCAGCGAATAGGAATAGTTCTCTCCGCTGTTGTTATCGTATTTGCCGCCCGCGTACAGGGTGCAGAATGCCAGCTCCCAGTTATACTTCTGCTCGTTTTTGTTGAAATCTATCGGTATGCCGCGGGCAAAGTCCTCTACCTCAAAGCTGCCGTCAAGAAAGCGGGTGATGATTATCTTGTCGCCATAGCCCTCGCGCGCCTCGTCTATCGAGTTTGAAAGTATCTCAAATACCGAGTGGCAGCAGCCCTCCAGCCCGTCCGAGCCGAAAATAACACCCGGGCGCAGCCGTACCTGGTCAGGGCCCTTCAGCTGCTTCAGGCTGTTGTCGTCATAAGCTTTTTTTGCCATTTTTATGTCTCCTTTAAGCTGTACTATCTATACAGTCACTTTACATCATACTTTATTATTGTACCATATATTGCGGAGATTTGCAAGAGGTGATACAATTTATATTATTATATTAGAAAACCGTCTTGAAATTCCGGCGATAACGTGGTATACTATCAATAACAGCTAAAAGCCAAAGGGGTGATAAAAATGGCATCAACAGTATCTAGGAATTTGATTGAAACGCTTGTTTTTGAAAAGAAAAACAACATCAGCGGCGGCATATATAATAAAATACAAGTGGATTTCGCCTACAATTCCAATCACATTGAAGGCAGCAGACTGACCCACGACCAAACAAAATATATTTACGAAACCAATACTGTAGCCATTGCTCCTGCGAGAATAACAGATATATTTGAGACGGTCAATCATTTCAGATGCTTTGATTATGTGCTGGATACTATTGATGACACTATCACGAACGATTATATCAAAAAGCTGCATTATATTTTAAAAAATAACACAATTAGCGCGGACAACGATGAAGCTGTTGTCGGTGATTTTAAAAAATATCCGAATTATGTCGGCGATATCGAGACTGCTGCTCCGAAAGATGTACCCGAACAAATAAACGAGCTGCTTGAGACTTATAACGCGATTGAAAAAGCAAGCTTTTATGATATTCTTGATTTTCATGCAAGGTTCGAGAAAATACACCCGTTCTACGACGGCAACGGAAGAGTAGGCAGACTGTTGATGTTTAAGGAATGCTTAAAGAACGATATCGTGCCTTTTATTATTGAGGATCTTCACAAAGCCTTTTATTATCGCGGTTTGCAGGAATGGCAAAACGGCGGTGAAAAAGGATATTTGATAGATACCTGTCTTATGATGCAGGACGATATGAAGATAATGCTCGACTATTTCGAGATAGACTATGATAAAACCATAATAAGAAGCCGCGACGTGCTGAAAGATAAGTAAGCCCGCCTAAATGAACGCGGCATATACAGAGAAAAAACAAGCCCCGCCGTTCGGCGGGGTTTTACTGTTTTTATTTTATTGTTACACCCGTAAAGTAATGCTGCAATATCTGCTTATATGTATATCCGCTGTCGGCGAGTATCTTTGCTCCGTTCTGGCTCATTCCCACGCCGTGGCCGTAGCCGTAGGTGGTGAAGGTAAAGGTGTCGGTGGCGCTGTCATATTTCACGGTAAACGCTTCGGACGGGAGCGAGAAATTAGAGCGTATCGTCCTGCCGTGTACCGAATAGCTGCCGCCCAGCACCGCACTGGTTACCCAGCCGTTTTCTCTGCCGTCCAGCGTCGCAGCGACCTTTATCCATTCGGACTTATTATCATCCGACAATGTGACGCCGTGCTGCGTGGTGATGATGTTCTTCACCTGCGCGGCGGTAAAGGTCGTGGTCCTGCCGTAGTTCGGGTCGTCGGTGTCAAACGGGCAGTCAACACTGACAAGATACGGCAGATAACCGCCCCACTCGTTCTCCGAGCTGTTGGTATAGCCGCAGGAGGACGCATAATAGCTGCAATTGATAAGTGCGCCGTCATAATATATCGCCTCGCCGAACACCTCGCTGATAAGGCTCAGCACCCTGTCGGTGGCGTCCGACATCGGACGCAGCGCGACCGTCGGCGAGCTGCCGGACTGGTTCTCTTTCTTGATATGTGTGTATGCGGCAACAGCCTGCGCCTTTATCACCTCGTCGGGCCACGCGGTGCCTACCTCGTTTATTACCGTGCGTACAATTATCTCGTACGCGTCGCCGGTGACATACGCACCTGACGCCTGATCATATACCGTAAAGGTCTCGTCGGTGGTACTGCCGCCGCCGGAATTATTATCGTCAGAGCTGTTCGAGCTGTTATCATCCGAGCTGTTATCATCGGAATTATTTCCGCCGGAGCTGTTGTTGTCGCCCGAGTTACCGTCAGAGCTGTTCGTGTCGCCGCCGGAATTATCGTCACCGCCGGAGCCGTTGCCGCCGCCTGAGTTATCGTTATCGGAGCCGCTGTTATCAGACGTATCATCCTGATTTATCGGGTCAGCGGTGTCAAGATAATCCTTATGTATATAGCTCCCGTCTTTCAGCTTGTAATAATCGGTGTCGGTTTTTGCGATTACCGTCACCTTATCTCCGTACGAATACTGCTGCACCCTGGAAGAGTAGCCTATTAACGCCGAGTCACGGCTGTAGATGCCGTCGGTGTTGACGTACATCGTGGTAAAAAGGTCAGTCTCATTCCACGCAAGTTCTTCGTCGGGGGTGTCCGTCTGCTCGGGGTCTCCGGTCTCCTCGCCGTCGGGGTCCTCCGTCTCGGACGGCTTGGATGTCGCGGGCTTGGTCGTCTGTGACGGCTTGGTGGTCACAGGCGGCGCGCCGCCGTTATCGGCAGGCGTGGTGTAGACAGGGACGTTCACCTCTATCTGATGGGTGCTGTCCGCGCCGACACTGACCACCTGTATAATGCCGAATGCGAAAATATACACGCACGCTATTCCCAGCGCGGCGATTATTTTCACAATATGCGATTTTCTTTCCATGCTGTTATTCCTCGTTAATGTCAACAAAGCTGTCGTCAGGGACATACCCCTCCAGCCATGCAGGATCCCAATATCTGTATTCAAACTCGCCGTACCAATCCTGCATAAGCTCGTTGAGCTTAGGTACGGGGTTTTCGTAAAACGCTTCCTTTTCCTCCTCGGTAAAGTCCGCGCTTTCGCCGTCTCTTACCTTTCTTGCGACTACCACAACACGCATATCGCTCAGCCCGCTCTCAAACTCGCAGGTAGACAGCGTCAGCAGCTCGTCGCCGTACTTTACGTCTACGCCGGTATAATACTTGCTGCGGTCAAAGCATTCCGCCACAAAGCTGTTAAACTCGTCCCTGCTGCGGAAATTTATCTTTGTCTGATACGGGAACACCTCGCCGTAATCGTCGGTGGTATTTACCAGCATTACAGAAAAAATCTTGTATTTTGCGTTGTCGTACAGAGTATTAAACTCTATCACCGCACGATCTTTGAAATAATCAAGATCGTATCTGTAGGAATAATACCTTGCCACCTCGGTGAAAAAGCTGTCGATACGCATATTGTGGCCGTATATTATCGTGTTTGCGGACATCGGCTCGGTCGGGCTGAATACGTTTTCGTAATCGGCAAACACCGTACCGCTGTCGCTGTAATCATAATAGAAATCTCTGTGGAGATATTCGTCATTGTCCACGCCCTGCACCACGGGATAATTTACGCTGGTGTTGAGTATGTTGAGATAGCCGACAAAATCGTTGTTTGCCGCGTACAGCGGCGCGTATTCGGTGTTTATCGTCTTTTCAGGCAGCTGCTCAAGCTCTGCCGCGGTAGGCTCTTGATTGTAAAGGGTGAGTATCTCCTCGCGGTACTTCGCGCTCTCCCTCGCGGGCGCAAAGACGTATGTGTCAAGTATAATATACCCCGTCACCGTCAGCAGCACGAGCGACGCAAGAAACACTATCTTTCTGATTATCTCGCCTGCCGTGTCGCCCTTCCACGGGATAAGCCCCTGAAAGATAGCCGCAAAAATATTCTGTTTTTTCTTTTTCTTTTTACGATTGGTCTTGATGACCGAATTTACGTCAGGCATTTATATTTTCCTTTCAGAGATCAGTTTGATGTAGTTGGTTTATCAGCGGTTTTGTATTTTTCCGAATTTTTAAGTAATGACGCAGGCCAGTTTCTGCCGCCCCACGACCCTCCGTAGTATTTATAATAATAATCGAAGAACAGCGGGTCGTCGTTGACGTAATACTTTGATACGTCTACCTCGGAGGACTCGCCCTCTCTTACGCGTCTCGCGTATAATACAAGTCTTATTCCCTTATCCGAAAAGCCTGTGGAAAAGTCGCAGGTAGACAACGCGATGACCTCATCACCGTACTGAAGGTCTACGTCGGGGTTATAGAACAGACTGCGGTCCAATACCTGTCCGTAATAATCGACAAACTCCGCCTCGCTGTCAAACTTGTATGTACGGGTGTAGTAGAACACCTCGCCCTCGCTTGTGTTGACGTTCTGCTTCATCACGGCAAATATCTTATATTCTCCCTTTTCGTAAAGGGTATCGTATTTTATTATCGGATGCTCTTTATAAAAGTTTACCGCATAATTACCGTGATAATACGGGTCATAGTGTATAATGTCGGCGAACATTGTGCCGTTCGCCATATTATGTCCGTACAGCAGCGTGTTAGCCGCGCGCCCGTTTTCATCCGATACCGCGCGGTAATCCGCGATTATCGTACCGGCAAAATAATACCCGCCGGTGTAGAAATCCATATGTAAATAATAGTTGTTGGCGTCGGATATCTCTTTTTTATCCGACTTTTTCTCGTCAAAGCCCTTGACCTGTACCACCGGATAGCTGACAACAGTATCCTCTATCTCGATATACGCGACCATGTCGTTGTTTATCTCGTACAGCTCTTTATACTCGTCCAGTATCTCCGCCTTTTTCTTTTCCCGCACGGCGGGTATCTGCGCGTCAGGAAGGGTTATAGAGCCGAGCTTGATGGTCGGGTCTCTTTCCGCCTCTGCCCTTGCGGCAGCCTCCAGCGCCTCTTTTTCGGCGAGAAAGTCGTTATAGATATTATAGGTCACCGCCAACGCCGCGACTGATACTATCAACACAGCTAATGACACGGTCTTTCTGATAATTCCGCCCTTTGTGTCGCCCTTCCACGGTATGACACAGGCAAAAAACGGCTGCTTTACAGGCTCTGCCGCTTCTTCAGCAGGCGTATCAACCTGCTCGGTAATATCCTCCGTCTCGCCCTCCGCCTCATCGCCGAGTACAAATTCAAGCTTTTCCTTATCGGTCACAACGAACTCCTTTTCTCACTGTTAACCGGTTAACTGATGAACGTATAACCGTCCTTCAGCGCGTCTTCTTCCGTATAGCTCAGCAGCTTTCTTCTGTCCCAGCTGCTGTAGGACCAGTTGCCGCCGTTTACGTTATCGTACACCCACTGCCATCTGTACACGCCGGGGTTTCTCACCACCGCGTCAACATTTACATCGGTGCTTTCGCCCGGCCTTACCTTGCGGGCAAATATACCCAGACGCACATTTTCCATATCGCCGCGCCACGGCCATACGCAGGTAGATAGGGTCAGTATCTCATCGCCGTACTGTATATCAACATCGGTGAACACGTCGCTTCTGTCCATAATGTCAATGATAAAATTATTAAAGTCCTCACGTGAGGTAAAGTCGTGCTTGTTATTATAGTTATATACCTCGCCGTAGCGTTCTTCTGTGTTGAACAGGTCTATCGCGAATATCTTCCACTGTGCCTCTTCATATATCGTGTTAAAGGTTATCAGCGGATGCTCTTTATAATAGGACATCGGGTTGTCGTAATCGTTGTAGATAGAATCCCAGTACCACTTGAGGTTAGCAAAGTAAGTACCCACCGCCATATGATGTCCGTATAACACCAGATTGGCGGAATTGCCCTCAGGCGCTACCTTACATTTATAATCCAGCATTATGCAGCCGCTGCGGTTAGGCTCTCCGTAAAAGTCATGGTCAAGATAATAATCGTTGTCCTCGTGCTGTACAACGGGATAATCTATGTTAGTGCCTTTTATTCTGATATATCCCACCGTCTCGGGGTTTATCGCCAGCAGCTCTTTAAAGGACGGCAGTATCTCTCCCGTCTTTTCGCCGCCTGTACTGCCCTCGGGGTTATATATCTGTATCAGCCGTTCGTTATCCCACTGGTCCTTATACATGCTGTATACGTCCATCAGCAGCGGTACGGCGGTTATTATAAACACCGCCAGCGCGATAAGGAATATCAGCTTTCTTATCACGTCTATTACGCCGTCACCCTTCCAGGGGAAAAGAAATTTCAGAAAACGTACAAACAATCCGGGCTTTTTCACGGCGACGCCGTTTTTGCGCGGAGCCTTTATTGTATATTGAGCAGCCATTATTTATCCTTTCGCATATTTATATCTTATCTTTCACCGCATTAAGTGCGGCAAGCACTGTTTTTAACCTTATATATTCCCGCCTGTTTTGTTCGGGGATCTCGGACGCGTCGGTGTACGCGAGAAAGGCATAGTCGCCATCCGCGGTGCTTATACCTACATATACCGTACCCACAGGCTTGTCTGGGGTTCCGCCTGTCGGACCTGCTATGCCGGTGACCGATACGCCTATGTCCGACGCCGCGGCAGCGCGTATTCCCGCCGCCATCAGCCGCGCGGTCGTCTCCGATACCGCGCCGTGTTCTTTCAGCACCTGCGCGGGTACGCCGAGATATTTTTCCTTTGCGCTGTTGGCGTAGGTACAGATACCTAAGTCAAACACCGAGGACGAACCCGATACCGCCGTCACCGCCGCGCTTATCAGTCCGCCGGTGCAGCTTTCGGCAGTGGAGAGTTTTTTATTCTCCTTAACTAATAATTGTACTACATCTTTAGCGGTTTTGTCAATAGCTAACCGTAAATCGGTAAAATTATCCAATGATATTCTCCTTATTTATTCTTCTGCTCCGACTTTATACCTGTAGACAACAATATCCTTTATTGCCTGCTCTATCAGCGGCTCGAAGTCAAATGCATTCTCTGCCCTTTCTATCTCGGACAGCACAGGCTTGGTCTTGGGGTGCTTGGGGGTGAACACCGTGCAGCAGTCCTCGTACGGCAGTACAGATGTCTCAAAGGTGTCTATCTTCCGCGCGATGTCGGTTATCTCCTTTTTATCCATGCCTATCACCGGACGGAACACCGGGTACTGCGCCGCAGCGTCGGTGCATTGTATCGCCTTTAACGTCTGGCTTGCCACCTGCCCCATGCTCTCACCTGTTATCAGCGCGCCGTAGTCGTTGCTGTCAGCTACGCGGTTGGCTATCTTCATCATCAGGCGGCGCATTATTATCGTGAAAAATTCTTCGGGGCAGTTGTCCCGCAGCGCCTCCTGTATCTCGGTGAAAGGCACACAGTACAGCTTTATATCGCCGCAATAGGCGGTCAGCTTTTTGCACAGGGTCTGCACCTTCATCAGCGCGCGTTCAGAGGTGTAGGGCGGGCTTTGGAAATGTATGCCGTCAACTATCAGTCCGCGCTTTGCCATCATGTACGCGGCGACAGGGCTGTCTATACCGCCCGACAGCAGCAGCAAGGCCTTGCCCGAGCTGCCGACGGGTATACCGCCCGCACCGATGATACGCCCCGCGCTGACGTACGCGCCCTTGTCGCGTATCTCGCAGAACACCGTTATCTCAGGATTATGCACATCAACCGTTAAATGCGGAAACGCGTCCAGTATCGTGTCGCCCAGTGCCACCTGTATATCAGGCGTTTTCAGCGGAAAGCTCTTGTCCGAGCGCTTTGCCTCTACCTTAAAGGTTCTTGCCGCCTCCAGCGTGTCTTTGAGATAATCTACGCACTGCGCCTTTATTATCTCCATATCCTTTTCATACACCGCGCTGCGCTGTATCGCGCCGATGCCGAACACCGTCGCCAGCATGTCGGTCGCCTCGTCAAGGTCGATGCTCTCGTCCTGCGGCTCTATGTATATCGTTGACTGCATACGGGTGTAAACAAATCCGCCCAGTGCCTTTAATCTTCTTTTGATATTTTTTACGAGAATATCCTCAAAGGTGTTTTTGTTAAGCCCCTTTAAGGCTATCTCGCCGTATTTTGCCATTATAACTTCTCTCATAATTTTCCCCTTTTAGCGTCTAAATCTTTTTATTCCATCTTCAAGTGCCTGCGCCAGCGCGGCAACATCTTCCGCGGTGTTCTCCATCGAAAAGCTTACCCTTATCGCGCTGTCGGCGTTCTTCGCGCTGATGCCGAACGCGTCCGGCACGCCGCTGACCTTGCCCTTAGAGCAGGCAGAGCCGCTGCTGACGTATATCATACGTTCTTCCAGAAAATGCAGCATTATCTCGCTGCGCACGCCCTCCACCGAAAAGTTTACTATATTGCTTATGCCACGCGGTTTTTCGGGACTGTTTATAGTTATGCCGGGCAGCACGCCCAAATGCTCTTTCAGCGCCGCATTCAGCAGGTCAAAGTGTGACAGGTCGGTCGGGTATGCGTTCACCGCCGCCTCAAACGCCGCGATAAGCTCGACAGGCTCGGTGCCGGGGCGCAGGTTTTTCTGCTGTCCGCCGCCGTAAATCAGCGGCGCAAAGCGCACACCCTTGGCGGCATACAACGCGCCTATCCCCTTAAAGCCGTGTATTTTATGTGATGATACGCTGATAAAGTCCCCCGCCAGCGGCAGCTTGCCAAAGCCCTGCACCCCGTCGGTGTGGAATATCACATCGGGGTGGCTTCGCTTTATCAGCCGATACAGCTTAGGCGTGTCGGTTATGTAGCCCAACTCGTTATTGACCGCCATGCAGGAAACGAGAATTGTATCAGGCGTCACCGCGTCGGCGACGTATTGCTCAAAATTATCAAATGCGTCCTTGGGCGACAGCCTGATTATATTATACCCCATTTCCTCCAGCTTGTCCAGTGCCCGCGCCGCGGAGGGGTGCTCGGCGGCGGTGGAGATTATCGTCTTGCCCTTTCTCTTATACGCCTCGGCAACGCCAAACAATACCGTGTTGTTGCTCTCGGTCGCACCGGAGGTAAAATATATGTCGCCCTTTGCGCCCAGCCGCTTTAACAGGGTGTTCTGCGCACTTGTCATCAGCTTTTCGGACTTTATCCCCATGCCGTGCAGCGAGGACACATTGCCAAAGCTGTCCCGCGCGGCTGCCGCAGCCGCATCGATAGCCTGCTCGCAGGGCTTGGTGGTGGCGGCATTGTCTAAGTATATCATTATATATTTCCTTTCAAATAAGTATATCTGAATTTTAATAAGGGGCAACGCCCCGTCATTCAACAAGCGACCGGGGGCGTTAGCCACTTAGGATTTCAGTGGGAGATTTAACTCCCACTGAAAGGCTAAATGTCTCCCGCC
>JAFLRX010000027.1 GCA_022511265.1 Eubacterium sp. | reverse complement strand
CCGTACCCCTTTCCAAAGACTTTTATTATGATTTTTCCCCCGATAGGGTATTACCTTATCGGGGAAAAATAAAACATAAAGTTTTCGGGAGGGAGTATGAGGGAGACCCTTTTGTAAAAGGGTCTCCCTCAATAATAGTTATAGCCTTCTATTATTAGCACCGACCATAAGGCGGATTTTTACAGATTTGCATCTCCCACGCTGTTGTCTATCTTTCTCAGTCCCGCAACCATTAAGGTGATAAGGCAGAAGATGACGGACAGGATAACAGATACTATCAGGCTGAGTACAAAGTTGTTGGTATCGTCTATCTGCTCGTACGGAGAGCCTACCATATTGTACAACACAAACGGGTTAAAGCGGTCGATACGGAAAGCGGTCAGCAGCAGCGATACCAGCTCGCTGCCGAGATATACTATTACCACGGCTATGCCGGGTCTGCCCATGCACAGTCCCACCATAAAGTACGCGGTTATCTCAAACAGTCCGTAGCCTGCGGCGCATGCGCCGGAGAACAGCATATCATTCATCGAAACCACATTGCCGAACATCGCATTGGTCACAAGTCCCGCAAACAGCGTACCCAAAAACATAATTACCACCGTAAGTATAGGGTATATGGCAAACTTCGGCATAACGTAGCCTACCGGGGTAAGACCCGCGCAGTCTGGGATGATCACCGAGCGTTTTTTCTGCTCGCCGCCGGCGGTAACCATAAATAACAGCATGGTTATCAGCATACCGATACCCACCAATGCGGCAACACCTGTGTAAAAGCCGACCTGCCCGATAGAGTCCGCACCGTACAGCGCGGTCAGTGACCCCATCATACCGCTGACAGAATCTGCGGCACTGGCAGCCTCTCCGCCGAGCGACGACATATCCGTAAGGGCGTCGCCCATTACTTCTATCATCTTATACATTGCGGGATAGGTCAACGCCAGACCCATAACCAGTATTATAAGCCCCCACAGCCGAAAGCCCCTTGTAAACAGCTTGATTTCCTTTTTTATACCTGCTTTGAACATAAATTACACCACCTTAGTTTATCGTTTCAAGATATATTTCTTCCAGCGATTTTGTTTTTACCTCAAACTTAGATACCGTGATACCGTTGTCCGAGAGGACCTTCATATACTTTGCGGCGGTCGCGCTGCCGTCAACGTCCTCTGCCGGTATCGGCACCTCAAAGAAATTGTTTCTGCTCTCGTACAGGAAATTGCCGTTGGCGACGGAATTTATCACCGGCATAGCGTCCTGCGGCACGCCGAACACCGAGATTATCAGCTTTTGATTTTGCGAGCGGAAGCGTTCTTTTATCTCGTTTATATCGCCCTCTATCGCCATTCTGCCGTTTTTGACTATACCTATGCGGTTGGCGACACGCTCTACATCGCTGAGTATGTGGGTGCATAGTATAATGGTCGCGCCTGTACCCGCCAGACGTGTGACGGTGTTCATTACCTCCGCCCTGCCCTGCGGGTCCAGCGCAGAGGTCGGCTCGTCCAGTATCAGCAGATCGGGGTTGTTGAATATCGCGGCGGCTATGCCTACGCGCTGGTTCATACCGCGGGAATATCCCTTTATGCGGCGCTGCCCCTCAACAGCCATACCGGTCAGCTCCAGCACCTCCCCGATACGTTCTTTCACGTTGCCCTGATATTTGCAGCAGGCAGCAATGTATTCGAGATATTCGTAGGCGTTCATATAGCCGAACATCATCGGCGTCTCCGGCAGATAGCCTATCACCGGCTTTTCCTTCGCAAACTCGATATGCCCGCTGTCTTTGGGGATAACGTTTGCTACTATGTTCATGGTCGTGGTCTTTCCGCAGCCGTTTTTGCCGAGAAAGCCGTATATGTCGCCGGTGTTTATTGTCATATTCAGCCCGTCCAGCACCTCAAACGAGCCGTATCTTTTATGAAGATCAGTAATTTTCAGCATATTTCCTCCGTTGAATTTTTATTTTAGGTAAATGTCATTTACCCTTTTGCTATATTCTAGCATAATTTGTTAAGTTTGTCAACTGTTTTATGAAAAGCGCTTAATTTCCCGCAACGGGAAAGGAAACGGCTTTTTTGTTTGTTATTGGAATACCGCCTCTGCCTCAAAGCAGACGTTGCCGTCGGGGAATTTTCCGACAACGGCAAAGCTGTCGGCGGTCTGCGCAACGTACAGACTGACTGTCTGTCCCTGCCTTGCCTCATGCAGAAAGCTGACGTATATGTCGCCGAAATGCCTGTCGGCATGCGTTGCGGGCAGCAGGTCGGCAAGCAGCCGTAAATACACGCCGTTGTTGACGTGTCCGTTGGCGTCGATGTCGCTGTATACAAAGGTGTAGTCCTTTACCGATTCTTCCGCACAGACACGGTGTTTTTGCACCTGCGCAACGGTGGGGATATCGGTGACATCCAGCTCGTGCTTATACTCCGCCGGGCGGTAAAGGCTGTGGGTCTGCGGATCTACAAGCACCCAAAGCGTTTGCAGGTCGCATACGATATTGCCGTCCCCGTCCGCCGCGTCAAAGCTGCGGACAAAGCGCGCGCCCTTGGTGCCGCTCTCCCATGTGGATAACGTTATAGGGCTGTTATACACCGGGACACGGTCAAAATGCATTGCCGCGGTGGTAAGTAAGAATACCTGCCGCTGATCCCACATATCCTCACGGGTGATGCTGCGGCTGCGCAGGTGGTCGCCTGCCAGTTCGCACGCCCATGCCAGCAGCGTCTGCGGCTTTAGGTCATACTTGCTGTCGCAGTCAGCGAATATCGGACGGTAGTCTTGGGAGAATTTCGCCATATCAGCCTATCTTCTCCGCACCGCCCATATAAGGTCTCAGCACCTCGGGGATATTTACTCTGCCGTCGGCGTTGAGGTTGTTTTCAAGGAAAGCTATCAACATTCTCGGCGGAGCGACAACGGTATTATTGAGGGTGTGCGCGTAATAGTTGCCCTTTTCCTTGCTCTTGATGCGTATCTTCAGGCGGCGCGCCTGCGCGTCGCCGAGGTTAGAGCAGCTGCCCACCTCGAAGTATTTCTTCTGACGGGGCGACCATGCCTCGACATCGTAGGATTTTACCTTGAGGTCGGCGAGGTCGCCGGAGCAGCACTCAAGAGTACGCACCGGGATATCCAGCGAACGGAACAGGTCAACGGTGTTCTGCCACAGCTTTTCAAACCACATCGGGCTGTCCTCCGGCTTGCAGACAACTATCATCTCCTGCTTTTCAAACTGGTGGATGCGGTACACGCCGCGCTCTTCTATGCCGTGCGCGCCCTTTTCCTTACGGAAGCAGGGAGAATAGCTGGTAAGAGTGTAGGGTAAGGTGTCCTCGTTGTTAATGGTATCAATGAATTTGCCTATCATGGAATGTTCGCTGGTGCCTATCAGGTAGAGGTCCTCGCCCTCTATCTTGTACATCATCGAATCCATTTCGGCAAAGGACATAACGCCGGTAACCACGCCGCCCCTTATCATAAACGGGGGTACGCAGTAGGTAAAGCCGCGGTTTATCATAAAGTCGCGCGCATAGGAGATAACCGCGGAATGAAGTCTCGCGATATCGCCCATAAGATAGTAGAAGCCATTGCCTGCCACCTTACGCGCGCTGTCAAGATCAAGGCCGTTCAGTCTTTCCATTATATCGGAATGGTAGGGTATCTCAAAATCGGGGACAACGGGGTCGCCGTATTTGGTTACCTCGACGTTTTCGCTGTCATCCTTGCCGATAGGAACGTCATCGGCGATGATGTTGGGTATGACCATCATAATGCTCTTTACCTTTTCGCCGAGCTCGGTCTCCTGCACCTCAAGCTGTGCCAGCTCGTCGGAAAAGGCTTTTACCTGAGCCTTTACCTGCTCGGCCTCTTCCTTTTGTCCCTTTGCCATAAGTCCGCCGATTTCCTTGGACAGGCGGTTTCTGTCGCCGCGGAGGGTGTCCGCCTTCAGCTGTGCGGCGCGCAGCTGCTTGTCAAGCTCAATGACCTCATCAACGAGGGGGAGTTTTTCATCCTGAAATTTCTTCTTTATATTGTTCTTTACTATATCGGGGTTTTCCCTTAAAAATTTAATGTCTATCATATTTTTTCTCCTATCCGTATTATATGTTCCACGTGGAACTTATTTGCCGAGCCTGTTTATTATATCTGTCAGATCGTCCTGTGAGTAGAACTCTATCTCTATCTTGCCTTTTTTGCGGCCGGGTGTAATGGTTACCTGTGTCTCTAAAGCCTTGGCTAAAGCGATTTCAGCCTCTATGTAGAAATGATCCTTCGGTTTTTCTTCCCTGTCAGGCTTGTCGGCGTTTTTCACCATGCGCTCTATCTCGCGGACGGAGACTTCCTTTGTCGCCGCCTGATAAGCGAGGTCTACCATGCGCTTTTTGTCTTTAAGTCCCAGCAGCACCTTGCAGTGACCGACCGACAGCTCGTTGTTCTGTACAAGCTCCTTAACCGCCTTAGGTAATGTCAGCAGACGCAGGGCGTTCGCTATGGACGAGCGAGCCTTGCCCACCGCCTTTGCGACCTCTTCCTGGCTCATGCCGTAGTTATCCATCAGCTCTTTATAGCCATTCGCCTCTTCGATAGGGTTGAGGTTTTCGCGTTGGAGATTTTCTATCAGCATTATCTGATGTGCCTGTATATCGGACAGTTCTCTGACAAATACCGGCACCTCGGTTATACCCGCCATTTTGCAGGCGCGCCAGCGACGCTCGCCCGCTACCAGCTGGTATGAGCCGTCCGGCATAGAGCGTACCAAAAGCGGCTGGATAAGTCCGTTGTTCTTGATAGAGTCGGCTAATGATTTCAGTGCCTCGAGGTCAAAGTTTTTTCTCGGCTGAGACTTGTTCGGCTCGATATCAGAGATGCGCAGCGCGGTTATGCTCTCGTCCTCTTCAAAGCTGTTGTCGTCAAATAAATCGCCGAAGTTGAGGTTTGTCGCTTTTCTTGCCATTTACTTTCCTCCGTTCGCGTCAATTTTTTTGATTATTTCCTTGGCAAGCCTGCCGTAGGCGTCCGCTCCCTTGGAATTTTTATCGTAATATATCACCGGCATACCGTGGCTGGGAGCCTCGGAAATGCGCACGTTACGCGGGATGACCGTTTCAAATATTGATGATGGGGGGAAATTCTCCTTTATATCCCGCATGATTTCGTTTGATTGCAGCAACCGCCTGTCCAGCATGGTAAAGACGATGCCCATAAGGGTAAGGTTTTTATTGGCGGTCTTTTTCACCTTTTTCACCGTGGCAAGCAACTGCGCCAAACCCTCAAGGCTGTAATGCTCGCACTGCATCGGGACGATGAATTTATCGCAGGCTATCAGCGCGTTTACCGCCAATATGCCGAGTGACGGCAGGCAGTCAATGACGACTATGTCGTAATTGTCCTTTATCTGGAGCAGCGCTTTTTTTAGCTGATGGTTGCGCTGCTCGACCTGCATCAGGTGTATTTCCGCCTCGGCAAGCGCCGCGGTGGCGGGGATAATGCTGACGTTCTTGAATTCGGTCTTTATTATTGCCTCTTCCGGGCGTATGTTGGACATTACCACGTCATAGCTGGTGTTTTGCAGGGTTTTCTTTGAAATACCATACCCGGAGGTGGAATTTCCCTGCGGGTCAAAGTCTACCAGCAGCACTTTTTTACCCTTTGCGCCCAGTGCTGCGGCAATATTTACCGCGGTGGTGGTCTTTCCGACGCCGCCTTTCTGGTTAACTACTGCGATTATTGTTCCCATATTTCCTCCCATAATTTGTCGTACTATTGATATTATACCGCTAATCAAGCCTGCTGTCAAGCAATTACAGAAAAAACTGCACGGAAATCCGTGCAGTTTGGCATTATTTTTAAATAAATTGTTCCACATGGAACATCAGTTGACCGGGCTGTCCTGCGGTATACGGATAATGTACTCGATATAGCCGTTTTCTATCCGCTTGGTTGAATCGAACTCTACCCCAGATTGCCTCATTGTCTCTATCGTACGGTTAATGTTATTGATGTACAGCAGCTTTTCCTTGAACAGCCAACGGCGGCGGAGCTGCTGTTTTTGCGGCTTCGGATGCAGCAGCTCTTCTATATAGGCGTCGGTCTGCGACGCGTTAAAGTTCATTTTATGTATCTTTTCCGCAGCGTCAGCTCGCTGCTCCTCCGGCAGCTTTAGCAGCGCACGCACCTGACGTTCTCTCAGTCCGTAGCTTATTACCGCGTTTTTTATCTCAGGCGACAGCCGCAGCAGCCTCAGCTTGTTGGCGACGGTGCTTTGCGCCTTGCCCAGCTTTTTGGCGACCTCCTCCTGCGTAAAGCCGTAATACTCTATCAGTCGGCTTATCGCCTCTGCCTCTTCAAAATAGTTTAGGTCGCTGCGCTGGATATTTTCCAAAATGCTAAGCACCGCGGATTCTTGCGCGGTTTTATCCGCCACTATCACCGGGACAACAGACAACCCCGCCAGCCGCGCGGCGCGCAGCCGTCGCTCTCCGGCTATCAGCTCATAACGACCGTCCTCGGTCTTTCGGACGGTAAGCGGCTGAAGTATGCCGTTTTCTTTGATGCTCTGCGCCAGACCCGCCAGCTCTTGTTGGTCGAATTCCTTTCGCGGTTGGTTTGGATTTGGGAAGATAACAGCAGTTTGCAGCTCGGTTATGCTGCCTTTGTCCTTTGTTTTGAATATCACGCCCATTTGTATGTCCTTTCGCTTTGCCGGGTTCTCCGGCTTGTCCGTTTCTTAACCTTATAATAACAGACTTTATCCGATATTTCCATACAAAAATTCCCGCGTTTTTCGGTAAAAAACACGGGAATACGCCATATTGATACAAATTACAACGGTTTTTTCTTTATCGCGGCGGGGTTTCTAGGATATTTTGGCGAAGTATGGGAGATTTTTTCTATAATAAAAAGTCGGCGGCTGTCGTTATTTGTAATAACGTAGTCTTTAATTTCCCGCAGTCTGCCGCCCAACAGCTTAATCGCGTTCTCGGCGGCGTCAGCGGTCTCGTTGACTGATTTCAGCGCGATAAACCTGCCGTCGACTTTTACGTAAGGCAGGCAGTATTCGCTGAGTACAGGCAATGCTGCCACAGCTCTCGCTGTGGCAAAATCAAACCGCTCGCGGTTGTCCTTGGCGTAGTCCTCCGCCCTGCCGTGGACTATCTCGGCCGACAGCCCCAACAGCTCGCACGCTTTGCGTAGGAACACACAGCGCTTTTCCAATGCCTCCAGCAGTGTGGCTTTCAGGTCCTCGCGGTATATCAGCAGCGGCAGCGCGGGAAAGCCCGCACCGGTACCCACATCAATAAAGCTCGCTCCCTGCTTTATGTCCAAACCCGCAAACGGCAAAACGCTGTCTACAAAATGCTTTGCGACAACCTCCTCAAACTCCGTTACGGCGGTAAGGTTGACGTTTTTGTTATACTCTACTAAAAATTCATACAGCGTTAGCAGCTTTTCCGCCTGCTTGGCAGAAAGCGTTATCCCGCATTTGCCAAACTCTCCGATTATGTAATCAGTTCTTTCCATGCCGTCCCCCTTCCAGCCATATCAGCAGCACCGAAATATCCGCGGGGTTTACCCCCGATATTCGCACCGCCTGCCCGATGTTCAGCGGCTTGTGCAGGTTCAGCTTTTCCCGCGCCTCCAGCCGCAAGCCTGCTATCTGTGAATAGTCAAAATCCGGCGGCAAAGGCTTATCCTCCAGCTTTTGCATCTGCCTTATCTTATCGGTCTGGGTCTTTATATAGCCCTCATACTTTATTTCGGTCTCCAGCTTTTCTATCAGCTCGCGCGGCAGCTCGGGACAGCTTTCATCAAACACCGCAAGGTCATTGTACCCTACCTGCGGACGCTTCAGCAGCTCGATAAACTTTACTCCCTGCGTTATCGGTGATGTACCCTTGCTTTCCAGCATCTCGTTCAGCCCGTCGCTCGGTGAGACGGTGGCTTTCTTTATTCTTTCCTTTTCCGTTTCTATCAGCGCGCGCCGCTCGAGATAGCTGTTATATCGCTCGTCGCTGACCAAACCTATCTCGTTGCCGGTCTGTAACAGCCTGTCCTCGGCGTTGTCGTGCCGCAGCACAAGTCGGTATTCGCTCCGTCCGGTCATCATGCGGTACGGCTCGGTACAGCCCTTTGTCACCAGATCGTCTATCAGCGTCCCGATGTACGAGCTGCGGCGGTCGGGAATATATAACGGCTCGCCCTTTACGGTCTTGGCGGCGTTTATGCCTGCGACCAGCCCCTGCACGGCGGCCTCTTCATAGCCGCTGGTGCAGTTGAACTGCCCTGCGCCGAACAGCCCCTTTACTTTCTTAAATTCCAGCGTAGCATACAGCTCCAACGGGTCGCAGCAATCGTACTCTATCGCATAGGCGGGGCGCATTATCTCAACGTTTTCCAGTCCTTTTATCGTCCGCAAAAACTTCAGCTGCACATCCTCCGGCAGCGAACTGGACATACCCTGCAAATAACATTCGTCGGTATCTAATCCCATCGGCTCGACAAACAGCTGGTGCCGCGGCTTGTCCGAGAACCGCACTATCTTATCCTCGATACTCGGACAATAACGCGGCCCGACACCCTCTATCCTGCCCGCATACAACGGCGAGCGGTCGAGATTATCGAGTATTATTTTGTGTGTCTGCTCGTTAGTATAGGTCACATAGCATTTTATCTTGTTTTCCAGCTTAAAGGTGTTGTCAAAGCAAAACGGTGTGATGTACTCGTCTCCCTGCTGCTCTTCCATCACCGAAAAATCCACCGACCGTCTATGCACCCGCGCGGGCGTACCGGTCTTAAACCTACGCAGCTTTACCCCTAGCTTTTTCAGACTGTCGGCCAGTGCAAGCGCGGCGTTCACGTTATCCGGTCCGCTGATATAATTCAACTCACCGATATGTATTTTGCCGCCGAGATAGGTGCCTGTGGTGATTATCACACACTTTGCCCCGTAAAACGCTCCAAGGCGGGTAACTATACCGGTGATCTTGCCGTCCTCATAGCATATCTCGGTCACCTCAGACTGCTTGATGTCAAGGTTTTCGGTTCTCTCTAAGGCAGCCTTCATATAGGTATGGTATTTTACGCGATCGCTCTGCACCCTCAGGCTGTGCACGGCGGGACCTTTTCCGCGGTTCAGCATACGAGACTGTATAAAGGTCGCGTCCGCCGCCCTGCCCATCTCGCCGCCGAGACAGGACAGCTCTCTCACCAGCTGCCCCTTTGCCGAGCCGCCTATACAGGGGTTGCAGGGCATATTGGCTATCGCGTCAAGGCTGAGCGTAAACACGGCGGTCTTACAACCCAGCCGCGCGGCGGCGAGTGCCGCCTCGCACCCTGCGTGTCCCGCGCCTATAACTATTACGTCATAATTATCACTTACGTACATAAAACTCCTTAAATTGTTCCACATGGAACAATTTAAGCAGCCCAAAGGCTGCTTAAATTAACAGTGTTCTTATTATTCCTCATCATCAGGCTCAGTGTCCGGCTCAACGACCTCGTTCGCCTCTTCCAGCTCCGCAGCCTTTACGTCCTCTTCACTTGCCTGCTCAACCTCTTCTATATCGGCAGTCTCGTCATGCTCTGTCCTCGTAAAGGTAACCACTCTGTCCTCGCCGTTCAGCCTCATTACCCTGACACCGCTCGCGTATCTGCTCATAACCCTAAGGTCGTTAGCACGGATACGGATAATTACACCGTCGGTGCTTATCAGAATAACGTCGTCGTCGGTCTGTATCGAGCGTATTCCGCAGACGTAGCCCTTTTCCTCTCCGGCCTTGTAGTTCTTCAAACCATTGCCGCCGCGGTTTTGCAGACGGTAGCTATCCAAAGACGTTCTGCGTCCCATGCCCTTGTCGGTCACAGTCAGTATCGTCATATTGTCGCCGTATACCTTAGCAGCGCCGACAATATAGTCGCCCTCGCGCAGTCTTATCGCACGCACGCCCATCGCGGTACGTCCCATACTGCGTATCTTGTCCTCGGTAAAGTGTATCGCCATACCCTCATGGGTAGCTATAATTATCGAGCTGTCACCCTCGGTCAGATGCGCCGCCGCTATCTCGTCGCCCTCTACCAGCGATATCGCGCGCAGTCCCGTCTTTCTGATATTCTTGAAATCACTCAGCGGTGTGCGCTTTATCTTGCCCTGCTTAGTAACACATATGAAGTATTTATTCTCCGCAAAATCGGCGGTCTTCATCATCGCCGCAACTCTTTCACCCTCGTTCAGCTGTAAGAGATTTACGATGTTGGTGCCCCTGCTCTGCTTAGAGCCCTCCGGTATCTCATAGCATTTCAGCTTGTACATGTTGCCGAGGTTGGTTATAAACAGGATATTGTCATGCGTAGAGCTGATGAACATATCCTCCACAAAGTCCTCCTCGCGCTGCTTCATGCCGGATACGCCCTTGCCGCCGCGCTTTTGGATATTGTATACGTCCATCGCCTGACGCTTGATGTAGCCGATGTTGGTGTATGTAAGCACACACTCTTCCTCAGGGATAAGGTCCTCGATATCCACCTCGCCGCTTACCGGCTCGATAGAGGTCTTTCTCTCGTCGCCGTACTTCTTCTGTATCGCGGATATTTCCTCAACGATTATCTCGCGTACCTTTTCATCGCTTGCCAATACTTCAAGATAATAATGTATCTTCTCCATTATCTCGGCAAGGTCGGAGATCACCTTGTCCCGCTCAAGTCCGGTCAAAGCACCCAGACGCATCTGCACGATAGCCTCTGCCTGCTCTTCCGAAAGTCCTATTTCGTGTTCAAATTTAACATCGCGGTAATTCTCGCCCATCGCTCTCTGCAAAAGGTTGGACAGGTCGTCCTCCTTAAACCGCTCCATCAGGCGTTCTTTACCCTCAGGTATCGTCTTACTGCTGCGCAGTATCGCGATTACTTCGTCAATATTATCAATAGCCAGCAAAAAGCCCTGCAAGATATGCGCGCGGTCTCTCGCCTTCTTTAAGTCGAAATTAGTACGTCTTACAACTATCTCTTTCTGGAACGCGATGTAGTTGTCCAAAATCTCCATCAGCGTCATTATCTTAGGCTCGCCGTTTACCAGCGCCAGCATAATTACGCCTACGGTGTCCTGCAACTGGGTATAGCTGTACAGCTTGTTCAGCACCACCTGCGCGTTGGCGTCACGCTTCAGCTCGATAACGATACGCATACCGTCCTTGTCGCTCTCGTCACGCAGATGGCTGATACCCTCTACTCTCTTGTCCTTTACCAGCAGACCCATATTTTCCAGCAGTCTTGACTTGTTTACCATATACGGTATCTCGGTAATGACTATCTTGGTCAGGCTACCCTCTTCTACTATCTCGGCGCGGCCTCTTAATGTTATCTTGCCGCGTCCGGTAAAGTATGCCGCGCGGATACCGCTGTAGCCCATAATGATACCGCCGGTCGGGAAATCCGGACCCTTGATGTGGTCCAGTATCTCATCAATACCGCAGTCGGGATTATCCAGGCGCACACGGATAGCGTCGCATACCTCGTTCAGGTTATGCGGCGGGATATTGGTCGCCATGCCGACAGCTATACCTGTCGCGCCGTTTACCAGCATATTCGGGAATTTTACCGGCAGTACGGTGGGTTCTTTCAGCTTGTCGTCGTAGTTGGTACCCCAGTCGATGGTATCCTTGTTTATATCCTGCAGCAGCTCGGAGGCTATCTTTGCCATCCTCGCCTCAGTATAACGGTATGCGGCAGGCGGGTCGCCGTCCACCGAACCGAAGTTGCCGTGTCCGTCGATAAGCGGGTATCTCAGCGAAAAGTCCTGCGCCAGTCTTACCAGCGCGTCGTATACCGACGCGTCACCGTGCGGGTGATATTTACCCAGCACCTCACCGACAGTGTACGCACACTTACGGTAAGGGTTGGAGTAGGTATTGTTCGCCTCGTTCATCGTGTAGATTATCCTGCGGTGTACCGGCTTAAGTCCGTCACGCACATCAGGCAGCGCACGCGATACAATTACCGCCATGGAGTATTGAAGAAAGCTGTTCTTCATCTCCTTTTCTATATCAACCTGTATCAGCTTTTCGTTTGTGGTGCTGAATTCTTTATTGTTGGTCGTATCCATTCCTCTGCTCCTTTAAAGAATAGCTTTATCTTTAAGTATCTCCCTCAGCTTGTCCTGCTCGTCATCAGACAAACAGCGCTTGGGATAAATATATATCAGTCTCTTGTTTACGAAAAGTAAAAATGTATCCTCGGTCTCTGTCGCGTCCATTAAATCCATGCCGAAACGGTATACGCTGACCTCATAATCCTCCGCGGGCACTGCGTTCTCTAACTCCTCCGCCTGCGGCTCGGTTTCCGCCTGCTCCGGCGGGCTTTCCGTCTGACCGTCATCGCCTTCCGATGCTTCCGCGTTTTCATCCTCGGTCTCGTCAACGATATGGGTGGTTATCCGCAGCTCGGACGGATATATCTCGGTGATATAGGTCTCCTCCGCCAACGAGCTTAGCGTACTCAGCATTTTATTTCTTATCTGAAACGGCTTATACCAGCTGTAAAAGGTCATACCCGCCGCCAGCCCTACAATGACGTAGCCGTAAAAGTTAGAGCTGTTGCGGATTATCATATCCGCGCCGAGTATCAATGCGATAACGTACACGGCTGAAAAAATTATCGTCCTTTTCAGCTGGTACTTTTTCCAGAACTGCATAAACCCGTCCGATATCTCGTCCAGCGTCATGCTGTACTTTATCTCCAAAAGCTTTTCTTCCATAAAAATTCCTCAGATCAATTATGACAATACAAATATAACTATTCCCACGGCGGCGCAGGCTATCGCCGCGATAAGCGAGATGACTGCGTCCTTGTATTTCTTCTTTTTCGCGAATATCGGGATATTTATTGCCGCCGTCGCGCACAGCACCAGCAGACACATCGGCAAAAACAGCCGCATCTCCAGCGTACCTGTCAGCAGACAGAACACCGCAAACAGCCACATAAAGCCGCACGCCCAGATACAAAACTTTCTCGCCGACACAAACGGCGCAAGCTGCTTTTCCAGCTCTTCTTCCTCCGCCAATCTGCGCACAGCCTCTTCCTTTTCCTCGACGTCGGTCATAATGTGCCTTTGCTGGCGCACAGCCTCTTCCTCTTTGCGCCTTTGCAGCAGCTCTTTTTGGGTCAGCGGTTTCCAGTCGGTCTGTTCTTCCGCCTGTTCGGATGTTTCTTCAATTTTGTCTCTTATCTCGTCAGACATAAAATCACCCTAAGTTTTTATAAGTCCTTTATCCTTTTTCAATCAGTGGCGAAGCCACACAAAAATTATGCATTATGCATTAAATATCAAGGTCAGTAACGTACTTCGCGTTCGTCTCGATAAACTCTCTTCTCGGCTCTACCTTGTCGCCCATAAGTATCGAGAATATCTCATCCGCGCGCGCGGCGTCCTCCATAGTCACCTGTATCATGGTGCGCACCTCGGGGTCCATGGTGGTCTCCCACAGCTGCTCGGGGTCCATCTCACCGAGACCTTTATAACGCTGTACGTCTACCTTGCTGCCGCTCTCTCCGGCAAGCTCTGCGATGTACGCGTCTCTTTCCTCATCGCTGAATGCGTACCTTACCTTCTTACCGCGTGACACCTTGAACAGCGGGGGCTGCGCGAGATACACATGTCCCTCTTCTATCAGCGGTCTCATAAAGCGGAAGAAAAATGTCAGCAGCAGCGTGCGTATATGCGAGCCGTCCACGTCGGCATCCGCCATAATTACGACCCTGTTATACCGCAGCTTAGATACGTCAAAATCCTCGCCGACGCCGGTACCCAGTGCCTTGACTACAGGCGACAGCTTGTCATTGTTGTATACCTTGTCCACACGTGCCTTTTCAACATTCAGCATTTTGCCCCACAGCGGCAGTATCGCCTGAAAACGGCGGTCGCGCCCCTGCTTTGCCGAGCCGCCCGCCGAGTCTCCCTCGACGATATATATCTCGGTCCTTTCGGGGTCGCTGTCCGAGCAGTCCGCCAGCTTGCCCGGCAGTCCCATGCCGTCGGTGACAGACTTTCTCTTTGCCTCCATCGCCTTTTTGGCAGCGTCGCGCGCCGCCTGGGCATTTATCGCCTTTTGCGCTATTATCGCTATTGTTTCGGGATGCTCTTCAAAATAATAGGTCAGCTTTTCGGTGGTTATCTTATATACCACCGGACCTACCTCGGGGTTGCCCAGCTTGCCCTTGGTCTGCCCCTCAAACTCACACTCCGGCAGCTTGACCGAGATAACTGCGTTTATCGCCTCTCGTATAGCCTCGCCGCTAAGCGGGACAAACTCCTTAGCCTCGTCATTTTTCTTTTTGGACTTCTTATTTTGCAGCGCCTGCTGCTCTTTATAGGTCTTTACAAAGTCGTTTATTACCTTTGTCAGCGCCTTTTTAAAGGAAACCTCATGCGTACCGCCGTCAATGGTGTGTATGTTGTTGGCGAACGAGCGGAAGGTCTCACTGTTAAAGTCGGTGTTGTACTGGAAAGCTATCTCCACCGATATTTCATCCAACAGTCCCTCGATATAAACTACATCAGAGTGCAGCGCGTCCGCGCCGCGCTTTTTCTGTAACCACTCGACATAGCTTATGATACCGCCCTCGTACAGCATTTCCTTAAACTTTATGTCATTGTCGTCACGGGTGTCGGAAAGTGTGATTTTTAAGCCGCCGTTCAGAAAAGCCTGCTCACGCAGTCTCTCAAGCAATGTATCATAACTGAATACCGTAGTATGGAATATCGTAGAATCGGGCTTAAAACGCACCACAGTGCCCGTCTTGTCGGTCTTTCCTATTACCTTCATCAGCTCGTCATAATGACCGCCGTTGGTAAACTTCTGATAATGTATCTCTTTGCCGTCATGTACTGTCAGTTCCAGCCATTCGGACAGCGCGTTTACGACCGACGCGCCCACGCCGTGCAGACCGCCGGACACCTTGTATCCGCCGCCGCCGAATTTACCGCCCGCGTGCAGTATGGTATATACGACGGTAGCCGCCGATATCTTCTCCTGCTTTTGTATGCCGGTAGGGATACCGCGTCCGTTATCGGTTACTTCGATAACATTATCCGGCAGTATCTTTACGTCTATCTGGGTACAATAGCCCGCCAACGCCTCGTCAATGGCGTTGTCCACTATCTCATATACAAGATGGTGCAGACCGCTCTCACCCGTCGAGCCGATATACATACCGGGTCTTTTGCGTACCGCCTCAAGACCCTCAAGTATCTGAATATCGTCAGCGCTGTATTCACTGTCAACGTGAGTGTTGTTTTCTATGTCTTTTATTTCTCCGTCGATCAGAGCTTCTTCCAGGATCTCTTCATTTTCAGCCATAATTTTACCTTTCCCGTATTCATTATTTTACCGTTTTCGATAAAAGCAAATTCTTCTCATAATACTATATATAATTATACCTCAAATGAGCCGAAAAGTCAAGCAAAAAAATGCTTTTATTTCGTGTTGTAAAAAGAAAAAATGATATTTTTTCACATAAAAAAACACGGCCAAAAAACCGTGTTTTTACACCACAAAAAAAGAGTGCGGTAGGGCGCAAGTTCACAAGGAAGACTATAGTTATATCGGGGAAAACCTTTCTGAAGAAAGGTCTTCCCCGTACCCCTTTCCAAAGACTTTCAGTATTTTCTTTCCTAAGGGGCTGATGCCCCTTAGGAAAGAAAATGTTAAAAGTTTTCGGGAGGGAGTATGAGGGAGACCCTTTTTCAAAATGGTCTCCCTCAATAATATTTATAATCCTTCTTTATGGATTTCTGCCCTACCGCGCTCTTTTTTTCAACGTCATCACCGACACGTTGGTAACATACACCATCTTCTCGCACACCACAAAGCTTTTCGGCATTTCGTAAGA
This sequence comes from Eubacterium sp., assembly GCA_022511265.1. Taxonomy (GTDB): domain Bacteria; phylum Bacillota; class Clostridia; order Oscillospirales; family Ruminococcaceae; genus Ruminiclostridium_E. Next base: position 12,607 of record JAFLRX010000027.1, on the reverse strand, counting down.
AACATAATATATCCTGCCCTGCTTTTGCAGCTGAGACAAATATCTGTTCACGTCCTTGTTGACCGAAGTCTTTTCAATGTCAAATATCCCGATAATATCTTTTGTGTCCAAGGCAACATTACCGCCGATGTGAATGTACATTAATTTATCTCCTCAAACTTTCCGTTCTCCACATTCCATATCTTACCCTTACCCAATTTCTGCACGTCAGAAATATTACAACAAGTAATAAACACCTGAGAATTTACAATATGGTTAAGTATAAAGTCTTTTCTTTTTTCGTCCAATTCGCTGAGTACATCGTCCAGTATCATTATCGGTGTCTCACTCTTGCTGCGGATTATCTCCGCCTCGGCCAGCTTCAGCACCAGTGCGGTGCTGCGCTTTTGCCCCTGGCTGGCATATTCCCGCGCGTTATTTCCGTTTATTGTGAATATCATATCGTCATGATGGACGCCCAGCGTGGTATATTTATGCTTTAGCTCGCTGTTAAAGCTGTCGGTCAGCCGTTTAAGATATGCGTCATACAGCCCGTTTATCTCTTCCGGCTTCAGGTCATCACGGTCAAATATACTGGAATAATATTTTAGGCCCAGCTTTTCCCCGCCGGACAAGCCCTCATAAAGCTCTGCCGCAATAACTTCCAACTGTGAAAAATATTTCAATCTGCCGTAGGTAACGTTCAGTCCCTCGCCCGCCAGCACCTCATTCCAGCTGTCCAGTTGCGGTCTTATCAGGGATAAATCGGTATACGGTGTTATGTCATACAGTATATTATTTTTATTTTTCAACGCTTTGTTATATCTTGACAGCTTCTTCAGATGCACCGGCGTCTGCATCATAGCTACGCTGTCAAGGTAATCACGACGCAGATCCGGCTTGCCTTTGATAAGATTAAGATGCTCCGGGATAAACACAACATACTTTAACACACCGTATAATTCCATTGCGCTTTTCAGCGGAAAACCGTTATATAACAGCTCTTTTTTATTATTACTGAATGTATATTCTATTAAATTTTCACTTTCTGTATTATAATTTGTGGTAAACCACATCTTTATTTTGATGTCGGGTTTATCGTCGTTAAAAGGAACAAACGCGCCCGGGCGGCTCCCTCTGAACGAAGGACCCATACAAAGGCTTATCGCCTCGCATAGGTTGGTCTTGCCCTGCGCGTTGTTGCCGCAGAATATGTTCATATTTTCGTCAAATACGAACTCCTGCTCTTTTATATTGCGAAAATTTCTCAGATAGAATTTGGTTATTTTCATACATCAAATAGCCTTATTAAAAAATCAATCCCAAATACAACGGTAAGCTTCTCCGCCGATGGTGACCGTATTACCGTCAAGCAGCTTTTTACCGCGCATTGTACATATTTCACCGTTAACCTGAACATCACCCTGTTGGATAAGTATCTTTGCCTCGCCGCCGGTGGCACACGCACCGCTGAATTTAAGAAATTGTTCCAGCTTTATAAACGGCGGTTTTATTTTTATTTCAGTCATTTTTTTCCTTTCAAATATTTTATATTTCCCTGAAATATTATAATCCGTGCCACGCGCATCATATCAGCATTTTATGCTGATATGATGGCAATGCCGAAGGCATAATGCACTCCACAACTATTCACTATTCACTTAAAGAATTTTCATTTAGGAAAATTCTTTATTCATCAACTCTAACGTACTCCAGCGTTACCGTCTCGTCTCCGTAAGGGATTATTAAAAACAGCATACCCAGTTCATCATCTATCTTATACGCGGCGCTGATACTGTCATTTCCGCTGCCTAAAATCATTTCGCCTTCATCAACGATTTTATAATTCATCGTACCGCTGTCCATTATCAGCTGGGTGGAGGTTATCTCTAATACAGTTCCGTCCTCCTGCTGCCATTTTCCCTTAATGTCAAGCTTTGGCCCGCTGTCACTGCTATTTGAAAAAGACATACCTATCAGTGCGAGTACAACAAAAATAATTATACATATTGCAATAATCGCAATGATTATTACTTTCGGTGTATTATTTTTCTTTAGGGTGGTCTTTTTTAAGTCGTGCTTATCAATAAAATCCGCAATGTCAAAGTTCTCATCAAACTTATGCTGTTCGATAGAATCGGATTTTTTTTCGATAATCTTTTCCTGCTCCATAAAAACACCACCTTATCTTATCAAATCAACTAAACTTATCTTTTTCTCATCGGACTTACAAGGAACATAAAGCTCTCGCCCTCAGGCGGTAATATTTTAAGAGCCTGTACGCCGGTAGAAAGTATATAAAACTTTACTTTATCACAGCCGGTATTTCTCAATGCGTCCAGCAGATATTTTCCGTTAAAGGAAATTTCCGTCTTTTCCGCGGAATATTCGATAGCTATCTTCTGATTTATTTTTCCTATCGGAGTTTCACAGTTTATCTCAAGAATATTATCGTCAAAGGTGAGATTTACCGACGCTCTGAATTTTTCATTTATCAGCAGCATGGTTCTTTCAACGCAGTCCATCATTTCTCTTACGTTTACTATAGCCTCTTTTTCCGACTTATAACCGACAATTTTTGAATAATCAAAGAAGTCGCCCTCGAGCAGTCTGGAAAATACGGTATATTTCTCTATCTTGAAGATGCACTGGTTTCTGTCAACAGAAATGACCGCGATCTTGCTTTCATCATCGCTTAACAGTCTGAGCATCTCGCTGAGTGTTTTGCCTGGCACAACAAAATCAAAATCCTCATGTAAAAGGGTCTCTTTGCGCAATGCTATCCTTATACCGTCAACCGAGATCACGTTGATGTTGTTTTCCTTTATATCAAACTTAGAGCCCATCAAAACCGGCTTTGTGTCAATTGTGGAAACAGCGTACAAGGTCTGTCCTATCATACTTTTTAACAGCGGCTCGGATATCTCAAAGCTCTCACCGCGTGATAATTCGGGAATAAGGGGATAATCCTTGCTGTCGATGCCCTTTACCGAATATTTAATATCGCCGCAGCTTATATTCAGGCTGAAGTTATCGGTTTCCTCAAAAGAAATTTCTCCGTCCGGCATTTTTCTGACCATGTCGCAGATAAGGCGACTGTTCATTACCAACTCGCCGTCACCGGAACCCTTTACGGTCACGTCGGTCTTTATGCCTATTTCAAGATCGTATCCGGTCACGGTGAGAGTATTTTTCTTCAAACTTAAAAGAATACCCTCCAGCGCGGATATAACCGATTTGGATGACGCCGCCTTGGCGGTAGTCATCAGAGCGTCTATTATATCGGATTTCATTACGGAAAATTTCAGCATCTTTTATGATCCTTTCATAAGTTGATTTTTTATGAATACAGATTTTCAACTCTGTTTTTTTATCAGCGAGAGCGCCGCAGGCGCAGAATAAATTAAATAAAATTATATTTTTTTTGGTGGCGGTGGTGGGGACGGTTCAATATGGGGAAAAGTCCATGTCACCGCAGGACAAGCCGAAAGGCTGTCCTGTTTTAATGTTAAAAATGTTTTTATTCGGGGTTGAAGTTTGTCGAAAATCATTCAACACTTTTAACTTTCAACTGTTTAATATTTTTTCAACTGTTGATAACTAAAAACCTGTTTAGAATTTATGAGGGCTCTGCCCTCATAAATTTGCTTAAGAAACTTTTTAAAAAAAGTTTCTTAACAACTTCAAAAACTTTTGTTATTTATACGGTAGTATTGCCTAAATTCTTTATCATATCGTCCACCATGCTCTTAAAGGACGAATCCTTTTCAAGGTTGGTCTTTACCTTGGTTATTGCGTAGACGATGGTAGAATGGTCTCTGTGTCCGAACTCTTCACCTATCGAGGAATAGGACAGACCGGTTATACGGGACACAACATATATAGCGACCTGCCGCGCGATGGATATCTGCGACGACCTCTTTGCCGAACGGATATCGTCCGGATCGACGCTGTATATTTTTGCTACCTCGTTGATTATCTTTTCTACCGTCACGGGTATCGGCTCGTGACTGGAAAGTATATCCTTTACCACTGACTGTGCCATATTCAATGTCGGCGTCACGCCGGTAACCACCACCAGCGCGTTTATCTTGGTTATCGCACCCTCTAACTGACGGATATTTGTTTTCAGCTTGTCAGCCAGAAATTCAATAACGTTATCCGGCAAATTTAACTTGAACAGTTCTGCCTTACGTTTTATTATAGCAATTCTCGTCTCATACTCCGGCGGCGCAATATCCGCGAGCAAGCCCCACTCAAATCTGCCGAGCAGACGCTCTTCAATTCCGTTTATCTCCTTGGGAGGACGGTCTGAGGTGAAAATTATCTGCTTGCTTTGGGTATGCAGATAATTAAAGGTGTGAAACAGCTCCTGCTGCGTCTCCACCTTGTTGGAGATAAACTGCACATCATCTATCAGCAGCATATCGCAGTTGCGATATTTAGCCTTAAATTCTTCGGTCTTATTCGCGCGGATAGAAGATACAAAGTCATCGGTGAAGGTATCTCCGTTGGTGTAGATTATGTTCATCTCCGGGTGCAGGCGCTCCATCTCGGTCTTTACCGCAGACAAAAGATGCGTCTTGCCCAGTCCCGGCTCGCTGTATATGAATAAGGGGTTGTATTTTGTGCTGGGCTCTTGTACCACTGCCTTGCAGGCGGCATAGGCGAGACGGTTGTTATCGCCTACTATAAAGGTGTCAAAGGTATGCTTGTAGTTGCTTTCTTTCTCACTCTTATCAAGGCGGGTCTTTACCGCGTAGTCGTCCTCTAACTCTTTTTCCAGCTCACCGTTTGCGGTTCCCTCTAATCCGTAATGCATCCTTTGCTCGTGGGTCAGGTCCTTGTCGCAGAGTATCTTTAATTCTATCTCAAAACCCAGCAGCTCGGAAAAGGCGTCCGTCAGCATATTGCCGAAGTTGTTCATAGTCATGTCACGCGCAAAATCGCTGCCGATATACAGCAACACCTGGTTGTTGTTCAGCTTCAGCGGCTTTAACGGGTCTATCCACAGCCTCATCGCGGTAGGCGATAAAGTCAGCAGCTTTTTCACCTCTTCAAAAATATCCGCAAAGGAATTAAATGAACACATTTTTATCACCTCAATACAGAATAAAATTTATCAAAAAAGAGAATATTTTTTATAAAAAAGAATAAAATTATCACAAAATAACCAAACAAATTAAAAAAGCGAAAATCAATATTATAATACCATAAAACGAGAGATTTGTCAAGATTGATTGTCTTTGTCGGTAACAAAAAAAGGACGTGTTTTCCGTCCTTTTTTGTGTTTATTTTTTGTTGAGAGTATACATATAGTACGTTTGAGATGTTTTTATCCGTCCGCGTAAGCCATCATTTCAGCATTTATGCTGAAATGATGGCCGTGCCAAAGTCATAATGCACACCACACTTATTCACTCTTCACTATTACTTATTCACTTAAAAAACGCCTTACGGCGTTTTTTTATTTCCGCCGCTCGGCGGAAATAATTCCCTCACCGCGCGGTAATACCACCCTGCCGCGCCGGTGTACAGGCTCCAGCCGCCGCGCCCATAGCAGTCGGGGTGCGCGTATACGTCCGCCGACATATAATACGGCTCGTTTTTGTACACCGCCTCGTCCTTCAGCGCGGGGTTAAGCAGCGACAGCAACCGCTTTGCCTCGTCGGGATAGCCCAGTTTGTTCACCGCCATGCACAGCCATACCGCCGCATGGGTGTATTGTCCGCCGTTCTCGCGGATGCCGTTTGGGTAGGCGACGACATAGCCGGTCTTGTTGTTCTCGTCCGAATAAGAAAACGGCGGGGTAAACAGCTTTATCAGCCCGTTGTCGTAGTCGGCCAGCTTGCCGAGCGCGAGGTTGATCGCCGAGCGGCTGCGGTCAATGTGCTCTTTGTCGTTGATGTCCGCCAGCACCGCAAACGCCTGTGAGAGTATATCTATCTCGCAGTATTTTTCACCCTGCGCGCCCAGCTTGCTGCCGTCGTCGTAAAATCCGCGCAGGTAATAGCCGTTCTCGTATGCCGCGGAATTTATCGTATCCCGCAATTCTTTTGCACGCGTTTTATATCTTTCTTTTTCATGCTCGGACAGTATGCCGTCCGGCAGGCCGCACAGCTTGTCGCATACCATACAGTAAAACATCGACAGCCATACGCTCTCCCCCTGTCCCTTTTCGCCGACAGCGTTAAAGCTGTCGTTCCAGTCGCCCCCGCCGATAAGCAGCAGCCCGTGCGGACCCTTGCGATATGCGCGCTCTGCCGCGTTTAGGCAGTGGTTTATTACCGTGTCGGTTTTGCCTGTGCCGACGCGGGTGTACAGCTCTTTTCCCTGTATCTCCGGCGCGGTGCTGTACTGCACCGGCATCACCGCGATGCCGCTGTCATTTGTTAGGGATATATAATGGCACACCGCCAGCGGCAGCCACAGCATATCGTCGCTGCAGGCAGTGCGTATGCCGTTTATCCCCTCTTCGCTGACGTGGTACCAGTGCAGCACGTCACCCTCTTCCAGCTGGGCGCGGCAGCTGCACAGTATCAGATGCCGCAGCAGCGACGGGTCGATATAGGCCGCCGCCATGCCGTCCTGCAGCTGGTCGCGAAAGCCGAACGCCCCGCCGTTCTGATAAAACCCGGTGCGGGCGTAGATACGCCCCTTTATTATCTGGTCGGGCAGCCATACGTTCATCAGCGCGTCCAGCGACTCGCTGCCGGTGGTGTATTTTATGCTGTCGGTATCTGTTCCCGCTTTTAGCTTGTCCTCTGCCGCCAGCATTGTCAGCACCGCAGGCAGCTTGGCGGGGCTGCAATGCAGGCTTGCGTAAGAGATGATGAACACCGCCGTGCGGCTCTGCCCCGCGGGGATATTCAGCCCTGCCGACGCGGCAAGGCAGTCGCCGTCCGGCGTTATCTCAAAGTTCTCGCACATTGCCTTGTCATAATCGGTGCCGTACACCGCCCCTTTTGAATACAGCGAGAATCGCCCGTGAAAGCCCTCCGGGGCAAGCAGCCGCGCGGTGACGCAGCCGTCTGTCACCTCGGTCACCGCCCTGCCTGACAGCTTTGTGACAAGCAGCGCGGACAAAGATATATCTTTATCAGAGTTGTTTTCCGCCTTTACGCGGATGATCTCCGCCATGCCCTTTTCGGGGACGGCGGCGGTCACCTCGTACACTATGCCGTTGCTGCGGCTGAGGTACTGCGCGGAGTTTTTACGGAAAACGCAGGTGCTGTTTTTTACAATATCGGTATATTTTCCGCCATGGGAAACATACAGCCCAATGCCGTTGGCGGTACCTGTCAGCTCGTTGTCCCACGGGGTCAGCTTGTTCAATGCGCTGTTTTTTGCCCAGCAAAAGCCCAGCGAGTCGGAATGTACCAGCGCGCCGAAGGTAGCGTTTGCCAGCGGCTTGCTCCACGGCACGGCGGGGGTGTGGTTTATCACGTACCCGCCGGAGATAAACCCCTCGTCCAGCTTTATGCGGTGAGAGACCTTTAACGGCAGACGCTGTCGCTTTTTATTATCTGCCGCAGTCCTGTCCACGGGCTGATGGGCAGGCGCGTAATAACAGCAGAAATACTTCAACAGCGCAAGGTCGTTCTCCGTCATTTGCGGCATATCTATCACCGATACTCGCCCGTCAAACTCGAACGAGCGCTCGGTTGCCGCTTTTATTGACTCATACCTGTCGGTGCAGAGTATCACGGGGGTAAAATCAAACCCCGCGTTTATCAGCCGCCGCGCCGCCTTTAACACCGAAAACAGACATTCGCCGTCGTCCGCGCAGGTAAAGCATACCGCGGGGCGCGAGGTGTCTATATTATACTTCCACAGCTCGGCGAAGGTGCCTGTCGGTTTCTTGTCAGGCTTGATATTCCTGCCGCCGAAAACCAGATACGGCAGCATAGCAAAGGCTATCGTGCGGGACAGCGGAGAAAACTCCGGCAATGTCAGCCCCTCGGTTATCTCCTCTGTGCGGACGGTCTTTGCCGCTGCCTTGGCGGCCTCGACGCTTGCGGCGCAGCAGATATACATTTTTATCTCTCTGCTCTCTGCCTTTTTCAGCGTGAACGGCAAGCTGACGTACACACAGGGTGCTGGCACGCAGGTAAGGATATTTTCCGACAAGGGTTTTTCTATGTCCGCCCTTTCACGGTCAAAGCAGCAGTACAGATCCTGCGCGTTATCAAAAGCGATAGCCATACAGGTCTTTTCGCCGCTGTCACGCTGGCGGCGGCAGACGGTGATTATTTTCTCATTCTCGTCATATTCACAGCTTAAAAACATATCCGAAAACGCGGGGTGAGCTGTCACCGCCCTGTCGTATCCCAGCGCGGGGCGCAGGTAGATGTTCAGCGACAGCTTGCGCTCTACGTCGGCGTGATTTGACGCGTAAAATTCATGCAGCTCGCAGGCGGCGGTGGGGTGTAATGATATCTTTTCGGATAATGTCAGCTCGCGCTGCTCAGTTTTATAACCGCCGTTGACGGTAAAGGTACCGCCGCGCACATTATATATGCGGTCGTTTTCGCTGATCCTTACCGTAAAGGACTGCTTGGGGTCATGGCGGTCATACTGTCCGTACACCGCGGGATAAAACAGCGACCGCCCCTGCCATATGCTCTTGGTCAACGCGCCTTCTCCCGCCTGACTTGGTGAGAACACCGCGACAGTCATCCGCCCGTTGCTGAAAAATCCGCAGTCTTGCTCCGCGTTGGCGGTGCGGCTGACCTTCTCCCCCGGTCTTATTGTCGGGCGGCGGTTTTTGTACAGCGTGCCGCCGCCGGTTATCCTTTCCTCGCTCATTTCTTCTCCTCTTTTCATATCCTCATCGCTCATAAACAGCTTTACAGCTATATCATCCAACAGCAGGTTGGCGCAGGCGATTATGCTCATGCCCTTGTGGTGCGCCATAAAGCTCTTTACCGTCTTGCCGCCGTCGGTGCGCTCGTCCGAAAAATCCACCGCCTCGTAATAGCCGAAACGGTTGTTAAAGCAGCCCATGTCGCGGTATTTTACCAGCAGGTTAAAGCACCCGTAAAAGTCAAACGGCAGCATCAGAAACGCAGAATACGGCGAATACACAGGCTCAAAGTAAAAATCCGGCCGCATAGACGCGTCCCTTACGCCGAACGCGCGGTACTGATAATTCAGCTGTCGGTCGAATGCGTAAAACCCGCTCTCACTGATACCGTACAGCCCCTTATAGGTGTTTTTCTTCTGGCAATGCACGGCATAGCGCAGATTTTCATAGATAAGGCTGCCGCGCGGCGCGGGCAATAACAGCTGCGGCATAAAGTATTCAAAGCAGGTACCCGACCATGACAGGCTGCCCCTGTATACCGAGCTGCGCCCCTTTATACCTGACAGCGCGTGACGGTGAGAGATGGGCAGCTGTCCTTTTGCTATGCCGTAAAAGCTGGTCATGCGCGCCTCGCTCATCAGCAGGTCATAACAGCTGTCAGTCTGCTTTTCGGTCTTGGCGTCAATGCCTATTGCCAGCAGCTTTGACTCCGGCTTGTAGAATGCGTCGATGCGGGTGTTGTCGCACAATGTCTTTATCCGTGCGTATAGGTTGGGGTGGGTGGACCTCACCCCCTGCTTCAGCGCGGTAAGACAGCAGACGAAGTTGCCGCTGTCCACCGACGAGACAAAATCCGACAGCGGCTCTAACGTGCGGGTGTCGTACCAGTTATATAAATTACCGCGGTATTTGCGCAGTACATCTATAGTATCCAGTGCCGCCGTTATGCGGCTGACAAACTCTTCCTCCGCCAACAGCCCCGCCAGCTGACAGCACAGCAGCGACAGCATATACATACCGATATTGGTGGGCGAGGTGCGATAGGCGACGGCGGGCGCAGGCTCCAGCTGTACATTGTCCGGCGGGAGAAAGTTGTTTTCCACGTTGGCGTAGGTAAGATAATATCTCAGCTCTGCCGCGGTGACGTCCAGCAGCTCTTTACGCTGACGTTCTCCCAACGTAAATGAAACAGGCTGTCTCTTTGCGTCCAGCGCGATAAATACAGGTATCTGAGACAAGAACAGCACCGCCGCCCCAAAGCTGACCGGAGAAAAGAACAACAGCGGCAATGATACCGCGCTCGGCAATAACAATGTTTTCACGGTCTTCAGTGCGCCCCGCGCGGATAATGACACCTCAAACGCCGTGGTCCAGCACAGCATATTTTTGTGCCGTATCATGCGGCATATAGTTATCAGCAACGCGCCTAACGCTGACAGTCCGCTCTTGGGTATCAGTATCAGCTCGCACAGGGCGCGGTACACCAGCCGCTCGCGATTACCCACCACCCCGCTGAGAAACCGCCCGCCGTTGTCCCTGGTCACGATCGGGAAAAACGGTAATATCACCGCCGCTGCCGCCGACAGTGCGACTAACCACGAAAAGGTAAAAAAGCAAGCTAACGTGAATATAGGTGCTATTACCCGCGCCGCGTTGTCGAATAATTTATAACGGTCAAGGCGGTTTAATTTCAGCTTGGAAAATATAAACGGGATATTTTGTATATCGCCGCGCTGCCAGCGGGACAGCCGCTTGTAATAGCCGGACACGTCGGCGGGAAAGCCCTCGGTAAACTCGTCCGGCACCGCCGCCGTCCGCAGCAGCCCGCCCTCTAATATATCATGGGAGAGTATGCAGTTTTCGGGTAAAGTACGGCAGCACTCGGCATACGCGTCGAGGTTTATCAGCCCTTTACCGCAGAATATCCCCTCGCCGAATACCGTCATATAAAAGTCGCCGTTTATCCCGTACTGGGCAAAGCCGCTGCCGCCGTACCCGCCGAATATCGCGGCAAAGCCGCTGTTCATACAGGCGGACAGCTTTGGCACGCAGGAGGGTGCGATGATACCATAGCCCTTTACCACCCTGCCGTCTCTTATCACGGGACGGTTTTCCACCGCCTCGGCATATCCCACCAGCGCCGCCGCGCCGTCTATCGGCACAGAGGTGTCATAGTCCAGCGCCAGCAGATATTTCGGGCGTGCGGGCTGCCCGCCGTATATCGTAAAATGCCCCTCCCCGCCTAACAGCATTTCGGCCAGCTGCTCGGTCGCGCCGCGCTTTCGCTCGTATCCCATCCAGCATTTTTGCGTCTTGCTGTAGGTACGCGCGCGCAATGCGAAAAATACGTTTTCGGCGGGCGCGGCGGCGTATTTTTCCAATGCCCTGTATATAGCATGGTCGCCGTCGGCGGTCATGGTCTTGCTCTGCGGCAGGTCGCACAGCAGGCAGACCTGCAGGTTGTCGGTGCGGTTTTTGTTTAAGAATTCCTCCGCCCGCCGCCGCGCGTCGGGTATATCGGCTTCCCCCGTCAGTAATGTAGAGATAACGCACAGCGTCTTTGCGTTGTCGGGGATAAGGGCGTCGTTCTCGTTTTTCGCGGGGATAAACGACCGCTGCCGCGCCGCACGCATCCATATACGGTCGCAGATGTTTTTGGAGAGGATATAAAACGGGAATATCAGCAGCAATGCCGTAAGGCTCCATGACAGCAGCCCGACAACCGCCGCCCCGCCGACTGCGGACAGGATAACCGCCGACAGGTATCTTTTAAGTGGCGGCGGCGGAAACACCCGCGTAAAATCTTCATCTATCAGGCGGCCCAGCGGCTCGCCCTTTTCCTCGGCGGTGAGATATCCCATTGCCAGCCGCAGCTCGTCAATGTTTGCCGCCGATGATACCATCTCCAGCTTGGTGCGGTAGCTGTGCCGCGTCTGCGGGGTTACGGCGCGGTAGGCGGCACTGCGCCACAGCTCGGTGTGCAGGCGGCTGCAAGAGGATATAATCCGTTCTGTGTCCAGCTTGGCGGGGTAAATAAAGGCGTTCAGCTCTGCCATAAACAGCTTGTCCTCAAAGGCTTTGGCATAGCGGTACAGCATCTGCACCCGTCCCGCCGCGATAAGCTGCGGGATAAACTCTATATCCGTTGCCCCCAGCGGCAAGGTCTGCCCCGCGGTCTTCAGCCGTCTTATCACCGCGTCGGTGTCCGCGCAGTCCTTCAGCTGTGAATATATCACCGGCAGACAGCCGCCAAAATCTTCGCTGCAAAGCGCCGTCAGAAATTTATTGTCAAGGCAAAGCTCGTGCATGCTTTTATCCGCCGCCGGGGTAAAGTCCTGATGCCTTGTCCTTATATAGTTCATTATCAGCCGTTTATGGTGGCTCAGCTGTTTTCCCAGCACCGACAGCGTAACGCGTTTCGTCTCACCGCCCATACAGTTTCCCCTCCCCGAAATTCGGTAAATGATGTAAAAATTATTATGTACATTATTTTTACAATTATTTATTACGGCGAGACTATATTAAATGAACAGTGAATAGTTGTTGTGTGCATTATACCTACGTGCACGGATTAAAAATGTCCAGCAGGAAGAATAAACATTGTGACTGCTTAATTTGCGGCGAGGTCAAGAACGGCATAAGATGGCAGGGATAACATTGAGTTGATGTATGGCTAAGATAAAAGAGAAAATCTGTCGAGCCGCAAACAGCAAGAAACTAGCCCTGTCCGAGAGCGTAAGGGGAAAGATAGGGTGGGGTCAGGAAGAAAAGTCTGAAAGGAAACCTTGGGGAGGGGAAGAAATCCCGTAGGGTTTGCTTCCC
>JAFLRX010000026.1 GCA_022511265.1 Eubacterium sp. | reverse complement strand
ATTTAATTTCATCTGCGTCAGCAGATTTCATCCGAACTTGTTCGGATTTCATCGCGCAATGCGCGATTTCATTTTTACAATGCTTATAATCCACTCGGTCAAAATTAAAATGCAGCTTTTTTAACCTTACCAAAACTACGTCCCGCCGCCCGACAAAGCTAAACACAAATGCCATGTCCCCCATTTACTTTTCCCTACAAATCTGCTATAATATTTTCATAAGACGTATATAGGTCTGTTAATTTTTGTGTAAAAGGCAGGTATAACGATGTTTACATTAGACGAGCAATATTGCATGGAGCAATTTCAAAAGCTGCTGAGTATTGACAGCACGACAGGGATGTTTAGGGAAATTCAGGAGTATCTGACCGAGGAAATCGGGCGGCTGGGTTTTCCCGTGACGGCACTGCATAAGGGCGGAGTTATCGCCGATTTGGGCGGCTCGGGGAATACCCTCGCGGTAACGGCGCATGTGGACGACATCGGTCTTATGGTGCGGCACATCAACTCTGACGGCACGTTGAACGTCTGCGCGGTGGGCGGGCTGTATCCCTTTTATTCAGTGACCGAAAATGTCCGCGTGCATACCCGCGACGGCAAGGTTTTCACGGGTGCTGTGTGCAGGACACCCAGCTCTATCCATGTGACCGAGGACGAACTGCGCAGCACAATAGGCGATTTTCGCACCAACGTCTGTGTGGTGCTGGACGAAAACACCACCACCGCAGAACAGACCCGCGCTCTCGGCATAGGGACGGGGGATATGATTGCGCTGGAGCCGCGGCTGACTGTTTCCAACGGATATATCAAATCCCGCTTTATCGACGACAAGGCGTGCGCAGCCGTACTGCTCGCCGCTATGAAAGAGATCAAGTACAAGCAATACACTCTGCCCCGACAGGTTTTGGCTTACTTTTCCGTTTATGAGGAAATCGGACACGGTACATCATGGCTGCCGGATGACGTAAAGGATATTTTGGCGATAGACATTGCCCCCACGGGTGAAAGGCAGACCTCGGACGAGCGAAAGGTATCTATTTTTTGTAAAGATTCACGTTATCCGTATCACTGGGAGCTGACCAACGAGCTGCGCGCAGCTGCCATCCGTGAAGATGTGGATTATGTAATGGACGTATTTACGCCCCATTACGGATCTGACGGCGATACCTCTATCGCGGCGGGACATGATGTACGCCATGCCGCAATAGGACCCGGCACAGCCAACAGCCACGGTTACGAGCGCACCCATATGGACGGGCTTAAAAATACATACGGTCTGCTTATGACCTATCTTCTTAAAGAACAATCAGAGGAAAAATAAATATGAAAAAATTTAAACAATATCATAATCTGTATGCCATATATCGACACGAGCAAAATAAAATGCTGGTGATAATGATAATTATGCTAGTCATATTTTTATCGGCGGTGGTAACTCTCTGCTTTGACATAGATCCGGCGATTACTGCTATTATGATGATTATGATAATTCCTACATTGATAATCGGGATATTTTATCTGTTTAACCGACATTTCGCGGTAAAAGCAGTGTCCCGCTTTACGGCGGAGGAGCTTGAACGGGTAAACAACGACATACTCTCGGCACATACCGAAGAAGGTTTTTCCGTCACCCGTGACGCTGTAGTATGCCGTAACGGCAGGCTGTTTATTTATCCGGTAAGAAACATACTGTGGGTATACAAGAATGTTGTTACGACCAATCTGTACGGAGTAGTACCTGTAGCAAAAAACAGCACGGTGGTTATAGTCGGAAAAGACAAAAAGCTGTACAACTGCCGCACAAAAAACAAGAGCAATATTGTAGCATTTTTGCAATCTCAGCTTCAGCAATACCGCAGGGGCATCTTTTACGGCTACAGCCCGGATATCGATACAATGTTCCGCAAGGACTTCGGCAGAATGCTGGCTGTCAGTGAGGAATATGACAGGCAGCAAAACACGTAAGTAGTATATACATAAAACGGCGCGAAAGCTTTAATGCCTTCGCGCCGTTTTAATTTTTTGTTAAACTCCCAAAGCAGCCTTCAGCCGCTATGCTTTGTCGGTCTTTTCCCATGCGGCCCCCAAATCCTCACACCGCGGCAGTGAATAGATTTATCGTCCATAGCCGTTCCTGTCGATTGTGTCTGCACTTTTCTTACCTATCCGTCAATCTGCTCTGTTACTAAATCTTCTTTTAACAGCCGCTTGTAGGTAAGCTCTATGAGAAACGCTCCGAGAGGCGCCGTGATAAGGATAGCCATAACCGCTATCGTCAGTACGGTATTACCGCATTCCAGCCCCATGGCAAGCGGTACTCCGCCGATGGCCGCCTGTACCGTCGCTTTCGGCATATAGGCTATCATGCAAAACAGCCGTTCTTTAAGCGACAATTTCGTGCGTATCATACACAGGAACACGCCGAGCATCCTAAAGCACAAAACCCCGAATATCAAGATTATCGCGGGCACTGCCGCAGCGGTCACATAATTGATATCGACTGCCGCCCCGACCAGTACAAATAAAAATATTTCCGCGCATACCCACAGCTTGTTAAATTTTACCGACAAACGCCGGCAGGCTTCTTCGCGGTGCTTTTTCATCGCGATACCGATAAACATTATCGCAATCAATGCAGAAAAAGTAATATCCCACGTTATACTGTCCTCGGCTGTAACCAGCATAAACGATATGCTTAGCATAATTATCACCTTGACGGTGTCGCGTATGTGCGCCTTTTCAAAGAATTTTGACAGCAAAAATCCAACCAAAAGCCCTGCCGCGATACCGAGACATATCGAAATAGGAATATTGACAAAGCTCATAACCGAGATCTGTTTTCCCTGCGCCAAGCCTGTGAATGCCGTAAAAAGCACGATAACAAAGACGTCATCCACCGACGCGCCCGCAAGTATCATCTGGGGGATGCTTTTACTTGTCCCATAGCCTTCGTCTATCAGCTTTATCATTTTCGGCACTATCACCGCGGGAGAAACCGCGGCGACTACCGCGCCTATTACCGCGGCCTCCAGCAAGGACACATTGAACAACAGCGGGGCGAGAATTATCATTCCGACTATCTCAAACGCGGCAGGGACAAAGCACATCAACACAGCAGGACGGCCTACCCTTTTCAAATCGTTTATGTTCAGGGTAAGTCCGGCTCTTGTCAGTATGATAATTAAAGCGATTTTTCTTATCTCCGCAGAAATGTCCAATATCGACGGGGATATCAGATTAAGGACATACGGACCGATAAGCACGCCTGTCAGCATCATACCCAGCAGGGCGGGCAGCTTTAGCCTTTTGCACAGCCACCCCGCAAATAACCCTATAAGCAATATCAGAGAAATACTCAGCAGCATACAATCACAACTCCTCTTATTACAATCTCTCTCGTTTAAAAACTCCCAAAACACAAAAAAGCTGACACTTCTGCCTGTAAACGCAGAAGTCATCAGCTTAATAAGCGGTTTTAGTGCATGCACTATGGGAGAACCTCATTCCCATCAACAAAATTATAGCATAGTTTTGTTGTTTTGTCAATTCTTAATATATGCTTACAGTCCCAGCGCGGCCTTCAGCTGCTCTGCCTTGTCGGTCTTTTCCCATGCGACGTCCAAATCCTCGCGTCCCATGTGACCGTATGCAGCCAGCGGGCGGTACTTGGTCTCGCGCAGCTTTAACCCGGAGATTATCGCCGAGGGGCGGAAGTCAAACACCTTTTTAACAGCGTTCGCTATTTCTTCATCCGACTTTACGCCTGTGCCGAAGGTATCAACAAACACCGACACGGGATGTGCCACACCGATGGCGTATGCCAGCTGCACCTCGCAGCGGTCTGCTATACCCGCAGCGACAATGTTCTTCGCCGCATAGCGCGCGGCGTATGCCGCCGAGCGGTCCACCTTGGTGGGGTCCTTACCTGAGAACGCGCCGCCGCCGTGTCTGCCCACGCCGCCGTAGGTGTCTACTATTATCTTGCGTCCTGTCAGTCCGCTGTCGCCCTGCGGTCCGCCCACAACAAAGCGTCCCGTGGGGTTGATAAGGTACTTGGTGTTTTCGTCTATCATATCCGCGGGTACGGTGGTCTTTATCACCTTTTCGATAATGTCGCAACGCAATGTTTCTTCGCTTGCGTCCGCCTTATGCTGAGAGGATACCACCACGGTATCTACACGCAGCGGCTTGCCGTCCTCATATTCTACAGTTACCTGAGTTTTGCCGTCGGGCAGCAGGTATGACAGCTCGCCGGATTTTCTCACCGCCGCCAGCTTTTTAGCCAGCGCATGCGCCAGCGAGGTAGACAGCGGCATCAGCTCTTTAGTCTCGTTGCAGGCATAGCCGAACATCATACCCTGGTCACCCGCGCCTGTATCGCCCGCGTTTTCCTCTCTGCCCTCCAGCGCGTTGTCTACGCCCATCGCTATATCCTCGCTCTGCTCGTCTATCGAGGTCAGCACCGCGCAGGTGTTGCAGTCAAAGCCGTACGCGGCGTTGTCATAGCCTATCTCACGGATAACATCGCGCGCCGTCTTTGCAATATCCACATACGACGAGGTGGTTATCTCACCCATCACCAGCACCATACCCGTGGTGACACAGGTCTCGCAGGCAACTCTCGCGGTCTTATCCTCTGCCAGTATCGCGTCAAGTATTCCGTCGGATATCTGGTCGCATATCTTATCGGGATGCCCTTCGGTAACGCTTTCCGAGGTGAACAAATATCTAGCCATTTCCATTTTCCTTTCGTTTTCAAACTTTACAAATAAAAAAAGCCCCGCCAGGAGCTTACCGAAAGGGTATGCTCCTTATCTTTCGGTGACATTGCTGTCCCGTAGGAATTAGCACCATTTTTCCGTAAGCTGAACGCTTAAAGAAACGGTTGCCGGGTTACGGAGCCTGCCTCCTGTCTTGCGCCGTCGGCGCAAAATCTGTAACCACTCTTGATAAGGGATTTTTCTGTTATACAGTGTAGCATACATTAAACTGTTTGTCAATAGCTATCGCGGAAAAAGTCGAAAAATACAGCCCGCGGGTCTCTGCGGGCTGTTTGTTACTTATTAAATCCGTACTCATCCGAAAAATCAAAGGTCGCGAAATAATCATTCGGTGTTTCCGCGCGGCGGATAAGCTGATAGCTGCCGTCCGCCTTTAACAGTATCTCTGCGCTGCGCAGCTTGCCGTTGTAGTTATATCCCATTGAAAAGCCGTGCGCGCCTGTGTCGTGTATGATTATCAGGTCGCCGATATCTATCTTCGGCAGCATACGGTCTATCGCGAATTTATCGTTATTCTCGCACAGACCGCCGGTAACATCATACATATGGTCGGCAGGCTCATTTTCCTTGCCCGCTACGGTGATATGATGATACGCGCCGTAGATGGCGGGACGCATAAGGTTAGCGGCGCATGCGTCCAAACCGATATATTCCTTATGTATGTGCTTTTCGCGTATCGCGGTCGCCACCAGATGACCGAACGGCGCGAGCATAAATCTGCCAAGCTCGGTATATATCGCAACGTCGCCCAGTCCCGCGGGGACAAGTATCTCCTCAAACTGCTTGCGCACGCCCTCGCCTATCACGGCGATGTCGTTGGCGGGCTGGTCGGGGCGATAGGGTATTCCCACACCGCCGGAGAGGTTGATAAAGCTGAGACTTACGCCCGTTTTTTCCTTTATCTCCACCGCGGTCCTGAACAGTATTCCCGCCAGTACGGGGTAATAGTCGTTGGTCAGCGTGTTGCTGGCAAGAAACGCATGCATACCGAAACGCTTTGCGCCCTTTTCCTTTAACACGCGATAGCCCTCTATCAACTGGTCGTGGGTAAAGCCGTATTTAGCGTCCTTCGGGGTGTCCATTACGTTGCCTTTTTCGCTGGTCTTGAACTCTCCGCCGGGGTTATAGCGGCAGGAGATTGTCTCGGGTATGCCGGTCAGCTTGTCAAGTATCTCGATATGGGTGAAATCGTCAAGATTTATCACCGCGCCCAGCTTGTATGCCAGCTTGAAATCCTCGTCGGGCGTAGCGTTAGAACTGAACATGATGTCATGCTCTTTCGCGCCCACCTTATCCGACAGCATCAGCTCGGTATAGGACGAGCAGTCAAAGCCGCAGCCCTCGTCCGCCAGCAGCTTCATTATGTACGGGTTGGGGGTCGCCTTTACCGCGAAATACTCGCGATAGCCCTTGTTCCACGCAAACGCCGCTTTCAGCTTACGGGCGTTTTCGATTATCCCCTTTTCATCGTAAATATGAAAAGGCGTGGGATAGTCCTTGATTATCTCCTCTAATTTTTCCTTTGTTACAAAAGGCTGTTTGCTCATAGTGTTTCCTTCTTTCGTTAATGTGTATCGTCTTTCAGTGTAGTATGGCTGTTCTGCGCCTTTTCCTCTTCCAGCTGCTCAAACATTGCCGCCATAGTAGGATTGTTTTTGGTCAGCTTTTTTATCGACAGCTCTTCCGCCTTGTTGTTTGCAAGACGCAGGTTATTTTCGGATGAAAGCAGATCTTTTTTCGTCTTTTCAAGCAGCGCTATAGTCTTGTCTATCTCTTCCACCGCTTTTTGAAATTTCTCACTGGCAAGACGGTAATTTCTTGAAAACTTATCTTTGAATTCGTTCATATCCTCTTCAAAGTGGGATATGTCGATATTCTGGTTTCTCACCTGCTCAAGCTGATACCTGTATTCCACCGAATTCAGCGCCGCGTTGCGCAGCAGCGTGATAAGCGGGATAAAAAACTGCGGACGGATAACATACATCTTGGGATAACGGTAGGACACGTCCACAATGCCGTTATTGTACAGGTCGTTGTCCGCCTCCAGCAATGACACCAGCACAGCGTATTCGCATTTCTTCTCGTTTCTGTCCTTATCCAGCTCTTTGAAGAAATCCTCGTTCTTTTTCTTGGTGGCGGTCTCGTCCGCCTCGTTCTTCATCTCAAACATTATCGAGATAAATTCCGTTCCGTCCGCGTAGTCTCTGTATATGTAGTCTCCCTTGCTGCCGGTACGCGCGTCGTTGTCCTTTTCAAAATACGCATCCTTGAACGCGGTGGCGCGCAGCTTGTTAAACTCGTTTTCGCAGTGCCGTTCAAGGCTCTCACCTATCATCTTGGTGGATTGCTTTGCCTTGTAGTCCTTATAATACGCGATCTGATCGTCCTTCATTTTCAGCTGCTCGTCCTTGTTGCTCAGCTGTTGCTCGTATTTATCCTTGAGAGATTGCTGCTGCATCAGGCTCTCGTTTTTCAGCCGCTCTATCTCGCCCGACTTTTCAAAAAGCTCTTTATCCTTTTCCGAGACCGCCTTGCTGACCTCCAGCTGCTGACGGCTGTCGGCGGATCTCAACTGTTCGTTAAGCCGGGCTATCTGCGCCTTCAACGCGGATATTTCCTCGCTGCTGGCTTTTTCGCTGTCCGCTACGGCAAGCCTTACAGCGTTGGTCTTATCGCCGAGCAGCTTTTCCTCCTGCTCTTTCAGCTGACGGTTCAGCTCTTCCTTAGAACGCCGCTCAAGCAGCTTTTCGTTTTCAAGACGGCTTATCTCAGCCTCTTTCTCTGCAAGCTTAGCATTCAGTTCTTTTTCCGCCTCCGCCTTAGCAAGCTGTACGGCGGTCTCCTTTTCGGCGTTCGCCCTTTTCTCGTGCTCGTGTATCTCTTTTGTAAACTCCTCGTCGCGCACCTGCTTGACGATAGCGGCATAGCCTGATTCATCCACCTGGAATACCTCGCCGCATTTCGGGCATTTTATTTCCTGCATTTTTTCTCCTATATCAAAATCGCCAAAACAATTATAACGTACATCGCCGCGGTGAGAATGAATTTTCCCGCAAGGCACTGCTTTCTTATCCTGTGAAAGTTTTCATCGGTGCATTTCTCGGGATTATCCATTATATTCGTCCACTGCGGAAATACCGACGCAAAGGTAAAAGCCCCGTTCACCAGTACAATGCATATCCCGGTTATCACCGTGCTGAAATTCGTTATTCCCGAGGCAAACAACGTTATACCGCCCGCGAATGACACAACGGTCAGCACTATCGTCAATATCTCGGCGATTTTCTCGCCCGCGGTATATTTCAGCCAATTCGGAACTTTTGTGATGTCCATAATTTATCCTTATACGTTATACATTCATGTATTTCTCTAAAAACTTCACCGACAGCTCTATCCACTTCTTGCAGTTATCAAGGTGGAAGTACTCGTTCCAGCCGGTCACCTTGTCGCAGGTGGACAGACCGTGCGGGCCGCTGTCATACATATGCAGCTCTACCGGCACTTTATTTGATACGCACGCCTTAGCCATAACAAGGCTGTTCTGCGCGGGTACACAGTCGTCGTCCGCCGTGCACCAGATGAACACCGGCGGCGTCTTGGGGGTTACGCGGTTTTCGATAGACAGCTTGGACAGCTCGTCACGGGACGCGTACTCACCCAGCAGTATATCAAACGAGCCCTTATGCGGATTGGTCACGCCGCTGATAACAGGATAGCTCAGCACCACCGCGTCGGGGCGGATGTCCTCCGGCTTGCAGTCCAGTGCCTTGTATATCACGGGGTCGCTCCACATGGTGGCGGTGCATGCGGCAAGATGTCCGCCGCTGCTTGCGCCCCATACCGCCAGCTTGTTCGGGTCGATACTGAACTCCTCACTGCGCTGTCTTATCTTCAGTATCGCGTATGCCGCGTTTATCAGCGACGCGGGATAACGCTTTTTGGTGGTATAGGTCAGCACGAACGCGTTATAGCCCTCGGCAAGATAACGCATTGCTATCGGCTCGCCCTCGCGCGCGGAGCAATATTCATAACCGCCGCCCGGCAGCACCAGTATCGCGGGACGCTTTTCACAGAACTTCAGCCCCTCGACATTGTCCAGCATATACGCCTTTAGGGTCACGGTTTTCTCTTGGTTAAGATAAAAGGTTTTTACCGTCATATCAGTTTCCCTTTCAGAAAAAATATTGTTAAAACAATTATACTCCCTTTGCCGAGAAAAATCAAGAGGGATAAATATTTTACGCTGATATATATGGCTTTTTCGGGATAAACTAATGCGGAAAGGGGCGTTTTTGATGAAATTTTACCGTTCGCATATCCTTACAATATTCTTTTCGCTGAAAAAATATTTCTGGGTACTGCTGCTGCCTGTGATGCGCGCGGTGCTGCTGTACGGGATGGATATTGAAAACGCGTTCGCGGGCTTCGGCGCGGATATTGCCGCCGCATCGCTGTTGCTTTTATACAGCATAATAAAACGTCAATGCACATATCTGTCGGTGTCAGACGGCAGGGTGATATACAAAAGCGGGCTGGTACTTAAAAAGACGGTAGAGCTGAGCTTTTCCGAGATAAGCTGTATAAGGCTGTCGCAGACGCCTTTCACCGCGCTGTTCGGCTGCCGCAAGGCGGCAATATATACAGAGGCACAGAAAAAGCCCGCGATAGTCTTTTACGCGGACAGCCGCACTGCGGCTTTGCTTGTGGCGCGGCGCGGCAGGACGGTGCTGCGCGCCGGGGCAAAGCAAAACCTGCTGCACTCTCTGCTCAACGCGAAAGGCAGCAACGGACTGTTAAAGGTGTCGGCGATACTGTCCACCGTGGGGCTTGCCATAGGTAAAGGCGTACGTGATGTCCTTGCCGAAAACACGGGGTTGCTGCCCGAGACCGCCTCGGACATACCGCCGCTGACGGTGATAGCCGCGCTGGCGCTGTTTTTCGGGTGGCTGGTGTCGGTGGCGGCAACGGTAGTGGAAAACGCTGACTTTTCGGTGAAAAAGGCACCCGACAGCGCGGTGATACGGCGCGGAATATTGGTGCGCCGCCGATGTGTTATTACCGACGACCCCGCGCTGATGGTGTTCTCGCAAAACTTTCTGTTTGGCGGCGTGTCGGTGTATGCCTTCGCCAACGGCTTTGCCGAGGAAAAAGAGGGCAGCCCGCTTATCCCCTGCACCGGAAAAATCCGCGCCGAGAGCGCCGCGCTGGCATTATGCGGCGCGGATGCGGAAGACAGGCTGTCCGTAACCACCCGCCGTCAGCCGGTGCGGTATTTTATCCTTGCGCCGCTCTGCATGTTCGGTGCGGCGGTGCTGGCATCGGCGGCGGGGGTTGTAATGGGACTGTTCGGCGGGTTTAACTTTGCGGCGGTGCTGCTGCCTATGCCGTTTTTGTGGCAGGCATTCTGTGCCCTGCACGAAAGGGGCAGCTCCGGCGTGACCGAAAACGGCGGTATGATAACCGCGGTGTATCAGATACGCTCTAAGCAGCGCACAGCGGTATTCAGCAAAGACCGCTGCGGAAAGATAACACTATCGCAAAATCCGTTTCAAAGGCGTACCGACCGCTGTAATCTGCGCTTTTACCTGCCCGCCGCGGGAAAGGAAAAAATAAAGCTGCGCCAGCTGCCCTGTTCGCAATATAATTTTTTATGCAAAATACAAAAATAACAGTAGACAACCGAGAAAAAATATGTTAAAATAATACTAACAGAATTTCAGCCGCATTTCGGCGCTTCGTATGACGGCTGAATATCAGAAAGGATGAATTATTATGAACAACATACCTCAGGTAAAGCTGGGCATCGCTGCCGTAAGCCGCGACTGCTTTCCCATGAGTCTTTCGGAATCCAGATGCGAGGCAGTGGCCAAGGCATGCAAGGAAAAAGGCGTAGACATCTACAAATGTCCCACCACCATTGAGAACGAAAAGCATATGCTGGCAGCTCTTGAAGAGCTGAAGACGGCAGGCTGCAACGCGCTGGTGGTTTATCTCGGCAACTTCGGTCCCGAGACCTCCGAGACCCTGCTTGCAAAATACTTTGACGGCCCCGTTATGTTTGTTGCGGCTGCTGAGGAAAGCGGCGACAATCTTGTGGGCGGCAGAGGCGACGCATACTGCGGCGTGCTTAACGCAAGCTATAACCTGGATTTAAGAAACATCAAGGCGTACATACCCGAATATCCCGTAGGCACCGCGGAAGAGGTTGCCGATATGATAACGGAGTTTGTTCCTATCGCGAGAGCGATAATCGGTCTGCGCAAGCTGAAGGTAATATCCTTCGGTCCTCGTCCGCAGGACTTTCTTGCCTGCAACGCGCCTATCAAGCAGCTTTACAATCTCGGCGTTGAGATAGAGGAAAACTCCGAGCTTGACCTGTTCGAGGCATATAACAAGCATAAGGACGATCCCCGTATTCCCGAGGTCGTTGCGGATATGGAAAAAGAGCTCGGCGAGGGCAACAAGATGCCCGGCATACTTTCCCGTCTTGCACAGCTGGAGATCACCCTGCTCGACTGGATGGAAGAGCATAAGGGCAGCAGAGAGTACGTGGTATTCGCCAACAAGTGCTGGCCCGCGTTCCAGACGCAGTTCGGCTGTGTTCCCTGCTACGTTAACTCCCGCCTTACCGCAAGGGGTATCCCGGTATCCTGCGAGGTTGACATTTACGGTGCGGTAAGCGAATACATAGGCACCTGCGTATCCGGCGACGTTGTTACCCTGCTGGACATCAACAACTCCGTACCCGCAGATATGTACAACGACGGTATCAAGGGCAAGTTCGACTACACCCACAAGGATGTATTTATGGGCTTCCACTGCGGCAACACCGCATCCTGCAAGCTGACCAGCTCTACCATGAAGTATCAGCTGATAATGCACCGCGGACTTGAGCCGGACAAAGAGCCTGATATCACGAGAGGCACGCTGGAGGGCGACATCATCCCCGGCGAGATAACCTTCTTCCGTCTGCAAAGCACCGCTGACGTAAAGCTGCAGAGCTATGTGGCAGAGGGCGAGGTACTGCCGGTGGCTACCCGTTCGTTCGGCGCGATAGGCATCTTCGCGATACCCGAGATGGGCAGATTTTACCGCAACGTGCTGATAAAGAAGCATTATCCGCATCACGGCGCGGTGGCGTTCGGCCATTACGGCAAGGCGATATTCGAGGTATTGCGTTATCTCGGCGTTGAGGATATCGAGTACAACCACCCCAAGGGCGTAATGTACGAGGGCGAAAATCCTTACGCAAAATATTGATTTATAACCATACAGAAAGGGACGGATTTTCCGTCCCTTTTTTGCGTATTATTATGTCCTTTGGGGAAACTGTTAACAGTTGAAATATGCCGCTTTATTTTGCTTTTTTATATTGACTTTCATATTGTATTATAGTATACTTAATAATGTATAAGTATGCGCAGAAAGAGGGGGATAAAACTGAACAAGCGTGTTTTATTTATAGCGTCTGTTGCGAAAAAGCATATTTTACAGTTCCATATCCCCTATATGAAGTGGTTCAAAGAGCAGGGCTATACGGTGGACGTCTGCGCCGGCAACGACTTTGACCCCGGCGAAAAGGTAAAGATACCCTATTGTGACAACTACTACGCTGTGCCGTTTTATCGGTCGCCGTTCGCGGTGAAAAATATCAGCTCTTACCGTGCGGTAAAGCGGCTTGCCAAAGAAAACAGCTATGACCTTATCCACTGCCACACGCCGATTGCGGCGGCTATCGCGCGTTTTGCGCTGCGTAAAAAGCACAAAAAGGACGGGCTGACCGTCCTTTACACCGCACACGGATTTCATTTTTACAAGGGCGCGCCGAAGATATACAAGCTGTACTATCTCGCGGAAAAATTTCTGGTTCCGTACACCGACGCGCTGATAACGATAAACGACGAGGATTATAAAATAGCGCAGAAGATATGCAGCGGTAAAAAATGTCTGCCGTTTCTTATCCCGGGTATCGGCGCACAGCTTGATAAGGTCAGCGGAAACATAGGGGACAGAAAAGCACTGCGCGCGAAGTTCAAGATACCCGAAGAAGCGTTTTTGATAATGTCAAATTCCGAGATAAACGCCAACAAAAACGTCATGCTGTCGGTACGCGCCGCGGCGTCAATACCTGACGTATATATGTTGGTCTGCGGCAACGGCAGCAAGCTGGAGGAATGTAAAGCTCTGGCAAAGCAGCTGGGCGCGGACGACAGGATAATTTTCGCGGGCTATCGCTATGACGCAAAGACGCTGCTCTCGGCGGCGGACGCATTTATCTTCCCCAGCCGCAGAGAGGGTCTGGGGCTTGCCGCTATTGAGGCGATGGCGGCGGGGCTGCCGCTAATAGCCGCCGCAAACCGCGGCACGCTGGAATACGCGGTGGACGGGGTGAACGCGCTGCTGTACGACCCAAGCGACTTTCTCGGCTTTTGCGGCGCGATACGCAGACTCAGCGGTGACAGAGAGCTGTGCAGGGTACTCGGCGAAAACGGAAAGCGGGCAGCCGAAAAGTACGACCTGCCGCACGCGATAGACGCAATGACAGCGATATATAAACAGATGCTGCCCACTGAAAATAAATAATATGCTGAGCCGACGGTTCAGCACGGATACGGACGGAGAGAATTGAGAAAAAAATACGAGGACATACTGAGCAAGAACCCTGCGCTGAGGGCGGCGGCAGAGCACGCCTTTGACAGTGCGGAGCAAAAAGACACCTTTACACGGACGGCGGCATACGTCGCCGCGCCCGTGCTGTTTTGCTATGTCCTTTTTATACTCAAAGAGGCGAAAAGGCAAGGTCTCAGGCGCATATATTTTCTTGCGCGGGACGGATATATTATGAATATAATAGCGCGGGAGATATGCGTACGCGGCGGGTTTGACATAGACTGCCGATACTTATACTGCTCGCGCTATTCGCTTAAAAACGCGCTGTATTATCTCTGCGACACCCCCGAAAAGGCGGAGGAGAGCGGGATATTCGGCAGGTGCGCAAGGCAGTGCGCCTCTAACACCCTGCTGCGCGCGGGCTTTGACAAAGAGCAGAGGGCGGAAATATACCGCGCCGTCAGCTTTGACGGCGACGAAGAAAAGCAGATGACCAATGCCGAGCATGACGAGTTCTGCCGCAGGCTGAAGGACAGCGAGCTGTTTTTGCGTATGCTGCAAGACAACGCAAAGGATAAATATGACCTGATACAGGAATACTTCCGCCAGGAGGGGCTGTTTGAGGACGTCCCCTACGCGCTGGCGGACACAGGCTGGCTGGGCTCGATACAGGGCGCGTTTGAGCGGCTGACCGAGGGGAAAACAAAAAATGTACGCGGCTTTTATTTCGGGCTGTTCAGAAGGCTGGAGGAGAATAAATATTATTCTTTCCTGTTTTCGGGAGAGGACGCGCATAAGGTGGTGCCGCGCTTTTGCAACAACCTGTTCGAGTGCTTTTGCTCTGCCCCGCACGGTATGACCGTCGGTTATGAGCAGGACGGCGATATGATAAATCCTGTTCTCGCTTCGGTCGTAACAAGCTCTGTGCAGCTTGCGCAGATACAATGCGAGACAGCCCGCCGCTTTGCCGAAAGCGCGGCAGAAAAAGTCTCAGATATAGATGTTGACGGCACGCGCAAGGTGTGCCGCAGGCTGCTGTTCAGGCTGATGTATTCCCCCACCGAGGAAGAGGCAAAGGCACTTTCGGTATATACTTTCTGTGACGACGCCACCGAAAAGACATTAGAGCCGCTGGCGGAAAAATGCGACAGGCAAAGCCTTAAAAACCTGCTGTTCCTGCGCAGGATGATAAACCGCGTAAAGGGCGGACAGATATACCCCGACAAGGGCGTATACTGGCTGTACGGCACTATTGCGTTATCGGATATAAAATTCAAACGCGTCTACCGGCTGAGCGTAAGACTGTGGGAAAAGCTCAGGCTGCTGCGGGAAAAGAGGTCGGTATGCCGCTGATATCAGTCATTATGGGAGTATACAACAGCAACCCCGATATGCTGAAAAAGTCGGTAGAGTCGCTGCTGAACCAGACGCTGGGCGATTTTGAACTGATAATCTGCGACGACAACAGCGAAACAGTCAGCTTTGATTTTCTGCCGAACGACGAAAGGATAAAGATAATATCCTCCGGCAAAAACAAGGGGCTTGCCCGCAGCCTTAATCTCTGTCTTGAGCAGGCGAGGGGAAAATATATCGCACGGCAGGACGACGACGACTGGTCGGTGCCGGAGCGGTTTGAAAAGCAGGCGGCATTTCTTGACAGCCGCCCCGATATAGATTTTGTGGGCAGCGACTGCGCGCTGTTCGACAGCGACGGTGAAATACACGGCGTACGGCAGATGCCCGCCGAGGTGGATAAAAAGGATTTTCTGTTCAACTCGCCATTTATCCACGGCAGCGTGATGTTCCGCCGTGAGATATTGGAAAACTGCCGCTATCGCACTGTGGGTAGGACCAAAAAGTACGAGGACTACGACCTGTTTATGCGGCTGTACGCCAATGGCTGCAAGGCGGCAAACATAAACGAGCAGCTGTATTATTTTTATTATGATACCAAGCTGCGCTCGGTCTCTTTCAAGATGAGGGTGGACGAATACAAGGTGCGTATGAACGGCTTTAAAAAGCTTGGGCTGCTGCCGAAGGGATTTTTCCATGCGGTAAAGCCGCTGATACTCGGACTGATGCCCGGCAGGCTGCAAATGAGACTGAAAAAGACGTTTAATAAGGTTTAATTAAGTTTGAAAAACTCTGTTTTTCAAACTTTACGTTCTTTGCTTCGGCGACAAAGTCGCCGATTTTGCAAGCAAAACCGCAAAAAACTACAAAAGGGGAGATGCTTTCTTACGAAAGCATGATCTTAAATGAAATGGGATTAAAGCTGAAAATTTACAACATTCTTGTAAACCGTAAAAGGCTGATAAAATACAAATACGAGGCTTATGTCGGTATGCTCGGCGGAAAGGGCAATTTTAAGGCATGGCTGTATCTTTTGCGCCTTAATTTCAGATACTATATACTGCACGACCGCAGCACAAGCGTGAAGAAAGTAAAGCAAAGGCTGTCGCTTGTCCCGTGTGAAAGCGCACTGTACAAGCCTGACGAAACACCCGAACAGCTTGCAGAGCGGCTGTCAAAATACGGCTGCGTGTCCTTTGATATATTTGATACGCTGATATTCCGCCGCACCGCAAAGCCGACCGATGTGTTTTACTTCATCGGGGAAAAACTGTGCTGCTCGGATTTCCGCCGACTGCGGACAGAGGCAGAGAAAAAGGCGCGGGAGATAAAGCACGCCGAAAGCGGCAGCTATGAGATAAATATATACGATATCGCTCGGCGGCTGTCCGCTGTTACCGCGATAGACGAACAGAGACTTATCGACGCGGAGCTGGAGGCGGAGACTAAACTGTGCTTTGCTAACCCGTATATGAAGCAGGTATGGGACTGCCTTATAAACAAGGGCGTAAAGCCCGTGATACTAAGCGATATGTATCTCCCCGCGCCGCTTATGGAAAGGCTGCTTAACGCATGCGGCTATTCCGGCTGGGGCGAATTGTACGTATCCTGTGACACGGATACGTCAAAATACGACGGTAGCGCGTATAAAATGCTGAAAGAAAAGCACCCCGCGCAAAGCTATATCCATGTCGGAGACAACCCCCGCTCAGACATCGAAAACGCGCGCAGGCACGGGTTTGAGACAGTACGCTGCGCCAACCCCAACGATGACGCCGGGCGGTACAGAACAAGGGACATTTCCCCGGTCACCGGGTCGTTATGGGCGGGCATCGTAAACTCGCGGATGCACAGCCGCGACGCGGTGTACGATAAATATTACGAGCTGGGCTATGTCTACGGCGGGCTGCTTGTGTACGGGTATTGTAATTTCATCGACAAATATGCAAAGGAAAAGAACATCGACAAAATATTCTTTCTCGCGCGGGACGGGTATATCGTAAAAGAGATATACGACAGATATTTCGGCAGCTTTGACACCGAGTACGTCTACTGGTCGCGGACTGCCGGTTCTGTCATATCGGCGGACGCTTTTCCGCAGGATTTTGTTGAAAAATATATCTTGCAAAAAGTATCTGCTTGTGATATAATAGGAAAGATTGCAGAAGAAACGGGTTTATCCTCTCTTTCTGCCGAAATTACGGCGGATACAGGGCTGGATATGAACGCACGGTTAGACAGCAGCACCGCCAACGTACTTGCCGAATGGGTATACGATAACCGAGAAAAGGTCGTCGGCTGCTTTACCGCTGAAAAGTCTGCGGCAGCGCAGTACGTCAGGGACAAGCTAGGCAAGGCAGAGCGCATACTGACGGTAGACTGCGGCTGGGCGGGCAGCGGACATATCTCGTTAAGCTCGCTGATAAAACAGATAAAACCCTCCGCCGTAACATACGGCGCGCTGTGCGGCACCAACAACGCCTATCACCTGTATGCCGATACGGTTGACGTTATGTTCGCGGACGACAGCATGAGGGCATACTGCTTTTCCTCAGCGCATAACCGAGATCTGTACGAATATCATTCCCCCGCGCTGAGGCATAACCTTTATTTTGAAATGCTGCTCAGCAGCGAGGAAGGCTCGCTGTTAAGGTTTGAGCTACAGGACGGACAAGCCGTCCCGATACTGAGCGACAACCCTAACAAAGACTATGTCAGATTGATACATGAGGGTATAAGACAGTTTGCCGAGGATATTTCCAAGGCGGGCTATGAATTTATAAATAACATAAGCGGCCGTGACGCATATGCTCCGTTTAAGTCGGCCGCGGAAAACGGCTTGTTTGAAAGCTATAAGGAATATGTTTTTGAGGAGCATACGATGAAGAGGAGTTGATAACGGATGCCGGATAATTTTAATATAGACGACATACTCGCCGAATACGCCGGCGGCAAAAAGCAAAGCAGTGCATCCGACAAAAGTGCCGAGAAAAAGCCGGCACCTCAGCCCCAGGGGATAAGCACCACCTCCATCTTAAAATCATTGGACGAGAAGGACAAGCCTGCCAAGCCTAAGGAAAGCAAGCCTGCCGAGCAAAAGCCCGTTGCGGGCGGCGACAAGCCTCGGCGTACAGACGGCGCACCCCGTCCCAACGGCGAAAGGCCCCGCAGACCGAGACCTGAAGATGCACCGCGCCCCGACGGCGAAAGGCCTCGCAGACCGAGGCCCGAGGGAGCACCGCGCCCCGACGGCGAAAGACCCCGCAGGCCGAGGCCCGAGGGAGCACCTGCCCCCAACGGCGAAAGGCCCCGCAGACCGAGGCCCGAGGGAGCACCTGCACCCGACGGTACAAGACCTCGCAGACCGAGGCCCGAGGGCTCACCCCGTCCCGACGGCGAAAGACCTCGCAGACCGAGACCTGAGGGCGCACCTGCTCCCGACGGTACGAGACCACGCAGACCGCGTCCCGAGGGCGCACCTGCCCCTGACGGCACAAGACCTCGCAGACCCAGGCCTGAGGGTACGCGTACCGAAAAAGCCGCCAAAAAACCGGAAACAAAGGAAAAAACCAAGCTGACCGACAAGCTGTTCTGTAAAAATAAAACCACAGCGGCTCCGGCTGCTGCAGCCGCACCCGCCCAGACTAAGATAGTCATCAAGGACGGCATGTCGATAATCGACAAGGCAAAGCAGTACCGCTTTTTATTTGAAGAGCTGACCAAGCGCGACTTTAAGAAAAAGTACAAGCGTGCGGTGCTGGGCATTGCGTGGAGCGTGCTGTCGCCGTTCATGAATTTTCTTGTATACCTGTTTGTATTCTCTTATTTGTTCCAGCACAATATGGAGCATTTTCCGATATATATTATGACAGGTTCGCTGATGTTCTCTTTCTTTTCCACCGCGACCAATGCGGGGATGTTTTCCATGTACTCAAACTCGGGAGTTATGTCAAAGATAAAGGTGCCGAAAACGATATTCTTGCTCTCGTCAAACGTCGCAAGCATCTTTAACTTCCTGCTTACTATGATAGTATACTTCATATTTGTAGCCATTGACGGACTGCCGTTCGGTCCGCATATGCTGCTGATACTGTATCCCTTGGTTTGTCTGACTGTCTTTAATATCGGTATGGGATATATACTGTCATCGTTATTTGTATTTTTCCGTGACACCCAGTATCTGTACGGTATTTTCACCCAGCTGTTAACCTTCCTGTCGGCGATATTCTATACTGTAGACAGATTTCCGGAGGATGTCCAAATAGTTTTCGCGATAAACCCCGTGTACCGTTATATCACATATGTAAGACAGGTAGTAATAGACGGCACCATACCGGATCTGTCATCTCATCTGTTTTGTCTGGTCGCGGCAGTTGCCGTGTTTGCACTTGGATATTTTATACACAGAAAGACCGAGCAGAAGTTCGTTTATTACTTCTGATGGTTAAATAATATAACGTCTCTTACGATCATAACAGGAGAATTGATATGGCAATAATTGAAGTAAAAAACGTATCAATTAAATATAAATCCGGCGACTACCGTGACTTAGGTCTAAAAGAATATCTGGTGCGAAAGGCAAAAGGCACCCTTACCACCACCGAGTTTTTAGCCGTGGACAATGTCAGCTTTGCGCTGGACGAGGGTGACTTTCTCGGGATAATCGGCACCAACGGCGCGGGAAAATCCACCCTGCTGAAGGTCATATCCGGAGTAATGCGTCCTTCACAAGGGACAGTAATGGTGAACGGAAAGATAGCCGCCCTGCTGGAGCTGGGCACCGGCTTTGACGGAGATCTCTCGTTAAAGGAAAACATCTATCTGAGGGGCGCCATTTTAGGCTATACCCGCGAGTTTATAAATTCCAAATGGGAAGAAATACTGGACTATGCCGAGCTTTCGGAATATAAGGACAGACATTACAAGCATCTGTCCTCAGGTATGAAGAGCCGTCTTGCATTTGCTATCTCCTGCCTTGTTGAGCCGGAGATACTTATACTTGACGAGGTGCTGTCAGTCGGCGACGGCGCGTTCAGAGTAAAGAGCGAAAACACCATGAAAGAGATAATGGACAAGGGCAGCGTCACCATACTGGTCTCCCACTCAATAGCGCAGGTAAGAAGAATGTGCAATAAGGTGCTGTGGCTGGATAAGGGCAAGCAGATCGCCTTCGGCGACGTCAATGTGGTATGCGACAAGTATGAAAAATACCTTCAGACCGTAGCCAATCTTCAGAAAAGAACGTAAAAAACAGCCGTTTATGGCGTGCAGACATAAACGGCTGTTTTTTATAATTATTTTTATAAACAGATTTGACATTTTCTTAAAAACGTGATACACTGATTGCGATAAATTAAATTTAGTACAATTAAATTTAATTAATTGTCGGAAAGGAAAAACAATGAGCGTTTATGATTTTACAATGACAGACGCGCAGGGCGCGGATATTGATTTAAGCACATATAAGGGCAAGGTGCTGCTGATAGTCAACACCGCCACCGGCTGCGGCTTTACCCCGCAGTATGAAGGGCTGCAAAAGCTGTATGAAAAATATCAGGCGCAGGGGTTTGAGATATTGGACTTTCCCTGCAATCAGTTCGGGCATCAGGCGCCCGGCACCAATGAAGAGATAGTCAGCTTTTGCCAACTGAAGTACAACGTAAGCTTTAAGCAGTTTGCCAAAATAGAGGTCAACGGCGATAAAGAGGCACCTTTGTACACTTATCTGAAGCAACAGCAGGGCGGCGTAATGGGCAGCAATATAAAATGGAATTTTACCAAGTTCTTGGCAGACCGCGAGGGCAATGTCGTTGCCCGCTTTGCGCCGACCGTTACCCCCGAAAAGCTGGACAAAAAGATAAAAGAATTGTTATAACAAAAATATTACCCGGCAGTTAAAAACTGCCGGGGTTGTTTTTACAGTAAATTCGGATAAATGCAAATTGCTATTCAAAATATTCTCCGTACAGTTTTTTACATTCTTTCCAATAGCTTTTGTACTGACTGTAACGTAGCAAAGCACCATCATTTTTGCCGTATGAATCAGGCTCATCATCAGATAAATTCATAATGAACAATCCAGTCTCATACAACGGCGGGCATTCTTCTATCAAATCTTCCCTAGGCATGGTTTTGACAAGAATCAGATATGATTTGCCTTTTTCCATGGGGTAAGTATTATAGCAGTAAATCCAATTGTCATTTTGATGTTCTTTGTAATGTTCGTATTTTGCACGATAATTTTCGTATATCCGGTTATTAAACTTATCATCAGGATAAGCCTCAATAGAGGGAATAAGTTCTTCTTCCATGTATCTCTCCATTGAGTCGATATAATAGCTGTTTTGTTTGAAATATCCTTCGTATACATAAATGATATCGCCGACTTCAAAAGTTATATCATTACCGCGCGCGTCAACTATAGCTTCAATAACTACCGGAGAAAGCACTCCACCTAACGACAAAGGATCATCCGTTACTTGGATATCAGCGCTTTTTCCGTTAACAAAACTAAGGCTGTCGCCGGCTAACCTAGCTTTTATATATACAAAGTCATCGACATTATGTTCTTCAAGATATTCATTGTAGTCAAACGTAAGCTGTTCGTCATAATAATAGTCGATAGGTCCACCTCCATTGAAATACAGCATTTCATAATTTGAAACATAATATGTCTCACGGTCGTATGAGAAGCTATCAAAGCCCTCAGGTGCTTTCAGCCAACTTTCATCGTCTTTCTCTTCGGTCAGGTCAATTACTATTCCCTCGCCGTCAGTGCTTTCTGAGATTTCTGAGATTTCAACGCTATCTGTTATTGATGTGCTGTTTCCGATAACCGTTCCTGCCCCTATGTTATTTACCACTATCGCAACAGTAATACCCGCAACGATACAACAGCAGGCGGCAATGGCGGAAATCCGCACAAACAGCGACCTTCTGCGGCGGGCGTAATATTCCTCAAACTCAGCCGCCTCCGCGACATACATATCGCTTAAATTATCTATCACCTTAAACAGCTTTTCGTCCATTATATCCGCACCCCTTTCTTGTCCAAATATTCACGTAAATTTTCTCGCACACGCAACAGCCGCGCCGACGCGGCGTTGGGCGTTATCCCCATTGTTTTTGCTATGTATTTTACGGTATCGTTATACCAATATCTGCGCATAAACATCATACGGTTTTCCTTATCCAGTCCCAGCAGAAAATTATTTATCTCCCGTGTCAGCTCGCGCACGTCGCATTCTCTTTCGGTGCTGTCGGCGGCGGGTATACATTCCTCCAGCTCGGACAGCGGCACATCATAATAGCTGTTGCGCTTTTTTGCGGTCTTATTTCTGTATTTGGTAAGCGCAAGGTTTTTCACGATACGGCAGAGATACGCTACCAGCGGGTTAGGGTTTTGCGGGGGTATGGTGTTCCACACACTGAGATATGCGTCGTTGACACATTCCTCCGCATCCTGAGTGTTTTTTAATATATTTTCCGCGGTGCGCCTGCATAACGCGCCGTACTTTTTCGCAAGGCTGCTTATCGCGCTCTCAGAGCGATCGTTAAACAGTTCGATTATCCGGCTGTCCTCCAAATTATCACTTCCTCTCACCTATATACACGCAGTTCGGTTAAAAATATGACGGAAAAATATAAAATTTTTCCGTCACTTTATCACAAAATATATTTATCCAATTCGGTCTTTCTGCTTTTCCAGTCGGGCATTATTTTTTCCAGACTATCATAAAACCGCCGTGAATGGTCGGGGTGCAGAAAGTGGGTAAGCTCGTGGGCGACGACATATTCCACGCACCGTATCGGCACCTCCGCCAGCGCGAGGTTAAAGGTCACCGACTGTTTAGGCGGTATACAGCTGCCCCAGCGGGACTTCATCCGCCGTACCCGTATTGTCGGAAACGGCACACCCCGTCGCTCGAACGCGGGATATATATCACGGCATATCCGCGTCACACCGTCGGTAAATTCCCGCCTTAGCAGAGCCTCAAACAGCCTTTGCTTTATCTCAATATTGTTTTCGATCACGGTCAGGATAATGACGTCGCCGAATATCTCGGCGCGGTTTTTGTCGCCGTGTATTACCGCCAGCCGCTTTCGGCTGCCGAGTATGTTATATGTCTCGCCGCTTTCATACCGTCTTTGCCGCGGTACGGGCGCGGCTTGGAATTTTTCAAGGGTTTTCAGTATAAAGTCCGCGCGGGAGACGACAAACCCGTCAATGTACCCTACAGGCACGGCACGCGATGCGGAAACCGTCACTGTCATATCGCGCTTTATCCGCATATTTATGTTTTTTACCCGCTTGCGCTCTAACTCGTAGGTTATTTTTATGCCGTTGGCGGTCACTGTTCGCTGCACACGCACACCCCCTGTCGATAACTTAATTTTACTATTGTATAGTCTGTTTGTCAAGCAAGTGGTGATATTATCCAATACGCAGTATTTATTATTGTATAATATAAATAAAAAACCGTAAATCCCCTTGAAAAAACGCCGAAAATGGTGCATAATACTCTTGTAATTCATTGCACTTGAAAGGAAAATACCATGAAATTAAAACATATAACTGCGACATTTTTGGCGCTGGCGACTTTGATAACCG
The DNA here is from genome assembly GCA_022511265.1 of Eubacterium sp. GTDB lineage: Bacteria > Bacillota > Clostridia > Oscillospirales > Ruminococcaceae > Ruminiclostridium_E. Next base: position 6,122 of record JAFLRX010000026.1, on the reverse strand, counting down.
CGGCGGGCTGCGACAGCACCGCCGCCGATGACAGCAGCGGTGTTTCCGCTGACAGCTCGGCGGTGTCAGATACCGATAACAGCAGCGACAGCAGCGGCAATACTCAGACCGGACCTACCCCGCAATCTAACTGGAAATTCAGTCAGGTCGCAATGGGCGGCGGCGGATTTGTCAGCGGCGTATTCGCCACCGGCGAAGAGGGGCTGTATTACGCACGGACGGACGTCGGCGGCGCATATCGCTATGATAAGGATGAAGGGAGGTGGGTGTGCCTTTCTTACTGGGTAAGCGAGGACGACCGCGGACTGCTGGGCATAGACGGACTTGCCTTTGCCGAGGATGAACCCAACAAGCTGTACCTGCTGGCGGGTACCGATTATTTCAGCAACGGTAAGACCTGCCTGCTTATCTCCGACGATTACGGCGACAGCTTTGATGTCGTTGAGCTGACCGATATGATAAAGGCTCACGGCAACGGTATGGGACGCGGCAACGGCGAGAGGATAGCGGTAGACCCCAAAAACAGCGACATAATCTATATCGGCGGCAGGACGGGCGGTATGATAAAATCCACCGACGGCGGCAAGACCTTTACCGCATTGGATATGGGTACTAACACCTCTACCCCCAACAACAACGGCATATGCAGCATAATCATCGACCCGAGCTCCGGCGACGACAACGGCTGTACTACCCTGTTCGCGGCGATATCCCGCACCGGCGACGATAACCTTTATAAATCCACCGACGGCGGCGAGACATGGACCGCTGTCGCGGACGCGCCCAAGGGAATAATGATACAACGTATGAAAATGCGCTCGGACGGCAAGATACTGATAACCTACGCCGGCAGCGAGGGTCCGTGGAACAGTGACCGAGGCAAAGGCCGTATAGTCGTTATGGACCCCGAAACAGGCGCACAGACGGATATATCACCCATTTCCTCTCCGTACGGCGACGTGGTGTCTGACCCCAATGACCCGAACAAAATGGTTGCCTGCACCGAAAACGTATACGTACCGCAACCAAACGGCGCATGGGGCGACCAGTTTTATGTAACTACCGACGGCGGCGAGAACTGGACGCTGTTAAATGACGTTATGACCATGTCGGACGGCGGTATCGAGTGGATAAACACTGCCTCCATGCACTGGTGCAGTTCAATGTGCATTGACCCCAACGACCCGAATAAAGTAATGGTGGTATCCGGCAACGGAATATTCGCCTGTGATAATATATGGGACGACAGCCCCGAGTTTTACTTCAACTCCAAGGGTATTGAGGAGACCGTCCCGCTGGAAATGGTAAGCATACCGGGCGGCAAGCTGATAACCGCCATAGGCGACTATGACGGCTTTGCGCAGGATGACGCGGCTGAATACGGCACGGTACACAACACCACCGCAGGCTCTATGCAGGGCATCGCGGCGGCGGCACAGGCAAAGGACGTATGGGTAAAATGCGGCGGAGACAGCAAGACCCCCGGTCTGTGGTATACCGAGGACGCGGGCGCGACATGGGTGAATGTAAAGACCTCACCCATCGAGGGCAGCAGCATTTCTTATGGCGGCAGTGTGGCAGTATCCGCCGACGGCTCGGTAATATACTGGGCGCCCGAAAACGGCACCGCCGTATATTACACCTCTGACCGCGGTGAGACCTGGACACAGAGCGAGGGCAGCTTTGGCGTGAAGAAAATAGTATGCGACCCCGTAAACCCCGATTATATCTACGCGTCCAGCTCCGGCACGTTCTATGTCAGCTCGGACGGCGGCAAGACCTTTGAGCAAAACCGCGATCTTGCGATATTCCAGCTGACAAGACCTATTGTAGAGCCCGGCACTGAGGGTAAAGTATACTTCTCGGCGATGGGACTTCAGGTGTCCGAGGACCACGGCAAGACCTTTACCAGGATAGACACCGTGGCAGGCTGCATGGCGGTAGGTCTCGGACGCGGCAAGAACGAGGGCGACCCCTGCACCATATTCATATGGGGCAAGCCTGATTCGGACGATGAGATAGGACTGTACTGGTCTAAGGACGAGGGCGCAAGCTGGGAGCGTGTCAACGATGAGCAGCACCAGTTCGGAGGACCGGGCAACGGATATTTCGTGTACGGCGACTTTAACGTATACGGACGCTGCTATATGAGTACCGTGGGACTGGGACTTGTTTACGCGGATTTGGTTGAATAAAAAAAGGCTGCCGAAAGGCAGCCTTTTTTAGTGAATAGTGAATAATGAATAGTGAATAAGTGTGGTTGCGCGCACAGCGCGCAAATCAAAAGCCATTAAAGCATACTGCATACAAGCAGGCTGCTTTTTCTCCTTGACTTTTTCCCGCTTTCGGGGTATACTAAAATCAGTAAAATGAAAAGGAAAATGTAAACATGACGACTAAATTCCGTGCCGTTATTTTTGACCTTGACGGCACATTACTTAACACGCTGGACGACCTTGCGGACAGCGCGAATCATGTACTGCGCAGGCTGGGTCTGCCGGAGCATGATACCGAAAAATACAAATACTTTGTCGGCAACGGCATACCAAAGCTGATAGAAAGAATTTTACCTGCCGACAGGCAAGAGCTGCACGGCAGGGCGCTGGAGATGTTCTCCGAGCATTACGGGGCGCACAGCCGCGACAAGACCGCGCCGTATGACGGCATAAAGGATATGCTGGTACGGCTGCGCAGGCTGGGGCTGCCGCTGGGTGTGATAACCAACAAGGCGCACCTTATCGCGCTGGACGTGGTGGATTACTACTTCGGCAAGGGCTGTTTTGACTGTGTGAGAGGACTTGACGATACTATAAAGGCAAAGCCGTCGCCGGACGGCGCGCTGGACGTGGCAGCAAAGCTGGGCGTACAGCCGTCAGAGGTTTTGTACCTCGGCGATACCAAGACCGATATGCAGACAGCGGTAAACGCGGGGTTTGTCCCCTGCGGCGTGCTGTGGGGCTTTCGCAAGCGGGACGAGCTGGAAGAAAACGGGGCAAAGTACATAATAAGCGCACCCGATGAGATATTCGGAATATTAGACGGTGAAAACGCATGAAAAAACAATATCTTGAAGTGGCAAAAATAGTTGCCCCGCAGGGGCTGAAGGGCGAGCTGCGCGCGCAGTATTACTGCGACGGCGCGGAGTTTTTCGATATACTTGACAGGGTGTTTTTAGGCAAGGACAAGCAGGAGATAAAACTGCTGTCCTCCCGCCCGCACGGCAACCTTGTTGTGCTGAGGTTGGAAAACGTCAACGTGCGCGAGGACGTCACCCCGCTTATCGGCAAGCTGCTGTACATCGACCGCGACGATATCAAGCTGGAAGAGGGCGTGTACTTCTTGCAGGACCTTATCGGGCTGACCGTAAAGGACGCGGACAGCGGTAAAGTATACGGCGTTGTTGATGATATTTACCAAAACGGTACGGCGGACGTGTATTCAATAAAGACGCCGGAGGGCAAGCAGCTGATGTTCCCCGCGATACCTGAGGTGCTTATCAGCCGTGACATAGACGAGGGCGTCATCACTATACGCCCGCTTGAAGGATTGTTTGAGGACGCAAAATCATGATACGCATAGATATCGCAACGCTGTTCCCCGAGATGTGCGAGGCGGTGCTGTCCGAGAGCATTATCGGCAGGGCGCGCAAGGCGGGACACATTGAGGTGCATTGCCACAATATCCGCGACTACGCGAACAACAAGCACAACCGCGTGGACGACAAGCCGTACGGCGGCGGCACCGGCATGGTTATGCAGGCGCAGCCGATATACGACTGTATATCCAATATCCGCGCCGAGACCGGCACGGACACAAAGGTGATATATATGTCCCCGCAGGGCAAACCGCTGACCCAGCAAAAGGTAAAAGAGCTTGCCGCGCTGGACGGCTTTATCATACTGTGCGGACATTATGAGGGCGTGGACTGCCGCGTTATTGAAGAGCTGGATGCGGAGGAAATATCGGTCGGAGATTATGTGGTGACGGGCGGCGAGCTGCCCGCCCTGATACTGGCGGACGCGGCGGCACGGCTGCAAGAGGGCGTACTGCCCAACTCTGACGCGTATTCGCTGGAGAGCCATTACGAGCGGCTGCTGGAATATCCGCAGTACACCCGCCCGGAGGTATGGAAGGACCGCAAGGTGCCGGAGGTGCTGCTCTCAGGCGACCATAAAAACGTCGAAGAATGGCAAAGACAGATGTCAGTCACGGTTACACGGGAAAAGCGCCCGGACCTGCTGACCTCCCGCCGCAATGACGGCACACCGTACGCAAAATATATAAGGTTTGCGGTGTGCGCTGAGGGGTTCCCTGCCGAGATAGGCAAGGCAGTGCTGCTGTTATCAAAGAGAAAAGAGCTTTCTTCCGCCGAGAAAAAAACATTTGTGAAAATTGCCCAATATCTTGACGGGGTTTTGCCGTCCGACACCGACGGAAAAATCCTGTGGATAATGTCCAACGCACAGGAAATAATAGATATGATGCTGACGCTGGGGGATATCCTTACCGCCCACAAAGTGAGATTTAACATAGTTTACAGTACATTTACGGGTGAAATTATCCGTCAGGGCGATGTGTATCTCTTGACCGAAACTTGAACCGATACATAAACGGTGGAAAACTACTGTGTATCTTCAATATTTATCAAACAGCATTTTTGTGCATTTACCACAAAAAACCTAAAAAACAGCGATGAGTATTCAACAAATATGAAGAATAATCGCAGAAAAAATGACAAAAGAGAAAAAGCCTGTTGACGAAAACCCATTAAATGACTATACTATAAGGTGCAGGGCAAACAAACGCCCGAAAAAGGAAAGAAACAGTAAAATCGATGGAGGTAGTTAATCATGTTTGTCAAAGAAGTGAGCGTAAAGAACCAGGTTGGTTTACACGCAAGACCTGCAACTTTCTTCATCCAGAAGGCTAACGAATACAAATCATCTATCTGGGTAGAAAAGGAAGAACGCAGAGTCAATGCAAAGAGCCTGTTAGGTATTCTTTCTCTCGGTATCGTAGGCGGTACTCCTATCCGTATAATAGCTGACGGCACAGACGAGCAGCTGGCTGTTGACGGCTTAGTAAAGCTGGTAGAGAGCGGATTTACCGAATAATCCAATATTGAACTGAAAGCTAAAGCCGCCGAACATAACGGCGGCTTTATGTTTGCTGTCAAGACAGCAAACATAAAGCGAATTATTGCAAATGGGGGGAAAACCCTGACGGTTTTCCCCCTCATACCCCTCTTTCCCTCCGAAATTCAACAAGTTTTCAAAAGATTGTATTGTTGATTTGGCGGAATTTGTTTATATTATAAAGAGCAAAATGAGATAAAAGGATAATCGAATGTTGAAGAAAATAATGTTGATCGCCGCTGCGGCGGCAGTATTTTGCTGCGGCTGCTCGGCGGATTATTCAAATATAGACGGCTATGACCGCATAATGAACGCGCGCGAGCTGTACGCGGGGCTGTACGGCGCGCATCTGACGGTGACCGACGAGGGGCGCGGACTGGTGACGCAGGAGCTGACCTTTTTATACGATGACGTGGATAGGCTTGCCTACAGCTATTACGGCACCGACGGAGAGACCGAATACCGCGAATATCACGACGGGTACGAATACAGCTATACCGACGAAAACGGCGAATGGGCAACCATCAAAGAGGGCGAACAGAATTACCGCGGCTATAACCGCGTGAGCAAGCTGTCAATGGCGGATGTCGGCATGATATTTATAAAGCCCGAAAGCATCGAGAGCAGCACTGTCGAGCAAAAGGGCAGCGACACGATAATAACCACCGTCTACCGTTCGGAAGAGCTGAGCGAGATGATGAGCGCGCAGCTCGGCACTGACGGCACGCTGACCGAGTTTTCGGTAATATATACCCTGAACAGCACCGGCTATTGCACCTCGATGGAGCAAAAAGGCGTTGCCGAATTAAACGGCGAGACCCAGAAAATAGATTATCTGCTGACTATCGACAGCATGAACGATATAGCCAAAATAAACCCACCGTCAGAGCTGCAGTAAGCCCTGCCGATGATGTAAAAGTTATATGCATCTCATTGAGGGAGACCCTTTTGTAAAAGGGTCTCCCTCATACTCCCTCTCGAAAACTT